>NZ_WOWO01000002.1:0-633557 GCF_009831455.1 Salinirussus salinus | reverse complement strand
ATCTGGTAGTCGCCTCGTCGTTGAGCGAATTCGTGTTAATACTGATCGTCGGAGTGGTACTACCACCCCCGTCGATACTCACTCCATTGTAGCTGTTCGGGCCAGTAGTGAAACCGAGGAGAGCACTGTTATCGCCCGTGGTTCCGATAGAGACAGTCCGATCTGCCTCAACACTACTGAACGCGCCCGTGCCCACGAGCGCACCGCTGCCTGCGACCAGCGATCCAAGTCCGATCAACGCGTTTCGTCTTGTGAGCTTCATTGGTGGTAATCTCCGCTTGTGTTGCGGTAGGAGTACCTTAGAACCCCAACCACTTTGTATTGACCTGCTTGAAGCGTTTTCACGGCATATTTCCGGTTTTCAAGCCCTGCTTGAGGCCAGCGAGCGCACCGGGATTTCGCCCTCTCGTCGCTTCAAGCACAGCCATACCATCTTCAAGCAGGTCAGAACAAAGACCTTACCGCTCTTTTTCAGCGAGTGAAGAGACCTCATGACGTCCCGCCGGAACTTCGTCATCGGTGCCGGCACGCTCCTGACGGGTAGCGGGACGTTTCTCGGCTCCGGAGCATTCGGCGTCGGGAACGCGAGGAACCCCGAGAACTGGATTCCCGTCGGCGTCCGAACGCCTTCTTCTGAGGGCTTCGAGTCGTCGGTCGGCCTCCAGGACCAGGAAGGCGAGGGGGGCGACGACTCCGACGGTCAGCAGCCCGACGACCCCGGGGACGACGAGGGGAGTTCGGGCGGCGAGGACGACGGCGACGATCACGACGGAGAAGACGAGGACCGCGACGAGACTGACGACGGAGACAGCCCGGACGACGACCGGGACGAGGACCGCGATGACGGCGACCGCGATGACGACCGGGAGGAGAGCGGGGCCCCGAGCGGCGAGACGAGCATCCGCCTGGAGGTCGACGACCCGGATGTGCTCGACTCCGAGCACGTCCTGGCCGACGACGGCGGCACACTCCGGGGGCTCCGCCTGGAGGACCTCAACATGAACGCGCTGACCTACGTCGGCGAGACCGCCGACGGGCGGTTTCCGAACCCGGGTGCCGGCGACCGCGTGGCCTTCCTCGTGGTCAACGACGGCGACACGGCGGTCGACCTGTCCGTCGACGTCGACGGCACCGCGCCCGGCGTGCTCGGCTTCCCGACGTGGGTGGACGCGGGGGTCCGCGGCCCGCGCCAGCGCGACCTCACGAGCGTCGCGGCCGAGGGTCTCCAGCCCGGCGGGGTCGTACACGTGGTCGTCGAAGTCGACACCACGGGCGTCGAGGATGTCCCGCCCGACGCCGTCGAGGCGGTCACGTTCGTCGCCGACCCCGTGTGAGGTGTTCGCGCGCCGGGGCCGACCCCGGTGACCGACCGCGGGACCGGAACGCGGCGCACCGTCTTCACGCGGGCGAGGGCTCCTGGACGCCGGAGAGGTAGGCGGTGAGGTCCGTCGAGGAGAGCATCCCGATGACGGTGTCGTCGCCGTCGACGACGGGGAGGTGGTTGATCCCGTAGGTTATCATCGCGTCCGCGGCGTCGCGGATCGGGTCCTGGGGGCCGACGGTGACAACCTTCTCGGTCATGTAGCGCTCGACAGTCGTGTCGGCTTTCGGCCGGCTCTTGGCGACGATCGCGACGAAGTCCGTGCTCGTCAGGATCCCCTCGAGCCGCCCCTCGTCGTCCACGACGACCAGCGACCCGACCTCCTTCTCGCGGAGTCGCTGGGCAGCGTCCTCCACGAGCGTGTCGCTGGTCACCGAGACGACGCCGTTTGACATCAGGCTCGCGACGAAGATGTCGTCCATGGATTGACTCTCGCAGGTGCCCTGCTAATGCTTAACGGTCGATCCTCACAGACCCGGGCAGTCGTCCGCCTTCGGGGTGCCGGTCGCCCGGCCCGCAGAACGCTCCGGCAGCGCGACCGAAACCCCCATGCGCCCGCCGGGCACAGGTCGGGGCATGACTCACGAGATCGCGGTCATCCCGGGCGACGGGATCGGGCGGGAAGTGACGCCGGCGGCCGTCGAGGTCCTGGAGGCGCTGCCCGTCGACCTGGAGTTCGTCCACGCCGAGGCCGGCGACGCCACGCTGGAAGAGACCGGCGAGGCCCTGCCCGCGGAGACGCGGGCGGTCGCCGAGGAGGCCGACGCGACGCTGTTCGGCGCGGTCGGCGAGACGGCCGCCGACGTCATCCTCCCGCTGCGGGAGGTCGTCGGCTCGTTCGCCAACGTCCGCCCGGCCCGGGCGTACCCGGGACTGGACGCCGTGAAGCCCGAGACCGACCTGGTCTTTATCCGGGAGAACACCGAGGGGGTCTACTCGGGGATCGAGTCCGAGATCACCGAGGGGGTTCGGACGCTGACCCGCGTCGTCACCGAGGAGGCCTCACGGGAGATCGCGGAGTACGGCTTCCGCTACGCGCAGCGCAACGGCTACGACGACGTGACGGTCGCGCACAAGGCAAACGTCATGCGCGAGACCGACGGGCTCTTTCTGGAGACCGCAGAGCGGGTCGCGGAAGAGCGGGATGCGGACTACGACACCGCCCTGATGGACGCGCTGGCGATGCACCTCATCATCCATCCCGAGGACTACGGCGTTGTGGTCTGTCCCAACCTCGCTGGCGACATGCTCTCGGACCTGGCGGCCGGGCTGGTCGGCGGGCTCGGCCTGCTGCCGAGCGCCAACATCGGACACGAGAACGCCCTGTTCGAGCCGGTCCACGGTTCCGCGCCCGACATCGCCGGCCAGGGGGTCGCCAATCCCGCAGCGATGCTGTTCTCGGCGGCGATGCTGCTCGAGCACCTCGAGTACCCCGACGAGGCCGCTCGCCTGCGTGAGGCCGTGGAGGCGACGCTCGCCGAGGGACCACACACCCCGGACCTGGGCGGCGACGCCGGCACCGAGGACGTGACGGCGGCGGTTCTCGACCGGCTGTAGGCTGTGTGAGTTCGGCCGCTCGCGCCGGCACCGGGAATCCCCCCGCTGCCCCCGCTGGGCTTATATCCGTCGCCGGCGAACGCCGGGTATGGCCACGATCGAGATAGACGAGGACACCGTTCAGCGCCTCGACTCGCTGCGGGTAGAGGACGAATCCTACGACGAGATTGTCAACGAGCTGATCAATATCTACGAGGCCGAGGAGCTGACGCTGTTCCACGCCGGTGACGAGATCTGAAACGGGCGACAGATTTTTGCGTCGGTTACGAACATCTCACAGCATGAGCGAAGGCACGGGTTCGACAGTCGAGTGTCCGGTTTGCGGAGAGCAGTTCGACCCAACCGCCGCTGGCGGCTGGTGCACCAATCCCGACTGTGGGGAGTGGCGACACGAGGGCGACGAGGATGGCGACCCGGTTGTCGAGGACGGGGCCGACGGAGACAGTGCCGACGCCGGCGGCGATGTCGAGGGCGCGCCCGACGCCGACGGGAGCGACGCTCCCGTGGGCGGATCCGGGCCGTCCGAGGAGGAGTCCCCTCTCGCCGGGGCGGACGCGGCTCCGGCAGGCGAGAGCGGGTCGCTGGGCCAGGACGAGCCGGACGACGGGGCTGCGGGTGGCCCCCTCGGCGACGACCCGTTCGACGACGACGCTCCACTCGGGGAGGAAGGCTCGTCCGACGACGGACTCCTCGGTGACGATGACTCACCGGAAGCCGACGGCCCGCTGCTCGGCGACGATGAGGGGCTGGCCGGCGCGGACCCGGACGCCCCCGACGCGGACGCAGACGAAGCGGCCGACACCGAAGACGCCGCCGACGAAGACGACGAAAGCGGTGACTCAGCCGACGACGAGCCAGTTGTGGAAGACGAACCGGGCGGGGACGACGAGCCCGCCGGGGACGAGGAAGCGGTCGCTGACGAGGAACCGGACCTAAGAGAGGAACCGGATTCGGACGAGGCGCCTACCCTGGAGGAGGAAGGGTCGCCGGAAGAGCCCGCTGAGCCGACGGGAGCGGACGGGGAGGCCGACAGCGGCGTCGCGGGCGAGGAGGCCGACAGCGGCGTCGCGGGCGAGGAGGCCGACAGCGGCGTCGCGGGCGAGGAGGCCGACAGCGGCGTCGCGGGCGAGGCCGCCTCAGACCCGGCCGGGACAGCGGAGAAGGCGGAGGGAGCAGAGGGGTCACCTGGGCCGGAAGGGGAGCCCGCGGAGTCAGGGGTAGCGGGGACTGCGGAGGCGGACACAGCGGAGGCAACGGAGGCCGACGCGGGAGAGGCCGACACGGCAGAGACGGCCGAGGCTGCGGAGGCCGACGCCGAAAAAGACGAGGACGATACCGGAGAAACCGACTCCGCGGAGGTGCTCGCCTGTCCGGAGTGTGACGCGGAGGTGACCGCCGACGCCAGCTTCTGCCCCGAGTGTGGCGCCGACGTCTCCCAGCTTCCGCGGGAGGACGAGGCCGAAGAGGAACAGCAGGCCTGTCCCGACTGCGGTGCGGAGGTCGCGGCCGACGACAACTTCTGTGCCTCCTGTGGCGCGGACCTGACCGAGACCGGGTCCGAACCCGAGCCGCTGACCGAGTGCCCCGAGTGTGGCGCCGAAGTCGACGAGGGGGCCGTCTACTGTGCCTCCTGTGGCGAGCACCTCGAGCCGCACCGGTCCGGTGGCGACGACGCGGCGGAGAGTGGCGGGGAGTCGGGAGCCGGGGACGCCGAGCCCGCACCCGAGGTGCTGACGCTCAGCGCCCGCGGGCGCGAAGTCCGCGTCGCGGACGGCGACGCCGTGGGCCGCCAGGTCCGGCGGATCATCATCGACACCGACGGCGACGAGGACGAGGCCGTCCGCGTCCACCGCGAGCACGTCCGCTTCGTCCGCGAGAACGGCCAGTTCTACGTCGTCGACCTCGGCGACAACCCGACGGCCGTGAACGGCCAGCGCATGGAGAAAGGCGACCGCCGGCCCATCGGCCCCGGCGACGAACTCGGCCTCTCCGGCGTGGTCACGCTCCGCGTCGGGCGCCCCTGATATGGCCGGACGACGCGAGGATCTCGTCTCCTCCTTCCGTCTCGCGGGCGCCGGTGAGGCCCGACTGTTCGGTGGCGGGTTGCTCGCGCTCGTCGTCTACGCGCTGTGGGTCGGCCTCTCGGGGGCCGCGCTCACCTTCGGCGCGGACGCGCTGAACGTCTCGCTGTCGCCCGAGCCCTGGACCGGCGCGAAGACGGGTCTGGTCGCCGTCGCGCTCCTGGCGTGGGTGCTGGTCCCGGCGGCTGTCGGGGCCCGGCTGCTGGTCGGCCAGCTGACGAACGAGAGCGGCAACATCGCACAGCAGTACCGCTACCGGCACCCGTCGGCGCTGCTGGCTCCGCCGGTCGTCCTCCTCGCGGTGGCCGCCGTGGCGACCGTCGCACTCGCCGGGCCGCCGTGGCCGGTCTTCGCCGTGCTCGTCCTCGCTGCCCTCTTCGTGCTCGTGCGGACCGTCGCGTACGGTTACCGGGTCTTCTCCCTGTCCGCGCCGCGGGCGCTGGCGGCGGCCGCGGGACTGAGCTTCCTGGCTCTCGCTGTCGCCCTGCTCACCGGGGGCGCGGTTCTGGCCGGGCGCCGGGACTACCTCGTGTCCGTCGTCGAGGGTGTCGCCGGAGCCGTCGGCGTCGACGGCGCGGTCTGGCTCGTCGACGGGCGCGTGACCGTCGCCGGCGCGACGCTCCCCGCGGCGGTCGCCGCCGCCGTCACTGTCCCCGTTGGACTGTCGGTTCTCTACCTGCTGGTCCAGACACTCGCCGGCGTGGTCGACCGGGTCCGCGAGCCCGACGTCCCGCGGTCGGAGCTCCGGACCGGCCAGCGGTACCCGGACTTCGCGCGCCCGACCACCGACAGGACTGGCGCCGGTGGGCCGGCTTCCGGCTCCACCTCTACTTCCTCCCCGTCGAGGCCCTCGACGGGGTCCGGGTCTACGTCCGGGTCGGGATCCGGAACGGGGTCGACGTCCCCGTCAGCCTCCTCCGGATCCTCCAGTTCCCCGCCGGACACGTCCCCGGATACGGCAGACCCGACTGAGACGGACGGTGTCCGTGATTCGGACGAATCGGACTCGCCGACCGTCGACACCGGTCCCGGGGACCCGGAGCTGACCGACGACGTGAGCAACACCCGGGTCTACACGCCCCCGGGCGACGGCGACGACGACGAAGACCCGCTGTCGCCCGGAGCCGACTCGGGGGACGAACGGGCCGATGCCGGAACAGACGCGACGGCCGGCGGCGCCGCCGGGGCCGGTGACGCGGCCGGCGCGACCGCGGACGACGTCTGCCCGGAGTGTGGCGAGTCACACGACCCGGGGGCGGTCTTCTGTCCGGCCTGCGGGGCCGCCCTCGAGTGAGTCAGCTCGCCCGCTCGATCTCCTCGATGGCCTCGGGGTTGTCGATGCTGGAGAGGTCGCCGACCTCCTCGCCGGTGTACACCGACTGGATGATCCGGCGGACGATCTTCCCGCTCTGGGTCTCGGGGAACTCGTCGACGAAGAGTACCTCGCGGGGCCGGAACGGCTTGCCCAGTTCCTCGCCGACCTGGTCGCGCAGCCGCTCGCGGAGCTCATCGGAGGGTTCGTAGCCCTCGTTGAGGATGACGTAGGTGACGACGGCGGTCCCGGTCGTGTCGTCGGGCGCGCCGACGGCGACCGCGGCGTTGACGGCCTCGTGCTCGATGAGCGCGCCTTCCACCTCCGCGGGGCCGACCTTCCGGCCGGCGACGTTGAGCACGTCGTCGGCCCGTCCCTCGAGGAACCAGAAGCCGTCGGCGTCTTTCCGGGCCCAGTCGCCGTGGTTCCACATGTCCTCGAAGGTGCTCCAGTACTCCTCGAGGTACCGTTCGTCGCCGCTCCACAGCGACTTCGTCATCGAGGGCGCCGAGGACTTGCAGACCAGGTAGCCCCGCTCGCCCGCGTCGGCGACGGACTCGCCCTGTCTGTTCACGATGTCGACGTCCATCCCGAGCGCGGGGGCGGCGAGCGTGCCGGGTTTGAGCGCGTGCACGGGGGAGGGCTGGAGGAAGCAGCCGAATATCTCCGTGCCGCCGGAGATGTTCATGACCGGCGTGTCGCCGCCGCCGACCTCGTCGAGGAACCACTGCCAGGACTCGGGGTCCCAGGGCTCGCCCGTCGAGCCAAGCAGGCGCAGCGAGGAGAGGTCGTGGCCCTCCAGCCACTCGGTGCCGTGTTTCCGGAGCGCGCGGATCGCGGTCGGCGAGACGCCGAACGCCGAGAGCTTGTGGCGGTCGATCATCTCCCAGAACCGGTCGGGCTCGGGGTAGTCCGGCGCCCCCTCGTAGATGAAGATCGTGCCGCCGAAGACGTGATTCCCGATCAGCGTCCAGGGCCCCATCATCCAGCCGATGTCGGACACCCAGAAGAAGCGGTCGCCGGGCTTGTGGTCGAACGCGAAGTACAGCTCCTTGGCCGGCTGGACCAGCCCGCCGGCGTGGGTGTGGACGATCCCCTTCGGCTTGCCGGTGGTCCCCGACGAGTACAGCAGCATACACTCCTGGTCCGAGGGCAGCGATTTCGTCTCGTAGCTGTCGTCCTGTGTCGCGATGGCTTCTTCCCACCACTCGTCGCGGTCGGCCCAGGGGACGGCCTCGGAGCCCGCCTCGTGGCCCAGCCGGGAGTAGACGACCGTGTGCTCGACGTGGCCGGCCTCGCCGATGGCCTCGTCGGCCTGCTGTTTGAGGTGGATCTCGGAGCCACGCCGGAGGAAGCCGTCGCCGGTAAAGAGGACTGAGGGTTCGGAGTCGGCGATCCGCGTGGCGGTGGCGTCGACGCCGAAGCCCGAGAAGATGGGGACGGCGATGGCACCGACCTTGAAACAGCCGTACATGATGGAGACGACTTCCGGGACCATCGGCATGTAGAGCCCGACGGTGTCGCCCGTCCCGACCCCGCGACTCTCCAGGTAGTTCGCGACCTGGTTGGCCTGGCGGTGGAGTTCGTGGTAGGTCATCTCCCGGACCTGGCCGTCCTCGCCCTCCCAGATGGTGGCGACGTGGTTGCGCGTGCCGCTGTCGACCCGGGCGTGGCGGTCGACGACGTTGTGGGCGATGTTGAGCTCCCCGCCGACGTACCAGTCGGTGAACTGCGGCCCGCCGCTCGCGTCGCGCACCCGGTCGTAGTCCTCGTAGAACTCCAGCCCGAGGTGGTCGACGACGTCGTCCCAGAACCAGTCCAGTCCGGAATCCTCGACGCCCTCGACGTCCTCGACGCTCCGGCGGTGGAGTTCGTCGTAGCTTTCGATGCCGTGTGCCTGCATGAACTGGTAGATGTTGCTCGAGCGGACGAACGCCTCGTCCGGTTCGTAGGCCACTTCGAGCTCGTCTGACTGGGACATGTGTGTACACACGACGAGTCGGCTCAAAGTATTTGTGTGAGGTGAGCGTCACCCGCGGCGGTCCGCCGGCAGAGCGGCCCCCGCAATCACGCGGGTCGGCCGGCGTTGGGCACGCCCCGGCCACCGGTCTGCGGGACGCCGGAAACCCTTTGACCGCGGCCGTCGAAGGCGGGAGTATGTACGTCCGGGACGCCCGCAACCGAGACGAGGCGTGGTTGCTCGACCACATCGAGGAGATGGGGCTCGACGAGGTCGGCTTCCGCTCCCGGGACTACGTCATCGCGGTCGACGAGGAGGCGAACGAACGGGCCGGGTTCGGCCGCGTCCGCGTGGACAAGACCGAGAACGGCGAGGTCTGCGAGCTGACCAGCCTCGGGGTACTGGAGGAGTGGCGCGGCCAGGGCGTGGGAGCCCACGTCGTCGAGCGGCTGGTCCAGACGGCGAGCGACGATGGGTTCGAGGTCGTCTACGCCTTCATCGACGAACCCGACTACCTCCGGCAGTTCGGCTTCGAGCGGGTCGACGTCGCCCAGCTCCCGGAGCACCTCCGCGAGCGTCTCACCAAAAAGCAGGACACCGTCACGCCGGGGGCGGTGCCGCTGCGGGTGGAGGTCGACCGGTTCCGGATGCCCCAGCGGCTGCGCCGGGCGTTCAAGGGGGCGACTCCCGAGGAGGAGGACACCGAGCCCCAGGAGGGCCCGGAGGACTTCGGGATCGACCCCGACGAGGCGACCTACAAGTACGACACCGGTGACTGACTGGCTACCCGCAGAGTCCTGCCGCCCTCTGGAGTTCGACCGTTCCATCCGGCGTGACCGGCCACCCCGACACGATTTAAGGGGCGGGGGCCGAAGGGTGGGTCATGTTCGACCAGGACGACCTCCAGGCCATCCGCGACGGGAAGGAGGCCTGGGAGGAGGAGACGCTCTCGCCGGTGCTCGACCGGTTCGGCGAGCGCAAGGAGACCTTTGACACCGACACCGGCGGACAGGAAGTCGACCCGCTCTACACGCCGGCCGACATCGCTGACCTCGACTACGAGGAGGACCTGGGTTTCCCGGGTGAGGAACCGTACACCCGCGGAGTCTACCCGACGATGTACCGCGGTCGGCTGTGGACGATGCGCCAGTACGCCGGCATGGGCACCGCGAGCGAGACCAACGAGCGGTTCAACTACCTGATCGAGGAGGGCCAGACCGGCCTCTCGACGGCCTTCGACCTGCCGACCCAGATGGGCCACGACTCCGACGACCCCATGTCGGCGGGCGAGGTCGGCAAGACCGGCGTCGCCATCGACTCGCTTGATGACATGGAGACGGTCTTCGACGGCATCCCGCTCGACGAGGTGTCGACGTCGATGACCATCAACGCCCCCGCCTCGGTGTTGCTCGCGATGTACATCGCCGTCGGCGACAAGCAGGGCGTCGACCGTTCGGAGCTGCGGGGCACGATCCAGAACGACGTGCTCAAGGAGTACATCGCCCGCAACACCTACATCTACCCGCCCGGTCCGTCGATGCGGATCATCACGGACATCTTCGAATTCTGCGCGGAGGAGGTGCCGAACTTCAACACCATCTCCATCTCCGGCTACCACATCCGCGAGGCCGGCTCGACCGCGGCCCAGGAGATCGCCTTCACGCTGGGCAACGGGATCGAATACGTCCAGGCTGCCATCGACGCCGGGCTGGACGTCGACGACTTCGCCCCGCAGCTGTCCTTTTTCTTCGCCTCCTACAACAACGTCCTCGAGGAGGTCGCGAAGTTCCGCGCGGCCCGTCGGATGTGGGCCCAGATCATGGAGGAGCGGTTCGGCGCGGAGAACCCCAAGTCCAAGCAGCTGAAGTTCCACACCCAGACGGCGGGCTCGACACTCACGGCCCAGCAGGTCGACAACAACATCGTCCGGGTCGCCTACCAGGCGCTCGCGGCGGTTCTGGGCGGGACCCAGAGCCTCCACACGAACGGCAAGGACGAGGCGCTGTCGATCCCGACCGAGGAGTCGGTCCGGACGGCCCTGCGCACCCAGCAGATCCTCGCCCACGAGTCCGGCGCGGCCGACACCATCGACCCGCTGGGCGGGAGTTACTACGTCGAGAGTCTCACCGACGAGCTGGAGGAGGAGGCCTTCGAGATCATCCGCGAGGTCGACGACCGCGGCGGGATGCGCAAGGCCATCGAAGACCAGTGGGTGCAACGGCAGATCCAGGACGTCGCCTTCGAGCGCCAGCGCGAGCAGGAGGAGGAGGAGCGGGTCATCGTCGGCGTCAACAAGTACCAGGTCGACGAGGAACAGGAGGTTGACATCGAGGAGGTCTCCGCGGAGGAGGAACGGCGCCAGAAGGAAAACGTCGCCGCCGTCCGGGAGGAACGGGACGACGCCGAAGTGGAGCAGCGCCTGGACGCGCTCCGGGAGGCCGCCCGCGGCGACGAGAACCTCATGCCCTACATCATCGACGCCGTCAAGGCGTACGCGACGACCGGAGAGGTCTGTGACGCGATGCGTGACGTCTTCGGCGAGCACCAGCCCGGGATGTGACCGCCGGGGGGCGCGCCGCCCTCGCGCCGGGGCTTTTTGTCCGCCGCGACCGCAGCCCCTTGCATGGACTTCGACCACGCCGGCGTCGCGACCGAGGACGCCGACGGTCTGGCCGACCTGTACACCGACCTGCTGGACTGCGACCGCGTCCACGACGAGCGCTTCGACGGGATGGAGGTCGTCTTCCTCGACGTGGGTGGGGGCTATCTCGAACTGCTGGAACCCCTCGAGGACGGCCCCATCGCCTCGTACCTCGAGGACAACGGCCCCGGGATCCACCACGTCGCCTTGGAGACCGACGACATCGAGGCGGCCCTCGACCGGGCCCGCGCACACGACGTCGCGCTCATCGACGAGGAGCCCAGACCCGGCGCGTGGGGCCACGACGTCGCCTTCCTCCACCCCGGGGACACCGGCGGGATCCTCGTCGAGTTCGTCCAGCACTGACCCGGCGGGCTTTTGGGCGCCGCGGTGCAACCGCTTCCGATGAGTGAGGACTCCCTGCAAGACCGGATGCCCTACGCGAACCTCCTCGACATCGAACTCGTCGAGGCGGCGGACGGCCACGCGGTCGGCCGGATGCCGATGACGCCCGACCACTCCTCGAACACCGAGACGCTGATCGCCCACGGCGGGGCGACCTACTCGCTCGCGGACACGGTCGGCGGCGCGGCGGTCATCTCGATGACCGACCAGGCGACGCCGACCGTCGACATGCGCATCGACTACCTCGCCCCCGTCACTTCCGACCTGCGCGCCGAGGCCGACGTCGTTCGCTTCGGGGGGAGCATCGCGCTCTCGCGGGTCGAGGTCTACGACGAGGAGGGGACACACGTCGCCACCGCCCACGGCACCTACAAGACCGGCGGCAGCAACGAGGGGACGCCCTGGGACAGCGAAGCCGGCCAGGCCGAGTGAGGCGCCGGGTGGACGGGTCGGGTCTGCCCTGTCTGGCTCGTCCGGGCTCAGACCTCCCGCTCGAACAACAGCCCGATGGTCGTGCCGTTCTCCTCGAGGGTCTCGTGGAGCCGCCACCCCTCGCGGGCGTACTCGTTGACGACCGACTCCAGGTCGCCGACGGTCCCGCTCTGTGCTGTCGTCCCGTGCGAGGTGTACACGTATCTCTGGTCTGACATACAGACACGAGGGTCTCCAGGGGCAAAAGCTCCCGCTCTCACGCGGCCGTCCAGTCGTTGTAGCGGTAGTAGACGACGACGAGCACGAGCAAGATGCCGAGCGCGACGGCCGCTTCCAGATTCTCCCGGCCGGTCTCCAGGGAGTCGATGAGACGGTGGAACCAGAACAGGTCCGCGAACGCGGTCCGGTGAAACGCCTGGAGGGGGTCCGCCAGCGCGTCGACCCCGAACTCCCGGAACACCCAGTGGACGTCCGGCCCCATCCCCCAGAAACCGCTGAGAAAGGTCAGCAGAAACTCCCGTCGCGGTGGCAGGTCGACGAACAGGAACACCGCCATCGCCATGAATACCCCGACTGTGAAGTGTACGAGCGCCTGCATCGCAGCAGGGTTCGCCACCGCCGGTGTTCAATGTTCGTGTCAAGCACCGAGGATGATGCGCGCCGGCCGGGAGCGCGTGGTCGCGGGAGCGACCCGCGCGAGGACGCCGAAAGGCTCGCTACGCTCCCCTTTCGAGCCCTCACTCACTTTGCTCGCGAGGACGGGGAAGGGCAGGCCTGCACCGAGCATCCGCCGAGTGCCGGAGGCACGAGGCGGTTCACCGTCAGAGCGAACCTCTGACGAGTTCTCGCCTGCGGTGCTCAGGAGAACACCGGACGCGAGCGACCATAGGGAGCGAGTCGTCCGGCTTTTTTCACTATGGTTCTTTCCGCGAGCGAGTTGCGGGCCGCCGGCCCGCACCTGCATGCCGTGGCGGCTTCGCCGCCACGCGGTGCGCGACCGCAGGGAGCGCACCCGACGCGCAAAAAAGTAGTCACCCGAAGTTCTCGACTTTCGCGGCCTCGGCGTCGCCCCCGGCGGCCTCGATGGCCGAGGTGGCGTCGTCGAGGAAGTCCGCGAAGCCGTAGACGAACACCTGGGTGTCGTCGGTCAGGGCGTCGGCGACTGCCTCCGTCAGCGAGTCGGCGGGGCCGAGGATAGCGACGTCGGCGCCCTCACTCGCCAGGGCGGCCAGCCGCTGCTCGTGGACCGGCGCCTCGTCGCGGTAGACCACGGCCGCCCCGTTGCCCTCGGCGAGCGCTCGTTCGGCGATACCGACCGCCGGGCCGACGCCCGGGCCGCCGGCGAGAACGAGCACTCGGCTCTCCCCTTCGTAGTAGGCGTTGCCGAACGGGCCGGAGACGGTCACCTCGTCCCCGGGAGCGAGCGAACGCAGGCGCGGGCTCACCTCTCCCTCGGGGTCGATCCCGACGGTTACTTCGAAGGTCCCGGCGACGTCGGGCGAAGAGATGGTATAGAATCGGGGCTCGGTCTCGCCGTCGACGCCCATGATGAGCTTCACGAACTGGCCGGGACGGGCCTCGAAGTCCGGCGGCGATTCGAACTCGACGGCGATGGTGTCGGGGCCGACTTCCTCGACGGCCGCGACCGGGAGCGGAGTCTCGTCCATGCCCGCTTTCGGGCCAGGCCGGGCAAGGGGTTTTCGTTCCGCCGTCCCGGCTACCGCCCCGGCTGTCCACACGCCGGCTCGTAGCGCGTCTCGTGGGCGCTGGCGGCGACGGATGCGGTTTACAGAAGGCTTTTCCTCCCGCCCTGGGTACGGGTGGCTAGTATGCCCGACGACCTGAACTGGGCCATCGGCGGCGAAGCCGGCGATGGGATCGACTCTACAGGAAAGATCTTCGCTCAGGCACTCTCACGGGCAGGCCGACACGTCTTCACCTCCAAGGACTTCGCGTCCCGGATCCGAGGGGGGTACACCGCGTACAAGGTACGCACCTCTGTCGACCGCGTCGAGAGTGTCGTCGACCGTCTCGACATCCTCATCGCGCTCACCGAGCGGACCATCGACGAGAACCTCGACGAGCTCCACGAGGGGAGTGTCATCATCTACGACGGCGAGCGGACCACGATGCAGGACGTCGAGATCCCCGAGGGGATGGTCGGTCTCGACGTCCCGCTGAAGAGCCTGGCCGAGGACGCCGGCGGCGCCATCATGCGCAACGTCGTCGCGCTGGGGGCGGCCTGCGAGGTGGCGAGCTTCCCGATCGAGAACCTCGACGAATCCCTGGAAAAGCGGTTCAAGGACAAGGGCCAGGCGCTGGTCGAGAACAACCAGCAGGCCGCCAGGCTGGGCCAGGAGTACGTCGCCGAGGAGTACGACCACGACTTCGACTACGACCTGGAGACGACCGACGCGGACTACGTTCTCCTGAACGGCGACGAGGCCATCGGGATGGGCGCCATCGCCGCCGGCTGTCGCTTCTACGCGGGCTACCCGATCACCCCGGCGACGGACGTGATGGAGTATCTGACCGGGCGGATCGACCAGTACGGCGGCAAGGTCGTCCAGGCCGAGGACGAACTCGCCGCGATCAACCTCGCGCTCGGCGCCGCGCGGTCGGGTGCGCGGGCGATGACCGCCACCTCCGGTCCGGGGATCGACCTGATGACCGAAACCTTCGGGCTCGTGGCCCAGACGGAGACGCCGCTCGTTATCTGTGACGTGATGCGCTCGGGGCCCTCGACCGGGATGCCGACGAAACAGGAGCAGGGCGACCTCGACATGACGCTGTACGGCGGCCACGGCGAGATCCCCCGGTTCGTCGTCGCGCCCACCACGGTCGCGGAGTGTTTCTGGAAGACGGTCGAGGCGTTCAACCTCGCCGAGAAGTACCAGATCCCGGTCTTCCTCGTCTCGGACCTGGCGCTTGCGGTCACCGAACAGACGTTCCCGCCGGAGGCCTTCGACATGGACGAGGTCGAAGTCGAGCGCGGGAAGGTCGTCGACGAGGGGGAGGTCGACTCCTGGCTCGACGAGCAGGGTCGGTTCCAGCCCCACTTCCCGTCCGCCGACGGCGTCAGCCCCCGCGCGTTCCCCGGGACGACCGACGGTGCCCACATGACCACCGGCCTGGAACACGACGCGCTCGGTCGCCGGACCGAGGAGGAGGAGGTCCGCGTCGAGCAGGTCGACAAGCGCCAGCAGAAAGTCGAGACCGCCCGCGAGGAGGAGACGTGGGACTACCGGGAGTTCGGCGACCCCGACGCGGACACGCTCGTGCTCTCGTGGGGTTCGAACGAGGGCGCCATGCGCGAGGGGATGGAGTTTCTCGCCGAGGACGGGATCGACGTGCGCTTCATCTCGGTGCCCTACATCTTCCCGCGGCCGGACCTGACCGAGGAGGTGAAGGAGGCCGAGACGACCATCGTCGTCGAGTGTAACGCGACCGGCCAGTTCGCCGACGTGATCGAACACGACGTGCTCGAGCGTGTGCAGCGTGTGAACAAGTACACAGGCGTGCGATTCAAGGCCGACGAACTCGCAGAGGAGATCAGGCAGGCAGTCCGCGAACCCCAGGAGGCAACCAAATGAGCTCAGACGTCCGCTTCACCGACTTCAAATCCGACAAGCAACCGACCTGGTGTCCGGGGTGTGGCGACTTCGGTACCATGAACGGCATGATGAAGGCCCTGGCCGAGACCGGCAACGACCCCGACAACACCTTCGTGGTGGCGGGGATCGGCTGTTCGGGGAAGATCGGCACCTACATGCACAGCTACGCGCTGCATGGCGTTCACGGCCGCGCCCTCCCGGTCGGCATCGGCGTGAAAATGGCCAACCCCGAACTGGAAGTGATGGTTGCGGGGGGTGACGGCGACGGCTACTCCATCGGCGCCGGCCACTTCGTCCACGCGGTCCGCCGGAACGTCGACATGAGTTACGTCGTCATGGATAACCGGATCTACGGGCTGACCAAGGGCCAGGCCTCGCCGACCTCGCGGGAGGACTTCGAGACCGCCACCACGCCCGAAGGCCCCAAACAGCCCCCGGTCAACCCCCTCGCGCTCGCGCTAGCCTCAGGAGCCACGTTCATCGCACAGACGTTCTCCTCTGACTCCCAGCGCCACACCGAGGTCGTGCAGAAGGCCATCGAGCACGACGGCTTCGGCTTCGTCAACGTCTACTCGCCCTGCGTGACCTTCAACGACGTCGACACCTACGACTACTGGCGCGACTCCATCGTCGACCTCGCCGAGACCGACCACGACCCTCACGACTACGAGCAGGCCCAAGAGCGGATCATGACCGGCGACCGCGAACACATCGGCGTCATCTACCAGGACGAGAACTCCGTGCCCTTCGAGGAGCGCGAGGGCCTCGAGGACCCGATGTACGACATCCCCGACGGCGCCCCCGAGGGCGCGATGGACCTGGTTCGGGAGTTCTACTGAGTACCTTTTTTCGGCTCGGGTGGGCTCGCTTCGCTCGCGCCCCGCGTGGCGGCGAAGCCGCCACGGCATGTAGTTGCGGGCCGACGGCCCGCAACTCGCTCGCGCAAAAAATTTACGCTAAAAAAGCCGAACGCCCGGCCTCCGGCCTCGCGTTCGGTACTGCGTGCTGGCCGGCCCGCGGACCTGGAATCCCGTCCGTGTGAACCGGCGGCGGTACGCGGATTTGCTGAGTCGGAAAACGTGGCCGGCGTGTTAAGGGGGCGTCTCCTGTATCCCCGAGCATGGGAGCGAATCCCCCGCTAGAGCAGACGAACAGTCCCTCCGACCCTCCAGTGGCCTTCGACCGCCTCTTCGACTGGGCGATCGGTGCGCTCCTGACCCTCGTCGGCCTCCTGAGCGCGCTCGTGGGCGGGTCGCTGTACTACGTCGTCGACCGCGCCACCGTCGCCGACGTCATCGCCTCCTCGGAGTTCCAGTCGGAGGTCCTGACCGAGGCAGAGGCCGTCGACCTGTTGTGGGCACTCGGCCAGTGGGGCGGGCTCGGGCTCGTCGCCGTCGGCGTCCTGAGCGTGGCCGTCGGTGTCGCCGTGGTCGTCGCCCACGGCCGGGCGCGCAGCGAGGGTCGACCCACCCCGCGGTGGGTCCTCGGCGTGGCCGGCGCGATCGTCGGCACGATCCTCGGCTTCGTCCCGCTGTCGCCGGCGCTGGGCGGCGCTGTGGCTGGCTATCTCGACCCCGACCGGTCCGCCAGCGGGCTGGGCGTCGGCGCCATCGCCGGCGTCTTCGCCGCGCTGCCCGCGTTCGTCGTCGCGCTGTTCGTCGGCGTCGGCCTGGCCAGCGGTCTCCCGGCCGGCCTCGTCCCGGCGGCCACGGCGGTCGTCGCGTTCGGGGCGCTGTTCGCGCTGGTCTACCTCGTCGGGCTGAGCGCGCTCGGAGGGTATCTCGGGCACCGGCTCGCCGACAACTGAGCGGCCACACGGGCGGCTCGCACCGCACCGCTCTTTTCACTCCGGCCCAACCCACACCATGAACCTCTTCTGGCACCGGCGGGACCTCCGGATACCGGACAACCGCGGGCTCGCGCTGGCCGCGACAGACGACGAGGTGCTCCCGGTCTACGTCGTCGACGCCGACCTCCTCGGACAGGTCGGCAAACGCCAGCGCGCGTTCTTCATGGACGGCGTCCGGGAGCTGAAACGGCGCTACCGCTCGCTCGGCGGGGACCTGCTCGTGCGGGCCGGCGCACCTGCGGAGACCCTCGCTGAAGTCAACGGGGAGTACGGCGCCGACCGGGTCTACTACAACCGTCACTACCGGCCGGCGCGCCGCAACCGCGGGCGCCGCGTCGACGAGCGGCTCCCTACCGAGGCCGTCGAGGACCTGGTCCTGGTCGACCCCCGACGCCTCGAGTCGAGATACGAGAACCACAGCCGCTTCTACGACGACTGGCAGGACGAGCGGAAGCTCTCTCCCGTCGAGCGACCCGACGGCGACCGGATCGTCGACGCCGCTGACGACACCGGGGCGCCGGACATCGAGGCCGATATCGACCTGCCGGCGGCCGGCTACCGGGCGGCCCGCGACCGCTACGACCGGTTTCTCGACGCGGGGATCGAGACCTACAGCGAGACCCGCGACGACATGCGCCTGGCCGTCGAGCGCCCGGTGGGTGCCGTCTCCCGGCTCTCGCCGTATCTCGCGGCCGGCATGCTCGGTATCCGGGAGGTGTGGGCCGACGCCTCCGAACGGTACGACGCCGCGAGCGGGAGCGCACAGCGCAACGTCGACAAGTTCCGCTACGAGCTCTCCTGGCGCGAGGCGAACTACCACCTGCTGTACTACAACCCGACGCTGCTGACAGAGAACTACAAGGAATTCCCCAACCCGATAGCCTGGGAGAACGACCCCGAGATGTTCGAGGCCTGGAAGCGCGGCGAGACGGGCTACCCCTTCGTCGACGCGGGGATGCGCCAGCTGAACGAGGAGGGATACATCCACAACCGGCCGCGACAGAACGTCGCCTCCTTCCTGACGAAACACCTGCTGGTCGACTGGCGGAAGGGCGCCCGCCAGTTCGCCAAACAGCTCGTCGACCACGACCCGGCCAACAACTACGGCAACTGGCAGTGGACGGCCTCGACGGGGACGGACTCCGTGGACGTGCGGGTCTTCGACCCGGTCGCCCAGATGTCGAAGTACGACGACGGCGCGACCTACGTGAAGGAGTACGTCCCGGAGCTCCGGGACGTCCCCGCCGGGAAGGCCGTCGACTGGCCGACCCTGCCCGCGGCGAAACGCCATCGGCTCGCCCCCGACTACCCGGACCCGGTCGTCGACCGCGACGAGGCCTACGAGCGCGCCCAGCGGGTCTTCGAGGCGGCACTCGGCAAGCGGTGAGGCGGGCGGCAGCCGGTCGTCCGGGTTCCGTTACTGTTCCTCGACCCGGACCGAACAGTACAGACAGACCGTCTCGCCGCCGACGTAGTTGACGTCCCGTTCCCCACAGTCCGGACAGCGGTAGGTGTCGTTGTTGTACTCGGTCGACCCGCGGGGGACGTGGAGCTGGCCGGCCTCGAGAACCCGCTCGATCGCCTCCGGGAGGACCCGTGACTTGTACCGGGGCCGGTGGGCCAGGTAGTCCTCGCCGCCGGTGTCCGGGCCGTGGAGGTCGTCCCACTCCACGCCCCGGTAGTTCCGGCTGGCGTGCAACAGCAGGCTGTTCGCGGCGTCGAACAGCGGCCCGGCGGCGGCGTCGAGCGGGTCCTCCGGGTGGTGGGCCCGGTAGAGCCGTTCGGCCCGGTCGTAAGCCTCCGCGGCGGCGTCCTCGGCGCCCCGGACGACGGCGGCGTCGGCGACGAACTCCTGACAGACGGCCCGTGCGACACCCTCGCGGACGTGGTCCCGGGCGTCGAGCGCGAGCGGCGCGGCCGTGAGCGCGCGGTAGCGAGCGCGGTCCTCGGCGCCGGCCAAGCGGTAACACAGCCCGGCGGTGAGCAGGAAGGAGAGTCCGGCGGCCGGGCGGTCCCGGGGTCCCGGTGCGAGCACGTCCCCGCCGGTGCCGTCGCCGCGCCGGCCGTCTCCCAGGTCGCGGTGTGCGGCCCGGGTGTAGGCGTCGCCGGCCGCCCGCCAGTCCCGCTCTACCAGCGCCGAGATGGCCGTCTCGCGGTGTGGGTTCGCCATACACCGGCTGGGGACGCGAGCCCTAAGTGCGGCGTCCCTACAGAGTGAGCCCGATGTGACTGGCAGGCAGCCCGTCGGCGTCTTCCACGCCCGCGCGCTCGGCGAGCAGCGCCGTCCCGAGCCGCCGCGCGAGCCCGTCGGCGTCGCCGACGGCGTCCGCGAGGACCGAAGCCCCGGGTGGCGTCTCGGTGATGGCGTCCCGGATAGCCGCCGCGTCGGGGTCGTCGAGTCCGTCGGCGACATCGCGAAGCTGGAGCGCGGTGTGGACGCCGGCGGTCAGGTAGCGGGCGGCCCGACCCTCCGGATCCGGGACGGCGGTGATCGTCGAGAGATAACTCGCGGCGTGTGTCTCCTCGACGTCGACCTCGCGCTCGACGAAGTCGCGAACGGCGTCCCGGTCGGGTGTGGTCGCGAACTCCTCGCGAGCGGCCTCGTACAGGCGGCCTTCCTCCTCGGCGATCTGGTGGAAGACGTTACCGACGACGACGGCGTCCGCGCCCGCGTCGAGGACTGCCCGGGCGTCCTCGCGGTTATCGAGGCCGCCGCCGTACCAGACCCGCGACCAGGAGACGCCCTCGTCGACGGCCTCCAGGATGTCGACGGCCTCGTCGCCGCCGAAGGTGCCCGAGTACTCCAGGTAGACCACCTCGCTGTCGAGGTGGGTCTCGGCGGCCATGGCGCGGTGTTTCGCGGCCTCCGGTTCCAGGAGGTCCGCCTCGGTGACGTTGGCCTCGCGGGCGGCCGCGCTGTCGAGGTTCATGATGATGTAGGCCTCGAAGACTGCCTCCTCCATCATCCAGGCGGCGGCAAACGCCGAGAGCCGGTCGCCGAGCCCCTCGCCCAGCGGGAGCGGGAGCTTCTCGTCGATGTAGGCCGGAGCCAGCTCCTCGCGGACGTGGTCGATCCCCCGGCCGAGTTTCCCGACGAGCGCCTCGCTGTCGCCGTTGAGCACCTCCGGGACGGCCATGAAGTCGGCGGCGTCGCGGGTCCGTTCGGTGACGTGGTCGGCGGCGCTCGGCTCGTGGAAGGCCGACACCTCGGCGGCGTTGACCACCTCGAAGGTCTCCTCGGTGTTGTGGTCGGTGACGTCCTGGGAGCCGCCGACGGAGACCGCGCCGGTGTGAGAGAGATAGAGCGGGTAGGCCAGCGGGAGCTTCTTCTCGCGCTCCGGGTCGACCTTCGTGATGTGGGTCCAGTCCGCGGGCACGGGGTTGGTGTCCAGCGAGAGTACCGTCCGCCCGCCGACCGAGACGAGCCGTCCGAACCTGCTCACCCGTCGAACCAGGGACGCGAGACGCGACATGGTCGTTTTTCTCGCCGCCGTTATCAAAAGTGTAGCCACTTACCGACGGCGTGTTACCTAATCACACGGAACACCGGCTGGCCGGCCGTCCTCGTCCGGATTCACCGGCCGCCCGGCAGCAGTTCCGGCTCCCCGTCGCGGTAGATGTACTCCGTGGCGATGCCGGTCAGCGCGGAGTCGGCGGTGGTCGCGTGGGTCTTCGCCAGGTCGAGATAACCGTTCGCGACGTCTATCACGCGGTCGTAGGCCTCGCGGTCGCCGTCCGCGAGCAGGTACTCGGCGGTCACCGGCGTCAGCTGTCCCTCGCGCATGTCGGCGGCGTAGTCGTCGACGTCGTCCAGCCAGACCTGCGCGCCGATGATCGCCAGGACGATCGACCGCTCGAAGGCCGGCGAGACGGGCAGGTCTGCGGCCCGGTACATCTCCACCATCCCCTCGTAGATGACGCCCACGCGGTCGTACTGGGTCTTGATGTAGGGGAGGTCCCGCTCGGCCTCCCCGAAGGCCTCGGGCGGGTCCGGGAAATCGGTGTCGCGGTACTCCACCCGGACCGCCTCGAGGGCGTCGCTGTCGCCGTCCTCGGCGCGGGCCATCAGCCGCCGGAAGTGGGGGTCCTGTTCCTGGTGGCGCTCCGAGACCTCGACGGCCCGCTCGTAGGCCCCTCTGACGCCCCCGGGAAACTCCGAGAAGAGTTCCTCAACGCGCTCCTCGAGGGTCCCCTGGGCGAGTTCGGCGACCCGGCGGCGTTGCTCGTCTGTCGCGGCCTCCCCGCCGACGGCGACCTCGAAGTCGTCGTACTCCTCGTCGTTGATCGCGTCGCGCATATCGCCGTCGACGAGCGCCTCGACCACCAGGCGGGTGAGGCGGTCGGCGCGGTCGTCGTCGCAATCGTCCCGGCGGTAGAGGTAGCCCAGCGTCAGCTTCGCCGGGAGGATGAGCTTGGTGTCGTACTCGAAGTCGACAGGGACGCCGAACTCGGCTTCGGCGCGGTCCTCCACGGCCGCGAAGGCGTCCTCGACCAGCCCCTCGGTCACGTCGTCGACCCGGCTCTTGAGCCGCAGGCTCCCGTAGTCGAAGACCCCGGAGTCGGCGTAGTAGCCCAGTACCGCCTGCACGGAGGTCGGCAGCGCGTCCCGGGCGGCCACCCAGCCGGCACTCGCTCGGAGCATCGACCGGCCCTCCGTCGGGCGGGGGCTTTAGCGTGGTGATGTCCACGAGGGTGTCGGCGTCGGCACTGTCGGCCACGAGACCGCGGGACGTGTGGCAGTTCGAGTAGCAAGACTGATTAGCGGAACACGACACACACGCCCATGGACGACCGTTACGACGTTGTGGTCGCCGGGGCCGGACCGGCGGGGGCGCAGTGTGCCCGCGACCTCGCCGGCCGGGACTACGACGTGCTCGTCCTCGAGACAGAGTCCGAGGAGGAGTTCCCCCGGCAGAGCAACAAGTCCACCGCCGGCACCTTCCCGTCGATGATGGCCTCGTTCTCGGTCCCCAACGAGGTCGTCATGAACTTCACCGACACGGTGGTGCTGGAGTCGCCCAACGACTACACCGTTCAGGAGCAGGCGGGTGCGGTGCTGGAGTTCGCCGACTTCAAGCGCTTCCTGGTTCGGGACGGCCGCGAGCGCGGGGCCGACTACCGCTTCGACGCCCGGGTCTCCGCGCCCATCACCGAGGGCGGGGACGTCGTCGGCGTCGAGTTCAACGGCGACGAGCAGGTCTTCGCGGACATCGTGGTCGACGCGACCGGGCCGTCGGCGCCGCTGGCTCGCGAGCTGGGAGTCTCGGACCTCGAGCGCGAGCGCCAGGCCATCGGGATCGAGTACGAGTTCGAGGGCGTCTCGGTCGACCACCCAGGCTACGCCGACCTGACCGACGCGATGATGCTCCGGCTGGACCACGACCTCGCACCCGGGGGGTACTCCTGGATCTTCCACACCGGCGAGGACACCGCGAAGGTCGGGCTCTGTTACATCCAGAACGAGTACCACAGCGACCGCGCCCGCGAGGGGATGACGGTCGACGACTACCTCGAGTACTGGCTCGACACCGACCCGCGCTTCGAGACCGCCACGAAACTCGAGGGCAAACAGCACCGCGGCTCCGCGCACATCCAGCACCCCGGAACGCTCTACACTGACAGCTTCATGGCGGTCGGCGACACGGTCCCGACCGTCGACCCGCTGTGGGGTGAGGGGATCCGCAAGGGCATGAAGTCCGCGCGCGCCGCAGCCGTGACCGCCGACGCCGCGCTCACGCCCCGCGAACCGGACACCTCGGCGGAGGCGATGTCCACCTACGCCGACCTCTGGCACAGCGAGGTCGCCCCGAAAGCCCGGGCCCGGCTGCTGATGACCGAACTGCTCTACTACGCGCCCAACGAACGCTACGACCGGCTGATGGCCGACCTCGACGCCACCGACCAGGACACCCTCGCCGAGGTCAACGGCGGCAACCCGCTGGCGATGCGGAAGCTGCTTCACCTCTCCGACCTCCCGATGCTCGTCGACTTCGCTCGCGAGCGCCTGGACTACCACCTCCCCACGGGGTCCCCGCGGGCCGCCGCGTCCGCACTCTACAGCGCTCTCCTGGGTCGCTGACACCGCCCGACGGTTCGCTGTTGCTTCGCAACCGCTTTCCTGCCTGCGACCCTACCTCTCGTCGCATGAGTCAGGAGATCACCCCGGAGAGCGTGCCACGGGCCGGCGGGATGCCGATGCTCGGCCTCGGCACCTGGGAGAACGACGACCACGACCAGTGCGTCGAGAGTGTCCGTACCGCCCTGGAGATGGGCTATCGCCACGTCGACACCGCACAGGCCTACCGCAACGAGGACGCCGTCGGCGAGGGGATCGCCGCCGCCGACGTCGACCGAGAGGACGTCTTCCTCGCCACGAAGGTGTGGACCTCGAACCTCTCCGCCGAGGACGTCCACGCGAGCGTCGAGGACAGCCTCGACCGCCTGGGCACCGACTACGTCGACCTGCTGTACGTCCACTGGCCGGCCGGCGACTACGACCCCGGGGAGACGCTGCAGGCGTTCGACGAGCTGTACGACAGCGGAACCATCGAGCGGGTCGGCGTCTCGAACTTCGAGCCCGAGCACGTCGAGACGGCCCGCGAGCACCTCGACGCGCCGGTCTTCGCGAACCAGGTCGAGATGCACCCGCTGCTCCCCCAGACGGAACTCCGGGAGTACGCTGCTGAGACCGGCCTCGAACTGGTGGCCTACTCCCCGCTGAAACGGGGCGAGGTGTTCGACGACCCGACGCTGACCGCCGTCGCCGACGAGCACGGCGTCAGCGCCGCCCAGGTCAGCCTCGCGTGGCTCCGCGAGAAGGGGGTCACGACCATCCCGAAGGCCACGGGCGACGAACACATCAGGGACAACCTCGAGAGCCTCTCGCTGTCGCTGTCCGACGACGAAATCGGGCGTATCGACGACATCGACAGCCGGGACCGGCAGGTCCACCCCGACTTCGCCCCCGAAGCCTGGGGATGACGCCGACTGCCCTCTCGTCACCGGGGACCTCCCGTCCCGGGTGCGGGCCGTAGCGGACACGAAGACATATACTCCCCCCCGCGTTTAGGCTCGCACATGTCCACCCAGGAGGGGCTCGTCGGCGCGATAAAGATCGACCTAGTCCGTCTCCACGAAACCTGGATGGAGTTCATCTACCCCCGCCAGCGCGGGGCGGAGAATACGGTGTTGGGCAAGTGGACGCCCGACGGGGGTGCCGAGGCCTTCTTCTACCGGCTGTGGAGCGCGGTCGGCGTCCCGGTGGTAGGACTGGTCTACCCGCTCGTGTTGCTGGGCTACTTCATCCGGTTCCAGAGCCGCCGCGTGAACGTCACCGCCGAGCGCCTCGGCCTCGTCGGGGTGCTCCTCCTGTTCGTCCTCCTGTGGGGCGCGCTGTCGACGCTCGTCCGCTTTGTCGCGCCGGGGAGTTTCGTCTCCGGCGGCGTCGTCGCCGTGCTGGCGGCGAGCGCCGTCGCCGTCGTCGCCGCCGGCCTCTCCTACGGCTTCTGGCGGCTCGGCGGTCGGGTCACGACGGTGCTTCTGGCCTACCCCTTCGCCATGACCGCCATCTTCCTGCCGCCGGTCGTCGCTGCGCTCTACTCGACGGCGCTGGCCGATGTCGTGCTGTCGGGGACGGACTCGCTGGCGGTCTGGTTCGTCCAGGAGGGGCCGGACCTGTTCGGGCTCACCGACTATCTCGTCGCCGAGTTCGACCTCGAGGGCGTGGCCTACGTCCTGCTGTGGTTCGCCATCGCGGTCCCGCTGGGATGGCTGCTGGGCGGCGTCGTCACGCTGGCCGACCTCGTCCGGCCGACGCCCGAGTGACCAACTGAACGTATTTGGGTGCGCGGCCCCAAGCGTGACTGTCCATGGAGTACGACTTCATCCGTTCCGTCGCCCCGCTCGTCGTCATTGTCGCCGTGGCCACCGCCGCGCTCCCGGCGATGACGCCGATGCAGCTGCCCACCGTCATGATGATGGTCCTCCCGTCGATGGTCGTCTTCTCGGTCGTGGCCTTCTTCCTGGGGATGAAACACGGCGAGTTCCGGACGGCGCGGTAACTACAGGACGGCACTCGGGTCGATATCCCCGCCCGCACCGACGACCAGCGACGCGTCCACTTCGTCGGCGCCGACCCCGACGGCGGGACCGGTGGCGACCGCGGCCGCGCCCGCGCGCATCGGCGCGAGCACGCCGGCCGCGAGCGCACCCGCGGCAGGCGCGCCCGACCCCGCGAGCGGGGCCGCGAGCGCGACCCGGTCTCCTTCGCCGAGCCCGTGCTCCTCTACCACCCGGCCGGCAGCGCCGACGAGGTCGCCGTGGGTGTATCCCGCGAGCAGGTCGTCGCTCGCGGCGGGCGGGTCCGGTGGCTGCATCGGGTTCTCGCTCCAGCGCTCGCGCTCGAAGTGGACCACGCCCGACTCCTCCGGCGGGCCGCCGTAGGCCACGACCGAGGTTCCCGGTGCCGCCTCGTACCCGTCGACCCACGCGGCGGGGAGGACGAACACCCGCCCCTCGACCGCCGCGCCGGGCGAGGGGTCGAGGTCGACAGTCGCGCCGAGCTGTGCCGCCCCGAGAACACCCAGCAGGGGGTCGGCGCTGTCGAACCGGCCCAGCGTCTCCCCGGGGCCGGTGTCGGGCTCTTTCGGCCCCACGGCGACCGTCGCCGCTGCGCCTGCCCGCAGGCCGTAGTGGCGCAGGAGGTTCCCGCTCTTCCAGACGCTCGTACAGAAGTCGTCGTAGCGGTAGTCCGTCGTGCGGCCGGGGACCGAGAGGACGACGCCGTCGCGGTCCCTGCCGGCCGCGACTAGGTCGGCGACTGTCTCCATACCGACCCCTTCGGCCCCGCGGCGAAAAGCCCGTCGCGTGGCCACCGCGGGGTATTTTTGTCGGGGCGCGCTCAGTTGCGAGTATGCCCTCCACACGCCTCTCGTCGCTCCGCGAGCGCTGGCTCACGCCGCGCAACGCTGGGATCCTTGCGGCCGTCGTCGTCGCGCTCCCCGCCGCCTACCTGTTTCACACGGCCTTCCGGGCCGAGCAGGCGGACTTCCTCCTGTTGCTCGCGCTCGGGGTCGGCGTCCCGACGGCCCTGGACGGCGTCGGCCCAGACGACCTGGCCGGGGCAGTCGCGCTGACCCTGGGCGCCTGTGCGGTCGTCGGCGTACTGTTCGTCGGCGTCTACGTCGCCACCCTTTCGGTCGCGGGGCAGTTCCCGGCGGCGGTCGTCGCGTTCGTGGTCAGCTACGTCGGCCCGGCGCTGGTCGTCGGCTACCTGCGCCGGCGGCCCGTGTAGAGTCGGCGGGGCCACGGAGAGTCGGCTCAGAAGGTGTCCCGTATCTTCTCGAAGAAGCCCTGCTCGACCTCGATCTCTTCGCCGCCGGCCTCCGCGAACCGCTCCAGGGCTTCCCGCTGTTCCTCGTTGAGCGACTCCGGCGTGACCACCTGGACGTCGACGAACAGGTCCCCCTGCCCGCGGCGCTGGAGGCGGGGCATCCCCTTGTTGCGGAGCCTGAATCGCTCGCCGCTCTGGGTCCCGGCGGGCACCTCCAGCTCGACGGCCCCGTCGAGCGTCTCCACCTGGATGGTGTCGCCGAAGACCGCCTGCGGGAACGAGACCGGCTCGCGGGTGTAGAGGTCGTCGCCCTCGCGGTCGAAGTCGGGGTGGTCCGCGACCTCCACCTCCACCAGCAGGTCGCCGTTGCGCGCCCCCTGCTCGCCGGGAGCGCCCTCGCCGCTCATCCGGAGGGTCTGCCCCGAGGAGATCCCCGCCGGGATCTCGACGGTCAGCGTCGCCTCCTCGCGGACGATACCGTCCCCGCCGCAGGTCGAACAGGTCTCCTCGTAGATGGTCCCCTCGCCCTCGCAGCGCCGGCAGGTCGTGGTCTGTTGCATCCGCCCCAGCGGGGTCTGCTGGACCTGCGTGGTCTGGCCCCGGCCGTTACACTCCGGACAGGTGTGGGAGTCGGTCCCCGGCGGGTGGCCGGTCCCCTCACACTCCGGACACCGCTCGGGCCGGCGCACGGTGAGTTCCTTCTCGACGCCCTCGTAGGCCTCTTCGAGGTCGACCTCCAGCCCCGTACGGAGGTCCTGGCCCTGGCGCGGCCGGTCGCGGCCCCGGCCGCCACCCCCGCCGAAGAACTGCTCGAAGATGTCCTCCATGTCGCCGAAGGGGCCGCCACCGCCGAAGGGGTCGCCGCCCATCCCGCCGCGGGCTCCGCGGCCGTCGGTGTCCGTCGCGCCCCGCTTCTGGGCCTCGATGAACTGTTCGTGACCCATCCGGTCGTACATCTGGCGTTGCTCCTCGTCGGTGAGGACTTCCTTGGCGGTCTTTGCCTTCTTGAACTTCTCCTCGGCGTCCGGGTCGTCGCTGACGTCCGGGTGGTACTCCCGGACCTTCTCGCGGTAGGCCTCGTTGATCTCCTCCTCGGAGGCGTCCCGCGAGACGCCGAGGATGTCGTAGAAGTCCTCCGTCATCAGTTACTCCGGTGTAGCCGGCTCCAACACTAAAACCGTCCGGGTTGGCTGCCTGCGGTGCCGTCGGAGCTGGACCCCGGCGGCTCGGCCCTACCGCTCCCCCAGCATGGCCTTCAGCACGGACGGCGCGTTACGGAGCCTGCCCGCCACGCCCGACCCGTACATGACCTCCATCGCCTTCCCGAGCACTTCGGGGGTGTTCTCGTCGTAGGGGAACCACCAGAGGTCCCGGAACCGACCCGTCCGCAGGCCCGTCTCACCTTCGGCGACGTGGACGTGTTTCGCCCGGGTGACGGACTCGATCCCCCAGCGGCCATGGGAGAAGTCACCGCCGGTGTCCTTGTAACCGCCCCAGGGCGTCGCGTGCAGGCCGAACGTGTAGAGGTGGTCGTTGACCGTCACGGTCCCCGCTTCGATCCGGCGGGCGACCGCCTCGCCACGCTCGACGTCGGTGGTCCAGACGCTGCCGGTCAGGCCGTAGGCGGTGTCGTTGGCCCGCTCGACGGCGTCGTCGATGTCCATGTAGGACATGACCGGGAGGACCGGCCCGAACGTCTCCTCGCGCACGACCGGCATGTCGTCGGTCACGCCCGTCAGCACCGTCGGCGCGTAGAAGTGGCCCTCCCGGTCCAGCGGTTCGCCGCCGGTCAGCACCTCCGCGCCCATCTCGACGGAGCGCTCGACCTGGGAGTGGAGCTTCTCGACGGCCTCGGCGCTGATCAGCGGCCCCACCTCGACGACGCCCTCATCCCCGCTTGCGCCGACGCGGAGGCTCTCGACGCGCTCGACGAGCATCCGCCTGAGGCGGGGCTCGATGGCCCCGTGGGCGTACACGCGCTTGACGGCCGCACAGGACTGCCCCGCGTTCGCGAAGCGGGCCCAGAGGATGCCGTCCGCCGCCAGGTCGAGGTCCGCGTCGGGCATGACGATGGCCGGGTCGCTGCCGCCACACTCCAGGCAGACTGTCGTGTCGGTCCCCGCGGTGACCTCCCGGAGGTGATTGCCGACCTCGGTGCTCCCGGTGAATGAGAGGTGGTCCACGCCGGACTCGGCGAGAGCCTGACCCGTCACCTCGCCGCGGCCCGGAACCACCTGCAGGAGGTCCGCCGGCAACCCTGCCTCCTCGAGCAGGTCTCGGAGCAGGAACGCCGTCAGCGTCGTCTCCTCGGCAGGCTTGAGCACGACAGCATTACCGGCAAACAGCGTCGGTACGACCTCCGAGGCGGGGATCCCGAAGGGGTAGTTCCAGGGCGTGATCATCCCGACCACTCCCACGGGCTCCCGGTAGACCGTGCTGTCGCCGACCGACTCCAGCGCCCCCAGCTGGACCTCCTCTTCGAGAAGGCCGGCTCCCTGCTCCGAGAGGAACTGCACGGCGTTGAGCGCTGGCGCGACCTCGGTTCCGACTGCCTCCCCGGCCGGTTTGCCGACCTCGGCAGTGGCCGTCTCCGCCACCTCCGTCTTGCGCTCCAGCAGGAGGTCGCGGAACTGCTCCAGGACGGCGAGTCGCTCTTCGATGTCTCTCCGTTCCCACGCAGACTGTGCCGCGGCGGCGTCGGCGACGGCCGCCTCGACCGTCTCTGCGTCCGCTTCCGGGATCTCGTCGTTGACCTCGAGCGTCGCCGGATTCCGCGTGACGATGGCGTGTCCCTCGCCTGCCGCGTCGTCCGCCGTCTCAGATCCTGTTGCCATGCCTTACATAACCGCTCACACGCGTTAACCGTTTGGTCGAGCCGATTCTCCCCAGCGAGGTCGATGAGTCACACGCGCCCGGGTGAGAGACGGGGCCAGAGCACCCGATTCCTGCGCAGGAACTGGGGAACACGGGGTCCGGGCCGGTGAAAAACGGGGCTAGGCTGGCGAAAGACGGCCCGGACCGCCAGCCTGGCCGGGGGGTGACGATGGCGCCACCTCGATCACTGGCCACTGGGGTCCGACACCTCCTCGTTTCGTCGTCCTCGCCGACGCCCTCGGACGATGCCCGACGGGCTCAGGCGGACGACTCCTCTTCGTCTTCGTCCTCGTCGTCGATGTCCTCGAAGTCGGCGTCGACGTACTCCTCGCCGTCACCCGCCGGCCCGGCGCCCGCGCCGGCTGCACCTGCGCCCGGCCCGGTTCCAGCACCGGGACCGGCACCCGCACCAGGTCCGGCGCCGGCGGCACCCGCCCCGCCGGCACCCGCACCGCCCGCGGCCCCGGCGGCCTGCTCCTGGTACATTTGCTTGCCGATCTCCTGGAGTTCCTCGGCGAGATACTCGGTGGCGGACTCGATGCGCTCCTTGTCGGCGTCCTCGTCCTCGAGGACCTCCTCGACCTCCTCGATGGCGTCGCGGATGTCGGCCTCGAGGTCGTCGTCGACGGCCTCCTCGTTCTCCTCGAGCAGGGTCTCGGCGCGCTGGATGGTCGACTCGGCCTCGTTGCGGGCCTCGATGCGCTCGCGGCGGCGCTCGTCCTCCTCGGCGTGTTGCTCGGCCTCCTCCTGCATCTGCTCGATCTGCTCGTCCGAGAGGCCGGCGCCGCCCTCGATAGTGATGTTCTCCTCGTTGCCCGACCCCTTGTCCTCGGCGGTGACGTTGACGATGCCGTTCTCGTCCAGCGAGAAGCTGACCTCGATCTGGGGGGTGCCCGCGGGCGCCGGCGGGATGCCGGTCAGCGCGAACTCCCCGAGGAGTTCGTTCTCCTCTGCGATCTCGCGTTCGCCCTGGAAGACGCGGATCTGGACCTGGGTCTGGTTGTCCTGGGCGGTGGTGAAGATCTTCGACTCCTCCGTGGGAATGGTCGTGTTCTTCTCGATCAGCCGCTCGAAGAGCCCACCCTTGACCTCCACGCCCAGCGACAGCGGCGTGACGTCCACGAGGACGATGTCGTCGACGTCGCCGGAGAGGACGCCACCCTGGATGGCCGCGCCGAGCGCGACCGCCTCGTCGGGGTTGACGTTCTTCTTCGGCTCCTGGCCGGTCAGGTCCTCGACGCGCTCTTGGATCATCGGCATCCGGGTCGACCCGCCGACGAGGATGACCTCGTCGATGTCGCCCTTGTCGTAGCCGGCGTCGGAAAGCGCCTGCTCGGTCGGGCCGACCGTCCGCTCGACGAGGTCCCCGGTCAGCGACTCGAACTTCGCGCGGGTCAGCGAGACCTCCAGGTCCTTCGGGCCGTCGTCGTCGGCGGCGATGAACGGGAGGGTGATGGTGGTCTCCTTGCGGTTCGAGAGCTCGATTTTCGCCTCCTCGGCGGCCTCGGTCAGCCGCTGGAGGGCCTGACGGTCCTCCCGGAGGTCGATGCCGTGCTCGTCGTAGAAGTCCTCCGCGAGGTAGTCGATGATGGCGTGGTCCCAGTCGTCGCCGCCGAGGCCGTTGTCGCCGTTGGTGGCGACGACCTCGTAGACGCCGCCGCCGAGGTCGAGAATGGAGACGTCGAAGGTCCCCCCGCCGAGGTCGTAGACGAGGACGGTCTGGTCGGACTCGTCGTCGAGCCCGTAGGCCATCGCGGCCGCAGTGGGCTCGTTGATGATCCGCTCGACCTCGAAGCCGGCGATCTCGCCGGCGTCCTTGGTCGCCTGGCGCTGGCGGTCCGAGAAGTACGCGGGGACCGTGATGACGGCCTTCTCGACGTCGTCGCCGAGATACTCCTCGGCGTCGCGTTTGATCTTCTGGAGGATCATCGCCGAGACCTGCTCGGGGGTGTACTCCTCGCCCTCGATCTCGACGGTGTAGCCGTCCTCGCCCATGTGTCGCTTGATGGACTCGACGGTGTTGTCGGGGTTCTGGACGGCCTGGTTCTTCGCGGGCTTGCCTACGAGCTGTTCGCCGTCGTCGAAGGCCACCACCGAGGGGGTCGTGCGCTCGCCCTCGCTGTTGACGATGATCTCCGGGTCACCGCCCTCCATGACCGCGAACGCGCTGTTCGTGGTCCCGAGGTCGATCCCGAGAATCTTGTTGCTCGCCATCTTGCTCACATGTACCCGGTTGTGGCGGTTAAAAGTTGCTAGAACGGCCCGTCAGCGGTTCGTCCGACTCCGGGCGCCGTCCCCGATTTTTCGATCCGGGCTCGGTTCCGTCGACCCGACCGTATAAATCGACCGCAAATCGACCGCTCACCGGCGGCGGTTACCGCCGGCCATCGGGGCTCCATGGGCTCCGGTTATCCGTCGCTGACGGTGACCTGGGCAGGCCGGAGTACCTTCCCGCCCATCTCGTAACCGGGGCGGTGGAGGTCCTCGATGGTCCCCTCGGGCTGGTCGGAGTCGACGCGCATCAATACCTCGTGGCGGGTCGGGTCCGTCTCCTCGCCGGGTTCGGGCTCGATGACCGCGACGTCCTCCCGGTCGAGTTCCTCGTCGAACTGCTGGAGCGTGGACTCGACCCCGCCGCGGATGTCGGCGTCCTCGTCCTGCTCCAGTGCCCGGGCGAGGTTGTCCCGCACGTCCAGCAGCCGCGTCACGAGGTCCTCGGTCGCGCGGGCCCGGACGTCCTCCATCTTCTGTTCCTGGCGTTTCTTGTAGTTCTGGAAGTCCGCCTGCTTCCGCGCGAGCCGGGACTCGAGGTCCTCGAGTTGCGCCTCGCGCTCCTCGAGCTGGGCCTCCAGCTCCGAGACGGCGTCCCGGAGCCCGGCGACCTCGGCGGCCAGGTCCTCGGGGTCGCGCTCCTCGACTCGCTCGACCAGTTCGGCGTCGGGCTCGACGCTTCCGGCGACATCTTCGAGCGTTTCCCAGCTCCCGCCGGTCCCGTCGACGATCTCCTCGAGATCCCCTGCTTCCCCGCTGACGTCGGCGTCCGGTCCGGCGTCGTCGGCCCCGACCTCCGTCCCGTCGGCAGCCTCCCTCCCGTCGGCCCCGCTGGCACCGGGGTCGCCAGGGGAGTCGCCGTCGGCCGCGTCCTGCTCGGTCATACCGGGAAAGAGCCGTCTCGCGAATAAAAAGGAAGCGACACGCGACAGGACCGGTCGCGGCGACCTGCGGCGACACGCTCATGCCGGCGGCCCGCCGACCGGGCCGTGTGGACAGCGAGTTCGGCTTCGAACTGCAGGTCTGTGCGTGGGCCGAGCGCCACTGGCCCCCCGAAGGGAGCGACAGCCGGCCGGTCCTCGTCGCCCGCCAGCTGGGGACCGGCCGCCGCCGGTGGGACACTATCGTCCTCGTCTGTGACCCCGAGGGACTTGCCGCCCGCCGTGCCTTCGGCCGGCGGCGTCTCGACTCCGACCTGCTGCACGTCGTCCGGCACGCGCCTGTCGAGTGGGCCTGGTACCGCGAGGCGCTGCCCGACCCGGGCTACCCCTGGCGGTACGTCCGGGAGGCAGTCAACCGGGCGGCCGGCCGCGGGATACTGGAACGCCGCAAACGCAGCGGCCGGGTCGAGGTCCGGCGGGTCCGGTCCTACCCCGACTGGGTCGAGCGGGTCGTCGCCGTCGAGAACAAGCCCGACCTCGACGCGGCCGCGGCCCGCGCGTTGCGGCCCCAGCTCCGCCACGACGTCGCGCTCGCACTGGCCGACGAGGTCTGGGTCGCGACCGCCGAGGCCGGCGAGCGCGTCGAGCCCGCGCTGCTCGAGGACATCCCCGTCGAGGCGGGGATCCTGACCGTCTCGCCGGGTCAGCGCGGCGCCGACGCCGCACGCGTCGTCTGGCGGCCACGAAGCCTCCCGGCCGGCGAGCCCGGGACGCGCATCCTCGAGAACCCGACCGGCGGTGGGGGCGGCAGCCACGACGCCTCCGCCGCCCGCTTCGAGTACGCGGACCCGGACTGGAAGGCCCGCAAGCGCCTCGAGATCGCCGAGCGGGCCTACGAGCGGGGGTGGCGCAGCTACGCCGACTCGATGCGCCCGGACTGCCGGCACTTCGAACTCCGGCCCGCGCCCGACGTGGCCCGGCCCTACTGCACGGCGAAAGGGTGCCACCAGACCGCCGGCGAGTGTGCGGGCTCCTGCCCGGAGTTCGAGCCCGAACCGCCCGCCTGGCGCCAGGGGGGCTGGCCCGTGGAGGGAGGGCCCGGGGCGGGGGTCAAGCGGCTCCTGGCACGCCAGCGCTCGCGCCGGCGGCCGGGCACGGAGTGACCGCCGGTCCGGCTGGCCGCGTTCGGAACGAAGGCGACGCCGAGCGCGCCGGCGCTCACTCCCGGACGTCGAGGTCCTCGCGCGGGAGCGCCAGCCGGAAGGTCGGAACGGTCGTCCGCACGCGCTCGACCGCCCCCCGGTCGGCGAGCGTGTGCAGCGCGGACCGCACCTCCTCGACCGGCGGGTCCCGCCCCGTCTCGCGGAGGTCCTGCAGCGTCGCGACGACGCTCTGTGGTTCCTCCTCGGGGCCGGGGAGGACGTCGAGCACCGCCGCCCCGAACGCGTCGGTGTCGACGGTCCGGGGCCCTTCCAGCTCCTCGCCGGTGACCAGCGCCTCCGCCTCGGGCGTCGCGCAGATCAGCGAGTCGTCGTTGCGGTAGTAGTACTCGCTCAGCTCCGCCTCGAGGTAGCTGTGGACCTCGCTGCCGCTGTCCATCCCCCAGGCCGCCTGGAGTTCGGCGTTCTTGGTGGGCTGGCGCTCGACGATGTCGGCCAGCCGCTCCAGGGCCTCCTCCGAGAGACTCATCGGTGTCGGGTTATGTCAGCGGGTACATCCGCGTTTGGATCCGCGGATCCGGTCGCGTGTTCGGACTCCACGCAGGTTCGCGGTCAGTCGCCGCGCAGTTCCCGCATGTGGTCGATCCGCCGCTGGACGAGGTCGGGCTTGCCGATGTCGTGGCGCATCCGCAGCCCCTCCTCGCCGGCGGCGGCGAGTGCCGCCTCCGCCTGCTCTTCGGCCTCGGTGATGGTGTCGGCCACGCCGACCACTGCGAACGAGCGGGAGGTGGTCGTGTAGATGCCGTCCTCGCGCTCGTCGACGCTGGCGTAGAACAGCAGCGCGTCCCCGGCGCTGTTCTCGTCGATAGCAACCCTTGCCCCGGCCTGCGGGTCGGTCGGGTAGCCGTCCGGGACGGCGTACTTGCAGACCGTCGCCTGCCGGGCGAAGGAGAGCTGGGGCAGCGAGCCACCCTCGCGGGCGGCGACGAGCACGTCGAGGAAGTCAGTTTCGAGTACGGGCAGCGTGTTCATCGCCTCCGGGTCACCGAAGCGGGCGTTGAACTCCACGACCTTCACGCCCTCGGCTGTGAGCATGAACTGGCCGTACAGCACGCCCTTGTACCCCTCCAGGGCGTCGACCGTCGCCTGGATGACGTCGACCGCCTCGAGGTAGTCGTCCTCGTCCATGAAGGGGAGTTCGAGGGCGGCGTCGCTGTAGGAACCCATTCCGCCGGTGTTGGGGCCCTCGTCGCCCTCGTAGGCGCGCTTGTGGTCCTGGACGGCCGGCGTCACCCGCACCTCCCCGTTGGCGACGAAGGCCTGGACGGTGAACTCCTCGCCGACCAGCCGCTCCTCCAGCACCACCCGGTCGTAGTCGGACTCGCGCAGATACTCCTTGGCCTCCTCGGCGGTGACCTGGTCCCCGATGACCCGGACGCCCTTGCCACCCGTGAGGCCCGCTGGCTTGACGGCGAGGTCCCCGTCGTAGCTGTCGATGTACTCGCAGGCGGCCTCCATGTCTCGGAACTCCTCGAAGTCGGGGCAGCCGGGGACATCGTGTTCCTGCATGAACCGCCGCTGGAACCCCTTGTCCGTCTCGATGCGGGCCTGCTCTTCCCGCGGGCCGAACGTGTAGACGCCCGCGTCGTCGAGCGCGTCGGCGACGCCCGCCTCAAGGGCCGCCTCCGGGCCGACGGCGGCGAGGTCCGCGCCGACCTCCCCGGCGTAGGCGGTGACGGCCGTCGGGTTCGTCGTCTCCAGCGTCTCGAATCCGGCGGCGAGTTCCGCGATTCCTGGATTGCGGTTGCCGGCGCAGGCGTACAGCGTCGCGTCCTCGGTTCCCGCGACCGCCCGCGCGATGGCGTGTTCGCGGCCGCCCCCGCCCACGAGCAGCACTGTCTCAGTCATACCTGAGTGGGCGGCAGGCGCCGACTAAAGCGTTCGGCTTCGCCCAAGAGGTTAGGTGGCGGGCGCCGCTACTCGACCTATGAGCACACCGACGAGCCGGAACCGGCTGGACGAGGAGGCCAGCCCGTACCTCCAGGCCCACGCCGACAACCCCGTCAACTGGCAGCCCTGGGACAAACAGGCAAGACAGGCCGCCAGAGAACGGGACGTGCCGATCTTCCTCTCCATCGGCTACGCCGCCTGTCACTGGTGTCACGTCATGGCCGAGGAGAGCTTCGAGGACGAGGAGGCCGCCGACCTGCTCAACGAGAGTTTCGTCCCCGTGAAGGTCGACCGCGAGGAGCGCCCCGACGTCGACAGCATCTACATGACGATCTGCCAGCGGGTCACCGGCCAGGGCGGGTGGCCGCTGTCGGTCTGGCTCACGCCCGAGGGCGACCCCTTCTACGTGGGGACCTACTTCCCGCCGGAGGCAAAGCGCGGCCAGCCCGGCTTCAAGCAGCTGCTGCGGGACATCCGCGACGCCTGGGCCGACCCCGAGGAGCGCGAGGAGATCGAGGAGCGCGCCGCAAAGTGGACCCGCGCCATCGAGGGGGAGCTGGAGGAGGTGCCCGACCAGCCCAGCCCGCCCGAGGACGGCGTCCTCGACCGGGCGGCGAAGGCCGCCGTCAACGGCGCCGACCGGACCCACGGCGGCTGGGGCCGGGGCCAGAAGTTCCCCCAGCCCGGTCGGCTCCACATCCTCCTGCGCGCGTACGACCGCACCGGCGAGGACGAGTATCTCGACGTCGCCACGGAGACGCTCGACGCGATGGCCAACGGCGGCCTCTACGACCACGCCGGCGGCGGGTTTCACCGCTACACGACCGACCGGGAGTGGGTCGTCCCCCACTTCGAGAAGATGCTCTACGACAACGCCGAACTCCCGCGGGCCTTCCTGGCTGGCTACCAGGCTACCGGCGAGGAGCGCTACGCGACCGTCGCCGAGGAGACCTTCGCGTTCCTCGAGGACGAACTCCAGCACCCCGACGGCGGCTTCTACAGCACGCTGGACGCGCGGAGCGCCGACGAGAGCGGCGAGCGCGTCGAGGGGGAGTTCTACGTCTGGACGCCCGAGCAGGTCCGGGAGGCCGTCGCCGACACGGCCGACGCCGACCTGTTCTGTGACCGCTACGGGGTGAGCGAGCCCGGCAACTTCGAGGGCAGCACGGTGCTCACCGTCTCGACGCCGGTCGCAGAACTGGCCGCCGAGCACGGCCTCGACGAGCGAGAGGTCCGCGAGCGGCTGAACCGCGCCCGCGAGCAGGTCCGCGAAGCGCGCGAGACGCGGCCCCGCCCGCCCCGCGACGAGAAGGTGCTCGCGGGCTGGAACGGGCTCGCCGTCTCCGCGCTCGCCGAGGGCGGGCTCGTTCTCGACGGGGACTACGCCGACACCGCAGCCGACGCGCTCGGGTTCGTCCGCGAGCACTGCTGGGACTCCCGGGAGCGTCACCTCCACCGCCGTTACAAGGACGGCGAGGTCCGCGTCGAGGGGTACCTCGAGGACTACGCCTTCCTCGGGAAGGGGGCGCTCGACCTGTACCAGGCGACCGGCGACGTCGACCACCTCGCGTTCGCGCTCGAACTGGCGCGGGCCATCGAAGAGCGGTTCTGGGACGAGGAGGCAGGGACGCTCTACTTCACGCAGGCCGGCGGCGAGGAACTCATCGCCCGCCCGCAGGAGGTCTCCGACCAGTCGACTCCCTCCAGCGCGGGCGTCGCCGCGCGACTACTGTTGGCGCTCGACCACTTCGCGGAGGCCGACTTCGCAACTGTCGCCGGGACGGTCGTGAACACCCACGGCGACCGGATCGACGCGAACCCGCTCCAGCACGCCAGCCTCTCGCTGGCGGCGGACACACTCGCGGAGGGGCACCTCGAACTCACGCTCGCGGCCGACGACCCGCCCGCGGAGTGGCACGAAACTGTCGCCGACCGGTATCTCCCGGCTCGCCTGCTGGCCTGGCGGCCGGGCAGCGACGAGCGGATGCAGGGGTGGCTCGACGCGCTGGAGCTGGCCGAGGCACCGCCAATCTGGGCCGGCCGCGGGCCACGGGACGGCCAGCCTGCCGTCTACGCGTGTCGCTCCTTCGCCTGCTCGCCGCCGAAAGAGACCGTCGCGGACGCGCTCGCCTGGGCCGCCGGCGAGACTGACGACTGACCCCACAGCCGCGTCCGGCTGCCGCCTCGCGTCACTCGTCGCGGAGTTCGCTCAGCCGCTCCCAGGTCTCGACACAGCCACAGCCGTCGTCGATGTCTTCGAGGTGGTCGTCGGGCTCCGAGCGCGTCTCGCTCATAGTTACTCACAATGCGAGTAACTACAAATACCTTGGGGCGAAACCAGGTGCTCCGCGGGAGGGGGGGTCTGTCCAGGCATCCCCAGGCATGCGCGAACCCGATGGAGGGGGAGACTCGGGGAAGACTGGAGTTGAAGAGGACTGGATTTGGCGGGGACCGGACTCGGAGGGGGCTGGATTCGGAGAACTCTCTACGCCGGATTCACCCGAAGTAGTCCTCGATGCGCTGGGCCAGGTAGACCGCGATGGGGACCGGTTCCTCCTCGACGAAGCGGGCGATCTCCTCGCCGCGGTGTTCGACGACGACCGTCGGGATGTACTCGATACCGTACTCCTCGACGCCCGGCCCCTGCTTGTCCTCGTCGAGCTCGTGGTGGCTGATGTTCTCCTCCGGGATGCCTGCCTCCTTCAGGGCTGCCCCGAAATCCGGCAGCTGCGCCCGGCAGTCCTTGCACCAGTCGCCGCCCCAGACCTTGTAGACCAGTCCGCGGTGCTCGGCGAGGGTGTCGACCGTGTCGGCGTAGGCGTCGGAGGCCCACACCGGGTTCGGTTCCATCGTCTCCAGAGCCATACCGGTCAGTAAGCGGGCATCCCGTATAATCCTCCCCCCTCGTGTCGGGTCCGGAATGTACTCACCGGAACGTCTCGCGGACGTCGTCGAGGGCCCGCTCCAGCCGGTCTCGACCCCACTCGTAGGCCGCTTCGACGGTGGCCTCGCCGGTCACGGCACGCCGGAGCATCTCCCCGTAGAAGTCGTGTTCGCCGACGGCCCGTGCTATCGGGTCGTCGAGCCGCGCCTTCGGGACGTTGCCGTAGTGGTCCCCGACGACCGTCTCGCGGATCTCCCCCACCTGCTCGTAGAGGTGTGGAAACACCCGGAAGACCTGGTGACTCCGGTACCGCTCGGCGTCGTAGACGCCCTCGTAGGCGGGCAGTCGCCGCGTCGGGTCGACCGTGTACAGCTGGGCGGTTCGGTCCGGGCGGTCGGCGTACAGCCACCCGAGCCACTCCCGCGCTCCGTCGGTGTTCCGGCCGTCCCGGACGAGGACCTGCCCGTCGAGCCGCAGCGTTCCTGCCCAGGAGTCCCGTCTGTCGACGCCCCCGGCCTCCCAGTACGGGAGCGGAGCGGTGGCAGTGTTCTGGACCACCCGCTCGCGCTGGGGATCGCCCGTCTCGACCAGGTCCGCCGCTTCGGCCCCGGCGACCGCGTTGTTGTACCCCCGCCGCTGGGCGAGCCGACTCTCGAACCACGGCGGCCGGGGTGAGTCCGTATCGAGGGTCGTCGGGTCGACGGCACACTTAGAGAGGTCGACGAAAAACTCCAGCAGTGCCGTCACCTCATCCTCGGGGAAGTGGACCTCCAGCCCGTCGCGCGTGTCCGGGTCCTGCCAGCGGAGGCCGACCGGCGACACCCCCATCCGCGCCAGATACGCCTGAAATTCCCTCCGGCTCTCGTCCCCGCCGACCGGGAGTCCGTACCCCCGCGCCGGTGTGTCGGCGTCATCGATGACCCGGGCGTTGTCGAGTACCTCCTGAAACGACGCGGGCGCGGACAGGCCGAGGCGCTCGTAGATATCGGCGCGGTAGGTGAACGTGTCGGCCCGGTAGCCGTGAGGGACCTCGACAGGAGCGCCGCCACTGCTGTACGGGTCGACGACGAGCCCGCCGTTTGTGGCCACCGCTCGCTCGACTGTGGCGGTCGTCGGCCGGGCGAACCCGCCGGCCGAGAGCCGGGCAGCCCCGTCGGCAGTTGCGGTGTAGACGTCGGGCGGCGAGTCGCTGGTCAGCTCGTTGCCGAGCACCGGGTGGACGTGGTCGGTCTGACGTCGACCTCCACCTCGGTTTGCTCTTCGAAGGTGGGCCCCAGATCCGTGGTCCACAGGGCGTCCCAGCCGACGGAGTCGTAGTCGGTCAGCATGTAGACGGGGGACGACTCGGCCGGCGGCGCTGTCGCCGCCGCGGGCGTGTCCGTGTCTCCAGCCCTGCCACACCCGGCGAGAACTGCCGCAAGTCCCGCACCGACTGTGAGCACTCGCCGTCTACTGGTGGAAACAGGTCCGTCCGGCATCCGGTTCGTGTGGTGCGAGGCCGCGTCCGGGAATAACTCTTGCCCCCGTGCTGCGAGCGGCGTTCTCGGGGACGATCCCGGTCCAGTCGTCGTTGCCGCGTTCGCCGCCGCGATCCTTGCCCTTGTTCTGGAGATAGCGTTCGAGGGAGATTCGCAGCAGCCGTTCTGAGGATTCCTGGCCGGTTGCATCGTCGATCATGCGGGGTCAGCAGCCTCTCTGTCCAAGTACGAGATCGTGGCCGTCGTAACCTGTTCGGTGAACTCGTCGGTGACCGAGCCTTGTCGGCCGACGACGTGGAGGTTGTCTTTCAGCGTGGCGACCGTCCAGGGCAATACGTAGCTCTGCTGACCTGGTTCGCCACGGACCCACGCCTCGCTCGGCACGGCGAGGCTGCCCGCGTGGTGGGGCTGCGTCGTGAACGCGACGGCGATCGATTCCTCGTCGGGATAGGGCATCCGCTCGCCGGAAACGACCAGCCACGGGCGGGGGTTCCCGCCGTCCGTTTTGAACGGATCGGGAGCCCAGACGACAGTACCACGGTCAGCCATCCGGGATCACGACTCCTCGTCGTCCTGCTCGGTCGGTGACTCGATGGGGTCGACGGCGGTCTCCATCCAGGCCTCGACATCGTCGTCGGAGAACCCACCGTCGATGTCGTCAGCCGCAGCGGCGGCGTGCATCCCTGCCGACGCGACCGCGTGCTCGGCGTCGGCGATCGTCCAGAACCGGTCGCGGTGCTCGACGAGGCCGTGTTCCTCGAGACGTTTCAGCGTCGGGCCGAGGCTTCCCTCGGGCACGTCGACGGCGTCGACGACCTCCCGCTGCCGAAATGCCTGGTCGGCGTGCTCGAGGAGGAAGCGATACACCGCACCCTGGGTGGTGTCCGGCGCGAGGTCGGGGAGCGACGGCCCGTCCTCGTCGATAGACAGAAACTCGTCTTTCGAGATGGGCATCTTGAGTATTCGTTTGTATTAGAAGCTATTAGGTCTTATCGAGAGGGAGTCCCGACACAGACTGGCGGACGATACTGTTCGCGGGCGTACCGCGGCTGAAGATTCCCCCAGCCCGCCGCTACCGCCGCCGGCAGGCCGTGCCGTCGGCGGGAGGGTTTAACGGGGGGCCCGCCAAGGCCCGGGTAATGCACGACAGCATCATCGACGCCATCGGCTCGCCGCTGGTCCGGGTCGACGGCCCCCCGGGAACGACCGTCGCGGCGAAGGTGGAGTCGTTCAACCCCGGCGGGTCCGCGAAGGACCGGCCTGCCCGCGCAATGGTGGCCGCGGCCGAGGAGGCCGGCGACCTGACTCCCGGCGACACGATCGTCGAACCGACCAGCGGCAACACCGGCATCGGCCTGGCGATGGTGGGCGCCGCGAAGGGCTACGACGTGACGATCATCATGCCCTCCTCGAAGTCCCCCGAGCGCCGCCAGATCATGGACGCCTACGGTGCCGACCTCGAACTCGTCGACGGCGACATCAGCGACTGCCGGGAGCGCGCGGACGAACTCGACGCCCAGGAGGGGTACGTCCAGATGCGCCAGTTCGAGAACCCCGCCAACCCCGACTCCCACTACGAGACGACGGGCCCGGAGATACTCGAGCAGGTGGGCGACCGGACCGTCGACGCCCTGGTCGCCGGCGTCGGCACCGGGGGAACGGTCACCGGCATCGGCCGCCGGCTCCGCGAGGAGTACCCGGACATCGAGGTCGTGGCCGTCGAGCCCGAGGAGAACGCGGTCCTCTCGGGCGACGAGCCCGGTGCGGACGACTTCCAGGGGATGGGGCCGGGCTTTGTCAGCGAGAACCTCGACGTGGACCTGCTCGACGACGTGGAGACCGTCAACCTGGCGGCAGCCGAGGAGGAGTGTCGCCGGCTCGCCCGCGAGGAAGGGGTGCTGGTCGGGCAGTCCTCCGGAGCGTCGAATCTCGCCGCCAAACGGGTCGCAAAGCGTCTGCGCGAGGCGGGGGTCGGCGGCGAGGACGGCCCGCTCGTGGTGACCGTCTACTGGGACTCCGGCGAGCGGTACCTCTCGACGGGGCTGTTCGACGACTGAGGGCCGTCCCGGCCGCTTCAGGCCTCGAACTCGGCTTCGGTCACACGGACCCGCAGCGTGTCCTCGACCTCGTGGAGGTCGTACTCCGGGACGGTCTCGCCGGTCCGTGCGACGTACATCGGGTCCAGAAGCTCCGGCGCCCCCTCCTCTCGCTCCCGGACGCCGTAGACCCGGAGATACCGCCCCGTCCCTTCGGCGTCGACCTCGTCGTCGCGGATGGCCGTCGCCAGTTCCCGGGAGAGCCACTCCGTCTCGCTGACCGAGCGGTCCTCGACCAGCGCGTCGCGGGCGAACCGGACGAGATACCAGTTCAGGTCGTTACACAGCGCCACCGCGGCACCCAGACTGACCGTCTCGACGGCGACCGTGTTGGCGTAGGGCTCCGAGAGGTCGTAGGTCGCCAGCGCCTCGCGGGCTGTCTCGCGGGACAGCAGCTCGTACCGGAGGGTGACGTCGGTCGCACCGAGCAGACAGACCCGCGGCATATGATTCACCGCAACGGCGGCCGACGCAAAGCGGTTTCGCCTCCCGCAGTCACTGACGGAGGGTCGCGGCCTGTCGCCGGAGACTGGGCGGTTTCTTTAGCTCGGGGACACAACGGGCGCCCGTGAGCGACGCCACGCGCGGGGACGAGGGCGGGCCCGGGGCCGACAGCGAGCCGGACGACGGCGGCCAGCACGACCGCGATGGCGCCCGTTCCGGTCCGGAGACTGGTGCCGGTGAATCCGACCGCCACGAGCGGGTGACGGCACACGCTACCCCCGGAGCGGGCAACTCCCTTCGGGGCTGGTACCGCCACCGGAACCCACTCCGGGTGATGGTCAACTACGCGGTCATCCTCGTCTGTCGGGTCTCGCCGAGCCTCCGGCTCAAGCGGTGGCTGCTGCGCCGGCTCGGCGTCACCGTCGGGGAGCGGGTCGCCTGGGGGCTGGAGTCGACGCCGGACGTCTTCTGGCCGGACCTCATCACCGTCGAGGACGACGCCGTCATCGGCTACGACGCGACGCTGCTCTGTCACGAGTTCCTGGTCGACGAGTACCGGACGGGGACGGTGGTCGTCGGCGAGGGCGCGATGGTCGGCGCGGGCGCCATCGTCCTCCCGGGCGTGCGCGTCGGCGAGGGGGCGCGTGTGGCGGCGAACTCCCTCGTCACGGAGGACGTCCCGCCGGGCGCGACCGTCGCCGGCGTCCCTGCCGAGGTGGTGAGCCACGAGGACGACGGCGACCGGCAAACCGCCTGACCGGCCGCGAGCCGACGTAGTCAGGCTTATTTTTTGCCCTCCGTTTTGACCCGATATGGACTACGACGAGATGCTCGAGCGCGGGATCGAGGAGACGCCGGAGATCGAGGGCAGCGGCGACCGGTTCGAGGTGCCGGACCCGGAGGTGCGACAGGAGGGGAACGTCACCGTCTTCGAGAACTTCCGGACGGTCTGTGGGGACTTCGGGCGCGAGCCCGAACACGTCTTCAAGTTCCTCCAGGACGAACTCGGGACGAGCGGCCACATCGACGAGAGCGAGCGCGCCCGGCTCACCGGCGAGTTCGACCAGCGCCGGATCCGGGAGGCCATCGAGGCCTACGCCGAGGAGTACGTTCTCTGCCCGGAGTGTGGACTGCCGGACACGCAGCTCGACCGCGAGCAGGGGGCGGTCGTTCTCCGGTGTGAGGCCTGCGGGGCCCGGTCGGCGACCAGCGGCTAGCCGTCGGACGTCGGCGAGCCCCGGCTACCGCAGCTCCTGGAGCGTCCGCAGGTCGTGTTCCGTCCGCAGAAACTCCGAGAGCGGACGGTGCTCGGAACAGTCCGGGCAGTCGAAGCCGTCTTCGGCCGGCGGGAGCGCCGACGGGTCCGACTCCCACTCCTTGCGACACGCCGGACAGAGCAACCGAACGTAGGCTTCCTCCATGCGTGACACTCACACGCGCGAACGGTGGAAAAAGGTTGTGCCGGAGTATCACGGCTCGGCCCCGGACCCGTTACAGCGTCCGCCCCTCAGGCCGGGACGCCGCTCTCGGCGTCCAGCAGCTCCTTGTACCGGTTGCGGATGGTGACCTCGGAGATATCGGCGACCTCCGAGACCTCGCTCTGGGTGACCTTCTCGTTGGTGAGAAGCGAGGCGGCATACACCGCGGCGGCCGCGAGCCCGACTGGTGACTTGCCGCTGATCACGCCCTGCTCCTTGGCGGCGTCGAGTAGCTGGCGGGCGCGGCGCTCGGACTCCTCCGAAAGGTCCAGGTCCGAGGCGAAGCGGGGGACGTAGCTCTTCGGGTCCGCGGGCTGGATCTCCAGGTTCAGCTCCCGGATGATGTAGCGGTAGGTCCGGGTCAGCTCCATCTTCTCGACGCGGGAGACAGTGGCGATCTCGTCGAGCGAGCGGGGGGTGCCGGCCTGGCGGGCGGCCGCGTACAGCGCCGCCGTGGAGACGCCCTCGATGGAGCGGCCGGGCAGGAGGTTTTCGTCCAGGGCCCGACGGTAGATGACCGAGGCGGTCTCGCGGACGTTCTCGGGGAGGCCGAGCGCGGAGGCCATCCGGTCGATCTCGCCGAGTGCCTGCTTGAGGTTCCGTTCTTTCGAGTCCCGCGTGCGGAACCGCTCGTTCCAGGTGCGGAGCCGCTGCATCTTTTCGCGCTGGCGGCTGGAGAGGGCATTCCCGTAGGCGTCCTTGTCCTGCCAGCCGATGTTCGTGGACAGCCCCTTGTCGTGCATCATCTGGGTGGTCGGCGCACCGACGCGGGACTTCTGGTCGCGCTCGCTGGAGTCGAAGGCGCGCCACTCCGGGCCGGGGTCGATCTCGTCTTCCTCGACGACCAGGCCACACTCCTCACAGACCGTCTCCCCGTGCTCCGCGTCGCTGATGAGCGAGCCGCCACACTCCGGGCAGACCAGCTCCTCCGACTCCTCCCGCTCGTCTGTTCGCTCGCTCTCTGTTCGCTCGGACGTCCGTATGCTGGGTGGTGATTCGCTCATGATTGACTCTCCGACGCGCTGGGGAAGCAAGGAATAAATACCGCCTCCCAGGCTCGTTGACTGTTAGTTAGTCCGAAAACCTTATAAATCTTTTGGTGTCGCGTGGTAACCATCCCCGTTCCCTCCGGGGAGAAGGGAGTCGCGGGGTCAGGTGCTCGCGTCCTGAACGACGGTGAGTTCGAAGCCCTCGTCTGCCGGCTCGTCGTCGGGCGAGAGGTAGCCAGAGGCGAAGGCGGTGTAGACGGTCCCGCCGTTCAGCGAGACGTCCGCGTCGTAGACGACCTCCCCGTCGTTTTCCATCGTGTCCGGGCGGATCTGGGCGGTGTAGTCGTTGGCCTCCACGGAGACGTAGCCGGCGTCGGTGAACCCGACACCGTCGAACAGGACCGCACCGGCGCTGACCGTCACGTCGACGGCGCCGGCGTCGGGGGAGACGTGGACGGCCCGCAGACGGGCCTGGTTCCCGCCGGGGTCGGAGTTGTCGTCGACCAGCGGGAGCACCTGGAAGTCGGTGTCCTCGCTCGTCAGCTCGCCCGCCGCGACGAGCGTGTAGTCCTCTGCCTCGAGAGGCACCTCCTGGTCGAAGACGGCGTTGTCCTGGTTGCCGGCCTCGGTTATCGTGAACTGGTGGGGGCCGGCGGGCACCTCCAGGTAGTCGCTGACCGCCCGGAACGGGACGTCCTCCAGAGCGGCGTTTCCGTCGACGTAAATATCGACGTTCGGCGCGTCCGGGGACATGTGTGCGGCGCGGACCCGCGCTGTGCCGGACGGCGTCTCGGTCCCCGCGTCGTCTTCCGTCTCCATCCCGCCGCCCGACTCTGTCATCGTCCCCATGCCGCCACTTTCCGTTTCGGTGTCGGTCCCGTCGCCACCGTCGTCGCCGCCGGCACAGCCGGCCAGGCTGACGGCCGCCGCGCCACCCAGTGCTGCCAACATCTGTCTCCGGTTGAGGTCTGACATCGACTGGATCGGGAGTCTATCGGATTATGAAAGATTCCCGAAAAGTTACCCGACTCTCACCCAATTCTGTTCGGACTTGGGCTCGGGTACCCACCCGGACGACGACCCGTGTGCGGGAGCCGGAAGCCCGGACCCGGCCCTGTCAGCCGGTCAGTCCCAGGTGACCCAGGCCAGAAAGAGCAGGCCCAGAAGCTCCAGAATCTGGACTGCGGACATCGCGCGCCCGGCGACGGGAGCGGCGCTGCGAAGCAGTTCGGCGACCGCCGGGTCGAGGACGTAGTAGTACAGCGCCAGGCCGTTCTCCGCGAGCAAGAGCACGCCGAAGACCGCCAGGCCCAGCGCGTGCTTCGACCGGAGCGCCCGGTAGTTGCGCACCCACACGCCGACGAGCACCAGCAGCACGACGACGTTGACCGCCGCGGCGCCCCCGGCGACGTTCATCCAGAACGCCATCTGTCTCTCCCTTTCCCGTATTGCCGTATAACGGCTTTCCCAATTTCGACCATACTATGTTACCTCCTCGGCGATCTCCTCGACGGTCTCCCAGTGGTGTTCCACCTGGTCGCTGGGCAGGTAGACTGCCCCGTAGTCGTCGCCAGTACTCGTCACCAGCCCGTTGTCGACGAGGACGTCTAGGTGGTGACGCACCGTCTTGTAATCGAGGTCGAGGTCTTCGGCGAGCTGGTTGGCGTTTCTGGGTCTGTCCGAGAGGGCCCGCAGGATCCGCACGCGGTTGGGGCCCCCGCGTGTCCCGGACAGCACGTACCAGAGGACGCCCTCCATCACACCCTACGTCTCAAGCAACGAATGTAAGCGCACCGGCTTTCGCCGGCAATGAAACGGGAAGAACCGGTCGCGGAAGTTGGCCACCTGCACCTACCAGCCGGACCAGTCAATCAGTCGTCGTCCTCTTTATCTTCGTCGTTGGCCTCGTCTGTCTAAGGGAGGAGGACACCGTCGATGACGTGGACGATCCCGTTTGAGGCCTCAATGTCGGTAGCGACGATATCAGCCTGGTCGCCGTTGAGGTCGGTCCCGTTCGCCTCGATCTTCGCGCCGTTCAGCGTCGGCACCTGGTTGGCGTTGACGACCGAGGCAGCCTTCCGGCGGCCGGGGGTAACGTGGTAAGTGAGGATCTCAACCAGTGACGACCCGACCGCCTCTTCGAAGTCGACGTCACCGATATCATCGGCGGTGACATCCAGCGCTCCGAAGGCTTCGTCCGTCGGCGCGAAGACTGTCAATTGACGGTTTCCGGAAAGCGCGCTGACCAGGCCTGCCTCCTGGACGGCTGCCACCAAGACATCGAACCCGTCGGCTGCGACGGCAACGTCGACGATAGTATCGCCCTCGCTCGGAGGCCTCGCGCTGGCGATGCCTGCGCCGCCGACGAGTGCAGCCGTTCCTACGCCGATCCCCTTGAGTACGTCGCGTCGTGAACTGCGGTTCATCGGTGAAACACCATCCAAGCGGTCGTCGTGTTGGATTATAACCACTTTCCCGACTGAGACCCAAATTCGTCCCGAGAACTTGCCATCCGTTTTCCGTTGAGCCGGCGGTCCGGTCAGACGGTAAAGAGGTGTCCGTCCTCGGGAACGTCGAACAGCCCGATGCGGGCGCCCGCGTCCAGCCACGCGTGTCCGTAGGAGAACGCGGCGAGGGCGTTGACCAGGTCCTCGTCCTCGCGGAAGTGGCGGCCGTCCTCCAAGTACGACCGGGCCATCTCCTCGCACTCCCGAGCGGCCTCCCCGAGCGGCGTGTCGGCGGGGACGGCCGTCTCCGCGGCCGCAAGCGCCTCCGCGAGCAGGTCCTCGTAGCGCTCCGTTTTCTCGACGATGTCGGCCATGCCGGCCGTTCGGCGGGGTGCCCGGAAGCAGTTTCGGTGCCGCCCGCGGACGAGGGCGCAATCTACAAACGACGCCGGGGCCAACGGGACAGTATGACAGACGAGCCCGTCGAGCACCGCCGGCTGGTCATCGCCGGCTCCGGCATCGCTGGACTGACTGCCGCCATCTACGCCGCCCGGTCGAACAACGACCCGCTCGTGCTGAAAGGCGACGAGCCCGGCGGGCAACTGACGCTCACGACCGACGTCGCGAACTACCCCGGCTTCCCCGAGGGGGTCGGCGGCCCCGAGCTCGTCCAGCGGATGGAACAGCAGGCCGAGCGGTTCGGTGCGGAGCTGGAAAACGGCATCGTCGCCGACGTCGACGACTCCAGCCGGCCGTTCCGGGTCGAACTGAAAAACGGCGACGTCTACACCGCCGACGCGCTCATCGCCGCGTCGGGGGCCAGCGCCCGCACGCTCGGGGTCCCCGGCGAGGACGCCCTGATGGGCTTTGGCCTCTCGACGTGTGCGACCTGTGACGGGGCCTTCTTCCGCGGGGAAGACATGCTCGTCGTCGGCGGCGGCGACGCAGCCATGGAGGAGGCCTCCTTCCTCACGAAGTTCGCCGACACCGTCTACATCGCCCACCGCCGCGAGAACTTCCGGGCGGAGGACTACTGGGTCGACCGTGTGATGGAGCACGTCGAGGCCGGCGACATCGAGGTCATGCGCAACACCGAACTGCTCGAGATCCACGGCAGCCAGGAGGAGGGAGTCGACTCCGTCACCCTCGCACGAAACGAGACCGGCTACCCCAAGGACAATCTGGAGGCCCCCGGGACGGAGACCTTCGAGATGGACGTCGGCGCCGTCTTCTACGCCATCGGCCACACCCCGAACACCGACTATCTGGAGGGGACCGGCGTCGAGATGGACGAGGCGGGGTACGTCGAGACCCGCGGCGGCGAGGGCGGCGGCCAGACGAAGACGGCCGTCGAGGGCATCTTCGGGGCGGGCGACGTCGTGGACCACCACTACCAGCAGGCCATTACTGCGGGCGGCATGGGCTGCAAGGCCGCGATCGACGCCGACGACTACCTCGAGGACCGCGCCGCGACCGAGGCCGCGGCCGGCCAGGCGGCCGCCGAGGGCGACGACTGAGCGAGTGACGACTGAGCGGAGCGGACGACTGAGTGAGTGACGACTGAGTGGGGCGGACGACGACTGGGTGGACGGGAACCGGTCAGGCGGGCGTCCGCTCCAGCAGTTCCCGCTCCAGTTCGAGCGAGGGGAGCCCACCCTCGAAGACCCGGACCGGTTCGCCGTCCTCCAGCAGGACCGTCGTGGGGACGGAGTCGGTGCCGAACTCCGCCAGCAGGTCGCCGTGGTCCTCGGCGTCCACGCGGGCGACGAACAGTTCGGGGTGCTCGGCGGCGGCGTCCGCGACCGCGGGCTCCATCGCCTCGCACGGCTCGCTCCACTCCGCCCAGAACCACAGCAGTGTGAGGCCGTCGCCCGCGACCTCCCGGTACGTCTCGGCGTCCACGTCGTGGATGTCGGTGCTCATCGACCGAAGCGTGGACGGGAGGACTCTTATTCGTTGGCCCCGGGCGGCGGCTTCCGCCAGACTCCCAAGAGGGTTTACCCGCGGCCCCACAACGGAAGGCATGGCCGACACGACGACGGTCCGACTGGAGGCAGACGGCGAGAGCGACGAACTGACTGTACCGACGGCGCTGGTCCGGCTGCTGGCCGAGGACGGCGAGGGAACGACGGAGGTAGTCGGGGACATGGCGATGCTCGCGCTTGCCCAGCAGGCCCACGGTATCGTCCACCACAGCCGTGGCGACGTGGACCCGCAACTGGAGGAGGCCGAGCAGACGACGATGGACCTCTTCGAGGAGCGCTTTGGCCAGTCCTACGCGGAGATGACCGGCCACGACCACTGACGCGGTGAGCGACGCCCTGTCCGGTCAGGGAGTCCCGCGCACGTCGTAGGAGAGGACGACCCCTTCGTCCAGCCGCTCGACCGACTGGAGCTCCAGGTCCGGGAAGTCGCCGACGAACCCCTCGCCGTCGGCGAGGGTCGGCGCCTCCCGACCCCCGATCACGGTCGAGCCGACGAACACGGAGAGCTCGTCGACCAGCCCCGCCTCGAACAGCGAGAAGATGAGTTCGCCCCCGCCCTCGACCATGAGCTGGTCGAACCCCTCCGCAGCCAGCCGGGCGACGGCCACCGACAGGTCAACCCGGTCCTGGCCGGCGACGAGGACGGTCGCGCCGGCGCTCTCCATGGCGTCGACGAAGTCGGCGGGTGCGGCCTCGCTCACGAGGAGGTAGGTCTCGGCTTCGTCGTCCAGCACGGCGGCGTCCATCGGCGTCCGGACCTGCGAGTCCGCGACGACGCGAGCGGGGTTCGGCGGCTCGCCCCGCTCGTGGCGCTCCGCCCGCAGGTCGGCGTCCTTGACGGTCAGCGAGGGGTCGTCGGCGACGACGGTCCCGACGCCCACCATGACGGCGTCGCTCTCGGCGCGCAGGCGGTCGACCCGGTGGAAATCGGCGGGGCCGCTGATCTCGATCTGCTCGCGCTCGCGGGTGGAGAGCTTCCCGTCGACGCTCGCGGCCGCGTTGACGACGACGCGCATGCGTCCCATTCGTGACACGCGGCAAACGGTTTTCGGTCGCTGCCGGACCGACCGTCTTGCCACCCGGTTTTATCCCGGCCCGCCGCGAGGATTCGGCGATGGTCGCGATAACGGTCTCCGACCTGACGCGTTACTACGGCGACGTCCGCGGGGTCGAGGACGTCTCCTTCAGCGTCGACGCCGGAGAGGTCTTCGGGTTTCTCGGCCCGAACGGCGCCGGCAAGACGACGCTGATCCGGACGCTTCTGGGGTTCATGTCGCCGACGGCCGGCACGGCAGAGGTGCTCGGCCACGACATCCGCGAGGAGTCCGAACTGCTCGCTGCCAAGGAACGGATCGGGTATTTGCCCGGCGACCCCGCCTTCGACGGCGACGTCACCGGCCGGCGGTTTCTCGACCTCCAGGCCGAACTCAAAGGCGACAGCCGGCGCGGGGAGCTACTGGATATGTTCGACCCGCCGCTGGACCGCCCCATCGGGGAGTACTCCCGCGGGAACCGGCAGATGCTCGGCATCGTCCAGGCGTTCATGCACGACCCCGACCTGGCGGTCATGGACGAGCCCACCTCCGGGCTGGACCCGCTCAGGCAGGCCAGCTTCAACGACTTCATCGAGCGGGAGACCGACCGCGGGACGACGGTCTTTTTCTCCTCGCACGTCCTCAGCGAGGTCCGGCGGGTCTGTGACCGGGTGGGGATCATCCGCGACGGGCGGCTGGTCGAGCTCGCCGACGTCGAGGACCTGCTCGACCGGAGCGGGCGGCTCGTCTCCGTCCGGGTCGAGGGAGCGGTCGACCGCGGCGATTTCGACCTCCCGGGCGTCCACGACCTGACCGTCGACGACGGCGTCCGCTTCGTGTTCACCGGACAGTACGACAGGCTGGTCGACCGCCTCTCGGAGTTCTCCGTGCTCGACCTGGAGATCGAGGAGGCGCCCCTGGAGGAGGTGTTCATGCGGTTCTACGACGAGAGCGAGGGGGCGGAGTCCGACGAGACCGGAAGCGGGCCGCGGGGTTCCGCCGACCCGGGAGCCGACACCACGGGAACCGGCGCTCAGGGGATCGACACCGCAGAGACCGACCCTCGGGAGACCGACACGAAGGGGGGCGACGATGTTTGAGGTCACTCGCTACGAGGCCAGCCGGCGGGTGCGGGGGACGGTCGTCCTCTCCGTGCTCGTGGCGTTGCTCGGACTGCTCATGGTCGCCTTCTTCCCCTCGGTGCGAACGTCGAGTGCAGCCCTGGAGGAGTACATCGCGAACCTCCCGCCGGCCTTCCGGGAGGCCTTCGGCATCGACTCCTTCGGCACCATCGAGGGGTTTCTCGCGACGGAGCTCTACCAGTTCGGGTGGGTCATCCTGCTCGGGGTCTACTTCGGTTACCGCGCGGGCTCGCTGGTCGCCGGCGACGTCGAGGACCGGGGGATCGACCTCTGGCTGGCGACGCCGCTCTCGCGAGCCCGGCTCGTCATCGAACGGTACCTCTCGCTGGTCCCGACGATGGTCGCCGTCAACGTCGTCACCCCGCTCGTGGTGTTGCCAGCCATCGCCGTCGTCGGCGAGCCCGTGCCGGTCGAACGGGTCCTCGCGGTCCACCTCCTCTCGGTGCCCTACTTCCTCACGACGGCGGCGCTCGGCCTCCTCCTGTCCGTGCTCGTCTCGCGGGAGAGCACGGCCAGCCGCGGGGCGCTCGGCCTCGTCTTCGGGCTCTTTCTCGTCGAGTCGCTCGCCTCGGTCGGCGACGTCGGCTGGCTCGGGGCCGTCAGCCCGACCCGGTACTTCGACCCAACGGGGGTCCTCCTGCGCGGGGCGTACGACCCCGCCGGCGCGGTGATACTGCTGGGCGCCGCGGTCGGCGGCGTCGCGCTCGCCGTCGCGCTCTTCCGGCGGGCCGACATCACCTGAGTCCGCCCGTCACGCCCGCTCGGCCACCCAACCGCAACACACATTGACCTGCCTGTGGACTCCGAGATATGGACCTCACGGGCTCGCGCGTGCTCGTCACCGGCGGGGCGGGCTTCGTCGGCAGCCACCTCGCCGACCGACTCGTCGCGGACAACGACGTCGTGGTCGTCGACGACTGCTCGAACGGCGACGCCGACTGGGCTCCCGACGCCGCGGAATTCGTCGAGGGCGACTGCACCGACCCCGACGTGGTGGCGGACGTGCTCACCTCCGACGTGGACGCCGTCTTCCACTTCGCGGCCTCGAAGGCCGTCGACACCGACCGGCCCCGGGCGCAGTTCGAGGACAACACCGCCATGACCTACAACGTCCTCGAGCGGATGGACGAGGTCGGCGTCGACGAACTCGCCTTCACCTCCTCCTCGACGGTCTACGGCGAGGCCCCCCGACCCACGCCCGAGGACTACGCGCCCCTGGAGCCGATCAGCCCCTACGCCGCCGGGAAGGTCGCCGAGGAGTCACTGGTCTCGACGTACGCTCACAGCCACGGGATCCGGGCTCACGTCTTCCGGTTTGCCAACATCGTGGGCCCGCGGCTGCGCGGGGCCGTCATTCCTGATTTCATCGAGAAATTGCGCGAGGACCCCGAGGAGCTGACGATCCTCGGTGACGGCCGCCAGGAGAAGTCGTACATGCACATCGAGGAGTGCGTCGACGCGATGTGTCACGTCATCGACCGCGCCGACCGCGACCTGAACGTCTACAACCTCGGGACCCGCACCACCACCAGCGTCGACCGGATCGCCGACATCGTCGCGGAGGAGATGGGCCTCGACCCCGACTACGAGCACACGGGCGGCGACCGCGGCTGGACCGGCGACGTCCCGCGGATGCGCCTCTCTATCGAGAAACTGGCCGGACTGGGCTGGGAGCCAACCCAGTCGAGCGACGACGCTGTCCGGCGGGCCACGCGGGAGCTGCTCGCGGAACTGTAAACCGCGCCCGGCACGGAGTCCACCCTCCGGTAACGGGGCGATATTTATAGTCCGTCCCGTCGCCAGTCGGGGTATGCGCCGCGCCCTCGCGACGGTCCTCACGCTCGGCTTGCTCTCCTCGTTTGTCTTCGCGGTCGTCGTCGGGCTGATGCTCGCGTTCGGGACCGTCAGCCTCCCCATCGCCATCGCGCTTGTCGTCCTGTTCAATTTCGGGATGTTGCTCGTCTCGCCGCGGATCAACGACTTCGTCTACCGGTACCTCTACGACATGGAGTGGGTCGACTTGGAAGCGTTCCGCGAGCGCAGCCCCGCCTCGGCGCGGGTCATCGAGGACGTCACCGCCGAGTACGGCTACGACACGCCCAAGCTCGGGCTGATCCAGGACCGCAACCCCAACGCCTTCACGTACGGCTCCGCGCGGTTCAACGCCCGGGTCGTCCTGACCGAGGGCTGTTTCGAGTATCTCGACGACGAGGAGGTCTCAAGCGTCGTGGCTCACGAACTCGGCCACGTCACCAGCCGCGACTTCATCATCATGACGCTCGCCAACACGCTGGTCCAGGTGCTGTATCTGGTGGCGATCTATGCCTGGCGCTTCGGCTCGGCGACCGGGTCCGGGGACAGTCGCAACCGCGCCGCGCCCATCCTCTTCGGCGTCGCCGTCCTCTCCTACGTGCTGTGGTTCTTCGGGGAGTACATCGTCCTCTACCTCAGCCGCGTCCGGGAGTACGCCGCGGACAGCTTTGCGGGCGAGAAGACCCACCCCGACGCCCTCTCCTCGGCGCTGGTGAAGATCGCCTACGGGATCGTCACCAGCGAGGACAGCCCGGAGCTCGCCAAGGCCACCCGCAACATCGGGATCATGGACGTCGCCAACAGCCGCGACGACGGGCTGGTCTACCACAACGTCCGCCAGGCCGTCGGCGACGAGGACCTCCTGCTTCGGTCGTTTCTCTACGACCTCAAGAACCCCTGGGCGCGGGTGCTGGAACTCAACTCTACCCACCCGCTGACGGGCAAGCGGGTCCGCGCGCTCTCGGGGATGGACGGCGCCCGGCGCTTCGATTTCGACGACATCCTCTCGCGGTTTGCCATCGACCGCGGGCGTATGTACCGCGGCTTCTTCAGGGACGTGGGGATGCTCGCCCTGCCGGGGCTGCTCGCGGCCGGCTACCCCCTGTTCTATCTGGGGGCGGTGCTCGCGGAGGCGGTCGCGTTCTCGTGGTTCTGGCTCGCCGGCGGCTGGCTCGCGGCCTTCGGTGTCGGGCAGGTCGCGCTCGCGCTCTACAAGTACCCTCGGAGCGCGAGCGAGCCGACCACCGTGATCGAGGCGCTCGCGGACCCCTACGCCTCGCCGGTCCGGGGCCGGCCGGTCGAACTCGACGGCGAACTCATCGGCCGCGGGCAGGCCGGCTACCGGTTCTCGGAGGACCTGATGTTCCAGGACCGGACGGGACTGATGTACCTCAAATACGAGAGCTGGCTGCCCCTGCTGGGCAACTTCCTGTTCGCGCTGCGGCGGGTGCCCGAACTCATCGGCGAGGACGTCGAGGTCGAGGGGTGGTTCCTCCGCGGGACGGGACCCTGGGTCGGGATGCGTCGGCTGCGACACGGCGACGAGGCGGTCAGGGGGTTCATCCACTACGGCGGGCTCGTCAGCGGGGCGCTGTTGCTGGTCGTCGGTCTCGCCGTCGTCGGCGCCGGGGTCGCCCTGTGAGCCGTCCCGGGCCGGTCGGCCCGTAGAACAACAGGGCTAATGACCGGCCACCCCAACGGTCGCGTGTGCAGATCGTCGGCTACGTGACGGCCGCTGGCGACGCCGACTACGCGAGCCTGCTGGTCGCGACCGACGGCGACGTCGAGGCGGTCCCGCTCACTCGGGGGACGGACCTGGCGTACTCGCTTGGAGACCGCCGCTGTGCGGGGACGCTCACCGGGGAGGGGCACCGTCCCTGCGACGCGAGCGAGGCGCCCTATTGCCCGTCCCACACCGGCCGCTGGCCCTGTGCGCGCTGTACCGGGGACTGTGACCTGCCCCTGGAGAGCTGCCGCGAGGAACACGCCGTCTACCTCGCAGCCTTCGCACCGGCCACGTTCAAGGTCGGCGTCACCCGCTCCTGGCGCCTCCGGGAGCGGCTGCGCGAGCAGGGCGCGGACCGCGCTGCCCACCTCCGGACGGTCGCGGACGGGCGGGTCGCCCGGCAGGTCGAGGCGGAGATCGCGGCTGACGTGGGCGACAGCGTCCGCGTTCCGACCAAGGTCGAAGGGCTGCACCGCTCCGTCGACACCGGCGCGTGGGCGGACCTGCTCGCCGGTTTCGAGGTGCTCGACACGTTCGAGTTCGCGTACGGCCTGGACCTGACGGACCGACCGGTCCGGGAGACGATGGCGACCGGGGAGGTCCGCGGCACGAAGGGGCGGGTGCTGGTGCTCGCGCGTGGCGGGAGTACCTACGCAGTCGACATGCGGGACCTCGTGGGCTACGAGGTGCGCGAGGGAGAGAGCGACCGGCGCCTCCAGTCGAGTCTCGGCGCGTTCGAATAGACGACAACCCTTTTCCTTGGGCCGCCGGAAACGGGGGTATGGCAGACGATTCGGAGACAGACGAGAGCCAGGAGAGTCAGGCAGAGGGCGACGAGGAGAGCAAGTCCTTCCGCGAGCGCGTCGAGGAGATCCGCCAGGAGCGCGCCGAAGGCGAGGGCGAGGAGGGCGAGGGTGGCGAGCGCGGCCCGCCCGAGGAGATGATGGGCGGTGGCGGCATGGGCGGCAATCCCTTCGCACAGATGATGGGCGGCATGATGGGCGGCGGTGGCGGCCCCGGCATGGGTGGCGGTCCGGGAATGGGCGCCGGCCCGGGCGGCCCCGGTGGACAGGGCCAGGGCCAGGCCCAGGGAGCCGACAACGAGGAGCTGACCCGCGAGGTCCGCAAGCTCCGCGACGAGGTCCACGACATCCGGCGGACGCTCGAGCGGATCGCCGACGCGCTCGAGGACTGACGGCGTTGCGGCGGGTGGCTGACGACGGCTGTTCCTGACGGCAGGCCACTCCCGACAACGGAACCCCGAGAAACAGACGGACGGCCGGACTGGCCGTCGAACTCGGCCGGTTACTCCTCGTAGGCGAGGTTCATGACCCACTGCGTGAAGGCGTCGCTCTGTGGGTCGACCTCCTCGTCGCCGACAAACGGCGAGAGCATGTCCCCCGCCATCAGCAGCGAGAAGTCCAGGTCGCTCGGCATCGGCGTGAGGTAGTAGGTGTTGTGGCCCTCGTAGACGGTCTCCTCGCGCTGGATGAGGTCCTGGTCGACCAGCGAGTCGACGACCCGGCTCCCCTTTCGCGAGGAGATGTCGAGTGCCTTCCAGAACTCGCTTTGGTGGATCCCTCCCGTCTCCCGGACGAGCTCGAGCCCCTCGCGTTCGGTCTCGGAAAGCCCGGTCTCGGCGGCGGTCGCGCTCATACCGACTACTGGCGCTCGCCGCGGACAAGTGACTTTCGGGACCCCGGCGCCCTCGCGCCCTCGAGCGCTCGCCGCCCGCGGCCTGCACCCTCAGGCGTCGACCGGCTCGAAGGGCGTCTCGCAGGGCGGCCCGTCGGCGTACTCGTAGCTGTCGCCGTCGGCCCCCAGCCGGACCAGCGAGGACGAGCGGGTGCCGAAGCCGTCGCCGTGGATGCAGACGCCGAACTCGTGGTCGGAGATGGCGGCGGCTGCCCGGTCGAGCCATTCTCGACTGTGCTCGCCGGGCTCGGGCCGGAGGTGCTCGCGCAGCCGGTCGGCGTTCGCAGCCTGGCGTTCGGCGATCTCCTCGCGCCGGCTCGGGATGGTGTACCGGCCGTCGGCGCCGACGTTGACGACGACGTGGACGCCCGGGTCGAACTGGTGGACCCGCCGGTTCCCGTCCCACTCCACGAGCAGCGCCGCGTCGGCGTCGACGGCCACGAGGTTGAAGCCGTCGTACTCCCGGCCGTCGAGGTCGCGCTCGACGTACCGGACCGCGTCCTCGGCGGTGTCCTGCCGGAGGGCGTCCCGGACGAGCAGCCCCCGGGACCGCTCCGCGGCGAGGTCGGTGTCGGCCCAGCGGTTGGTCACCGAGACGAGCACGCCAGCGTCGTTGTAGCCGAGCCAGGTCCCGCCGGCTTCCGCGTCCTGTGGGGCGACGACGGGGCGCTCCCAGTCACGCCGGGCCGGCGGCTCCGACTCCCGTCCCAGCTGCTCGTCGCGGTTGGCCGCCACGACGACCGGCGCGTCCTCGAAGACCTGCCAGGCGAGGGTGAAGGTGCACACGCGTCCGGGTAGGCGACTGTCTGACAAATGGTTACCGCCCACAGGCCCGCCGCTCACCGGCCGGCAAGTCGCTCGCGGACCGCCTCCCGGTCGACAGTTCCCGACGCCGTCCGGGGAATAGTCTCGGCGAATTCGACCGTCTTCGGGACCGCGTAGTCGGCGACGCGGCCCCGGCAGAACCCACGAATCCCATCCGGGTCAACGTCGCCGTCCGGGACCACGAGCGCGGCGACGCGCTCGCCCCACTCCTCGTCGGGGAGGCCGACGACGGCGGCGTCGGCGAGGTCGGGGTGCTCGCGGAGCGCGTCGACGACCGTCGCGGGGTAGACCGTCTCTCCCCCGGTCGTGATGGCGTCGTCGACCCGGCCTTCGACCCACAGCCTGCCGGCCCCGTCGCGGTACCCCAGGTCCCCGGTGTGGAAGCCGTACCGGCCGACGGCCTCGGCGGTCCGGTCGTCGTCGAGATATCCCGGGGTTACGGTCGGGCCGCTGACGACGAGTTCGCCCACCTCTCCCGGCCCCGCAGGGTCGCCGTCCGCGAGGACGGTCACGTCGGTCACGGCGAGGGGCTGGCCGACCGTCCCCGGGTGCTCGGCGGCCTGCGCGGGCGTGGCAGTGGCGACCTGCGAGGCGGTCTCGGTCGTCCCGTAGGTGGGGTAGACCGGCACGCCCCGGTCGCGGGCCCGGTCGAGTAACTCCCCCCCGGCGGGCGCCCCGCCGAGCAGGACAGCCTCGAAGACGGCTGGCGGCTCCCAGCCGGCCTCCAGCAGCCGGCGCAACTGCGTCGGGACGAGCGAGACGCCCGTCACGCCGTACTCCTCGACGACGCCGGCCGTTCGTTCGGCATCGAAACCGGGCTGGATGGCGAGGCTCGTCCCGTACAGCGCACACCGGAGCGTCGGCGCGAGCCCGCCCATGTGGTACATCGGGAGACAGCACAGCCACCGGTCGCCGGGGGCGACCCCCAGCCGGAAGGCCGAGGCGACCGCGCTCCAGACCAGGTTGCCGACGGTCAGCCGGACGCCCTTCGGCGCCCCGGTCGTCCCGGAGGTGAACATGACGACCGCGGTGTCCGACGGCGAGAGCGGGGTCCTCTCCGCCCCGGAGCCGGCTCCGCGCTCCGCCCCGGGCGCGAGCCGGTCGACACCCTCGCTCTCGGGCGGGTCGACGGAGACGACCGGGCCGGGTGCGACCTCGCGGGCGACTCGTTCGGTGTCCCGCTCGCAGACAAGCAGGTCGACCCCGGCCCGCTCGGCCTGGTCGGCCAGCCCCTCCGCCGGCAACTGGACGTTGAGCGGGACCAGCGTCCGTCCGGTCCGTATCGCTGCGTGGACGAGCGTCACGAACGCGACCCGGGTATCCAGGAGGGTGCCGACCGGACCACCCGGCCCCAGGGCGGCCGCCACCCCGTCGACGGCCCGGTCGAGTTCGCGGTACGTCCAGGCCGTCCCGTCGGCGGTGTCGACCAGGGCGGTCCGTTCGGGGGTCGCCGCCACGCGGTGGGCGAGCGGGTCGCGGGTCGGCCAGCGTCCGGGGTCGTCGGCCGAGGGTTTGCCGTCCGCCCCGTCCCGGCTGCCGGTCATGGGCGGGCCGGGAGCCCCAGCCCCGGCTCCTGGGGAACGGTGACGTGGCCGTCCTCGACGCTGGCGGGGTCGGGCGCCAGGTCCGAGCGGAGCATCGACCCCGTGGCCAGCCCGCAGGCTCCGATGTCGGGGACCGAGGCCGCGAGGTGGACGGCGCCGGTCCGCGCCACGACGGTGTCGATAGTCGTCGAGACGACGGGTTCGACGCCGGCCTCGCGGGCGGTCGTGGCGGCCTCGCGTGCCAGGTCCGGTCCGCCCAGCACCATCGGCTTCAGCACCACGACATCCGCGGCGTCGGCGTCGAGTATCTGCTCGATGTCGTAGGCAGCCAGGGACTCGTCGACCGCGACGTCGACGCCACGACCCCGCAGGGCTGCGTGTCCGCCGAGGTCCTCCGCCGGGAGGGGCTGTTCGACGTAGTCGACCCCGAGGTCGGCGACGGCCTCCACGACGCGTTCGGCCTGGCCGCGGGTCCAGGCGCCGTTGGCGTCCAGGCGGAGGGGCGCGTCGACACGCTCCCGGACCGCCCGGACCCGCTGGAGGTCCGTCTCGACGTCCCGGGCACCGGTCTTGAGCTTCAGGCAGTCGAAGCCCTCCGCGACAGCGTCGGCCGCTGCGGCCGCCGTCTCCGCCGGCGCCGCGTCGCTCAGCGTCGCGTTGACCGGGACGGCCCGGACCGTCCCCTCGCCGCCGAGGCTCCGGTAGAGCGGTTCGGACGCCGCGCGGGCCAGCGCCTCTTGGAGCGCGAGCGCGAGTGCGTGTCTGGCCGCCGGCGCTTCGGTCTTCGTCAGCGCGACCCCCCAGTCGGTGTGCTCGGCGACCTCCGCCGCGCGGGCCAGCGCGCCCCGGCACTCCTCGTAGGTCTCCGTCCAGCCCAGCAGCGGGCTGGCCTCCCCCACGCCTTCGGTGCCGGCGTACTCGAGGCGAACCAGAAAACCCTCGCGCTCCCGAACTGCGCCCGCGGCCGTCTCGAGCGGGGTCGCGAGCTCGACCGAGAACGGCTCGACCTCCATCTACACCACCCCCATCTGCCCCGCGGCGAGTCCCGCCGCGAGCAGGACGGCGTAGAGCGCGAGTAACTGTCCGGTCCGCTCGAGCGCGGGGTTGAGCGCCTCGCCGTCGGTCCGGGTGAGGACGGTCCGGGCAACTAGCCCGGCCAGCGGGAGCGTCAGCCACGAGAGCATGACGGCAGCGGGGTAGCCGTAGCCCAGCCACAGCGCGGGCGGGACGGCGTAGCCGGCGGCGAGCAGGACGAGAAACTCCACCCGGGAGTAGCGGTAGCCAAGCATCACCGCGAGCGTGCGCTTGCCGGCGGCCGCGTCGGTCTCCATATCGCGGACGTTGTTGACGACGAGGATGGCCGTCGAGAGCGCGCCGGCGGCAGCGCCCACGAGCAGCGCCTCGGGCGTGACCGTCCCGGCGGGCAGCCCGACGGGGAACCCGCTTGCGAGCGTCGTGACGGCCTGGACGTAGTAGGTCCCGGCGACCGCGACGACCCCGAAGTAGACGAACACGAACAGGTCACCGAGCCCGTAGTAGCCGTAGGGGTAGGGGCCGCCCGTGTACAGCAGGCCGGCGAGGATGCTCGAGAGACCGACCACGAGGATGGGAACGCCGCCGACCGCGACCAGGTAGAGGCCGACGAGGACGGCGAGCGCGTAGGTGCCGGCCATGGCGAGCTTGACCCGGCGGGGCTCGATGAGTCCGCCGGCAGTCACGCGGGTAAAGCCCTCCCGGCTGGGGGTGTCGGCGCCCTTGACGGCGTCGAAGTAGTCGTTGGCGAAGTTGGTGCCGACCTGGATCAGAAGCGCCCCGACCAGAGCGGCCAGTGCCGGCACCGCAGCGAAGCGACCGTCAGCGACCGCGAGCCCGATCCCGAGGACCACCGGCGAGGCTCCCGCGGGCAGCGTCTGCGGGCGCGCGGCCATCAGCCACGCCCTCGTCCGGGAGATGTCGGCGGTCGCTGTCATCCCTCAGCCGTTGGGACGCGAGCCCCAAAGCGACTGCGGTCGTCACCCACGCAACAGCGCCAGCACCTCGTCGACCACGTCGGGCTCTGCGGCGACGAGATACTGTGTCCCCGCGTCGATCGTGGTCTCGGGTCGGGCGATCTGGTTGCCGTCGTCGTCGGAGACGACGAGCGTTCCCGAGGGGAATCTGATATCGCGCAGGCTCCGCCCGGCGGCGGGTGCCCCCTCCGCGACCCGGACCTCCATGACCTCGATGTCGCCGGTGACGTCGGCGATGGTCTGGATGTCGTCGCCGGCGATCCGGTTTGCGGCGACGCGCGCACCCGCCCGCTCGGGGAACACCACCTCGTCGACGAGTTCGCCGTAGGCGTCCGCGCCCTCGCGCTCGATGCGGGCGACCGTCCGGATACCCGGCGAGAGGCGCTCGGCGACCAGACAGGCCGCGAGGTTCACGCCGGAGACGCCCGTCAGCGCCGCGATGACGTCAGCGCCCTCGACGCCTGCCTGCTCGAGGATCCCCGGGTCGGTGCCGTCGCCCCGGATCACCGTCGCGATCCACGCGTCGGCGAGCCGGTCGACCACTTCGCTGTCCTGTTCGACTACCGTGACTGTGTCGTTGCGAGCGACGAGCAGCTCGGCCGTCTGGTGGCCGACCCGCCCCCCGCCCACGATGACGACGTCGAGTGTGCGTGTCATATCAGTCGTCCTCCGGCACGGCCGCCGGCGAGCCCTCGTCGGGTTCGCCGGCCTGTCGCCGTCCGCGGAACGCGTTGAGCAGTACGTACATCCCCACACCGGCGAGGAGCCACCCCGCGCTCAAAAGCAACGCGACCAGGTCGGTCTGCAGGAGGTAGACGACCAGCACGCCGGTCAGAAGCAGGTTCAACGCGATCCCGGCCAGCGGGGTGAACGGGTAGTACGGCACCTCGTAGGGGCGGTTCATATCCGGGCGCTCGCGCCGGAGCCGGATCACCGCCCCGTTGACGACGACGAAAGAGAGCAGAAAGAAGAGGCTGGACATGTTGCCCGCGCTGGCGGTCGGGAGCACGACCGACCCCAGCATCACGACGGCGCTCAGCACCACCGCGACGAACGGCGTCCCGAAGCGGTGGTGGATCTGGCCGACCGACGGGAGCAGCTGCCCCTCCCGCCCCATCGAGAACGCGACGCGCGAGGAGGCGATGACGACCGCGTTGAGTGCGGTGACCGTCGAGAACACCGCGCCGAAGACGATGAGCGCGCCGCCGTTCTGGATGACCGGGAGCCCCGTCGGCATGAACTCGGTTGCGGCCTGTGCGATCCCCGCCTCGCCGGCCTCCGCCAGCCCCGCGGCACCGAGGGTTCCGACGGCGACGGTCACGACCGCGAGGTAGACGACGACTGTCGCGGCCAGGCTGATGAAGATCGCCTTGGGGATGTTCTCGCGTGGGTTCTCCACCTCTTCGGTCACCGTGGTGATCAGGTCGTACCCCTCGAAGGCGATGAAGGTGAGCCCCATCGCCGGGAGGAGACTGAAGGCCGTCCTGTCGCCGGGGAAAAGCGGCTGGAACTCCGCGCTCGAGAACATCGGCGACAGCGTCCCGAAGACGACGAAGACCACGAGGATGGCCACCTTCGTGATCGTGAAGATGGTCTCGACGCTGCCGCTTGCCGCGGTCGAGACGGCGTTCAGCCCCACGAGCAGGAGGATCACGACGGAGGCGAGCACGACCGTCGGCGGGACGCCCACCCCAAGCCCGGGGACGACCAGCGCCCCGACCTGGTCGGGTGCCGGGACGACGTCGTAGACGTGGAGCAACTCGAGGAAGTTCGGCGCGAAGCCCAGCGCGTACAGCGCGCCGGCGATCATGTACGCGAACCAGAGCATCCACCCCATCAGGAACGAGGCGAGGTCGTCGAACACCTCCCGGACGAAGGCGTACCCGCCGCCGCTTTTCGGGACTGCCGACGCGAGCTCGGCATACGAGAGGCCGGTGAAGGCCGTGACGACACCGTTCAGCGCAAAGACCAGGATGGCGGCCGGGCCGGCGATCTCCGCGGCCAGCCCCGTCAGCACGAAGATCCCGGCGCCGATCATCGCCCCCATGCCGATCATCGTCGCGTCGAGCAACCCGAGTTCCGCCTCGGGCGAGCGCTCTCCGTGACTACTCATCGTCGCCTCCGCCGTCTCCGGCCCGTCCGGGCACGACCCGACATACGGTTCCTCTGCTTGTGGGATAACGTATGAGCGTTGGGGGAATTGTCACCCTCCTGTAATTCCCCGCGGTCAGAAGTGCCAGGGAAACTGCCGGAAGTTCGGCTCCCGTCCCTCGTTGAAGGCGTTGCGTCCCTCCTGGCCCTCCTCGGTCATGTAGCCCAGCCGGGTGGCCTCGCCGGCGAAGACCTGCTGGCCGACCATCCCGTCGTCTGCCATGTTGAAGGCGTACTTCAGCATTCGGATCGCCATCGGCGACTTGCGGGTGATCTCGTCGGCCCACTCGAGCGCGACGTCCTCCAGCTCCTCGTGGGGGACGACCTCGTTGACCATCCCCATCTCCGCCGCCTCGGCGGCGTCGTAGGTCCGCCCGAGGAAGAAGATCTCCCGGGCGGCCTTCTGGCCGACCTGGCGGGCGAGATAGGCCGACCCGAAGCCGGCGTCGTAGGAGGCGACGTCGGCGTCGGTCTGTTTGAACTTCGCGTTCTCGCTCGCCAGTGTCAGGTCACAGACGACGTGTAGCGAGTGGCCGCCGCCCGCGGCCCAGCCGGGCGCGACACACACGACGGGTTTGGGCATGAAGCGGATGAGCCGCTGGACCTCGAGGATGTGCAGGCGGCCGACCCCCGCCTGGGCGGCCTCGCTGTCCTCGTCCTCGTACTCGTAGCCGGACTCGCCGCGGATGGACTGGTCCCCGCCCGAGCAGAAGGCCCAGCCGCCGTCCTTCTCCGAGGGGCCGTTCCCCGTCAGGAGGACACAGCCGATGTCGGGCTGCCGGCGGGCGTGGTCCAGCGCGGTGTAGAGTTCGTCGACCGTCTCCGGCCGGAAGGCGTTGCGCACCGCCGGCCGGTCGAACGCGACCCGGGCCGCGGGCACGTCGGCGCCGTGGTGGTAGGTGATGTCGCGCAGGTCCAGCGCCTCGACGGGCTCCCACGCCTCGGGGTCGAACAGCTCAGAGACCATACCCGCCCTGGGGAAGGGCAGCGCAAAAAGATTCCCAGTCGGTCCGCACGCCGCCCGCTGGAGGGTGCGTCCGTCCCGGGTCCGGTCCCCGGTCAGTCACCGAACACGTCGGCGTGGATCTCCCGGAGGTCGGCGAGCAGCGGCGCCAGGTCCTCCTCGGCGGGTTCGTAGCGGAACGACTCCTCGCCGCCGACGTTGACCAGCCGCTCGCCGACGTCGTGGAGTATCTCCCGCCGCCGGACCGCCGCCTCGTCGACCACGATCTCGGCGTACAGCACCTCGATCCCGGACTCGGCGAGTTCGAAGTCCGTCGCGGCGACGAACTCCTCGCCCCTGATCTCGAACAGCAGGTCCAGCGAGACCCACCCCAGCTCCCCGCCCAGTTCCGCGGCGAGGTCGGGCTTGTAGCCGAGTTCCGCCTCCACGCGGTCGACGAACTCCTGGGCCCGCGGGTCGGTGTCGGCAGCTCCGGACATGCGCCGCTCTACCCGCGGGGTGGTAATCAATTCACCAGGTCGGCGGCGCGTCACCCCTCCGCGTTGAACGGGACTCCCTCGTCGTCGCCCCCTCGCTCCGCACGGAGCTCGCTTTTGAGGTCCTCGATGGCGTGTTCGACCCGCCAGACCTCCCGGGTCAGCTCCTCCAGGTCGGCAGCCGCCTCCGGGGAGTCGGCCCGGGCCGAAGCCTCCCAGAGGATATTCTCCGCGTCCTCCAGGTACCCCTCTGCGAGTTCCAGCGCGCGTGCGGTCTCCGCTTCCCCCATCCCGTAGTCACCCATATCCTCTATACGGTGAGCCAAACAGTTAATTATTCACTATGTAACCCCGTCTTTCCGGTACGAGGGACCGGCCGGGCGTTCGACGACACCGAGGCCCGGGACCGACGACAGACTCATACTGGTCGCACTACTGGGTGCAGACAGCGTCCGGGCCGCCCCGGACCACCACGAATCATGCAGGGAACGGACGGGTTCGACAGCCAGCCCACGCCGCTCGAGCGGGAGGCCAACCGCTGGATAACGATCCTGTTCGGGGCGACCTACGGCTTCGCGGTCGTCGGGATGGTGATGGGCTTTGGCACCTTCCTCGACCACTCGGCGTACTACGTCATGGTCGGCTTCTTCCTCGCCTCCATGGTGTCCGCGCTCCTCACGCTCCCGCTGCTCTACGTCACCAGGGACCGGCGGTCGGACGGGCCGTAGACGATACCTAACTCCGCACCCCGCCGTCCCAGCGAAAGAGGGTGCACCGAGGGCAGTCGGCGGGACTGCCGGCTCACTCCGCGCCGGTCGGGAGCCTCTCCGAGACAGCACCCAGCCCGGACCGCTTTTCGCCGAGCGTCGCGCCGAGAAGTGCACCGAGGGCGGCACCGCTGCTCGCAGTGTTCCGGCCGAACAGACCGCCGATCCCTGCGCCGACAGCGGCGAAGATGGCCGCGTACTTCGCCCGGGTCAGCGCACGCTTGAGACGTGACATACACCTGGTACACCGGCTCCACGAATAAGCACACCGGTCGTACAGACAGTGCGGGCGAAGCGAGCCGGCCGCGCGCGCCACGGCTGCCGTCGCTGTATGAACCGCGTGGCCGCGTTTCCCCGTAGTTATTACCGGCTGGCGTCGGGACCGTACGCCTGAATGAGTTCCGAGCCGAGCGGGACCAACATCGAGGGCGAGGCCCCGGACGCGGGGCCGGTCGTCGAAACCGACGAGGCGACGATCACCGAGGACGCGGAACTGGAGCGGACGCTCGGGCTGACCGGCGGGCTCGCGATCGGCATCGGCACGATGATCGGCGCCGGCATCTTCGTGTTTCCCGGGCTGGCCGGGGCGGAAGTCGGCACGGCCGCGACGGTCTCCTTCGCGGTCGGCGGCCTCATCGCGTTGCTGGTGGCACTCCCCACCTCCGAGCTTGCGACGGCCATGCCGAAAAGCGGCGGCGGGTACTACTTCGTCTCGCGCGGGCTCGGAACCCTCGCGGGGACGGTCATCGGACTCTCGCTGTGGCTCGGGCTCGTGTTCGCGACGGCCTTCTATCTGGTCGGTCTGGGCTTCTACGCGCTCGACGCCCTCGCGGAGGTCGGGGTCACCGTCGGCGCGAATCCGGGCCTCGTCGTGTCGGTCATCGCCGTCCTCGCGGGCGCCGGGTTCACGGCCCTGAACGTCACCGGCACCGAGAACGCGGCCAAGCTCCAGAACGGCATCGTCGCCCTGCTCCTGTCCATGCTGGTCGTCTTCCTCGCGTTCGGGATGCTCGACTCGCTCGGGATCGTCGACGCCGGAACGCCCCCCGGAGAGGCCCGGAACGTCTGGTCCGTGGTCCCGGTCATGTCCGTCGCGGCGCTGGTGTTCACCTCCTATCTCGGCTTCGCCCAGGTCGCGACCGTCGCCGGGGAGATGAGAAACCCCGGGCGGAACCTCCCGCTGGCGATGGTCGGCTCGGTACTGGTCGTCACGGTGCTGTACGTGCTGACGATCTTCGTTGCGACGAGCGTCTTCACCCAGGACGGGCTGGCGACCGCCGGCGAGACGGCGATGGTCGCGGTCGGCCGGGAGCTGCTCGGGTTACCCGGCGCGCTCGTGATCGTCGTCGGCGGCCTCCTGGCGACGATGTCCTCCGCGAACGCGTCGATCCTCAGCACCTCCCGGGCGATCTACGGCGTCTCGAAGGACGCACTCCTGCCGCGGTGGGCCAGCCGCATCAACCTCAGGTACGGCACCCCACACGTCGCACTCGGGCTGGCCGGCGGCCCCGTTATCGTCCTCGCGGCGACCCGGCAGGTCCAGTTGCTCGCCGAGGTCGCCTCCTTCCTGCATCTGGTCATGTACGGGCTGATGTGCGTCGCGCTGGTGGCCATCCGCCGGGACAGGCCCGACTGGTACGACCCGGAGTTCCGGGTGCCCGGCGGGCCGGTCGTCCCGGTCGCGGGTGCGCTCGCGAGCTTCGGGCTCATCGCGTTCATGGACCCGACATCGATCGCCATCGGGGTCGCCGTCGTCGTCGTCACGGCAGGCTGGTACTTCTATTACGCTCGCGACGTGAAACTCAGAGGGGCTCTGTGATGACACGAGTACTCGTTCCCGTCGCGGTCCTCGAGGGAGCGACCGTCTCATCCGGGTTGATGACCCTGCTCGGGACGGTCGACGTGACCGTCCTCGGCTATCACGTCCTCCCCGAACAGACGCCGCCGGACCAGGCCCGCCTCCAGTACGAGGAGCGCGCTACCTCGGCGCTGGAGGACCTGGTCGAGGAGTTCCGGTCGGCCGGCGGGGCCGCCGACCACCGGCTCGTGTTCACTCACGACCGGGAACAGACCGTGAACAGGGTCGCCGACGAGGTCGACGCCCGGGCGTACGCCATCTCCGGAGTGACCGGCGACGTCGACCGGCTGCTCGTCTCGCTGTCCGGCGACGTCGCGGTGGACCGGGTCCTGGCCTTCGTCGTGGAGGTCATCGGGGACCGCGAGGTCGGCGTGACGCTGCTGCTGGCGGGCACAGCGGACGGGGCGGCGGACCGGCTCGACGCGGCCGCCGAACGGCTCCGCGAGGCCGGCCTCTCCGTGGAGACGAGACTCGAACGGGAGGGCTCCACGTTCGACGCACTGATGAACGCCGTCCCGGACCACGACGCGGTCGTCATGGGTGAGTCGGCCCCCTCGCTGCGCTCGCTCGTGTTCGGGGAGGAGGCCGACCGCGTCGCGTCGGCGTCGGTCGGACCGGTTCTGGTGGTTCGGGCCGACGAGCCCACCGACGGGGACGCGGGGTAACTCTCCTTCGGCCTGCTGTAGGTGGCAATGCGGGGACTGCCCAGGATCCACGGTGGGGCCTGTCGGCAGTGTGTCTCACCCGGTCACGACACGCCGGGCCCGGCCGACGACAGCCTCGAGGCCCGGAACGGCTCCAGGTCGACGTCCGTGGCCTCGCCGAGTACCAGCTTCGACCCGACCTCGCCGACGGCGCTCGCGGTCATGAACCCGCTGCCGGAGAACCCGCCCGCGACGTAGACGTCGGAGCCCTCGCCGTACGTGTCGAACACGTACTGTTTGTCCGGCGCTCGCGTCGTCATACACGCGGTCAGCCGGAGCGTCGGTCCCGCGGCGGTGGGCATGTGCTCCTCCATGAACTGTCTGAGCATCCCCTCCTCCTCTCTCGTGACCTCGCGGTCCATCCCGTCGGGGTCGACGGTCGTCTCGCTCTCGAAGTCGGTCGCCCCGCCGACCTTCACGCCGTCGATCCGGTAGGCGGGCGTCCCGTAGAAGTAGCCGTTCTCGGTGTCCCAGCCGAAGGAGGGGAACGTGTCCTGCCTGAACCGCTCGGGCTCCTCCGGGCGGAACCAGCCCATGACCGCCCGCCGCGGGGTCACGTCACCGAGGTCGCTGACGACCTCGGAGAGCCAGGGACCGGCGGTTACGAGGAGCTTGCCCGCCTCGTACTCCCCTCTGGTCGTCCTGACTCGGACCCCGGCGTCGGTCGGTTCCCAGCTCTCGACGCGCTCGTGAGCCCGGATCTCCGCGCCGTGGTCGTGGGCGGCGTTCATGTGCGCGATGGTACACTCCGGCACGTCGAGCACGCCGCCGTCGGGCTGGTAGAGGAACCTGAAGTCGCCGGAGAGGTCGTAGCCGGGAAACCGCCGCTCGACTTCCTCGCCGGCGAGCACCTCGTAGGGCAGTCCCTGGCTCTCGCACAGCTCGACTGCCTCCTCGAGGGAGTCCCGGTGGCCCTCGTAGTCCGGGCCGGTCCAGCCCCGGAGCGCACCCGTCTTGCAGATGAGCTGGTTCGGGTGGCGCTCCTGGAGTTCGTTCCACAGCTCGAGCGACCGCTGGATGATCTGTACGTACTGGGGTTTCTCCCGGACTGCCGGGTTGATCACGCGCGTGAAGCCGCGCGATGACCCCCGGTTGTTCGGGACGCCGAACTGGTCGATCCCGAGCACCGACGTGCCGCGTCTCGCGAGGTGGTAGGTGGCGGCGCTCCCGGCTGCACCGACGCCGAGGACGATGGCATCGTACTCGTTAGCGTGTCCCATGTTACAGTGCGAGCAGCCTCTCGTATATATTCGTACTGTCGGGGCTTCGCGTGGTGCGCTCGTCCCCGACCGCTCGCCCGTTCCGGACACTCAGGTTTCGCTCGCGTGGGTGTGGACGAACTCGACGAGGTCGTCGACGTCACCGGTAGTCCCCGACTCCACGTACGTGACCGCGCAGGCGTTTCCCATCGCCAGCGCTACGTCCCAGTCCCAGCCACACGCCAGTGCGTGGGCCAGACCGCCGGTGAACCGGTCGCCGCCGCCGGTGTGTCGCTCCGGCGCGTCGACCCGGTAGTTGGCGACCCGCACTCGCCCGTCGGGCGTTGCCGCGGCCGCCTCGTCTCTGGCGTGCATGACGGCGGCCGCGATACCCGTCTCTTCCCGGACCGCGGCGAGCCGGTCGAGGTCGTCGTCGTACGTTCCCGAAAGCGGCGCGGCCGTCGCTTCGACCTCTGCCCTGTTCGCGTTGTAGACGACGTCGAACGTGTCCTGGAGAGCACTCATCGCCTCGTGCAGTGCCTCGACCGCCTCGGCGTCGTGGCCGACGACGTCGCCCGGGTCGAAAACGAACGGGACCCGCGGAACGTCCAGCCGACCCAGCCGGTGGAAGGCGCGTTCGAGCCCCGGGGACGAGACCCAGTTGCTACAGCAGATACCGTCGGCGGCGAACACCGTCGAGAGGTCGGCCTCTCCGTCGAGATCCGCGAGCGTCCACTCCGCGAGGTCGGTGTTCCTGGCGAGCATGAGGTCCCTGTCGTCGAAGGTAAGCACGTAGACTTCGGACGGCTCGCCCATCGAAACCGTCTCGAAGGGGAGCGACTCGAACGCGGGCGCGTCGAGGTGGCCGTAGCAGGTGACCGGGTCGCCGAGCGCGTGTAGTTGCATCGCCGCGTTGACCGCCTGGCCGCCGGGCTCGACCGTGTCGACGCGAAACCGAAGCGAATCCCGCTCGTCCAGCACCGCCCGGGCGAACGCGTCGCGCGACTCGATGCGCCGGTCGCCGTTCTCCGCGACGGTACAGAAGTAGTCGACGCTCCCGTCCGGCAGCGTCGTCAGCGCCGCCGTCTCCCGGCCGGCCAGCTTCCGCGCGAGACGGTCGTACGGCATCGTCCAGTTCCCCCCTGGCTCGACGGCCACCCAAGCGTTACGCTTTCGGCTTCGACGCCCCGTCCGGGTGGACGGCATCGGCGTCCGTCCGGATACAGACGGGACGACGCCCGTCGGACGCGCAGACGGACGCCGCGTAGCCCGGTGTTCGACCGGGTGCAACCACACCCGAACGTTGACGGAACCAGCCGTCGACGTCCCTCACGATGGTCGACCCCCTCACGGACCCGTTCCAGCTGGTCCTCGTCCGCATTGCACTCGCGTTCGGGGTCGGCGCACTCATCGGTCTCGAGCGGGAACAGAGCGAGTCCGGCGGGACGTTCGCCGGGAGCCGCACCTTCCCGCTTTTCGCGCTCCTGGGGGCACTCGCCGGGGCGTTCTACCCGGCGGCGTTTCCCGTTCTCCTCCTCGCCGTGGCGCTCCCCCTGACCGTCGCGTACGGGGCGAAGGTCGCCATGGAGGGCGACATCGGGCTCACGACGCTGACCGCGGCCCTGCTCACTGTCGTGCTCGGTGCGCTGGTGACCCACTCCGAACGCGGCGCGCTCGTCGCCGTCGTCGTCGCCGGCGTCGTCACGGTGATCCTCGCCGAAAAGGGTGCCATCCATCGGTTCGTCGACCGGATCGACGAGCAGGAGCGACGGGCGTCGGTCACGTTCGTCCTCGTCGCGTTCGTCGTGTATCCGGTGCTGCCCGACAGGGCGATTCCGGCCCTGTTCGGCCTCAACCCCCAGTTCGTCTGGCTGATGGTGGTCTTCGTCACCGGACTGAGCTTCGCGGCCTACGTCCTGAGTCGGGTCCTGGGTGCCAGGCGCGGGATCGCGGTCACCGGCATCTTCGGCGGGTTCGTCTCCTCGACCGCGACGACGGTCTCGATGGCCGAGCGCGCGACGGACTCCCCTGTCCTCTATCGCGTCTGTGCGTTCGCGACGGTCGTCGCGTCTATCGTGATGTTCCCGCGGGCGCTCGTGGAAGTCGCGGTGGTCAACCGGTCGCTGGCCCCGCAGGTCGCCGCCCCGCTCGGTCTGATGACCGGCGTCGGCGTCGTCGTCGCGGCGGCCGTGTACTGGCGGGCGGGGGCGGCGGAAACCGCCGGAGTCGACGTCGAGAACCCGTTTCGGCTGCGGCCGGCGCTGTTTTTCGGCGTCGTGTTCGCCGCCGTGCTCCTGGTCTCGGAGCAGGCCCACGCGTGGTTCGGCGCGTCAGGTATCTACGCGACGGCGTTTCTCTCCGGGCTGGCCGACGTGGACGCGATAACGATCACCCTGAGCAGGCTGTCAGGGGACGGGGCCGTCTCCCGGGAGGTGGCGACGACCGGCATCGTCGTCGGCGCCGTCGCGAACACGCTCGTCAAGGCCGGGCTCACGTGGGCCCTCGGCACCCGGAAACTCGCGCTCGTCGTGACGGCCGTCCTCGGCGTCGTCTCCGGCGTCGGCCTCCTGTACGTCTTCCTCGTGTGAGGACGGCCGCGAATACCACCGAAGTGTGCCGCTCCCGGACCGAACTGTTCATCCAACAAGTGCGCCGGTCTGCAGACCGGTCCGACCCTCCGACAGCCCGGTCATCCCGGTGCTCGGAACGTCTTGAGTCGAAACCGGAAGATGACTGGTTCGAGAACGTCCTCGTCACCAACCCACGTGACAGTAACCTCGGTGAGCCGATAGGAGGGGCCGACCGGAACCTTCTCCGCCGAGAGATGGGCCTTCCATCTGTCTCCCTGGATCTCGGCCTCTCCAGTGCGTTCGCCACCGAGGTTCTCGAGGTAGTTCACGGCCTGCTCGAGGGTGACACCGCGAAAGGCCCGTGTCTCGCGGAGCACACCGTTTTCGACTGATCGTTCAATTGGAGGGATCGCATCCAGACCGATCTTCAAGTGACCCAATTTCGAGCCCTGGTCTGACGCCATGCGGTACTACTTAAATGAAAGCGTATAATGGTTTTGGAGAATAAATATACTCTTATTGGTATTTCCGAAAGGGTCGGTGTACCGAGATGGGGCGGAACCTTCTTGTTACTGCCGTACTCTCTTGAGCCGTTAAGCAGGGAATGGGCTCGGAGGGGCCATAATATCTGCGTGTTGGCGCTTCTCTGTACTGTTTTCGGCATTTTTGGTCTTCTCGGAAATCATGCTGAATCGTCCTCGCTGTGGTCATCTTCCTGGTCGTCTTCGTCGTCCGAATCGTCGACGTCCAGAGCCGTCTCCGCGGCCCGTCTGCGCTCCTCGAACTCCTCGGCGTCGGTGGCCTGGTCGTAGTGCTTCCGGATGACTGACGGCGAAGCGTTGACGCGCTCGCCGACGAGCTCGATGTCCAGACCACGGTTGAGTTGCCAGGTGATGCTCCCCGTTCGGATCCGGTGGGGGGACCGACTCGACGGGCACTTGCTCACGTGGGTCCGCTCGGTCCACTCGCAGGTATCCGGGTGTCGCCCATGGGGGCACTCTGTCCACAGACAGGGCTGGGTCGCTCTGTAACTCCAGGCCCGTAGCGTCGTGAACGACGGGCGACCCTGCCGAGCGCAAAACAGCGGCTCCCGGCCATGCTCGTCCCGCTGATCCCACCGCTCACGATCGATGTAGGTGTCCAGAACGTCACAGACGGCGTCGGAGAGCCCGATCCGCCGCTCACCCTGTCCCTTGTTCTTGAGCGGTGTGCCCGTACTCGGTCGGTGGACCACTTCGACATACTGCTCGTCGGGGTGGTAGTCCGGCAGGTCCATCCCCCGGATGCTTCCGACCCGAGCGCCCGTGTGCCAGGCGAGCTCGAGGAAGGCGTGCATCGGCCGCCCATAGTAGGCGCGGGAATCCCGGAAGAACGAGAGTGCCGCCACAGCATCCTCCGGTGCCAGCCGTTCCTCGCTCTGCTCTTCCGCCCGGTCCAAGTTCGGGACATCGATGCTCTCCGCGAGATCGTCGTCGACGGCGCCGATGCTCGCACAGTATTCGAGCAGCATCTTCACCGTCGACAGCCGGGACTTGATCGTCGTCGGCGCGGCGCCACTCTCGCGCTGGGTCAAATCGTAGGTGTCGATGTGCCAGGGTGTCAGATCCCCGACTCGCTCGATCCCGTTCTTCTCGGCCCACTGTGCGAAGAGCTCCAGCCGGCTCCGGTAGGACCGCAGCGTCCGAGCCGTCGAGTCCGTCTGTCGCTTGGCGAGGTACCTGTCGACGGCCTCCGCGACCGACATCTCCGGCGGGTCCGGCTGGGTGGCGCTCGGGCTCACGACTCACCGACCTCCCCCAGTGTGCCCTGGTCATCGGCCAGCGGCCGGTGGTCGGTGGGCTGTATCTCGCGGTACTCCGCAGCCCATCCCTCCAGTCGGTCCCGGATCGCGTCGACGCGCTGCTCCAAGGTCTCGATGTCCGGCGCGGTGACCTTGCACTTCTGGACGTCGTGGCCGTCGCCGCGCTTGAGTTTGACCGTGTAGCTGTAGGGGTCACCGTCGGTCACGCCACCACCTCCCCGAGTGTCTGCTGTCCAGAGACGAACGGCGAGACGTGTCCCTCCCGCACGAGGTGGGCGCGGACAGCCTCGCGGTGAGCCTGCATCGCGTGCCGGCCGAGCTCGGCCGTGTCCGCGAGTTCCTTCGGGCAGTACGGGCAGGACTCAGACATCCACGCCCTCCTGGTCGTCGAGCTTGTCCCGGGCCCGCCGGAGCAGGTTGCTGATCGTCCCCGGCGAGCGGTTGGTCTCGCGGGCGTACTGCCGGGCTCCCGCCCGGCCGGTGATGACGTGGTGGTAGACCTCGAGCTCGGCCTCCGTGAGTACCGACAGGTCCGGGTCCGGGTTGTCGTCGCCGTCGTCGCGCTCGAAGGCCGTGAGTCGGGCCTGCTCGGCGCTCATGCGACCACCTGTGGCTGCTCGTCCTCTTCCTCGTCGACCCACTGCCGGGCGAGTTCGCGGTACTCCTCGTCCGCCAACCGCACGGGCTTCATCCCGTCGTCGCGGGGCTCGCCGTACCGCTCCGTCTCCAGGTATCGCACCTGGTTCACCCGGCGGGGTGGAAGCTTCACGCTCACCCCGGTCCACTCCCGCACGCGGAGCCAGCCGTCGTCGCAGGTCGAGGCTTTGGCGACGAACACGGCGCCCTGGCCCTTGACGTCGACCAGCGCGGGGTTGTGGTGGCTGTAGAGGTCTTCCGGGTCGGGTTCACGCATCCGTACCACCCCCCTTGTCACCGTAGCGGTTCCGCAGGGTCTCTACCTCGCTCAGGAACTCCTCGGACTCGGAGAGGTTCAGGTCGCTGTACTGGCTGAGCAGCCGCACAACGAGTTCGCGATCACTCTTCGAGCCGATGTCCGAAAGGGTCTGAAACGCCTCCTCGGCTGTCGTCTTGTTGAGTCCGTTGCGGCGGCCGTACAGCAGGGCCACCGTGTCGGTTTGCGTGAGCCCGGTATCGATGGACTCGAACGCCGCGGTCAGCTCGGCGACCTGTTCCTTGACGCGGCCGAGCGTTTCGACGGCCTGGAGAAACTCGTCGTCGGTGACCTCGGGACGCTCGTCGTCCCTGGTGTCTCGTCCCCCGTCGGTCATCACCGTCTGCTTGTCCGACTTCTCGGGGTCGCTGGCCCGGCTGACCGGCGTAACGCCGCAGAGACGGTTGCAGGTCCCGCACTCGGTCCGTCCGGGGTGCTTGTGGCGCTTCTCGCGGCTGCCACAGTCCGGACACCGCTCGATGTAGTAGTCCGGGTCGTGCGGGTCGTGAACGTAGCCGGCCGGGATACGGCTGTCCGCTGGGACGGCGCTCATGCCCGCACCTCCACGACGTGGCTGCTGGCGACCCACGCGCCGCGCTCGTCGAGTTCGCCGAGGCTGTTACCTTCGCCGATGACGAGATGGCCGCTCAGGGCGTAGGCGCTGTAGGTCATGCGCACCGCCCTCCGTGGGACCGCCGCGGGATAGTCCCCGCTGCTGGTGGGCACCGCGGTGGGAACCGCGGTTGATACCGGGATTTATTGACGGGCGATGCGTCTCTGTCGGTACGGGGCAAGCGCCCCGTGCGGGTTTCGGCTGTCATCCTATCACCGGAACCGCCTTTTCGGGCCTGCGCTGCAACGCAGGCCCGGCATCAGTAACCGAGCAGCACTGCCTTTGCCCAGCCTGAGCGGTTCCTGTCCTGTACGACGTAAGCTGTGTACGTAAATGTAACGGTAGTTTGCCTAAGCACAGATTGTTTTTAGGAGTAATAAAGACGATATATAGGTAAGATGGGGTCATTCACGTAATCAATGAGACGTTCGGGCTCGTGGATGACGCTATGGGACGACCGGATCTTGGAGTATGTCCGGGCAAATGAAGGCGCCTCGGTCGGAGAAATCGCCGAGCAGGAGGGTATCCGGATTTCCCGGCCGCATGTTTCTCGCCGCTGCCAGAAACTCGCGGAGCACCTCCTCTTACGGCCGCTGGGCAACGGCGTGTACGTAATCACGGAGCGCGGTGAGGGGTACCTCGACGAGGAGATATCGACCTACGAAAACGAACCTGACGAGATCCCCGACGATGAGATGGCCGACGACGAGAACGGGGTGCAGTCCCCGGGTAGCATCTGAACATGGACAGGCAAAGCGCCTGCTGGATGAAGCGAGAAGATGAGCGGATCCTCGAATACCTTTGCGAGAACGGCCGCGCCCGGCCGGCACTCATCGCCAACGAGACCTTCGAGAAGGTAAGTGCGGCGCACGTCGGCGAGCGCCTGGCCTACCTGCGGCACGCGGGACTGGTCGACACGAGCGGGCTACACAGCTACGAGCTGACCGAGGCGGGCCTGCGGTACCTGGACGGCGACCTCGACGCGGCCCACCAGCCGCGGCCGACGGTGGATCGGGTGCTGCGAGGATGATATGAGACCTGCCCGTTAACCTCTGGGATATCGATTAGCGTGCTGGGGTTTATACGCTGGAATCGATATCTAACTTGAATTCATCCGTTTCAGCATCTGTCTCATCCGGATCCACTAACAAAATAGAAGTTTGGACAACTTTCGAGGCTCTAAGTCCGACCGAGGTAATTCGTTGGATAGCATTTCCGAATCTTCTGAGGTTGAAATCTGACTCATATGGGAACATGAATGTTGTTAATTCAAAACCAGTGAATGGAACCTCGTTTTCCCTCTGGATCTCGACCCTCGTTAAGCCTGCAGACGTCATCATTGTTAGTTCATCTGCCAGCCTTCCAAGTTTCTCTCTATCGGCATCCTTTATTAAAGCCCATGCAGCTGCTCTGGTCTCATCCTCCGATTCTTGGAGTTCTTTGCTCACTTCGTGGTGTTTCAGAATTTGCTCAGCGTCTTCCTCTGACAGCCCATTGGAAATAAATCCGATCACGCCGAAAGGATAACGAACCCCAAAGTACTCCTTTTCTTTCAACCCACTTATATAGAATCTCTGCTCGTCTTCTTCTAACACGATGTGTGTGACTTCTCCATAATCCTCATGTTCCTGCTTGATTTCGTCATGTAGATCCACGTCAAAGTCGTCGGCGTACGATTTTATTTGAGAGAGAGCAGCGTTATACTCAGCTTTGTCTGGCATTAATCAAGCACTCTCCTCTTGACGCGTTCGGGTGATCGGCGTTTCACCGCTGATTGGCTTCCCCTGCACAGTCGCAGTCTGTTCAACTGGTGCTTGATGGGCTGGTGGTTTGTCTTCTTCTATACTAGTTTGCCCGTCTTGGTTAACATCTATCAAGTCACGGGTTGAGTGATCTCTCATTTGCAATGGGTCATTCCCATCCTCCTCTTCATATTGTCCGGACCGCCGGGCTACCTGATTGAGTAGACTCCCACCGGCACTATCGGCTTCCAAGATTGTCGAATAGAGTTCAATGCCAGGATCGTCAAGCTCTGCTGCAACACGTTGCAGGCTTTCTTGCGGGGAGTCAGCGATGGCTTCTTTGAGTGTCTTGTGGGTACCTATATCCGCCTCAGGGTCCGCCGCTTGGTAGAGACTATCAAGTACTCGATCCCCGAAGTTTGTAATTGTATACTGTCCAGTAGACTGGTCCCCTATTTTGTCACCTACCTCTTTCTTTATCAGACCACCTCTTTGTAGGTCATCAAGAGTGTTGTTTACACTCTGTGAGTGCATGTCTAAATGATCGCAGATTTCGTTGAACCGGAGGCTTCCTTCCTCAACCAAGAGCATCATAACAGCGTATCCTGACTGCTCTCTCCCGCCTAGCCCATCGACAGCCAACCTGGCCTTCTTTGGGAATTTCTTCGCGTAATGGGCACGCTGATCGCTCATCGGATCAACTTGTTTTGAGCCGATTGACTAAATTGTGTCGATAGAGACAATGTACAGATTAATGTGGGCTCAGACTAATCGGATAAGAAGTAAATGGGTGCCGGCGAAAGATTCCCCCCGTTCGCTTCTAAGCGGGCTATTTGCATCCAAGTTATCGGCCCCATCTATGGCCAGTGCGGGGCGATTGTTACTGGTGTAAATAAGTACCTGCAATCCCATGGTATCGATACAGAAGAGCCGGGTAAGTTGGATAATTCTGCTGAACCTTCAGATGTCATCGAAGATGTGGATGGCGTAGCATTTTTATTCTTGCACCAGTCCCACTGCGATGATTTTTCTGACCCGCAGGTTCTCAATGAGCCTGTGATAGAAGCACTCCAGTTTTGGGCCCTGGCATACTCTACCCGCTCCGAGAACACAATTTTGCTTTATGAGGATACAAATGAGACCATTGCAGATCATGGATTATATGGAGACCTGATTGAGCAACTTACAGACGCGACTGAGCTCACCGCAGCCGAGAATGAGATAGAAGATATCAAAGAAAAGGTGTTCACGCACTGTTCTAACTTCGAGTTATGATACCTTTGCAAGCAACGAGCTATCTTAATGATGTCATTGTTCCGCTTCTTGTGGGCCTGTTAGGTTTCGCTGGAGGAGTCTTTTCGCGTGTTGGAAAGTATATGTACGAAAAGCGAACTCGTACCAAAAAGCTTCGCGCAGCAATATTGATGGAGGTTCGATCCCCTAGAAGTGCAATCAATGATCTAGAAGAAATGGACCCTGAGAATACAGAAGGTTTTGATCATACAACAATACCTACAAAAGTGTATGATGCGCACATCGAAGACGTAGGTTTACTCTCCGTGCATGAAGTTGAAGAAATTGTAGATTATTATAGTATCGTAGCGGTGGCAAATTCACAGATATCCGACATTTCCGGGTCCGAAACCACATCTGAACTGGAACCCTTCCTCAACGAGACAGTGCCTGGGCTAAAGTCAGCAAGAGATGATGCTGAGAAAATACTAAAAACACATTATAAATTGTTTGGTAAATACCGATATCGATTTGTGAGGTTGTGTGGTTGGCTGCATGATTTGATTGTCCGGATGTTTCCGATTCTAGACTCATAGTCCGTATAGATCGGTTCTATCGACGGCCCGGTTGATCGTCGCTCGTGAAGATCCCAACCGCTGAGCCGCCTTTCGCTTCGAGAGTTCTCCTTTTTGCACCATCTCTATGGTCGCCACAACGTTGTGGTAGTCGTCGGCCTCGACGAGTCGCCCGTCGTCTTTCTCGAATCCCAGCGGCGCGGGGCCGTGGTGGTACTCTGCCTGGTCCATCCGCGCCGCCAGCCCTTCTTTCGTCCGCTGCTGGGCCATGTTCGCCTCCAGTTCCGCGAACACGCCAAGCAGTTGGAACAGCGCGGTCTGGTACGGGTCGTCTTCCTCGGGCCGCAGCGTCAGGCCCTCGCTGATGATGTGCAGCTCGACGCCAGCGCCCTCCAGGCGCTCGGCGGTCCGTTGCAGGTCGGCGATGGACCGGCAGATGCGCGACACGCTCAGCACGACTACAGCGCGCAGCTCGCTGGCCTCGGCGTCGGCCATCATCTCCTGGTACCCCGAGCGGTCCACGTCGGTCCCGGTGCTCTTGTCCTGGTAGCGTCGGATGTCGGCCAGGTCCGCTCCCAGTCGATCGGTGGCGTACTCGGCCGTACGCTCGATCTGCCGGTCGAGGTTCTGGTCGTCGGTACTCACCCGGCAGTAGCAGGCTGTGACACCCATGCCTGCGTACAGGGGGATGTGTGGTATAAAGCTCGGAATTTACGTACAGACTGTACGAGAACGACCGTTCCCGTCCACCCTTCGTGATTGATCGCAGCCCGCCACGAGTGTCGAAGGTCGGCAGCGACGACACCTGATTTTCAATCGCTGTAATCACTACCGTGTGCTTAAGTGGATACTCGGGTAAGGACTTCCTACGCACGCGACGCGGCGGGAAAAGGCGGGCGGCGGAAAGCGCCCACAGCGCACCCTGGCGGTGCAATTGGGCATTCCGGGTATACCGGCATAACCGTTTCGCCCGTTTCCTCGTCGCCGGTGCGAAGACACCAACCATGGAACTCATACAGACACTCCGCGCGACGGTATCGGGCGACGACGACCGGGGGGTTTCGCCGGTCATCGGCGTGATCCTCATGGTCGCCATAACAGTCATTCTGGCAGCGGTCATCGCGACCTTCGTCCTGGGGCTGGGCGAGCAGGTAAGCCAGACATCGCCACAAATTAACGTCGACTGGAACCAGAGTACTGACAATCTTGGAAATACGCCCTCGACATACTCTGTCGGAGCGACCCACGACGGTGGGGCAACTGTCAATGGCGGTAACATCAATATCTCAGCCTCTGATGCGACGAACATTAATCCCAAAGTCGGCGCAGAATCAGAAGTACAGTCAGGGGAACTATTCGCGGTTGCAAACGGCCTGGCAGATGGTGACAACGTTCGCCTCATCTGGGAGTCTGATGACGGCGGCACGACGGCCACGCTGAGCGACTACACTGTCGACGGCTAAATCACCTGACTTCGCGACTTTTTACTGCTTAAGCGGAGGATAGTGATTCAGCCGCGCTGCGCCGACCGGCGTTAGATACAGCGTCTCACTGTCACCGCTGACAGCCTGCTCTTCGACGAGCGACTCAAACAGCCTTCGGAGTGCTCGCCGATAGCCCGCCGTCCGCTCCTCTCGAAACGCTACAGGCTGCTGCGGGCGGTCGTCGCGGGTTGTCCCCCGATTGGTAATGTATGTTTGCGCGAAGGTCAGTCGGACTGGTTCGGGTGCGTCTAGGAGCCACAACGGCAACGATAACTGGTCGTCGGCCTTCGGCCCCTGTGGTGCGCCAAGTGCGACCAGTACCCGCCCCAGAACGCTCGCGTCTGCAGCTGGGATCAGTTCGGTTGCCCGTTCTTCAGTGTCAGCGTGCCTGACCGTGTACCCGACACCTAACTGATCCAGCACGTCTTCAGCGAGCCACCGTGTCCGGCGCTCAACCGCGAACGCCGGAACCCAGCTTTGATTGATACTGCCTCCACTGAACATCCAACTGAGCGCGATAGTTAGCCCGCGCAGCATATTGCCCTCCCACTCAAGATCGAGCCAGCCATGGCTGGCGGCGGTCTGGATGCCCCGCACTGGATCTGGAATCGACCCGTTCATCCACGGCCGGATCCGCGACCGTGGTAGCTCGAGCGCACCCGCGAGCGCCGTACTCCCCTTGTTTGGGTGCCGGCTAGAATACTCCAGATAGTCGTTGTACTCCTCAACTCGCTCCCAGCTATCGTATTCGCCGCCGTAGGTATGAGCCAGCGCTTTTGAGAGGGCCTTGCGGTCCATTGGCTCAGTACATACCCTCCCGCTCGTCATTGGTAGTTCTGACTTGCTCCACGCCCCTGAGCGTACCGGTGGCCCGTCAGCCGTACGTCAGCCACACGTCAGACAAACGCCTGACGCTCTACATATCACCATTGATAACAAGAAATGGCGTTTTCAGAGCCTTTGATAGGTTTTTTCACATTCTGAAACAACCTGTGAAACCGGTAACAAACCCTTGCATTTATGGTATCTTCACCTTACCAACCACCTGCAATGCGCCTGAAAGCACTCCTGGCGGACGACGAAAACGCGGTGTCGCCGGTCATCGGCGTCATCCTCATGGTCGCCATAACAGTGATCTTGGCGGCCGTGATCGCATCCTTCGTGCTCGGGCTCGGCCCGGGCGGAGCTGCACCGACCGTGAACTTCGATAGTGAATTCGACAGCGGTGGCCCCGATTCTGGTGGACTCACTGTGAGTGTGACGGGTGGAGATTCTGTGCCAGTTGACCAATTATCGTTTAGTGGCGATGTGGCAAACGTGTACGGGTCTGGCGGCTCTGCCATCAGCGGCACACAGTGGCCAGCAAATAACGCCACCGGTTCTTCAGAGGGTGAGACTGCCATTTCAGCCGGTGACGAGGTGACGGTCGGTGTCGACACCACGCCGTACGAAGTCAACGTCGTCTGGTCATCGGATGATGGTGGTACGACGCAGACACTGACCACCTTCAACGGCGAATAGGGCTAACCAAACCCTGGTTTTTTAGCGGTAACAAAGCGTTCAGTGACAACTTCTTCAGAAACGCCAGCACCAGCCGCCGCTCTTTGTCTTCCGTGTCAGTGAGTTTGGGCGTCCAGCTCGGTTGTTCCTAATCCTTCGATGTCACGGGACAGTATGATTCATCGCTCGAACAGATCCACGTCGTTGTGGAGGCAAGCAACGAGACAACCCGTCTCCGCGTGAAATCCTCGCTGTACCTCTACTCCCTGAGTCATCCCGTAGTGTTCGGCCAGCTCGACAGGGACAGCGAGATAGGCAGTTCCGCGGCCGTTGATTTGCACTTTGGCGGATCCGTAGGGTGTGAGCGCCCCGTCACCGTGCATCGCCTGGAGGACAGCTCGCTCGGCCTCTGACTGGCTCATACCAGTCCTGTAGACAGTAACCCACAAAAACCTCCGAATGAGAACCTATCGCGGTCGGTTCCGCGGTATATACCAACGCGAGCGTTTACCGAACCGGGTGCCTGGCCGGGCCTGTATGCTTCTGGAGGGTTCCCACCTGTGAGTACCAAAGTAGAGTTCGGCACGCGGGACGCGGCCAACAGCTTCCGCGACGAGCACGAGGAACACCTGTGCCCCGTCGATGACGACCGTCGCCGGAAGACTGTGGCACTCACCTCTGACACGCCGGAGGCAGTCGTCGAGAAGGCCCGCCGTCAGGCCGAGCAGGCCCGTGCCGAACGTACCGAGGGGCCAGGACAGATCGGGCTCTCAGACGCCGAAAAGGACGACCTCGACTTTTCGGAGACCAACATCATGCACGCCCGGAGTGCGAAGGGGATCGCCAGGGGCCAGGGCGTCGACGACTGGCTGGCCTACTACGACCCGACCCTCTCCGTCGACGAGCACCGCGAGGTGTACGCGACGGCCGCGAAGGAAGGCGGCGGCCGCCGCCTGGACGCCGAGGAGTCGGCCACCGAGAAGGCCGGCCGCGCCGCCGCGGCCGCCGAGAGCGAGGAGTGCGACCACGCCGCCGGCCACTGTGCGAACGGTGACCCGGACGCCTGCGAGTTCATCCGCGAGCAGTGCGGCATGGACCCGGACCGGGTACTCGCCCGCCGGGAGCCGGAGCCACCGGAGATCCCCGAGAAGCCCGCTGCCGTCGACGGCGGCGAGGAGATCACCGGGCAGGCCGCGGGCGCGATGAAACGCGCCTGGCAGGGTTACCACGGCGCGATGGCCGCAGTGGATGACGCGCTCGCCGAGCTGCGCGAGGAGTGGGAGAACGCCCAGCAGGCGGGCAACGCGATCAACGAGATCCGCGGCGATCACGGCCAGCCGCCGCTGCACTTCGAGAACCTGGAAGCGGCGCAGGCCGACCTGATGGACCTGCTGCGAAAGATGGCCGCGGACTGTTCCGAGTGCCACGCCTCACACGGTGACCACGACCACGACACCGACAGCGGCGACCTCGAGGACATCCGCGTAGTCGTCACCGACGGGGCGAGCCAAACACCGGTCGGCACGTCCGAGGAGACCGAGGCCGCCGCGGAGACGAGCAACTCATGAGCGACGACGACACCGAACTCATCGACTGCACGGTAGAGGGGTGCGACTACGCGGGGCCACTCACCGGCCTCCGGTCGCACGCGAACGCGAAGTACGACCACGACTGGGAGGAGATCGTCGAGGAATCGGACCACCCGGCACTGGCCGAGCACGAGCCGGGCGAGACGACCAGCGAAAGCGAGGGACAGGACGGCGACGACCAGGGCGAAACGACCAGCCAGGACGACATGCCAACCGACGACGAACTCGAACAGCAACGCGAACGGGTGGGTGCAACGAGCGAAACGACCAGCGAAAGCGAGGGGGGACAGGGCGACGACCGAGGCGAATCTACCAGCCAGACAAGCAGCAAGAATAGCCGCGGGCTGGGTATTCCCATCCCGTTCTCCACGACCACGCTGGTCGCTGGCGTGGCCCTGCTGCTGATGTTGGTGGTTATCGCCTCCTACGCCCGCGGTAGCAGCGCCGAGCCAGCGGAATTCACGAGCGACACGACCCAAGACCAGAGCCAGACGACCAGCCAGGACGACCCGGCTCCGCTGGTCGAGGAGGGCGAGTTTGAGGGAGTGTTCGCCGATGAGTGACGACACGGGCGAACCTACCAACGAGACGAGCAGCGAGACCGAAGGAGGGCAGCCGGCCGACACGAGCGAGACGACCAGCGAGGATGGCAGCCAGCCACCCATGGATACCGACGAGATGGCCGACCTGTCGGCGGTCGCCGAGGAAGTGGCCGAGGAGACGGCCGAGGCAACCAGCGAGGAGAGCAGCGAAAGCGAGGGAAGGCAGCCAGCCGACACGGGCGACGGCGACCAGCCAGATCCGACCGAGACCAGCCAGCCGGAGCTGTCCATCGGCGACATCTACTGCAACGGCCTGGGGCTGATGGCCGCGCTGGGGCGCTCCCGGTACGGCAGCGCCGACGACGACCAGCGGGAGGAACTCGCCGACGAGTACGCGGACATGGCCCGCCAGATCGAACTCGACGCCTACCTGGACCAGTACCTCCAGCAGCGCGGCGCGCTCGACGAACTCGGCCCGGGGCAGGCGGTGGTCATCGGGACGCTGATGTTCGGCGGGATGGTGATGGTCGACGACCCGGAGATGGCTGCCACGGCCGTCGAGGAGGTGCGTGCGGATGCTTAGCGGCGCGAAGGCGAAGATGATGCAGCGAGCGGCCGCACAGATGGACGTCCGGGAGTCGGGGCTGGCCCAGCGACTCACCAACGAGATGGCGCTGTACGAGCACCAGCAGGCCCGGGCGGTCGCGGCGCTCGCCGACGCCGCCGGCTTCGAGGGTGAGGTTCCCGTCCCGGACCCCGACGAACGCCAGCAGCGCCTCCTCGACGCGGCCGAGGCGACCAGCAGCCAGCAGTTCCCTGTGTGGTGGTGGAAAACGGTCGCCCCCGAGCAGATGGACAACCCGGAGATCGCCGCCCAGTCGGCGGGGATCGGACGCCAAGAGTACCACGACCTCATCACCGACTGGTGCCGGCGCTACTACGACCGCGGCGCGGTCGACACACCGCCCGAGGAGATGGACGCGGGCCAACGGGCTCGGATCGTTCAGCAGCACCTTGCGGCTGTCCACGACGTGACCGCCCGGACGTGGGTGGAGGATGTCGTCAACTGGGACGCACAGCGGGCGCTGCGGGGACTGCTGGCCGGTCCCATCCAGTCCAACACGGCAACCATCTGGGCCGTCGCGGACGCGCTCGACGCATGACGCGGCAGATCGTCGCGGCCCAGTCGGGCTGGGGAAAGTCCTACGCAGCCCAGTATCTCACCGTCGACCAGCTCGAGGAGTTCGAGTTCACCATCATCGCGGACTACAAGGACGAATACCGGGGGCTGGCGAAAGCGGGGCTTGCGAAGTGGATGGGGCTCGGCAGTGAGGAACGGAGCATCAGCGCCGACGGCTGGCAGCGACTCATCAAGGACAACCCGCGGCTGGTGGTCGCCCGGGCGGTCGGGCTGGCGGACTGGCGGCGGTGGGTCGCTACCATCTCCCGGGTCGCGCAAGGACTCCCCGGGGACGCGCTGGTCGTCATTGACGAGGCGCATTTCGTCGCCCCGCAGGAGACTGGCTACCCGGAAGCGGTGACGGAGCTCGCGACGACCGGCCGGGGGAATGGCGTGGCCTCGATGTGGATCACCCAGCGTCTCCAGAAGCTGGACGAAACGCCACTTTCGCAGGCAGATTCCCGTCTTCTCGGGGGCTTCGAGAGCGACCGCGACCGGAGTAAGATCGCCGGGTACATCCCCTACGACGTGGGGATCCACGAACCTGGCGGGCAGTCTGATTCACTCCAGCGGTTCAAGGACCCGGAGGGCGGGCTGAAAGGCTCGGAGTGGATCTACAGCACGACCGACGGGGAGAAGCGCCGGGTGGATACCCGCGAATGGGAGATGGATGTGCCTCACTTCGGTGGGGAAGCCCCGAGCCTGTCGGTCCCGGGCTGACGGTCTTGTTCATGTCACCAATCGGCGATAGATCTCAGTGGGCGTGCCAGATACAGGGCGCCTCTTCACCGCGTTGACGACATCACATAGGGGCTGGAGCCAGTTCCGTGATGACGGCTTCCAAGTCGGGATGCTCGTCGCCAGTGCGGCACGTCCACCCGCCGCGGGGGTTGACGCCGCCCTCATCGGCAGCTCTGAGTAACTCGGTCAGCGATGCAGCGAACTCGGCTTCGGTGGTGATGTCCTGGGTCATAGTTTCCTCGGGATCGGACCCAGTGAGTAAAATGACCGAACAATCACGAGGAGGATTACTGCTCACGGGGAGTGTTGGGCCACGTACACGTGGCTGATGGATCCGATACTGAAGAGTTGGGCGCCACGGGGATAGTATACTAGCTTGGTCAACCATCTCAGCCTCCCAGAGCTTGGTATACCACCCCGGGCCATTTTGAAGTTCCTTCAAAAATTTCGCGTCCATGAGTGTCATTATCGAACTGCAGGTGCCGGGTGAGGAGTTCACCCTGGGACGCCTCCTCCGCTCCGAAGAGGCCCCCCGCATCGAGTTCGAGACGACGGTGCCGACCAGCGAGGAGCCGGTGCCGGTCTTCTGGCTGGAAAGCGAGGCCACCGCGGCGTTCGAGGCCAGGGTCGAGGCCCATAACGCGGTGGAGCAGCTCATCCCGATCGACGAGTTCCCCAACCGGACGCTGTATGCGCTGGACTGGAACGCCGGCGAGAACTGCCTGCTGGCGAGTCTCACCGCGCAGGACGCCCAACTCCTGGCCGCCGCCCGGACCGACGACGTCTGGGACCTCGAAGTCCGGTTCCCCAGTCACGATGCGCTTTCGGCGTTCGAGAGCGACGCGGAGGCGAACGGCATCGCCTTCTCGGTCCAGCGTCTCTACAACCCGACCAGCCCCGATGACAACCAATCCTACGGGCTGACAGACGTCCAACGCGAGGCGCTGGAACTCGCGATCGCCCGTGGCTACTACGCCATCCCACGCGAGGTCACGACCATCGAGCTCGGGGAGGAACTGGGCATTTCCGACCAGGCGGTCACTGAGCGCCTCCGGCGAGCCATCGTCACACTGGTCTCGAACACCCTGATGACCACGGACGAGTGACCACGATCCGGCCCCTGGTCGCGGCCCATTCAGGTGTGCAGGCCTCTGCGGACAAACCGAGCATGCTGCACCTATTTCTCTATTCAGCGTGCAACTCCTATCAAGTACTGAAAAATTCAACCAAGCCGGACTGAGCGACCAGCCAGACCAGCCAGAAATGGCTGGTAGCTGGCTTCTCCGTCGAGAATTGCGACCGAGAATCCAGCCAGATTCTGGCTGGTCGTCTCGCTCGTCTCGTTTTTACCACCCACCACCTCGCCTCTCGCGGAGTCATGGCACAACTCAACGATGCGGTGGACGGACTGATGGACGAGGAGATGTGGGTCGAGGTGGCCGCCATCGGCGGCGGCTATCTCGGCACCTCCCTCGCACAGAGCACGGTCGAGGGAACGGTCCCCTTCGACCTCCCGAACGAGGCATACGGCGCCGTCGGGGCAGCCGGCTTCCTCATGTTCGGCGACTCGATCCCCTACGCCGACCAGATGGCGATGGGCGCGGGGCTCTACACCGTCGACGCGCTCGCCCAGCGGGTCGGCGTCAAGGACCAGGTGACCAACATCGGCGGGGGTGCCTGAGATGTCGAGCCGCACCCTCTCCTACCTCTCCGAGGAGGCGACTCAGGAGGAGAACGTCGCGGACGTGCTCACCCCCGCGCTCACCGTCGTGCCGGAACAGGGCGAACTCCTGCGGCTGCTCAACAACGTGCCGACCGGCGCGGCCGACGGCCTCCCGATCTTCGCGGACTTTCGGGACAGCAACGGCAACCCCCTGAGCACGTCGACCACGCTCATCCTCCGGGCCATCCGGCCGGGGATGGACGAGCCGACGGCGGTCTCGGTGGCCGAGACCAACATCGCCCCGTGGAACCGGCTGGACATCGGCGACCAGCGCAACGAGGAGAACATCGACGCGGTCAAAGTCGAGCTGAAGGGCGACCGGGTGAACATCCGGGACAAGGACGTGCTTCGGGTCGACCTCGACGGCCCGGACGTCATCGACTGGTCGCAGAGTGAACTCTATTTCGCCCGGAAGGGTGTCATCCGCGAGAGCTACCAGGGCTGACCATGAACCAGGAACAGATCCTCAAGGCGCTCGGGCAGGTGCCGGCCGCCGCCACGCAGCTCCGGCGGTCGGACTTCGACCTGAGCAACGGCACGCCCCAGCAGCGGAGCAAGATCGCGGAGTACCGGGCGGAGACGCCCCTGCTGCTCCGGCCGACCAAGCCCCTGCGGCTGGTCTTCACGACCGTCGAGCAGTTCCAGACGCCTGGCGACGGGTCGGAGACCAGCTACGACCTGAGCCACGACGTGCTGGAGACGCCGAATACGGAGAATCTGCTGCTCTACGAGGGCGGCAGCCGGGTTCAGCCCGACGCCGTGGACTACGCGGGCGACTCGTTCACCTACACCGGCCCGGGCTCGCAGGAGTACCTGACGGCCTTCTACGTGTTCCGTGACCCCGTGCAGATCGAGATCGAGCGGCAGGGCCCCCGGTCGCAGGGCGCTCTCTCCGATGTCCCACTCGACGACGTGACCAGCCTCCTGCACGAGCGCAACCAGAACCAGGAGCCGGTCACCTTCGCCGAGGACGGCGACGTCCACCCCCTGGACCTCGTGGTGCCCCAGAAGTGGAGGCTGGAGGTCTACGCGAAGGGCGATGCCGCCGGGCTGGAGGTGGCCTACGACGACAGTGCCACGGACAACCCGCAGGGCGTCGACGCCACGAACGCGCTGCTGTCCATCCCGGTCAGGAAGGCCCAGCGGAACGTCGACGGACTGGCACAGGCGGTCAAGCGCCGGCTCATCGAGGGGTAACGGGCGATGCAGGAGCCGACCCCGCTTATCGAGACCGACGACATGGCGGCGATGACGGCCGCCACCGGGCAAGCCCAGCCGACCGCCGGCGGGCAAGTCGGGGCCGACACCCAGCCCGTCGAGTTCACCTTCGGCGGCGCGGCCGGGCAGCCAGCGGTGCGGGTCGGCAGCCTCACGCTCGGGTATCAGGACATCCTGCTGGTGCTCGTGCTGTTGCAGGCCGTGACCGCCACACTCGCCGCCATCAACCTCTCGGGAGGTGGGTGAGGTGGGCGTCGGCACGCTCGGCAACACGTACATCGATACGCTACTGGCCGAGTACGTCCCCGGTGACGATTCGCTGGCTGAGGAAGTGCTGACCGACGAGACCGACCAACTGCTGTATGCCCTGCTGCTGGAGATGCGCGTCTCACGGTTCAACCAGCAGGGCGCTCAGGACATCGAGACAGCGCTGGCGAACATCCGGGACACGACCGAAACGGGCGCCCCGGACCAGACTGGTACCTACGCGAGCGTCCGGTTCGACGACGCCGGCGACCAGCGCGACACCCTGCCCGAGCTCCAAACCGGCGACGACTGGCAGGAGGTGGACCTGGATTTCGTCACCTCCGAAGTGGATCTGCGGTTCGGCGATGCCATCGCCGTGGCGTTCGAGGAACCCCAGCAGAAGGAGTCCGTCGTGCGGTACGCGGGCGGCGAAAGCCCGGTCGTGGGGGTCCCGGTCCAGACCTCGACTATCTGGTTGGGGGCTCAGCCGGGGACCGGCGGCGCGACGGCCACGGTCGAAGCGTGGCACAACGGAGGCAACTGAACATGGCAAGCGACAACGGAGACGACGACCTCACCGCGATGGAGCGGTACTGGCGCGACGAAGGCGTGACCGACCAGCAGCGGGAGGCGCTGGTCGAGGAGGGACTGGACGACCCCGCCCAAGAGGAGGGGGTCGAAGTAGACAACACGGTGGCGACTGAGACCACCGACTCCGGCGAGGTGGTCAATACGGTCACCGTCGACAGCGCCGAGGAGGACTCGGACATCGTCACCACCGAGTCCACGACCGGGGTCACCGAAAGCGGCGACGTGGCACTGGTCGACTCCCCGGGCAGCTCGGAGTCGGACGGCTCCGGAAGCGGCGGGAGCTCCGACTCGGCCGAGCCGTCTGACCAGGCGTCGGAAACCAGCATGCCGTCCATCGAGGACGTCATGCCCAACACGACCGTCGTCGGGAATGGCTCGGGTGAGGGCCTCCTCAGTGGGGTGAACAGGACGACCGCCCTGCTGGTCGCACTCGCGCTCGGTGGGGCATACCTGGCGGTCGGGAGGTGACCCGATGACGACCGCACTTATCGAAGGCGGTGGCGGGTCCGACAGCTCCGACAGCGTCGGCGGGGCACTTGCTGGGCTGATCCCGTCCGACGACTCCACCGGGTCGGGATCGACCGACACGGACGGGTCCGAAAATAACCCGGTCCCGATGGTCGACGAGGACACGCTGGACTGGGACGAGTTTTACCGCTCGTGGGGGCTGGACGACCAGGCAGATGCCATCGAGCAGACGCAGGAGGACCTCGGGCTCTCCGACGAGTTCTGGCAGGCTGGCGCTGAAGATGCCAACGACTCGCTCCCCGAACAGGTGGGTGAAGACCTGTCCGACTGGGAGGGACAGGCCGTCCGGAATGCCGAGCGGAATCTCAACAACGCGGGTGAGGCAGTAGCCGGAGCCATCAGCGACCTTCTTGCCGGCCCGCTTCGCATTCTGCTCATCCTGTTCGGGCTGTACCTCCTGGTCGAGAGCGGCGCCCTGGACAGCACGGAGGGATGACCGTGCCGGCCTTGGAGACCTATTTCGTGACGGTCGCGGCGACGATCACCAGCGGCGCCGCGGTCTACACGGCCAAGAAAGCCCGCGATATCGCCGGGCGGGTGCAGGAAAACGAACAGCGGAGTCAGACGAACCGCCGCGCCCTGCGGGCCGTCATTCAGGATGACTCTGTCGACGTCGACGCCGACCCGATTACCGGACTTCAGGAGGGTGACTAACATCATGCTCAAGAAGCTTGAAAAGCCGCCGGAGGGCGCCATCTCCGGCAGCAACGACCGAGAGGTACAGAATCCGAACATGCAGCTCGACCCCGTCACTCGCCGGAAGCTCCGGGAGGTAGGCCTCTATGTCTGACCTGCCGGACCTCGACACCTCGCAGGTGGGCGTCATCGCGTACTGGAACGCGATTGACGACGGCGGTGTCGGGAGCATCGACGCCGAGGAGGCGCTCACAGACGGTAACATCACAAGCTATACCCTATACGATAACGGGTTCACTGCCGACTACGGGCAGACAGCCGGAAATAATTTCAACGACCCCGGCTCAAACAACAACTTCCGGAACCTGCGGGTGAGAGTCAAAAACGACGGGTGGATTGTCGCGTACATCGACCCCTCGGTCACGCTGGGGAACAATGGGGCTACCGGGTGGTTCGATTTCATCGGCGGAACCCAGTGGGAAGTGAGAGACGCTGCATACAATCACAATTTCACACTCACCCCCACCATGCTTGAAGAAACCGTCGAGCGGCTGGCCTCAAACCTCAGCAACTACGGGAGTATGACCTTCAACTACTCCGATGTTGGCCTCTACACCTACGTTCATCCCGACACTGAGACGCTTTTTCTCGGCAGCCACCGTCAGCAGAATCAGGACGGCGGAACTCACTACACCGGGGGCATCTCGTACACAGCCGACACAAACCTCGATTTCGCCTACTGTATCGGTGGCGTAGACAGCGGTGGCGACCTGACGTTTGAGGGCACGCTGGTGAGCGACAACGGAACGACCGGAGCCATCGATCTGCTGTCTGAGGGTCTTATCCCGAATAGCGGGACGGAGTACGTGATGGACGCCCACATCTTCGACGGGGCCGACGGCTACGGCCTCACCTTCATCGGGTATCATTAACATGACCATCAGTACACCGACCAACTTCGGAAGCGAAGATACGGTATCAACCCAACAACCACCACTTGAGGCAGGGGCGGGTTCCGGTGGAGCCGACCTGTCTTCCTGGGGGGACGAAACGGCGGTGGTGAACAACCTACTCACCGGGACCTACACGAACAAATCAAGCTATCCAATCCCGGGAGTCGTTTACGAAACGAACAAGTCCTTCGGAAGCACCGATAAGGTGGCAACGGGGAAGGAACAGAGCGGCGTCGAGGTCGGGTACAACTACCTAGGGACCCGGGCCAGCGGAACGGTCCTACTTGAGAACCCCGAAACTGGGGCCACCTACACGGTGAGCGGGACCTCGATCCAGACGGAGCGGGACGGTCGGACATTCGAGGACACGCCTGACCCGAACACGGGTGAGTTCGAGCTGCCCGTTGGGGAGGGCGGCGAGTACGAGATTACGGCCAGCCACCCGCTGCTGAAGTCTCATACCCGCACCCTCACGTTCCAAGACGGCGAGAGTCGGCCAAACGAGGCGTTCCGGCTGGAGGTGCCGAGCGGAGGTAGCGGGTTCAGCGGCGGCCGGTTCATCAACAAGCCATGACGCTCTTACAGACACTCCCGCCGGATGTCTCTGCCGGCGTCGTGCTGGCGTTCCTGGCGGGACTGCTGGCCGGGATGACCGTTCCCCTCCGGTACGGCATGGAGCGGCTAGCAGGCTTCTCTCGGGCGCTGCTGGGCCGGCTGCCCTACGAGCCCCCGCCGGGGCGGGAGCCGGAGGAAGCCCTCCAAGCGGCCACTGAAGAGGCACAGGACAGCCCTGGCGACAATAGGGAGGGATCAGCGTGATCAGCGCCGGCCAGCTCGTGGACCAGTTCGCCTCGACCTTCCGCGAGTGGCACTACCTGGTCGGTGGTGCCTGCGCGGGGTTCGTACTCGGGTGGGTGATGCACGCAGCCTTTGCTCTGCACGCGCTGGATGCAAGCTTTCGGGACGACTAGGACCGTTTGGTTCGGAATCGGTGGGTGTACCCGACGCTCCCGTCAACGTAACTGTCGATAGACGCCTGGTAAGCGGCGATTACTCGATACACCCTGGTATACAAGCCTGGGGTTTCACACGGCCTGCCAGCGCATGCTGTAGTACCTCATCCCGAGGGTCTTGGAACTCATCCCCGACGGATGAGGAGCGGAAGGGGGAGATCCCGGCGGCTGCGCCAGCAGGGTGCACCCGCCAGAGGGGGAGAGATTCATGGACACGGCGGCAGTGGGCGCGCCCCGCCTACTAACCCCACCCGCTGCCGCTTCGCGTCCGCGCAACTCACCAGTGACCAGCACACGAAAATGGCAACGGAAGTGGGTTGGGGGAGAGAATTTCCCGTTGCCGTCTGCGAAAACGCTGGCTCTGTTTCTAAAGGTTGTGGTCCCTAGTCGCCCCCCGCTCTCGCTGGCGGAGTGCCTGCCCGCGCCGATAGACCGTCCGACAACCGGTCAGGTTCGCCGAGAGAAGACCGTGTGCCCGACAGTCGGGACAGTAGTAGCGGTCGTGAACCGCGCCGGTCCGGCCCTCGCGGCTGCCGGTCTGTTCGAGCGCGCTCCCACAGACGCGGCAGTTCATGAATCCTCCTGGCCGGCGAGTCGCCAGGCGTCCCCACCGTAGACGCTGGTCAGCCGGAGAAGGTAGCCGTCCTGACTTAGGGCTTTCAGCCGCCGGTTCACCATCCGGTCCTGCGCGCCGAGCTGTTGTTTCAGTTCCTCGACGGCGAGCTCGTGGGTGATCTCCCCGTCGGCGTTGGCGATATCGACCAGTGCGAGGTAGGTGGTCCGCAGGCGCTCGTCTGCCGGGGGCTGGAGTGGGGCGCGGTCTGGTTCGGCCGCCCCCATCGCCTGCCTCATCGCGCTCCGCAGGGCTTGAGCGCGGCTGTCGTGCTCGCTGCTGTCCACGTAGTCGTCGAAGGCGTCGACCAGTTCCTTATCGGCCCGGAACTTGACCTGCGTCCGCCGGCTCTGCTCGCGCCGGCCTTCGTCGTGAATCTGTTTACTCATCGCCGGCCCTCCGGTGGTACCACTGAGGGCCCGAGTGGTACCATGGGTCGGGTGGCTGCCGTGTGGCGGTTGTGCCCCGAAGACCAACCTGGGGTACCACCCCCCTCGGGGGGCTCAGAGAGTATCGCGCCGGCGGGCGGGTGTGCGCGGGCGCGACCCCTCACTGGCGACCACCCTGTTTCTCGCGGGCTCGCCGAAGGAGGTTGCCCACCGTGCCGGGTGAGCGACCGCTTTCACTCGCGTACTCGCGGACGCCGACGCCGCCCAGGTCGCAGGTCAGGTAGGCATCGAGCTCGGCCGCGGTGAGGCCGTCGACCTCGGGCGCGTCGGTGTCGTCGAGCCGGAGCCAGGCCGGCGGCGTCCGGTAGATGCGGCCCGTGTCGAGGTGATGAACCTCCAGGCGACCGCGGACCCAGCGCCACCAGCAACTCGCCAGGTGGGCACACCAGCCGCGATACACGCCGCTGGCACAGCCACACTCCGCGCGGAGCGTCTGCCCGGTGAGCGCGAAGGTCACTCGGTGCGGGCCGTCGCTCTCCTCCAGGTAGACCATGCGTTCGGCCTCGTTGATCGGGCCGCCGCGGTCGCGCTCGGTCTGGGCCCGCTGCCAGCTCTCCGAGAGCGTCCAGTCCTCGGGGAACCGGAGCGTGTCGGGCTCGCCCAGGCGGTCGTCCAGTGCCTCCGACTGCTCCCAGGTCGGGCGTTGCGCCCGGCTCATGGCTCGCACACTCCTTTCAACAGCGCGGGGCAGGGCTGACCCTCGTGCTCGATGCGCTTCCCGCAGTAGCGGCAGTGGTCGGGATCCCGCGGCTCACGGGTGAGACTGCTCATGCGACCACCCCCGCAGAGCGGCCGCTCATCCTACATAAAGCCCTGCCAAAGATTGAAGAACGGTATGGGCTCGGAGGGATTTGAACCCCCGATCGGCTGATATCTCCGGTAGCGCCTCGGTACTCCAGAGGGTCATCAAGGCACGCGGTGATCAGCCGCGAGCTCAGTATATCAGCTGGAGTGTCGTCCCGGGCGCCGTAGCCTCTGGAGTCAGCCGCCTTCCCGGACTAGGCCACGAGCCCGCACTCTCCGGTTGTGCCATCCGGAGTAAAGGGATTTCGATCACTCCCGGTCGGTGTCGCTCCAGTCACAGTCCTGGCACTTCCAGCCGGTGACGAAATCCATCGCCGAGGGCATGTAACCCACCTCCAGCACGTCCCCGCCACAGTCCGGACACGGGCGGTCGGCGTCCCGGATCGGCTCGGCATCCATGACGCTCTCGCCCTCGATCAGTTCCGCCAGCGACTGCGGGGTCACCATTCGACCCTGAACCACGCGGTTCTCGGCCATACCCGCAGGTGGGCCTTCCCGCCCCTAAGCGTTCCCCTCGCGCCGGAGTTTCGCCGCCGTGGTGGTCCCGTAGACGTCGGACTCCGAGGTCGACGCCGGGTCGGACTCGCCGTCGGCCCCGCCGCCGTCGACCGCGACGGTCCCGGGAGCAGGTTCGGCGTCGCTGTCGTCGTCATCGTCGTCCGAGCTCCCGGACAGGGCGGCCGTGAGGTCGACGTCGTCGGGCCGATACCGGTCGATCGTCTCCTCGCCGGGGTCCAGCGCGAGCAGCGCGGTCACCGCGAGCACGGCCAGCGCGATAGGGGCCTCGCTCGGGACGAGGCCGGCCACCGACAGGCCGAGCACGCCCAGCGCGACCGCGCTCCCGAAGCGGAAGCGGTCGATGTCGACCAATTCCTGGAGGACCGGGCTGGCGAGTGCCGTCCCGGCGGCGACAGCGACCCCGACGCCCGCGGCGGCGCCGGCGCGCACGAGCAGTCCGGGGTCGACCTGCAGGGCGAGCGTCGCGCCGGCGAGGTCGAGACTCCCAAGCGCGCCCAGCGCGACGACCACCGCCGGTCGGGGCAGGTACTCCCCGACGCGGGCGCTGGCGGTCGCCGCCGCCACCGCGAGGATCACCACGGCCGCGAACCGCTCGAACACCACGAGGTCCAGCACGCTCGCGAGCGTCGGCGCCAGGGCGGCCTCGACGACCGCGAGCGCGACGAGGGCGGCCCCGACGAGCAGGACCGACCGGGCGCGCTCGACCGGCGACCCCTCCATCTCCGCGAGCACGACCGCGATCGTCGCGCTCCCGCCGAAGACCAGCAGGCCGACCTCGAGGATGCCGGCGACGCTGTCCAGTGCCCCCGCGAGCACGAGCGCGGGGAAGATGCCGTCCACGAGCGGGAGGAGCATCACGACCGCGAGCAGCCGGGTCGCGCCGCCCACCCGCTGCTCGATGGAGAGGGCGACCGGATGTCGGGAACTGCTCATGCACTACGGACGGCCGTACCCCGTGGCCGGTGGGTAGTGGTGCCTCCGGTACCTGCGGCCGGGCCGCGTCCCCGTCCGCATCTCCGTCCGGAAGCAGAAGGTGTACTCCGCGTTGAATTTGGTCCCCATCGCTGTATTGGTGGTCCGCGTGCTGCCCGCGCGCTCGGAAGCGGTGCTGCCGCCGATGGGGGTGGCGGAATACATACAGGTCAATATTCCTTATACTGGTAAAAACATTGTGCGACATCGGTCACCACACCCACAGTCCCCGGCCGTTTGTCACGGTATCCCACGTGAAACTCGACCAGCGTCCAGGTCACGACGCCAGGACCGGGGAGTCAGGGGCTGTAGCCGGGGCCGTTCCCGGTCGTCTCGCAACGCTTTTGAGACCGGCCGGCCCACGGATTACATGGCGAACGATTCCGGACCTTTCTCCGAGAAACTCCGCGTGCCCGAGGCGCTGACATTCGACGACGTCCTCCTGCGACCCAAGGAGAGCCACGTCGAGCCCGACGAGGCAGACACCACGACTCGCGTCTCCAAGAACGTCAAGCTCACCGTCCCCGTGCTCTCGGCGGCGATGGACACCGTCACCGAGGGCGATATGGCGGTCGCGATGGCCCGCCAGGGCGGGCTGGGCGTGCTCCACCGCAACATGACCGTCGACCAGATGGTCGCCGAGGTCGAGCGCGTCAAGCGGGTCGACGAGCTGATCATCCGCGACGTCGTCACGGCCGAGCCCGACCAGACCGTCCGCGAGGTCGACGAGATGATGGAACGGCAGGGCGTCTCCGGCGCCCCCGTAGTCAGCGAGGACGACGAGGTCCTGGGGATCATCTCCGGGACCGACATCCGCCCGTACCTTGAGGTCGGCGAGTCCGACGCCGTCCGCGAGGCGATGACCGACGAGGTGGTCACCGTTCCCGAGTCAGTCACCCCTCGGGAGGCGCTGGAGCTGATGTACGAACACAAGATCGAGCGCGTCCCGGTCGTCGACGGCGGCAACCGCCTGGTCGGGCTGGTGACGATGGCGGGCATCCTCCAGCGCCGGGAGTACGACCAGGCCGCCCGGGACGCAGACGGCCACCTCCGCGTTGGCGCCGCGGTCGGCCCCTTCGAGGACGACCGCGCGGGCGCCGTCGACGAGGCCGGCGTGGACGTTATCTTCATCGACTGCGCGCACGCGCACAACCGCGACGTCGTCGAGAGCGCCCGGGACATCGCCGCGGAGGTCGAGGCCGACGTCGTCGTCGGCAACATCGGCACCCGGGAGGCCGCCAGGGAGGTCGTCGGCTTCGCCGACGGCGTCAAGGTCGGCATCGGTCCGGGCTCGATCTGCACGACCCGCGTGGTGACTGGCGCGGGGATGCCACAGATCTCCGCGGTTGCGCAGGTGGCTGACGTCGCCAGCGAACACGACGTGCCGGTCATCGCTGACGGCGGCATCCGCTACTCCGGGGACGCGATCAAGGCCATCGCAGCGGGCGCCGACGCGGTCATGCTCGGCTCGTACTTCGCCGGCACCGACGAGGCCCCCGGCCGCGTCATCACGATGAACGGCAAGAAGTACAAGCAGTACCGCGGCATGGGCTCTGTCGGCGCGATGCAGTCCGGCGGCGGCGACCGCTACCTCAAGGACGACGACGAGGACGACTTCGTCCCCGAGGGGGTCGAGGCCGCCACCCCCTACCAGGGGCCCGTCGAGGAGGAACTCCACCAGCTCGTCGGCGGGATGCAGTCCGGGATGGGCTACGTCGGCGCCGAGACTATCCCCGAGTTCAAGCAGCGCGCGGAGTTCGTCCGCGTCTCCTCTGCCGGCCAGCAGGAGTCCCACCCCCACGACGTCGTCATCACCGACGAAGCGCCCAACTACCAGCCCGACGGCGGCTGACCGGGGCTCCCGCTCTTTCGACCGGTCAGCGGGCCAGTCCCTTGCCGGCCGTCTCGCAGGCCGGGCTACAGTAGCTGTTCTGTGCGGCGTTTGCACTCGGGTGTGCGGCGAACGTCTCGCTACAGTTCGCACACTCGAAGGTCTCGAAGCTCGGCATACGGACGACGGTTGCGCCGCCGGTCCCAAATGGATTACTCCCCGGCCGCTTCTCGCTCTCTATCCCCTCGGGTCCGGGCTGCTTTTGTCCGCCCCGGACCCACCACCCGTCGATGACCACCTACGACGTCCGCACGGTCCCGGGCGAGGGGACCATCGCCGACGCCCACGCCGTCCGGCGCGCAGTCTTCATCGAGGGACAGGGCGTCTCCGAGGCCGAGGAGATGGACGGGCGCGACGCCGAGGCTTTCCACGTCGTCGTCTACGACCGCGAGGACGGTCACCCCGTCGGGACGACCCGGCTCCGGGAGGCCGACGGCCACGCGAAGGTCGAACGAGTCGCCGTCCGGGAGTCATATCGTGGGGAGGGACTCGGCCGGAAGCTGATGGCCGTCGTCGAGGCCCGCGCCCGCCGGGACGGCCACGACCGGGTCGTCCTCCACGCCCAGACCGACGTCGAGGGGTTCTACGCGGACTTGAGCTACGAGACTGTCAGCGACGTCTTCTACGAGGCCGACATCCCTCACGTCGAGATGGTCAAGGAGCTGTGACGCGGCCCAGGCCTCGCAAGGGCGGTCGCGCGCGCTGTCGGCCGCTCCGTCGGCCGACGGTACCGTGCGAGGGAGGAGCGAGCACCGCGAGCGACTCGGCTGGGGAGGTTTGTGGCGGTCTGGCCGTGGACCTATCGCGGCGAGCATCCGCCGAGCGAAGCGAGGCGGTTCACCGGAGCCGAGCACCGCGAGGCTCCGGCTTTTTTCACTATGTTTTTTGCGCCGAGCGAGTTGCGGGCCGGCGGCCCGCAACTGCATGCCGTGGCGGCGAAGCCGCCACGCGGTGCGCGACCGGAGGGAGCGCACCCGAGGCGGAAAAAAGTAGTACGGGCCGAGAGGGATTTGAACCCTCGACCGACGGCTTAAGAGGCCGTCGCTCTCCCTGACTGAGCTATCGGCCCAGCGATCCTCAGTTGCGCCAGCGGAGTGAAATACGTTTCCTTTACCGGTCGTGGCTACCCTGGCCGCCCCGGTTGGTCTGTGACTGCCCACCAGCGCCGCCCTGTGGCGGTCCCTGAGGCGGTGCACCGGCGCCCTGTGGCGGCTGGGTCATACCCTGGCCATCCGAGGGCAGATTCCGTGCACCCCACGCCGTGCCGGCACCGGCGACGGCGGACCCGATGGCCGCGAAGATCAGCGCGAGAAACAGCTGTCCGGCGCCACCGCCGCCACCGCCACCGCCGGCCGCGATGGCGGACGCGATGACGACGATGATTCCGAGCAGGACTGTCCCGGCGGCACCCGTGACGGCCGCCGTGGCGTAGGCGAGGGTGTCCGGCGTGTCGTCGAGGTTGTCGCTCTGACGCAGTCCGAACAGCCCACCGAGCGCTGGCGTCACGGCCAGCGAGCCGACCGCGATCAACACGCCGAAGCCGAACCCGAGCCCGCCCTGCGAGGTCAGCCCCGACAGGATGGTGACCAGTCCAGCACCGACGCCGATGAGGGTGAACGCCGCGATGCCGACTTTCATCTCGTTTTTGGTGTCGAGCCGGCTGAAGATGTCGCCGACGCTCGGCCCGGTCTGGACCGGCTGACGGGCCCCTCCCTGCTGGTATCCTCCCTGTGGCTGCTGGGCGGCGGGCTGGCCCTGTGGCTGTCCGCCGGCTCCGCCCTGTGGCTGTCCGCCGGCTCCAGGGGGCTGTCCCTGGGGCTGGCTCTGACCGGCCCCCCCCTCCTGCTGTGGCGGCTCGCCGGCCTCTCCCTCCGGCGGCTGCCCGTCCGCACTGTCCTCCTCGGAGTCGCTCTGGTCACCAGACATCGTCTATCACTGTACGTAGCAGTCACTAAAAACTGCGGTCTAGACAAGTAGTGGTACTATACTGGGACGTACGTGGGGGCGGCCCCGGAACCGCCCGTCAGCCAGCCCGGCTGGGAGAACCTGTCCGTTATAAGGCTTCCCGCACCAACCGTCTGGTATCATGAGTACGGCCGGGACGGGCATCACGATGGCCTCGATGTCCACCTACGCGATCCTGGGGTGTGGGAGTGTGGGGCACGCGGTCGCGGAGGAACTCGTCGCGGAGGGGAAGGACGTTCACATCATCGACGCCGACGAGGGCCGGGTCGAAGCGCTGCGCGACCAGGACTTGGACGCCAGACAGGCCGACATCCGCGACGAAGCCGTCGCCGAGGCGGTCGCCGACCGGGACGTCATCCTCATCCTCTCCTCGGACGTGGAGGCGAACGCCGCCGCCGTCGAGAACATCCGCGGGCGCGGGGACGACCAGTATATCGTCGCCCGGGCCTCCGACCCCGTCTCGGCGGACGACCTCACCGAACTGGGCGCCGACGTGGTGATCAACCCCTCGGCCGTCATCGCCGACTCCGCGCTCCGGGCGCTGGAGTCGGGCGAACTCGAGTACAAGGCCCGACAGCTGACCGACGTGATCGCCGAGACCGACGGGAAACTCGCCATCCGGATCCACCGCAGCCCGGACCCCGACTCGATCGCCAGCGCCGCCGCCCTCCAGACGATCGCCGAGAGCCTCGACGTCGAGGCGACGATCATCTACGACGGCGAGATCGGCCACCAGGAGAACCGCGCGTTCGTGAACCTGCTGGGGATAGAACTCGTCGCGGGCGGGGAGGTCGACCCCGCGGAGTACGGGACGGTCGCGCTCGTCGACCACGCCAAATCCGGCGAGGCCGAATCGGAGGTCGACGCCGACATCATCATCGACCACTACGAGCACGAACACGAGCACGACGTGGCCTTCGCCGACATCCGGCCGAACGTCTCCGCCACCTCGACCATCCTCACCAAGTACATTCAGGAACTCGACCAGACGCTGGAGGAGAACGTCGCGACCGCCCTGCTGTACGGGATCCGCGCCGAGACACTGGACTTCAAACGGGACACCACCCCCGCAGACCTGACGGCGGCGGCCTACCTCTACCCCTTCGCGGACCACGACACTCTCGAACAGGTCGAGTCGCCTTCGATGTCGCCGGAGACACTCGACGTCCTGGCCGAGGCGATCCGCAAGCGGCAGGTCCAGGGCTCCCATCTCGTCTCGAACGCCGGGTTCATCCGCGACCGCGACGCCCTCTCACAGGCCGCTCAGCATCTCCTGAACCTCGAGGGGATCACCACCACGGCGGTCTTCGCCATCGCCGACGACACGATCTATCTCGCGGCCCGCTCGAAGGACATCCGGATGGACATCGGGAAGATCCTCGAGGACGCCTTCGGCGACATCGGCGAGCCGGCGGGTCACTCGACGGACGCGACCGCGGAGATCCCGCTCGGCATCTTCACCGGGATCGAGGTCAGCGAGGACAACCGCGAGACGCTACTCGAGTTGACGGAGGAGGCCGTCACCAAGAAACTCTTCCAGGCGATGGGCGTGGAGGGCGGGGAGAGCAACAACGGCGGGTGAGGTCGGAGCGGCCGGCCCGGGCCGACAGGCCGGCGGGGGAGCGCGGTCCAGTGTGCTGGCTTCAGGCCGGGGCCTCTTCGTCGCTGCCGCTTTTGGCGTCCTGGATCCGCTCGACGAGGTCGTTGACGATGATGATGTCACCCACCGACTGGACCCACCGGTAGGGGATGATGACGCCGCGGGCGGTCAGGGCCTCGCTGTCGAACAGTTCCCGGTTGAGTTCGTGGAGCGCCAGGCCCGTCACCTCCTCGGTATCCAGGTCCAGTCTGATGTCTTCCACCTCGCCGAGGAAGACGCCGTTGTTCGAGTAGACCTCGCGGCCGACGAGGCTCGTGATCTCCTGTGGCGCGGAGTCGCGGTCCATGTGGCCACACTCGCGCGGTGGCCCCTTAAATGGTGTGTCAGACGGGTTGGCGGGGGAGACGACGGCCGGCCGCTCCCGCACCGTAGCTCACCGCAAGACTCATCGCGGCCGCGTCGCTCGGTAGCGTATGCCGTCGACGCTGGTCCACGTGGCCCTCGCGGGCCTGCTGGCCGCGGCACTCCTGGGAGCGGCCTACGACCTGCGGGCGCTCGTCGTCGTCCTCGCGGTAACAGCCCTGCCGGACCTCGACGCGTTCGGTGTCTTCCTGTTCTCTGGCGCTCACCGGGCGCTGCTGCACACCTTCCTGATCCCCCTCGTCGCCGCCGGCGTAGTGATTGTGGACACGCGCCTGCGAGAGCAGTCGGGCCTGCGCGACCGGTTCGGGCCCCGGGGTGTCCGGGTGGCGTGGGTGGCGGTTCTCGCGTTCGCAGTTGCGGGCATCGGACTCGACTTCGTCACCAACGGCGTCAACGCGCTGTACCCGGTGGTCGACCAGTTCTACGTCCTCGATGGCAAACTCGAGCTCTCGACGACCGAGGGACTGGTCCAGACGTTCGTCGAGGTCCCTGCCGAGACCGGCGCTGTGGCCGGGAACGGGGTGCCGGCCCCGGAGAGCGTCGGCACGACCGAGAACGTCACCTACACAACGGGCGTCGACCCCGACCCCGACCCCGGCATCGAATCCGGCCCCGTCGAGCGGGTGTTCCCGGTCGTCCGCTCGGGATGGCAGCTGCTGGTCGTCCTCGCCGGTGCCGTGACAGTCCTCGCGAGATCCCGGCTGGGCGGCGACCTCGAATGACCCGGTGGTGCGGGACAGACACAACACGGCAGGCGGTCCCGGCGCCGCCCGGCACGGATTTCGGGCCCTTGAAATACCTACCCGTCAACGGCCGGGTATGGCGTTCCGGGTCCGGGACCGGCTGGCCGTCGCCGACGTCGTCACGCTGTTGAACGCCGGGCTCGGCGTGGTGGCGATGGTAGCCGCGGTCACCGAAGGGCCGGCGCTGGCCGCCCGGCTCATCCTGCTTGCGGCCGTCGCGGACGGCCTCGACGGGCTGGTCGCCCGACATCTGGGCTCGAGCGAGGTCGGCCTGACCCTGGATTCGATGGCCGATATCGTCTCCTTCGGGACCGCGCCGGCCGTGCTGCTGTTCGCCATCGCCCACCGGGCGTGGGAGCCGCTTTCGTCCGCGCCGGCGCTGTACGCCGCGGCCGTGATCGTGCCGACGCTGTTTGCCGTGCTCGCTCTCCTGCGGGCCGCACTGTACACCGTCTACTACGGCGAGGAGACCACCAGACCGGGCGTCCAGAACACGCTCGCCGCCTCGATGCTCGCCGTCGGCTACCTCGCCGTCGGGGCGATGCTCGACCCCGGCACCACGGCGACAGCCGCGCTGGCTGCCGGGGCCGTGCTGGCCGTGCTGATGCTGGCGCCGCTTCCCTACCCCAAGCTGCTCGACCGCGACGCCCTGGCGATGGGGGTCGTCCAGATGGGGGCGGTCCTGTTCCCGGCGGTCATCTCCCGGGCCTTCCCCCGGGCGTTACTGCTCGCTGCGACGGCGTATCTCCTGCTCGCCCCGCGGTTTTACTGGGCCGAGTGAGCATCGAGCCGGCCGCGCTCGGGCGTGCCCGGACAGACCGGTCACTCTCCGGAGGCGTCCAGCTTCCCCGCGGCCGCCTCGTTTGCGACCGACAGCGTCCCGCAAACCAGTGCGACCAGGAAGGCGAGAAGTGCTCTGCCGTAGCGTCCGCGCCGGGCTGCCACGACAGTCAGCGCGCCGAAGGCGCCCGCCAGCGCCCCAAAGCCGTAAGCCTTCATCCGGAAAACACTCAGTGACATACGCTGTGGAGGGGTGGGAGCGTCTTATGTGCCGGCATTTCCCGCGACGGCCCCGCGGTCGTGTGGCCGAACCGGCGAGGAGAAACAGGCCTAAGGGTGTCCACACCCTTTATTCGCATGATGGAACAGGCCTCCGTCCCCGCGTCGGCGGACGTCCCCAGCCCCGAGTCCCTCGCCGACGCCTTCTACGTCTACGACGTCGAGGAGACCGACGACGGGGTCCGGTACTACGGCGAGCCCATGGCAGAGAAGGACAGCGTGGTCCAGCAGCTCGGCCCGCTGTTCCGGGAACGCGGCTACCGCGTACAGCTCAGCTACGAGACCGGCGAGTACGTCCTGGAGGCGACCGAACGCTCCACGTCGATCGACGGGGTGCCGTGGACCAACGTCATCCTGTTTCTGGCGACGGTGACCGCGACCCTGCTGGCGGGCAGCCGGTGGTACGGGATCGACGTCGCCTCGGACCCCGCCGCCGCGCTGGGCGCGTGGCCGTTTGCGCTCTCGGTGATGGGCGTGCTCGCCGTCCACGAGTTCGGCCACTACGTCTTCAGCCGGTATCACGACGTGCAGGCGACCCTGCCCTACTTCATCCCGCTGCCGTTCAACGCCATCGGCACGCTCGGGGCCGTGATCCGCATGAAGGACAACATCCCCAGCCGGCGGTCGCTGTTCGATATCGGCGTCGCCGGGCCGCTTGCAGGGATCGCCGCCACGGTCGTCGTCGCGGCTGTCGGCGTCGCGCTCCCGCCGATCCAGGCCCCGGAGGGGTCGCTGGTGGCACAGATCGAACTCGGCTACCCGCTGCTCATCCAGGGGATCGCGGCGCTTCTGGGCGAACCGCTCTCCTACGGGCCGGGGCAGATGGTCAACCCCGTCGTCGTCGGCGCCTGGGTCGGCGCCTTCGTCACGTTCCTGAACCTCATTCCGGTCGGCCAGCTCGACGGCGCTCACGTCGTCCGGGCGCTCGTCGGCGACCGGATGGGTCGCGTCCAGCAGGTCGTCCCGCTTCTCCTGTTCGGGCTCGCGGGCTACCTCGTCGCCTTCGAGGGGGGGCGGAGCGCATCGATCTGGGTGCTCTGGGGCTTCCTGACGCTCATCTTCAGCCGGGCCGGAAACGCGAGACCGCTCGACGAGTCATCCGTCGGCCGCTCCCGGCAGGCCGTGGCGGCCCTGACGCTCGTGCTCGGGCTGCTCTGTTTCACCCCCATCCCGTTCTCCTTTACCCCCTGATTCAGGTATCTCGAGCCCCTCTCCGGTGTATGGACCGCAAGCGCGTCCGGCAGGCCTGGGACGACGTCGCCGACACCTACTCGCGCAACCGTGACCCCGACGGCGAGGACGCCGCGCTCGTGGCAGAGCTGCTCGAGGACCTGCCGCCGGAGCCGACTGTCCTGGACGCCGGCTGTGGCGACGGAAAGCGAACGCTCGCCCGCCTCGGGGACGCCCGTGCGGTCGGGCTCGACTTCTCGCGGCGCGGGCTCGAACTCGCCCGCAGAAACGTCCCCGGGGCGGCGCTCGTCCAGGGCGACATGGTCGACCTCCCGCTCGCGGACGGGACCGTCGACGGCATAACGGCCTACCACGCCGTCTTCCACGTCGACCGGGACCGCCACACCGACGTCTACCGGGAATTCGCCCGCGTCCTCCGGCCCGGCGGGCGCGTCCTGATGACGGTCGGGACCTCGGCCTACGAACAGGTCCGGTCGGGCTGGATGGGCGGCCGGATGTTCTTCTCGACGCCGGGCCGCGAGCGCACGCTCGCGCAGCTGCGCGAGGCAGGCTTCGAACTCGCCTGGGACCGCCACGTCGACGACCCGCTCGGGAGCTCGGCCTACTTCGTCTGCGCGGCCCTGCCGGCGTAGGTCTGCCAGCCGCGGTCCCACTCCCGTTCCAGCCCCGGCTACGCGAGCACGTCCCACACTTTTATCATGGCGTCAACTGACTATGCTCTCATGGTTTACGAGACGGGAAACCGGACCGTCGACGACGCCGTCGAGCGGGTGCTCGCGGGCGAGCGACTGGACCGCCGGGACGGCCTGGCGCTGGTCGCACAGCCGGTCGAGGACCTGGCGCCCGCCGCCGACTACGTCCGGGCCGAACTGGGCGACGACACCGTCGACGCCTGCTCGATCGTGAACGCGAAGGCGGGCAACTGCGCGGAGGACTGCGGGTTCTGTGCGCAGTCGGTCCACTTCGACACCGGTATCGACACCTACGACTTCCTCGACCCCGAGCGGGTCCTCGAGGCCGCGAAGCGCGCCGAACGCGACGGCGCGCAGCGCTTCGGCGTCGTGGTCGCCGAGAAGGGCGTCTCGAAGCGGGAACGGCCCGATGAGTGGGAGGAGGTTCTGCGGGCCATCCGGCTGGTGCGCGACGAGACCGACGTCGAGGTGGACGCCTCGCTGGGCATCCTGACCCGGGAGGAGGCTCGCGTTCTCGCCGAGGAGGGGATCAACCACTACAATCACAACATCGAGACCTCACCGCGCTTTTTCCCCGAGATCGTCGAAACACACTCCTTTGAGGACCGCGTCCACACCCTGGAGGTCGCGAAGGAGGCCGGGATGGACCTGTGTGCGGGCGTGATCCTCGGGATGGGCGAGTCCCCGACCGACCGGGTCGACGCCGCGGTTGCTCTCCAGGACGTGGGCGTCTCCTCGCTGCCGGTGAACATCCTCAACCCCGTGGCGGGGACGCCGCTCGGCGAGGAGTTCGGTGACTCGGCGGATATCACGACCGAGGAGGTCCTGCAGACCATCGCGGTCTACCGGCTGCTGCACCCGGAGGCGCGGGTCCGGCTGACCGGGGGGCGGGAGGCCAATCTCGCGGTCGACGAGCAGCACCTCCCCTTCGAGGCCGGCGCCGACGGTATCCTGACCGGGGACTATCTCACCACGTCGGGCCAGTCGCCGGGCGACGACATCCAGATCATCGAGCGGGCCGGGATGGAGCCGAACCGGGAGGCAAACGAGTTCGACCCCGAGGCGGTGAAGGCCCGGACGGCGGCCGACGAGGGCCCCGACACCGCGGCGGGGACGGCGACGAGCAACGCGACCGACGACTGATACGGGCTGCTGTCGGTCAGCCCCGTATCGGCCCCCCGATATCGGGCGGTCGTCGGGGGAAACAGTCACAGCAATCCGTATGAAACCGCGGCTGGCGGACGCGGCGAGCGGCCTGACCCGCGGCTGGGCATCGGAGCACAAAGGGGAACGAGAGGGCCGGGGAGCCCCCCCGCGTGTGACACTACGGAGCCAAACGGCTCCACGAGACGGTAGTGCCCGCGGCGACAAAAGCCTGTTCGTGGCGTGCGCGGACCGGACGCTCGCGCCCTTCAGCGGAGCGTGAGACGGGTCTCGCCGGCTCTGACCCGGTCGCCCTTCGAGACGGCGAGGTCCGACCGGTCGACCTCCGGCGGCAACAGGAGGTCGACGCGGCTGCTGAAGGAGATGTGTCCGATCCGCTCGCCGCGGTCGACGGTGACCCCCTCGGTGACGTAGGGGTGGATCCGCCGGGCGACCGCGCCGGCTATCAGGACGACCTCGTGGTCGCCGAAGTCGACCCGGAGCTTCTCGTTGCGGTCCGAGGACTTCGTGAAGGCCGGCCAGTGCCCGCCCGGGGAGTGCTCGACGGCCTCGACGGTTCCGCCGTACGGCGCCCGGTTCACGTGGACGTGGTGGAGGTTCATGAAGATGCCCAGCCGGAGCCGGTCGTCCTCCTCGCGCAGCACGGAGACGGTCCCGTCGGCCGGTGCGACGACCCCATCGGGGGGGACGGCCCGCTCGGGGTCGCGGTGAAACCAGAACACCGCGCCGGTCGCCGCCCAGAGCGCCACACCCAGCGGTAGCCAGACGACCGCGGCGACCACCCCGGCCGCCGCGACGGGGAGCCCGTACCGCCACGCGCCGCGTGCGAACGCGTCCACGAAGGCACCTTCGCGCCGCCGGGCACAAAGCTGTCGGCTTCCCCGGCCGGCGCACCTAAGGCGGCCTGCCGCATACGCCACCCATGCCCCGTGACGAGCTGGCCGCCTTCGACGAGGACCTGCTGGCGGAGGTCGGCGGGACCGACTCCGAGGGGCTGGCGACGCTCGCCCGCGAACACCAGGCCGGCGTCCGCGCGCTTCCCGGCGTCGACGAGATCGTCTACGAGTGGCGGCGAACTCTCCCGGGAGAACCGCTGTTGTACCGCTCGGCGGCGCTCTACGTCCTCGCCCTGCCCGGGCGCGTCTGGACGGAGTTCCTTGGGGAGATGGAACTCGCCGAGAGCGAGGCTCTCGCGCTCCGAGAGCTCCACCGCCGGCGGACTCGGCGGCTCCTCGCAGCGGCCGACGGTGCGCCCGAACCGCCGCCCGCGACCGAGGCGCCCGGTGCGGACGGCGCGATGGTCCTGACCCGGCCGTGAGGGTGTCGCCCGGGGCTGGAGGGGTAGCTACCACCTCGTCGGACGGAGCAACGCCCGGGACGAACACGTGGGCTCGACGCCCGCCAGCCCACGATACCCCCGGCTTACCGCCCCGCCATTGAGTTCGTCGTTTTTCGGCTTGCCAAAATATCGTTGTCTATCCAAAAAGAATAATTCGTGATAGCAGTCTTTATGTGGCTGGCGGCCACACTTAGAGACGCAATGAGTACCCAGAAACGCGTCCAGCAGGAGTTCGGAACCGTCGAGGAGAGCGAGGCTCTTCGCCTCGACGAGGAGAAGGCAGAACAGATCGTCGACGCGCTGAACACGGAACTCGCGGACACCTACACGCTGTACCACCAGCTCAAGAAACACCACTGGAACGTCGAGGGCGCGGAGTTCCGCGACCTCCACCTGTTCCTGGGTGACGCTGCCGAGAACGCCGAGGAGGCCGCCGACGAACTCGCCGAGCGCGCGCAGGCGCTGGGCGGGACTCCCGTCGCGGGCATGGAGGCCATGCAGGAACACGCCACCGTCGAGCCCGAGGACGAGGACGTCTACGGGATCCGCGACTCCCTGGAAGCCGACATGGAGATCTACGGCGACATGATCGAGACCATGCGCGACCACGTCGAGCTCGCGCAGAACCTCGGCGACCACGCGACAGCCCACATCATCCGTGAGATCCTGGTGGAGGTCGAGGAGGACGCCCACCACATCGAGCACTACCTCGAGGACGACTCGCTGGTGCTCGAAGAGAGCGTCAACTGACGCCGCCCGACGGCTGTCTGCAGCCTCTCTCTTTCTCTGGTGAAAAACCCAGCAGTAACAGCACCACACGCCGTCGTGACAGACAGACCTGTCGTCCGACCGGAGGGCGTCGGAGTCCAGTACCGACCGGAGCACGGCCCGCTGTACAGCTACGGGTCCAGCGAGACGGTGAGGTCGGTCGCGATCCAGCCGTCCTTGTTGCCCTGTTCGACGAAGACGGTGCGGTCCGGAGAGCTGTTGTGTGCAGTCACCGCCTGCTCGTGGTCATCGACCAGCCGTTCCCTGCGGGGCGCGGTCATTGACGGGAATTAGGCTACCCTAAATCTAAAAGGGTTTTGGTCGGCCTAGTCCGTGAGTGGCTTGTGCGCCGAGCCCTCACTGGCGGGTATGAGCGACGGTCAGCGGCGCGGTGGCGACGAGAGACACCGCGACGACCAGCGGGGCGAACGTGGGTCGGCCGAGCGGGTCGGCGACGACGAGCTCCGCGAACAGGTGACGGAGCTCGCTGAGACGCTCGCGGACCTGGAGGGTGAACTCCGCGAGGGGCGCCGCCGCCCGCGGCTGCGGGACCTCGTCCGGTTCACCCGGGAGGTGACGATCCCGGGCGTGATCCTCGTGCTCCGGACGAACATCGAGGCGCTGAAGCTGCTCCAGCGGGCGCTGGCCTTCGGCGACCCGGAGGGAAGCGGACGCGAGAGTCAGCTCAGAGACCGGGCGGAGGCGGCCGGCCGGTCGGCGCTGTCCGAACTCGACAGCGCGCTCGAGGACCTCGGCGACGCGCTGTCGGGAACCCCGCGGGACGGACGCGCCCGCGACCTGCTGGCGGAGGCCCGGGACCTCCAGGCCGAGGTCGAGTCCGAACTGTCCCGCCGGTCGGGTCTCCCCGGCCCTTCGTCGAGTTCCCGGTCACCTTCCGGGGTCGACGAACCGGCGGGCGTCGACATCGACGTCGACGCCGAACTCCGGTCGATCAAGGACGAACTCGGCGACGAAGGCGCAGCCGGCGACGAGGGTGGAGGCGGCGACGAAGGCGACGGCGGGGAGGAGAGCGGAGGGGACGGCGCCGGACGGGGATAGCTCGCGGGCTACTCCACCGGCTCGAACCGGTAGCCGTCCCACGCCTGGCTCGCGGGCTCCCGGATCCCGGCTCCAGGTTCCCGGAGTTCGTCAACGTGGACCGGCCGGACCGGGTCGCCCGTCTCGACCTCGTCGGTCGTCGTTCCGGCCAGCACCCGCACCGAGGTCCCCTCGACGTCGAACTCGACGATGGCGAGCGTGTTCGGTTCCCGCACTCCGGGCGGCGTAGCGGTGCTGGTCGTCCAGGTGACCACCTCGGCCGTCCGGTCGGCGAGGTCCACAGTTTCGGTCTGCTGTTGCCCGCACTCCGGACAGACTCCGTGGCCCGGATAGGTGAGGTGGCCGTTCGGACACCGGTGGGCGTCGAGGCTCATGCGCTCACCCCCTCGACCAGCGTCGTCACGACGCAGTTCCCGAACCCGCCGACGTTACAGGCCAGCCCGCGGTCGGCCTCGACCTGCCGGTCGCCCGCCTCGCCCTGGATCTGCTCGTACAGTTCGACCACCTGGGCCACGCCGCTCGCCCCCAGCGGGTGACCCTTCGACTTGAGCCCGCCGGAGGTGTTCACCGGCAGGTCGCCGTCCCGGGCCGTCGTCCCCTCCCGGGCCATCTTCCAGGCGGTTCCCTGGTCGGCGAAACCGAGCCCCTCCAGCTGGAGGAACTCGAGAATCGTGAACATGTCGTGTAGCTCGGCGACGTCGACGTCGTCGCGGTCCCAGCCGGCCATCCCGAACGCCTGCTCGCCGCTCTCGACGACGCCGTTCATGACTGTGGGGTCCTCGCGCTCGTGGACGACGTGGGTGTCGGTCGCGCCCGCGACGCCGGCCACCCGGACGAACTCGTCGGTGTACTCCTCGGCGCGGTCGGCCGGACAGAACAACAGCGCGGCGCTGCCGTCGGTCACCGGGCAGAAGTCGTACAGCCGCAGCGGGTCCGCGATGATGGGACTGTCGAGAGCGGTCTCGACGTCGATCTCCGTCTGGAACTGCGCGTTGGGGTTGAGTGCCCCGTTGGCGTGGTTCTTGACCGCGACCTCCGCCAGGCTCTCCCGGGGCGCGTCGAAGCGCTCGAGGTAGTGGCGGGCGGTCAACCCCGCGAACGAGGGGAGGGTGACGCCGTGTTTGTACTCCACGGGGTGGGTCAGCGAGGCGATGACGTCCGTCGACTCCGCGGTCGTCTTGTGGGTCATCTTCTCCGCGCCCACCAGGAGGCTGCAGTCGCTGGCGCCCGAGGCGACGGACTGCCAGGCCTCGTAAACCCCCGCGCCGCCGGTCGCGGAGGTGTTGTCGACCCGCTCGGCGTACGCGCCAAGCATCCCCATGTCGTGTGCCAGGGCGTTCATCAGACCGGTCTGTCCCTCGAACTCGCCGCTCGCCATGTTGGCGACGTAGAGGTGCTCGACGTCCTCGCGGGGCACCCCGGCGTCGGCGAGACACGCTTCCCCTGCCTCCGCGAGCAGCTCGCGGACCCAGGCGTCGCGCTGGCCGAACTGTGTCATCGACGCGCCGATGATTGCGACGTCCATACACCCACCATCGACCCCCCCGGTCTTTGCCCTTGCTGTCGGGACGGAGCGACAGGTATTTTAGGTTCCCCTAAAGAGATGCGTGTAGAGATGTTAGGTCAGCCTAAAACGACGGGCTCCGGCGACGTCTGCGTCGTCGTCCCGACGGTGCGCGAGCCCGAGTGCGTGCGGGCCTACGTCGCCAACGCCCGCCGACACGGGTTCGACACCGACCGGCTCCACGTCGTCCTCGTCACCGAGGACTTCTGTGACACCGCCGAGATGGCAGCGATGCTCGAGGACCTGGAGGTGTCGGGCGCCGTCTTCGACGGCACCCGGCGCGAGCAGTGGCTCGACCGGAACGGCGTGGGGGACTTTTCACACCTGATCCCCGCGGCCAGCCACGCACAGACCTCCTTCGGCCTGCTGTACCTCTGGGCACACGACTTCCCCTACGGCGTCTTCATCGACGACGACACCCTCCCTCACGACGACCAGGACTTCTTCGGGACCCACCTGCGCAACCTCGGATTCGAGGGCGAGATCGAGCAGGTGGCCTCCGACGAGCAGTGGGTAAACGTGCTCTACCAGAACGTCGACGAGCACGACCTCTACCCCCGGGGATACCCCTACAGCGCGATGGGCGAGACGGTCGAGCGCACGACGGCGACGGTCGACGACGTCGTCGCCTCCCAGGGGCTGTGGACGAACGTCCCCGACCTGGACGCCGTCCGGATCCTGATGGACGGTGACCTCCAGGGTCAGGCACAGACCCGAACCAGTGCCGGGGACTTCGGTGAGGACTTCGTGGTCGCGCCGGGGAACTATCTGACCGTGTGCTCGATGAATCTGGCCTTCCGGCGGGAAGTCGTCCCCGCCTTTTACCAGATGCCGATGGACGACAACGAGTGGGACGTGGGCCGGTTCGACGACATCTGGAGCGGCCTCTTTCTCAAGCGGGCCTGCGACGTCCTGGGCAAGCAGGTGTACAGTGGCCGCCCGCTCTGTGAGCACAACAAGGCCCCGCGGTCGACGTTCTCGGACCTCACGAACGAGGTCCACGGGCTGGAGCTCAACGAGCACATCTGGGAGGTGGTCGACGAGGCCGGGGCCGACGCCGACAGCTACGCCGGCGTCGCCCGCGACATCGCCCGCCAGCTGGCCGACGGCGACTTCTCCGACTACGAGAACGGCGCCTTCTTGAACCACTGCGGGGAGTACACGCTGGACTGGCTCGACTGTCTCGAGGCACTGACCGACACGCAGCCGACCGCTGTCGCGCAGCCTGTGGGGGACGACTGATACATGACCGAGGACACCACACCACCGACGGACCGGCGTACCGACACCACAACGAGCCGCCTCTCGCGGCGGAGAGTACTCGCGACTACCGGGCTCGCCGGTGCGACTGCCCTCGCCGGCTGCGGAGGCCTTTTCGGCGGCGGGGACGACAATCAAGAGGGAGACGACGGCGACGACGACGAGGCCGATCCGGATGTCGTCGGGTACGCCCGCGAGGGACGCGGACTCCCCGGCGGGACGCCGGTGTCGGAGATGCCGGAACTCTCCGGACAACTGACGGTCTACTCGGGGCGCGGCGAGTTTCTCATCGGCACGCTGATGGACTTCTTCCGCGAGGAGTACCCCGACTTCGACCTCCAGATCCGCTACGGTGGGGCGGCAGACCTCGCCAACCAGATCCGCACCGAGGGCCAGGCCAGCCCGGCTGACGTCTTCTTCACCGTGAACGCCGGCATCCTCGGGTTGCTGGCGAACGACGACCGCCTCCAGTCGATGCCCGACGACGTGCTCGGGCTCGGCCGCGAGGGCTACCAGGACCCCGACGGGACCTGGATCGGCACGTCCGGCCGGGTACGGACGATCCCGTACAACACCGACGAACTCTCGGAGGGGGACCTCCCGGACGACATCATGGCCCTCCCCGAGCAGGACGCACTCCAGAACAACATCGGCTGGGCTCCCACCTACGGTTCCAACCAGGGGTTCGTGACCGTGATGCGCCTCATCGAGGGTGAAGAAGCGACCCGGGAGTGGCTGCGGGGGATGCTCGACCTGGGTGTCCAGGAGTACTCCGACGAGTTCCGCGTCGCACAGGCCGTCGCGGACGGCGAGATCCTCGCCGGACTCACCAACCACTACTACGTCGTCCGCGTCCTGGACGGCCGGCCCGACGCTCCCCTCGACATGACGTTCACCGAGAACGACGCGGGGTCGTTTTTCAACGTCGCCGGCGCGGGCGTGGTCGACTCGTCTGACTCACCCGACATGGCAGCCAACTTCATTCGCCACCTGCTGTCGGCGGAGGCACAGGACTACTTCGCGCGGTCGGCGACCTTCGAGTACCCGATGATCCCCGAGGTCGATCCCATCGACCGCCTGCCGGGCTTCGACGAGCTGAACCCGCCGGACCTAGACTTCGCCGAATTCGCCCGCGCTGATATCAACGAGACTATCACCCTGATGGAAGAAGAAGGCGTACTGTAGATGGCAATCGAGGCAGGCACGCACGCGGAACCCGACGCTGGCGACGGCTCCGGGGACGAGAAGCTTCCGCTGGGGCTGACGCTGCTCGCGGGCGCAGTCGCCGCTCTCGTAGTCCTGCCGCTGGCGTGGCTCGTGGTGACGGCCGCGGGGATCGACCCCGAATCGGCGCTCGCGACACTCCTCCGTCCACGGACCCTCCAGATCGTGGTCAACAGCGTCGTGATGGTGACGCTGGTCACCGTCATCTCCGTTGTCATCGCCGTCCCGCTCGCCTATCTCACCACCCGGACCGACCTGCCCTTCCCGCGCTTTTGGACCGTCGCGGTGTCGATGCCGCTCGTGATCCCGAGCTACATCGGCGCGTTCGCGTTCGTCTCCGCGTTCGGCCCGAACGGCGAACTCCAGTCGCTGCTCGCGCCGGTCGGCGTCGAGTCGCTCCCCTCTGTCTACGGGCTCGAGGGGACCGTCCTCGTCATCACGCTGTACACCTATCCGTACGTGTACCTCTCGGCGCGGGCGTCGCTGAAGACGATGGACGAGCGGCTGATCGACGCCGCCCGCACCCTCAATCACTCCCCGCGGGAGGCCTTCCGGCGGGTCGTGCTTCCACAGGTCACCCCGGCCGTGACCGCCGGGTCGCTGCTCGTCGCGCTGTATGCCCTCTCCGATTTCGGGACGCCCGCGATCATGCGCTACGACGTGTTCACGCGCGTCATCTTCGTCAACCGCTTCGAGTTGGACTTCGCCGCGCTCCTCTCGTTGCAGCTGGTCGCGGCGACGCTTTTCATCCTGGCCATCGAGTCCCGCGTGCGCGGACGAGAAGTCCAGTCCGGGGGCGGTGGACGCCGCGAAGTCCGCCACTCGCTGGGGTGGGTGAAGTGGCTCGCGACCGCGGCCTGCGGGGCCCTGGTCACGCTCGCGCTCGTGGTACCCATCGGGATTCTGGGGCTGTGGCTCGTCCGGGCCGGGCCGACCGGGGACAGCGGCAGGTTCTCCATCGTGTACGTCCTCAACTCGGTCGGCGTGTCGGCGGCGGCTGCCCTCGTCGCCGCGCTCGCCTCGATCCCGGTCGCCTACCTCGCGGTCCGCCACCGGGGACGGGTCGCCGCCGTCTTCGAGCGCGCGACCTACGTCGGCTACGCCGTCCCGGGCGTGGTCATCGGGCTGGCGCTGGTCTTTTTCGGCGCCCGCTACACGCCGGCGGTCTACCAGACGCTGCCACTGCTCGTGTTCGCGTACGTCGTCCGGTTTCTGCCGATCGCGGTCGGGTCGACGCGGGCCTCGCTGCTCGGGGTCGACCCCGACCTCCAGGCCGCTGCCCGCGTGCTCGGCCGGTCGGCCACGGGTGCGTTCCGTTCGGTGACGCTACCGCTCGTTGCGCCCGGTATCCTCGCCGGCGCCGCCCTCGTCTTCCTGACGACGATGAAGGAACTGCCGGCGACGCTGATGTTGCGCCCGACGGGCTTCGAGACGCTGGTCATCCGTGTCTGGCGCGCCGAGAGCGCGGGCTATGTCGGCGCCGCGGCGGTGCCGGCGCTCATCCTCGTCCTCGTCTCGGCGCTCTCGATGGTCGTCCTCCTCTCCCAGGAGGGGGGCGATGCCGTCTCGCCGGGCGCGGGCGAAACGGGGGCCCGGAGTGACAGCCAGCAGACCGGAGACACCGCCGACACCCCGCCACAGTCCGGGGAGTCCGGACCCTGACCGTGTTCCCGACCAGGCTGGCCGTCGACGGAGGCCGTCTCCGCACCATCCTTCGGGAGAACCGCTACCGGCTCCTGGCGGGCGCAGTCGCACTCGCCGCGGGCCTGGCGGTGTTCACTCTCGGCAACGAGCTGCTCCCCTACCACTCCTCGAACCACGACGAGGGGGTCTACCTCCAGCAGGCCGCCATGCTGCTGGACGGAAAGCTCTTCCTGACGCCCGGGTCCGAACCCCTCCGGGAGGCGTTTCATCCGTGGTTTTTCGTCGAGAGTGAGCGCGGACTGTACCCGAAGTACTCACCCGTACCGGCGGCGGTCTTCGCGCTCGGGAAGCTCGCGGGGGGGTATCGCCTGGCGCTCGGAGCGGTCGCGGCCGCGAACGTCGGGCTCTGTTATGCCGTCGTCACCGAGGCGTTCGACCGCCCCACGGGTGTTCTCGCTGCGGCGACGATAGCCGCCACGCCGCTTTTTTTGTTGACCTCGGCGGCCTTCCTGCCGTACGCTCCCACGACGGCACTCAACCTACTGTTCGCGCTCGCGTACGTGCGGTCGGTCCGGCGAGCCGACGTCCGCTACGCCGTCCTGGCGGGCGCGGCCATCGGGCTGGCGTTTTTCGCGCGCCCGTACACGGCGGTCCTCTTCGCTGCGCCCTTCGTAGCACACGCCCTCTGGCACCTCTGGCGGGCAGTGCCGGCGGACCGCGGTGCCGCGGGCCGGCAACTGACCGTGGCGGGCGTCGGCCTGGCGTTCGTCGGCGTGGCCCTCGCGTACAACGCCGCGACGACGGGGTCGCCGCTGCTCTTTCCGTTCGAGGCGTTCGCTCCACTCGACGGACCGGGGTTCGGCCACCGCCAGATCCTCGGCCATGAGATCCAGTACACCCCGGAACTGGCGCTCCGGGCCAACGCCACCGTCCTCCTGACACTGGCGACGGACTGGGTAGCCGCCGGCCCGCTCGGCACCGCGGCGGCCCTCGCGGGCGTCGGCGCCCTCGCTGTCGGCATTCGCCACGAGGGGCTCGACCCGGAGGCCCCGCTGGGCGACCGCCGTCTCCGGCTGGTGTTGCTCGCGGTCGTCCCCGCGGTGGCCGTCGGCAACGTCTACTTCTGGGGGAACTTCAACATCCTCGGGGCCATCGAGGACCCAACCGACGGCATCATCTCGCTGTTCGGGCCGATCTACCACTTCGACCTGTTGCTCCCGGTGTCAGCCTTTGCAGCCTACGGCGTCGTGTCGGTCGCAAGGTGGCTCCGGGGGTTGGCGCGGGAGCGCGTCTCCTCCCGGACGCTGATGGCCGGCGCGGTGCTGTGCCTGGCAGTCACCCTGCCGGTCGTGGGCGCGGCCCAGGCCGCCGCCCTCGGCCCGCCGGCGGAGAAACACGCAGCCTACACGGAGAAGTTCGAGGACGCATACGCACCAGTCGAGGAGGCCGACTTCGAGAACGCGCTGGTCTTTCTCCCGCCGGAGTACGGCGAGTGGCGCAACCATCCCTTCCAGTACCTCCGCAACGACCCGGACTTCGGGGGGCCGGCCGTCTACGCGCTGGCGCGCAACCCTGCCGACGACTTCGCCGTCCTCGACGCGTACCCCGACAGGAACTACTACCGCTACCGTTACCAGGGCGAGTGGACGCCGGTACCCGAGATCCACGTCGTTCCGGTCCTCGAACGGGTGCGCCTCCACGAGGGGCCGACCCTGACGGGACGGACGAGGGTGACGATTCCCGACCGGATTACGAGTGTCTCCGTCGCGGTCACGGACGGCGACACCGTCAGACGCTACCGCTACGAGGGCGACCCGCCCCGGGAACTGACCATCGACTGGACGCTCGCCCCCGAGAACGTCACCGTGGACGGACGAAACCTCTCGGTCGCTACCGGGGCCGGCGAGGCGGTCCCGGTCGGGCACCCGAAAGTGGTGGCGCTGACGGTCACGCTCACCGAACCGAGCGGCGGGACGCTCACGTACCGCGAGGAGGTCCTCGTCCGCCCGACCGCGGACGGCGTCGAGGCGGTGTGGCCGCCCGAATCGTCGGTCTGTACGCTCGTCACCGAGTGTGGCCTCGAGGGGACCTACATCCCCGACAGACCCGATACGCGGCCCTCGGGGATCGGGACGAACACCACACTCCGCGATGGAAACGCATAAACTTAGGGTGGCCTAAAGAAAGCGACATGGAGCTCACCCGTCGGGATGCGCTGGCGGTGCTCGCGGCCGGGGGAGCAGCTGTCAGCGTGGCGACGCTGGGGAACGGAGGTGGCGGGATGGACCCGCCGACGGCGGAGGACACGCCGGCCGACGACGGCGAGGGGGCCACACCCGACAGGAGACCGGAGCTCGGAGATCACGAACGTGAGACACTACTCGGGGTCGCCCGCGTCGTCTACCCGTCGGCAGTGAGCGGTATCGACGAGTTCGTGACCACGTACCTCGACGGCCGGGCGTCCCGTTCCGGGTACGCGGCGGGTGCGACGGAGGCCATCGAACGCCTCGACCGAATGGGCGAGGCGTGGCACGGCGCACGGTTCGTCGACCTCGACGGCGAGAGGCGAGAGCAGTTGCTGCGCGAGACCGGGGCAGATACCGCCGAGCCGGACCCGGACGGATCGCCGGCCGAGCGGATCCGGTACTACCTTCTGAACGAACTCCTCTACGCGCTGTACGCGTCCCCGACGGGCGGAGAGCTGGTCGGTATCGAGAATCCGCAGGGATACCCGGGCGGGACCGACAGCTACCAGCGAGGGCCACCGACATGAGCAACGAGCAGATCGCACGACGGTCAAAAGCTGACCGCGGAGGCCAGACGACGCGGGAGACGCCGACGGGCCAACCGATCCTCGAACTCGACGGAGTCACCAAGGAGTTCGGCACCGAGACGGCCGTTGCGGACCTCTCACTGTCGGTCTACGAGGGTGAACTCCTGACTCTGCTCGGCCCGTCGGGATGCGGGAAGACGACGACACTGCGCATCCTGGCGGGCCTCGAGACGCCTACGTCGGGAACGGTCACGCTGACCGGCGAGCGCGTCGCCGGCCCGGGGACCTTCGTCGACCCGGAACAGCGCGACGTCGGACTCGTCTTTCAGGACTACGCGCTCTTTCCCCACCTGACCGCGGCCGAGAACGTCGCGTTCGGGCTCACAGACGAAGACGAGAGCGAGCGCGAGACCCGCGTCGCGGAGCTACTCGACCTCGTGGGGCTCGACCAGTACCGCGACCACCGGCCGGGCCAGCTCTCGGGCGGGCAACAGCAGCGGATCGCCCTCGCGCGCTCGCTCGCCCCCGAGCCCGCCGTCCTCCTGCTGGACGAACCGTTCTCGAACCTCGACATCAGCCTGCGCGAGGAGATGCGCCAGGAGGTCCGGCGGATTCTCAAGGAGGCGGGCGTCACCGCCGTGTCGGTCACGCACGACCAGGAGGAAGCGCTGTCGATCTCGGACCGGGTGGCGGTGATGACCGACGGCCAGGTCGAACAGGTGGGCGAGCCCAGGTCCGTCTTCGAGGACCCCCGGTCGCGGTTCGTGGCGAACTTCCTGGGCCGGGCCTCCTTCCTCCCCGGCCGGGTCGAGGACGACGCCGTCGAGACCCCGCTGGGCTCGGTCGGGACCGACCGTCTGAACGGCCCCGCCGACGCCTACGACGGTGCGTCCATCGAGGTGCTCGTTCGGCCCGACGACCTCCGGGCCGTCCCCGCCAACGAGTCGACCGCCGACGGCCGGATCGTCGGGCGCCAGTACCTCGGTCCGAACTTCATCTACGCAGTCGAGATCGACGACGGCGCGACCCTCCGGTGTCTCCACAACCACGTCGAATCCCTCGAGGACGGCCTCCCCGTCTCGGTCGATATCGTCGCCGACCACTCCCTCGCCTGGTACCCCATGGAGTGAGCCCGGTCGCGCTTACCGGAACCGTTCTTCCAGACAGACCTTCAGGATCGATTTCGCGATCGCCGCCCCGCCCTGCAGCGGGTCGAGCTTCGTCTCCCCCTTCCGCTCGCGGTACTCGATCGGGAGCTCGCGAACGTCGTACCCGCGCATCAGCGGCCGGATCAGCAGCTCCGCCGACAGGCCGGTGTTCTCGGTCCACTCGACCTTCCGTACGAGCTCGCGCCGGTAGGCTCGCATGCCGGTCGTCGTGTCGTGGACGCGCCGGCCCATCAACACGCTCGCGAGGAGTGCGAACGCTCGATTCCCGAGCCGGTTCAGGTCCGGCATCGTCTCCGCCCCGTAGTAGAGTCGGTCGCCGCTGACGACGTCTGCGCCGTCGTTGATCCCCTCCAGCAGGTCGGGCAGCCGCTCCATCGGGTAGGTGTCGTCGCAGTCGGTCGTGACGACGACCGGGCGCTCGGCCGCCAGCAGCGCGGCGCGGACCGCGACGCCGTATCCCTGTGGCTCCTGCTCGATGACCCGGGCGCCGTGCTCGCGGGCGATCTCCGGCGTGCGGTCCTCGGAGCTGTCGACGCAGACCACCTCCGCCTTCCCGTCGGTCACCTCCGCGATATCAGTCAGCACCGTCTCGATGGCCTCCTCCTCGTTGTAGGTCCCCATCACGACGCTGAGGTCCTCGAATCCGTACTCCATTACCTCCCGGTCACACCCCGACCCTCTTGAGTTTTTAGGTTCACCAAAAACAGGCCGGACGAGCGGCTTCAGCGGCCGAGGCGCCGGCGTCCGCGGCCGACGGCTCCGGCCAGCAGGTCGCCGAAGCGGTGGCTCAGTTTCCCCCCGGCGTAGATCCGGAGCGTCCCGAGCAGCCCGCCGGGGACGAAGAGGATGAAGAGGATGAAGACCGTGCCCGTGTACATCTGGGCCTGGCCGGTCAGCCAGATGTCGATGACGCCGTTCAGGTTCGTCCCGAACACCTCCGTGGACTGGAGCGTCTCCGCCCCCAGGAGGTCGCCGAGGAACGGTTTGATGTCGCGGTCGAAGACCTCGACGAGGTTCTCGTCGAACAGCGTCCCGTAGAACGGGCCGGCCAGGGTCCCGATCCCGCCGATGATGGTCGCGATCAGCGCCGGCCCGGCGCGCTCGAGCACGCCGAAGGCGGTCGCGGCGTTTGCCTGGTGGGCCCAGCCGGCCTGCAACACGCCCGCGAGTGCACCGAACGCCGCGCTGATCGCGAAGGCGGCGTTCTTGTAGTAGTAGGTGTTGATGCCGATGGCGCTCGCCCGTTCCTCGTTTTCCCTGATCGCGAGCATCACCCGCCCGAACGGGGAGTTGAGGATCCGCTGCATGATGAAGTAGGAGACGACGACCACGACCCCGACCGCGAGGTACGAGGAGGTCAGCGGGATGAGCTGGATCTCCGCCGGGACGTAGGGACCGACGACGGGCAGGCTGCTGACGACGCCGATGAGCGTCCCCAGTATCGGCACGTCGTTCAGTATCACCTGCGACCCCCGGAAGGGGATGAGGTTCACCCCGCCGACGAAGGGCAGGCCGATGATCCAGTCGAGGTCGCCCCCGGTAACCTGCAGCCCCGTCTCGCCGATGTAGCCGACGACGATGAAGCGGGCGAGTTCGGCGACGCCGAGGGTGATCATCGCGAAGTAGACGCCGGTCAGCCGGAAGGAGACCCCGCCGATGAGCACCGCCAGAAGCATCGCCAGCACCATCGCGCCGAGCATCACCTGCATCAGCGGCGTTTGCGGGCCGAAAAACGAGAGTACCGGGATGTTTGCACTCGCGAACGCGTCGGCGCGGGCGCCCAGCACCATCATCACCCCGGTGCCGAAAAACAGCGAGTGCCCGAAGGAGAGATACCCCGTGTACCCGCTGATGAAATCGAAGGAGATCGCAAACAGCGCGAGGATGAGCACCTCGAACATCAGCGACTCCTGGGGGAGCAGCAGCCGCAATACGCCCACGGTTCCCTCCCCGCCGCTGGGCTGGACGATGCTGTAGACCCCGGGATAGATGAACACGAGGAGGATCACGAGGATGTGCAGCAGGTGGTTCCGGAGCATCGGGCCGACCCAGGAGGGGTCACGGAGCCAGGAGAACCCCCGCCGCGACACCGCGCCCTCCGTCGGGCTCCTGAGGACGGCCGCCGTCCCGGCGGCGAGATAGCCCAGCCGGTCCGTGGCTCCGGACAGCCGTCCTCCCTCGGCCGGCACCGCTTCGTCCGGTCCCGCGTCGCCGGCCGGCGGCCCGTCAGTTCCGCCTCCCTCGCGGTCGTCCGACTCCGGGTCGCCCGGGTCGCCCGGGTCCTCGGAGCTAATGGCCCCCCACCTCCTCCTCGCCGAGGATCCCGGTCGGACGGACGACCAGCGTCACGACCAGCAGAATGAACAGGAGCATCTGGGGCAGCGAGACGAAGTCGAAGACGTTCGTCGAGAGGAGCACGCCGAACTCGAAGAAGAAGCCGGCGACGGCCGCGGCCACGACGGTTCCGGTGAAGGTGCCGAGGCCGCCGACGACCACGACGATGAACGCCGGGAGTAGCGCCTGGGCGCCGATGGCGACGGTCACGTTGTAGGTGCTCTGCCAGATGAGGAAGGTCCCGGCGACGCCGGCCAGCCCCGACCCGATGCCGAACACGACCGTGAACACCCGCCGGATGTCGATCCCCAGCGCCTCTGCCATCTCGTCGTCCTCGCTGCCCGCGCGGATGTACAGGCCGTACCGGGTCCGGGTGAGAAAGAGGTAGACCCCGGCGACGACGACCGCCCCGACGAGGATCTCCATCAGGACGACCCCGTCGATGCCGAGGCCGGCGACGTCGACGGTGCCTCCGAAGATCTCCGGGCCGTAGGTCGCGGGCTCGGGCCAGGGAGTCTGGGCCTGGTTGCTCGTCCCCGCGGTGAAGAGGTTGACGAAGACCTCGGTGAGCTGCTGGAGGACCGTCGCCACCCCGAAGGTGAGCAGTATCTGGTCGATCGGGGGCCGGTCGTAGAGCCGGCGAACCAGCCCGAACTCCACGAGCGAGCCGAGCGCCATCAGCCCGACGAACACGAGCACGAACGCGCCCAGAAGCGGGAGAAAGGCCGAAACTCCCGAGGCCTCCGGAGTAGAGAGGAGAAACAGCCCCATCGCCCCCAGGTAGGTACCGATGGTGATGAACGCGCCGTGGGCGAAGTTGAGCACGCCCATCAGCCCGAAGATGAGCGTCAGCCCGCTGGCGAGGATGACGTAGAGGCCGGCCTGACCGAGCCCCTCGATGAACGTCTCGAGCAGGGCGGCCGGGCCGAACTGGAGCACGAGCCCGGTCATGCTGAGAGATGCCTGGTGAGCCGCTCCGATTCGGGGTCGACCTCGGCGGCGTCACCCTCGTCGACGACCTGGCCGTGGTCCAGCACGTAAAAGCGGTCGGCCAGGTCGAGCGCGAGCCGGAGGTTCTGTTCGACGAGCAACACCGCGACCTCCTCACCGACGCGGGCGAGCGCCTCGCCGACGTCGGCGACGATCTGCGGGGCCAGCCCCTCGCTCGGTTCGTCGACCAGCAGCAGCTCGTTGTCGCCGACGAGCCCGCGGGCGATGGCCAGCATCTGCTGTTGGCCACCCGAGAGCGTCCCCGCGTCCTGCTGGCGCCGCTCCTCGAGGATCGGGAACGTCTCGAAGGCCGTCTCGAAGGCCGCCGCCATGTCCGCGCCCGGCGGCACCGCCGCCCGGATGTTCTCCTCGACGGTGAGCGCACCGAACATCCGGCGGTCCTCGGGGATCCAGCCCATCCCGCGCTTGGCGACGTCGCTCGTGCGCTTGCCCACCATCTCCTCGCCGTCGAACCGGACGCTCCCTTCCCGCGGCGGTGTCAACTGCAGGATCGTGCGCATGGTCGTAGTCTTGCCGACGCCGTTGCGTCCGAGCAGGGCGACTACCTCGTCGTCGTTCACGTCGAGCGAGACCCCCTCGAGGATGTGGCTCTCCCCGTAGTAGGTGTGGACGTCCCTGACTTCGAGGAGGCTCACGCGACCCCCTCCCCGTCGACGGCGTCCGCTCTGTCGTCGCCCGCAGCGGCGTCGCCGGCCTCGTAGCCGCCGAGGTACGCCTCCTGGACCCGGGGGTCGCCGCGGACCTCCTCGGGGGCGCCGTCCGCGATGACCGCCCCCTGGTTGAGGACGACGATCCGGTCGCTGACCGTCATCACGATGTCCATGTTGTGTTCGACCAGCAGGACCGCGTGGTCCTCGCTGACTTCCCTGATGAGGTCGATGATCTCGCCGACGCTCTCGGAGGAGACCCCGGCGTTTGGCTCGTCGAGCAGGAGGACGTCCGGGTCGCCGGCCAGCGCGATCCCGACCTCGAGTTTCCGCTTTTCCCCGTGGCTGAGATTCTGAGCGCGCTCCTCGGCCCGGTCGGCCAGCCCGACCCGCTCCAGCACGTCGTGGGCCTCCTCGAGGAACTCCTCGTAGGCCTTGTAGTTGCGCCACAGGGCGACGGAGGCGTTGCTGTGGGCCTGTGCGGCGATCCGGACGTTCTCGAGTACTGTGGTCGTGGGGAAGATGTTCGTGATCTGGAACGACCGGTGGATCCCCATCGAGGCGGTCCGCTCGGGCGAGGTGTCGGTGATGTCGCGGTCCCGAAACCGGATCCGCCCGGCCGTGGGTTCGAGTGCCCCGGTGAGGAGGTTGAAGAAGGTGGTCTTGCCGGCCCCGTTCGGGCCGATCAGCGAGCAGAGTTCCCCCTCACGGAGTTCGAAGTCCACTCCGTCGACGGCCGTGATGCCGCCGAAGCGCTTCGTGAGCCCCTCGGTCGAGAGCATGCTACAGCGAGCAGTTCATCGTCTCGGCGTCGGCCTTGAGCGTGGTCTGGTCCTTCCCGAAGGTCTGGGTTGGCGCCGAGGGCATGAACGGCACGGGGTTGCCCTGGAACTGCCAGAACTCGCCGGCCTCCTCGGTGGTCGGCATCGGGTCCGAGACGGTCATCGGCGAGCGGGCCTGGTTGTTGTACCCCTGGAAGGTGTAGGCGCCCTCGCCTTTCGGGGTGTCCGTGACCGTCAGCCCGCTGAGTTCGTCACGGATGTCCTGGGGGTTCGTCGAGCCCGCGGCCTGTGCCGCCTCGTGGATGGCCGAGGCGCCGGTGAACATCCCGCTGGTAAAGAGGTCGGGGTAGTAGCCGTACTTGTCGGTGTGAATGTCGATGAGCCCGTCGTTGACCTCGTTGTCGTACTGGTTCCAGTGGTACCGGGTCGTGAAGGGCCCGAAGTTCAGGCCGTCGAGTGCCTCCTGGGTCAGTTGTCCATCGAGAGTTTGAGCGATGGTCGCGCCGACCAGGGCAGCCCCGACACGGGTCGTGTAGCCGCCAGCGAAGGCGAAGTCGTACTGGTCGTTGTTCCGGACGAAGGTCCCGACCATGTCCGGCAGCGTCGAGACGGTGAACCCGCCGATGATGGCGTCGACACCCGCGTCGACGGCCTTCTGGAACTGGCCGGGCCAGTCCTCGGCGTAGCCCGGCGGCAGGGCGGTCCGCCCCTCAACCGAGACGCCGTTGTCCTCGAGCACGGACGTGTAGTACTGGTTGACCGACTGCCCGAAGCTGTAGTTGGCGTAGTAGATGTACACCGAACTGATGTCGGTCTCGTTGGCGATGTACTGGCCGCCGCTGAAGGCGTCCATGGCGACGTTCTCGCTCGCGCGGAACGTCTGTGGGTTGCAGAACTGGCTGTCGGCGGTCAGGTTGACCGTCGCAGCCGGCCCCGCCATGTACGGCGTCTGTGAGGGGCCCGCGATATCGCCGGCGACGGTCTGTGCACCCGCGGAGTTGGTCACGCCAGCGAGCATGTCGACGCCCTCGTTGCGCACCAGGTCCCCGGCGAGCGACTGCGCCTCCCCGGGGTCGTTCTGGGAGTCCCGGACCAGGATGTCGTAGGTCACGCCGCCGACCTCGATGGTCGGGTCGTCCGCGAGGCCGTCGGTCCCCGGGATGTTCGCGGGGTCGCCCTTGTAGCCCAGCGCGCTGTAGAAGCCAGCCAGCGCCTGGTTGCCGTAGGGCTGGAGCGCACCCGTGGTTGGCTGGAGCATCCCGATGGTGACCGTCCCCGAGACGCTCTGCTCTGTCGACCCACCGCCGCCTCCGCCCCCGTCACCGTCTCCGCCACCGCCTCCCCCTCCGCCGCCACCGCCGTCGCCACCGTCGCCCTCGGTCTCGGTATCAGTCCCGTCGCCGCCGCCGCTACATCCGGCGAGGCCGACGACCCCTGCTGCACCGAGCGTCTCGAGCACGCGCCTGCGCGTGGCTGTCTCTGGGTCCATAGTCACCGTTCATACCAGTGACGCTCACAAAAAACCCGGGGGATATTGCTAGGACGGCCCCTCGCTGACGGGTCAGGGCAGAAACGCCCGGAGCCGCGCGTTGACGTCGTCGGCCCGCTCGACGAAAAACAGGTGCGAGCCCCCCTCGTCGAAGGTCTCCAGGGTCACATCGGGCAGCCCGTCGGCGAGCAGCCGCCCGTTCTCGACGGGGACGACGCGGTCCCGCTCCCCGTGGAGGACCAGCGCCGGCACTCCGACCTGTTCGAGCCGGTCGCTGGCGTCGAAGGCCTCCACCCCCGCAGCCTGCCACTCCCTGGCGCGGTCGGGGGCGTCCGACGCCAGCCGCCAGTCGACGACCTCGTCGATGAGTTCCTCCTCGGCCGCCCAGAACTCCTCGGTCATCGCGGGCTCCATCTTGTACCGGACCGCCTCGCGCTCGTCGTACTCCTCCGGGACGCCGAACATCCGTTCCAGAGTCGCCTCGGGGATCGGCACCTCCTCGGGGCCGCCCGGTGAGGTACAGAGCAGGGAAAGCGACGCCGCACGGTCGTACTCCAGGGCGTACTGCTGGGCTATCATCCCGCCCATGCTCGCGCCGACGAGGTGGGCCCGGACGACGCCGGCGTCCGCGAGCACCGCCTCGATATCGGCAGCCATCTCCGAGACCGTGTAGGGTCCCTCGGGCACGTCCGAGTCGCCGGTCCCGCGGTTGTCGGGCAACAGGAGGTCGTACTCCCCGAGCCCCTCCCGTTGCCAGTTCCACATCCAGCGCCCGTACCCCAGTCCCTCGACAAGCACGACCGTCTCGCCCTCGGGCGTACCGGCGCGCTCGTAGGCGACCCGGACGCCGTCGCTGTCGGCGTACTCCATACCTCTACCGCGGCGGCCGCGAACTTGAACGTTCAGGCCGCGTCCTCGGCGGCCAGCCGGCCGGCGACGTAGCCGGTCGAAATCGAGACGCCGCTGCCGGATTTCTCGGCCGCGAAATCGTAGCCCCCGAGAACGCTCCCCGCCGCCCGGAGGTTCCCGAACTCCGGCTCCTCCCGCGCGTCCAGCGGCCGGAGCCCGGTGTCGGTCTCGACACCGAACCGGGCGAACGCGTGCTCGCCCAGCGCCGCCTCCGCGGCCCACGCCGAGCGGTCGTCGGGAGCGGGGACGTGACAGCCGAAGACCGGCTCCCGGACCGCCTCGCGCCCGCCCTCGACCCCGCCGCCGACGAGCCCGCCCGTCGCCAGGACGGTCGCCGCCGTCTCCACTCGCGTTGCACCGTCGGGCGTCTCGACGGTCAGCGCCTCGATGTCGCCGTCGGCCGGCTCCGCACCCGTGACGCGGTGCCCGGTGGAGACCGTCACGCCTGCGTCCTCGAGCGCCCCGCGGAGCAGCCCCTCGAGGCGCCGGCCGGGGACGCTCGGCGGGCCGGTCGGGACCTCGAAGACGGGGCTCTCGACGGTGGCCGCGAGTTCGGCCCGGAGTGCCTCGGTGGCGTCGAGCCCGAGCACTGCCGGGACGCCCACCCGGCGGTCGGTGTCGTCGTGCATCAGGATGTCCCGGGAGAGCTCGTCGTGGAACCGCTCGAAGGCCTCCCGCGCGCCGTCGCGCTCGTGGACGTCGTCGAGGGCGGCTGCGAGGTCGGTCGTCTCCGGGATCCCCTCGAGGTCGACCGGGAGGCCGACCGAGGTCCCCCACACCTCGTAGGGAAGCGTCCCGTGGAGCCGGTCGGCCGCGAGCGCCGCGTCGAAGTCGGTGAGCTCCTCGAAGCCCACGAGGGTGGTCCGCTGCTCACGGCTGGCGACCCCCGGCGCGACCGTCGCGGGGTAGCGGGCCGTCGGTTTGAGGTTTCCCAGGTGTGTGGGGACCAGCGCGTTGCGGTCGGTGCCGGCGCCCGCGTAGGCCCCGTCGGCCACGTCGTCGAACAGCGCCAGCGCCTCGCGGACCGCGTCGACGCCCACAGTTCGATAGGGGTGCTCGTCGGGGAGTCGTGGAATAGCGACGAAGGGGTCGGCGACCGGTCCCTCGCCGCCCGGCGTGTAGCCGAGCACGTCCACGAGCCCGCTCGCGGCCCGGAGGCTGGTCTCTCCGGCGGTCAGCAGGCGGACGGTGACGTCGCGGTGACGGGCGGCCGCGAGGGCGGCGACGGCGCCGGCGAGCCCCCCGCCGACGACAGTTACCGTCACGCCTCCGACCCTCCACGTTCGTCGGCCTCCGCCTCCCCCTCCCCGCGGCTCCCGGGTCCCGGGTCGAAGGCGTCCAGGTTCGGCGTCTCGACCGGATGGTCGCGGTTCATCGTCGTCGCGTGCAGCGCGTAGCTCCCCATCGCCCGCGAGAGCTGCTCGCCCCAGAGAACGTGTCGCTGGCCCGCCCACCGCTCCCCGTAGAACGCCGACAGCGACCGGTCGACCTGGTCGAGGTCGTGTTCGGGCCGCAACAGCCCGGCGACGCGGTGGGCACACCGGGCCCCCTGGCAGTCGCCGGTCCCGACGCCGGTGCGTCGCCGGACCGCGTCGAGGTCGGTCTCGAAGACGGCCTCGGCGTCCATCGCGGCCTCGACCTCGCCGCGAGTCACCCGCTTGCAGGGGCAGACGGCGGGGTTGGGACCGAGCGGCTCGAGCACCTCCGGCGCGCGCTCGCCCCAGCGGTCGTGGACCCGCTCCAGGGTCGCCGCGTCGACGTCGAAGGTCGCCAGCTGCTCCGGGTCGGCCTCCTCCCCCCCGGGAAGCGGGATCTCGTCGGTTCGGCAGGGGCGGTCGATACCGAACTTCCCGCAGACGTGGTCCGCGACCCGCTCGGCCATCAGCCGGTGGGTCGTCAGCTTCCCCCCGACGACGGTACTCATCCCCCAGAGCCCGTCCCGGTCCTCGTGGTCCAGCAGGACGAAGTCCCGCGTCAGGTCGCCGGGACCGCCGTCGTCCACTCCCTCCTCGCTCTGACCCGCACCCTCGCCGCCGGCCGGGTCGTACAGCGGCCGGACGCCCCAGTACGCCCGCAACGAGCGGGCGTCCGCGAGGGCCGGAACCACGGGCGAGAGTTCATCGAACAGCAGGTCGACCTCCCGGTTCTCGCGGGCGTAGCCGTCGGGGTCTTCGACCGCCACGTCGGTCGTCCCGAGGATCGAGACGTCGCCGTGAGGGACGAGGATGTCGCCCTGCCCGCGGGGCCGGCAGCGGTTGACGACCGTGTCGACGTGGCGGTCGGCGGCGACGACCATCGCGCCCTTCGAGGCCCGGACCGGCACCTCCACGCCGGCCATCGCCGCCACCTTCCCGGCCCAGGCGCCGGTCGCGTTGACGACGTAGTCGGCGTCGATGTCGACGACGTCACCGGGCATCGGCTCGCCGGGCGTGGTCGGGTCGTGCTCGCGGACCCGGACCCCACGAACGGCGCCGTCCTCGACGTCCACGTCGACCACTTCCGCGTGGGTCAGGACGGTCGCGCCGTAGCTCCCGGCGTCGCTCGCCAGCGCCTCCGTCAGCCGGAACGGGTCGACCCCCGCATCGGGGACGGCGAAGGCGCGCTCGATTTCCCCGGAGAGCCCCGGCTCGCGGTCGCGGGCCTCCGGGCCGGTCAGCTCCTCGGCCGGGATCCCCACCTCGTCGCAGGCGTCCAGCCGGGCCTCGAAGTGGCCGTCGGGGTCCTCCGGGCGCTCGACGAACAGCCCGCCGGTGTCCTCGATGAAGTGGCCCGCCACCTCCCGGAGGACGCGGTTCTCGGCGAGACAGTCGGCGGCGCTGTCGGGGTCAGAGAGAGCGTAGCGAGCCCCGCTGTGTAGCAGGCCGTGCATCCCGCCGGTCGCCCCGCTGGTCAGCGCCCCCCGCTCGACGAGCGTTACCTCCAGGCCCCGCATGGCGAGGTCGCGCGCGACCCCGACGCCGGTCGTGCCCCCGCCGACCACGGCGACGTGTGGCGTGTAGCCCATTCGCCCGAAAGGGAGTGGGCGGCACACTTAGCCCCTTTCCCTCCGCAGCGACGGCCCGGGTGTGGCCGGACGGCGCGGCGGGTCGGGTTTTTATATCACCCCAGCACAGTAGTGGAGCCATCGGCAGAGCATGAGTGAGGAGAGTCAGCCGCCTGACCACCGCGACGGCGGGGGCGGGTTCGTTCTCGATGAGATCGACGCCGGGGTGGCCGACCGGGCGATGGACGGGGTGCTCGAGGGCCGCCGGGAGGTCCGGACGGTGCCCGGCGAGGAGGTCGAGGAGGCGGTTCTCGATGACGTCCTCTCGCACTTCGAGACGGAGTACGACCCGGCCGAACTGGGCGTGGCCGCCCCGGACCCTGGGGCGGTGCGCGGGCAGTGGTTCGACTTCGAGTATCTCGAAGAGTTCGAGGTCGTCTCCTGGCGCTGGTCGGTGCGCCCTTACTCCTACACGGCGATCCTCTACGACCCGGCGGCAAACGAGCACCGCTACCACGTGGCTACCCCCTCGTTGACCGAGTTCGAACAGTACGTCCGGGAGGACCTGACCCGGTCGCTCCGGCAGGACCTGATGCACCACGACATCGGGCCCGACGAGAAACGGGGTGACGTGTTCGGCGCGGAGATCGGCCGCATCCTCGACGAACACGCCGCCGCCGTCCCCCCATCGACGTTGCTTCGGGTGGTCTACTATCTCCAGCGGGACTTCGTGCGCTACGGGCGGGTCGACCCGCTGATGCACGACCCCGAGATCGAGGATATCTCCTGTGACGGCGCGGACGTGCCGCTGTTCGTCTACCACGGCATCTACCGGGACCTCGAGACCAACCTCTCGTTCCCGCAGGAGCGCCTGGACGCGTTCGTGACCCGGCTGGCCCAGCGGGCGGGCAAGTCGCTAACGGCCGCTGACCCGCTGCTGGACGTCAGTCTCCCGGACGGCTCGCGGGCGCAGTTCACGCTCGGGAACGACGTCAGCCTCCGGGGGTCGACGTTCACCATCAGGCGGTTCTCCGAGGACCCGCTCACCCCGACCGACCTGGTCGACTTCGGAACCTTCGGGCTCGACCAGATGGCGTATCTGTGGCTGCTCGTCGAGAACGGGAAGTCGGTGATGTTCGCCGGCGGCACCGGCTCGGGCAAGACCACTTCGCTGAACGCCATCTCCTATTTCATCCCGCCGGGAAACAAGATCGTCTCCATCGAGGACACCCCGGAGGTCCGGCTCCCCCACCAGAACTGGGTCCGGAACGTGACACGTCCCTCCTCGGTCGCCGAGGGCCAGGGAGCGGTCACGATGTTCGACCTCCTCGAATCGGCGCTGCGCCAGCGCCCCGAGTTCCTGCTGGTCGGGGAGATCCGGGCGAACCCACAGGTCGCGTTCACCTTCTTCCAGGCGATCTCGACGGGACACACCGCCTACACGACGTTCCACGCTGACTCCGCGGAGAGCGTGATGCGCCGGCTCGAGAACGAGCCGCTGAACATCCCCGCGCAGATGGTCGGCAGCCTCGACGTCATCTCGGTCCAGCGGCAGGTCCAGACCGAGGACGGCCGGCTCCGGCGCAACCACCGCCTGGTCGAGGTCACACCGAAGCAAGACGGCTCCGGCGTCCGGACCCGCGAGGTGTTCGGCCGGGACCCGGCGACGGACAGCTTCGAGCAGCTCGCGCCCTCGACCCTGCTCGAGGAGGTGCAGTACGAGCGGGGCTGGGACGACGACCGGCTCCGACGGGAACTGTCCCTGCGCCAGGAGGTGTTGCGGTATATGCGCCGGGAGGGGATCAGCCACCACGATGACGTGGGCCGGGTGATCCACACCTTCCAGCGCAGCCCGGAGTCGGTGGTCGAACAGCTCCGGGACGGCACACTCGAACCCGCGGAACTCACCCCCCGGGACGGCTGAGCGATGGGTGACGACGACCAACCCCCCGACGCGGGCGAGGGCACAGCTTCCGCCGGCGGGCACGGAGCGGACGCGGAGGGCACCGACGGGACCGACCCTGCCCGCGACGAGGACGAGTACTGGGCGAGATACGGCGAGCATCCCGAGCAGGAAGCGGAGCCGGCGGCGGAGTTCCAGGCCGGGTACGGCGGGAACCAGCAGACGGAGCGAGCCCTCCAGGGCCAGGAGCCTGCCGCGGGTCTGCGGGACCTCAGCCGCGCGGACCTGCGGGAGCACTACGGCCCGTTCCGGACGCTGTTCAAGCAACGCGAAGGGGTTTACACCGGCTTTCAACGCCGCCTCCAGCAGGCCCGGGTGGGCGAGACCTTCGACCAGTATCTCGCCAGGCTCGTCAGGCGGATGGCGTACATCGTCGCGGCCAGCGCGGTGGTCGGCGTCATCGCGGGGCTGTCCGTCCTGGTGCTCGGGCCCGGCTCGCTCCCGGGCCCGCTCGCAACGCAGGCGCTGTCCGGACCGGCGCTCGCCGGCGTCACGCTGGCGCTGTGTGTCGGTGCCGGTCTGCTCGGCGCCGGACTCTACTGGGTCTGGCACCGGGTGCTCAAGCTCCGGCTCAGGGTCGCGGGGCGACGGCGGGACATCGCCTACAACCTCCCGTACGCGGTCACGTTCATGTTCGCGCTGTCACGGGCAGGCGTGGGTTTCGACCGGGTGGTGACCCGGCTGGCGGACTCGACGGAGACCTACGGGGCTGCCGCCGAGGAGTTCGACCGCGTGGTCCGTGATGTCGAGATGTTCGGCAACGACATCTATACCGGGCTGGAGAACCTCCGGACGGTCACCCCCAGCGACGAACTGCGCCGTGTCGCGGACGACATCACCGTGGTCCTGGAGACCGGCGGCGACCTCGCGGAGTATCTTCACGACGAGATCGACGACCAGCTGGAGAACGCGGTCGCCGAGCAGGAGTCGTTCATCGAACAGCTGGAGCTGCTGAGCGAGGTGTTCGTCGTCGGCTTCGTCGCCGCCCCGCTGTTCGTGCTGGTCGTCCTGCTGGTGGTCGCCTTCCTCGGTGCCGGAACACTGACCGCGATGGCCGCGGTCGTTTACGTCGTCGTCCCGCTCGGGCTCGTCGGGTTCTACGTCCTCGTCGACGCCGTGAGCGGGCCGTTCAAGGAGCGCGCCGTCTCGTTCACGCCGGGACGGCAGTCCGGCTCACCGCCGCCGGCGGGCGAGGACGACCCGGAGTGGCGGGCGGCCTACGAGCGCGCCCGGGAACACACCAGCTTCCGCGATCGGGTCCGCGAGACGGTCGCCGGAGTCGGCGACGAACCCTGGCGGGTGTTCCTGTTCTCGGTGCCCGTGGCGGCGCTGCTCCCAGTCGTTGCCGTCCTGGCCGGCGTGGCCGCGCCGACGCTGCCGGCGCTGGTCGCCGACCCGGTGGGTGTCACGACCGCGCTCGCGGTGGTCCCGGTCCTGGTCGCCGTCACTCCGGTCGCAGTAGTGCACGAGTACCGCCGCCGCCAGGAGCGGGCGCTTCAGGAGCGGTTTCCGGCGCTGCTCGAGATGCTGGCGACGGGCAACCGCCGTGGCCTCTCGCTGGCCCGTGGGCTTGACATCGTCGCCGACTCCGCCTCCGGTCGGCTGGCGACGGAACTCCAGCGGCTCCGCAACGACATCAAGTGGAACGCCGACCTGCCGGGGGCCTTCGAGGCCTTCGGCGACCGGCTCGTCTCGCCGACCCTGACGCGGACGGTCAAGCTGCTCGCGGAGGGCAGCCGCGCGACCAGCGACCTCTATCTGGTGTTGGACGTGGCAGCCACCGACATCGCCGAGCGGGTCCGGCTGCGCCGCGAGCGCCGGCGGACCCTCCAGACGTATCTCGTGATCGTGGTGGTCGGCTTCCTGGTCTACCTGCTCGTCGTTCTCCTGCTGGCTGCGAACTTCCTCGAACCCGTCGAGGCGGCCAGCGCCAGCGTGGCGACTGCCGGCGCCGCCGCGAGCGGGCCGGTCAGCCTCGCGGCCATCCCAGTCGAGAAACTCCGGGTGGTCCTCTTTCACTCGGCGCTGATCCAGGGCTTTGGCAGCGGCCTGCTCGCCGGAAAGCTCGCGGAGAACAGCATCTACAGCGGGATCAAGTACGGCATCGGGCTGGTCGTGGTGGCCGTCATCGCGTTCACGGTGGTCTGAGATGAGCGAGAACACTCCCCTCCGGCGTCGGCGCCCGGGGACCCGTGCCGTCTCGCCCGTCATCGGGGCGGTGCTGATGCTCGCGCTCGCGCTCGTCCTGCTCGCGGTCCTCCAGTCCACGGCCATCCCTGCCCTGAACGCACAGGAGGAGTTCCGGCACAACCAGGAGGCACAGACCGACCTCGTCGAACTCGAATCGACTGTCGACCGGGTCGCCGCCGTCGGGACGGGCGAGACGGGGACAGTGGCTGTCGGCTACCGCTACCCGCCACGCCTGCTGTTCATCAATCCGCCGCCGGTCACCGGGACCCTCCGGACGACAGACCCCGGGGAGGTGACGGTCACAAACGCCACCACGTCCGGCGAGACCGGCGACTACTGGACCGGCGGAAACCGGACGTTCGAAACCACGACGCTCGTCTATACCCCGTCCTACAACGAGTACGAGGACGCCCCGGTGACCGTCTACGAGCCCTGGGCGGTCTACAACCGGGACCGCGGGCAGACGCTGGCGCTGACGCCGACGGACCTCGTCGACGGCCGCCGGGTCTCGCTGGTCGCGCTCAACGGCGACCTCTCGGCCTCGGGGACGGGCACCGAGAGCGTGGAACTGGCCCCGAACAGCGCGCCCGTAAAAACGGTGACCGTCCGCAACGACACCGGTCCGATGCGGGTGACGGTGCCGACCGAGCTCCGCCGGGACGAGTGGGTCGACCTGCTGGACGACGAGTTCGACCCCGCGGGCACGGACCCCGATGCCTACGTGCGGGCTGTCGACTGCCAGCAGGCACCACCTGCACCCTGTGGCGAACTCACGCTGACCTTCGAGCCCGGGAGCTACGAACTCGCGCTCGGGGAGGTCGCCGTCGGCCCCGACGCCAGCCGCGAGGGGCCAGCCTACCTCACCGACGTCGGGGGTACCGGCGGGTCCGTCGCCGAGGGCGGCCGACAGCGGCTCGTCGTCGAGGCCCGGGACCGGTTCGACAACCCCGTCAGCGGCGTGTCGGTCTCCGCTGTTGTCGAAAACGGGCCGGGCAGCGTGCGGCCGGCCGGAGCGGCTACCGGCACCGACGGCCGGGCCGCGTTCGTCTACGAGGCGCCCGCCGACGTCGACAGCTCCGGTGAGGTCACCGTCACCGCGCGGTTCAGCGATGGACAGCAGCGGGCCGTGAGCTTCGACCTCCGGGTCGTCGACCTCGCTGGGAGCGGGACAGGGGACGGAGGGAATGGGTCCGACGGGGGCGGTGGAACTGACGGCGAGCGCACCAGCGCCTCGGCCGTGACCGGCGTCGCGGGTTCGGTCGACAGCCGGAACATCGGCGGTCGGAACCGGGGCCGGGAGGCCTCGTTCAGTATCACGGCCGCGGAGCCGGTGACGGTCACCGGCTTCTCGGTGACGACGCGGGACGACTTGGAGGGGCGGCCCTTCAAGGACCGCGGGACGACCTTCGACGGCGGCGGACTGCCGGTGACCGTCGAGGGTGAGACGGTCGTCGCGCTCCGCGACATCGACGCGAGCGCCGACCTCGGCGTGAGCGAGTTCGTCGACCCGACCGACCCCGAGGCTGACGTCATCGTCGTTCTCGAGTTCGCCGACGGCAGTACGAAGGCCATCGGGATCGCGTGACGGCCGCCGGGTACGTGACGCGTCGGAGGGTTACGGTCCGCCGTCGGGGTCGCCGGTCCCGCCGGTCAGCGCGGCGGCGACCGCCCCCTTCAGGACCGCGTCCTCGCCCAGGCTGGCAAGCCGGACCGTCGGCGCGTCGACAGCCAGCAGGTCGGGCAACCGCTCGCGGACCGGGCCCAGCACCGCGTCGGGGTTGTTGACTGCGATGGCGCCGCCGAACACGACCACCGCCGGGTCGAAGGCGTGGACCGTGGCCGCGACGCCGAGCGCGTTGTAGGCTCCGAGCCGGTCGCGAACGCGCGCGGCCAGCGGGTCGTCGGCCTCGAAGACCGTTCTGGCGTCCAGGTCCGCCAGGTCGAGACCCGTCTCGACGCCCTCGGCCCGTGCGACCTCGCGCGCGAAGCCCGGGACAGACTGCCCGCCCGCGTAGGCCTCCCAGTGGCCGGGACCGCCACAGCCACACTCGCGGCCGCCGGGCTCGACGACGACGTGGCCCATCTCGGCAGCGTTGCCCCGGTGGCCCCGGAGCGGCCGGCCGTCGACGATGGCGCCGGCGCCCACGCCCGTCGAGAGGGTGACGTAGGTGAGATCCGGCCCGCCGTCGGCCAAGTAGCGCTCGCCGACCGCTCCCGCCACGCAGTCGTTGACGAGCAGGACCTCGCAGCCACAGCGGTCCTCCAGGGGCGCGACGAGCGGGATCCGTTCGGCCGCGACGTTCGGTGGGTCGTCGGCCGCGCCGGCCGCCCGGTCTAGTGGGCCGATGGAGCCGACGCCGACCGCCGCGAGGTCGTCGGGCGCGACGCCCGCGGCGCCGCAGGCGTCTTCGAGCGTGCGGACGACGGCGCGCCCGACCACGTCGCCGTCGCCGGCGGGTGTCTCCGTCCGCGCGCGGCCGCGGACCTCACCCCCGCCGTCGGCGACGACCGCCCGGAGGTTCGTCGCCCCGAGGTCGACCCCGCCGACGAGTCTGCCGGTCACCGCCGGTCACCCGGCTTCTCCCGGCCCGGTCGCCCCTGCTTCCCGCGCACGGCTCAGGTCCGGTCCTCGCGGACGATGGCGAGCATATCCTCGACCAGCCCGGGGACGATGTACTGGAACCACGCGCTGCGGACGTCGTCGGTGTCCCCCTGCCGGAACTGGTGGACGCCCGAGAGCCCGATGGTCATCATCACGAACGCGGAGAAAGCGCGCCAGTAGCGGACCCGCTCGCGGTTGACGGTCCGGCCGGACCGGCGCTCGTACTCGTCGTAGAGGTACTCCCGCTCGAGCAGCGAGCAGGCGAGTTCTGGGCGTTCGGTGGGCTCGATGAGCTTGCCGGCGAAGTACTGCAGGCTCGCGTAGCCCAGGTCGTACAGCGGGTCACCGACCCGGGCCAGCTCCCAGTCGAGTACCGCAGTCAGGTCGTCGCCGTCGACGAGCATGTTGCCGATCCGGAAGTCGCCGTGGACCAGCGTCGTCTCCGGCACCTCGGGCTTGTTGGCCCGGAACCACCGGATGCACTCCTCGACGGCCGGCTCCGGCCTGACCGTCGATTCCCGGTACACCTCCACCCACCGGTCTATCTCCCGGTCGACGACCGCCTCGGCCGGGACGTTCTCCAGGGCCGGCACGTCTTCGGGAGCGACCTCGTGGACGCCGACGGCGGCGTCGACGAACTGGTCGGGGAGGTCGCTGTCGCCGTCCCAGGCCTCCTGGAGGTGTGCCCGCTGGTCGCGGTCCCAGACCACCGGCGCGTCGCCGGGGCGGTGGTCGACGACGAAGAACTTCCCGCCCATCACCGACCGGTCGCCCTCGAACCACCGCGTCGTCGGGACCGGAACGGGGGCGTCCTGTGCGGCGTCCATCGTCCGGTACTCCGTCTCGATGTCGTTGCCCTCGCTGCGCCGTCCGCTCTCGACCTGGGCGTCGCTCTCCGCACGGACGACGAAACGCTGCTCGTGCTCCCCCTCGTCGCCCTGCCAGCGAGCGGTGAAGGAGACGGTGTCGCGGGACCACCCCTCGACGTGTTCCTCGAGGTCGGCCACAGTCACGTCCGCGCCGAGTTGCTCGCCGAGAAAGGACGACAGCGCGTCGCCGGTGACGTCGCTCACTGTTCACTCCCCCTCCTCACTCTCCGGCTCGCGGCCGAGCATCCGGAGCTGGCCCTCGGTCCGGGTGTCGAGGAAGTCGTACACCGGCCGCCGTGCCCGCCGGGCGGCATCCCCTTCGAGGTGGGTGTCGACCGCCGCGAGGACGTCGTCGGCCGCCTCGAGCAGCACCTCCTCGCGCTCGCGAACGCCGCCCGGTGCGTCGTCGACGTCGGCGACCGCCGCCTCGACAGCCTCCGCGGCGGGCGTGTCGGCTGTCCGCTCCGTCACGACGTCGAGCGCCTCGCGCAGCGCCCGCTCCTGCTCGTCGACCATCGCCTCCCGGGCCTCGAGTTCGTCGGCGAGAAACCGGAGCGTGCTCGCCATCGACCCGGTCTGTCCGCGGACGAACTCCTCGTCCTCGGCGATGGCCGGCCGGACCGTCGAGAGGGTGAATCCGGAGAACTCCTCCAGCACCGTTTCGGGCCGCAAGTATGGCATGGCGGCCCGCTTCGACCGCCCCCGGTAAATAGATGGCTCCCGGGGTCACACCGGACCCCGACGACCGACGCGTACTTCTGCCCGAGGAGTGTGCTGTCACAGGGCATGAAACAAGCGACAGCCGGACGGCCGGCCGTCCGTCCCGGGCGGGCGAACGTATTCGGGGACGACCACTTCGAGCCGGGCCGCGAGTGAGAACCCGTGTCGACGGCAAACGCGACAGTCTCCCGGTGGGCGCGCGGGTTCGTGGCCGCAGGCGTCGGCTGGCTAGTCTGCTGGCAGGTCGCGGTCCTCCTCGGAGCCCCCCGGCGGGTCGCGGTTCCTCTCGCGCTGTACGGCTTCGTCTTCCACGTCGTCTTCGGCAAGGCCTACTCGCTCGTGCCCTCCTACTTCGACCGCGACCTCCGGCCCGCCCGCGCCCCCACTGTCCAGCTCCCGCTGTCGGTGTTCGGGACTGCGGGACTGGCCGCGGGGTGGGTTCCGGGCGCCTCCCGGGCCGTCCGACAGGCCGGCGCCGTCGCCTGGGCCGCGGGGGTGGCCGTCTTCCTCGGGGCGATGCTCCTGACGCTCCGCGGGAACCTCGCCGGCCGGGAGACCGGGACGGGCGAGCACAACGCCCACCGCCTGCCGCTCGACCGGATGGCCAACGCCGCCGTCCCGGTGGTCTTCGCCTATCTCGCTGCCGGGGCGTACCTCACCGTCGCGGGAGTGGCCGGGCTGCCGACCCCGCTCGACGGCTACCCGCCGCGGGTCTCCCACCTGCTGGCGCTCGGGGCAGCGGTTCTGCTGCTGTTTGCCGTCGGCTTCCGGTTGCTCCCCCGGTTTCTCGTCTCCGCGGTCCCCGGCCGGCTCGCGGCCTCAGTCCTGGTCGCCGGGGCCGCCGGCCCGGCCCTGCTCGCGGTCGGGCTCCCCTCCGGCCGGCTCTTGCAGGCCGGGGCCGCGCTCGAAGCGCTGGCCGTCCTCGGCTTCGCCGTGGCCTACGGGCTGCTGTTCGTCCGCTCCGACCGCGACCGGCTCGGCTTCTACGGCGTCCTCGCCGGCGTCGGGTGCGGTGTGTTCGCCGTCGCCGCGGGGCTGTACTTCGCGTTCGCCGGGCTGCAGCCGGACCTGGTGGTCGCACACTACCGACTGGGTCTGCTCGGCTTCCTGGGGCTGAGTATCGTCGGGGTCACCTACCAGTTCTACCCGCCCTCAGTGGCCCGGTTCCCGCTGGCCGGGGACCGGCTCGGGGCCGCCGCGCTCGGTGCCCTCCTCGTGGGGCTACTCGTGGAAGTCACTGGAGTACTCGCCGCGAGCCCGGCTGCAGTTCTCGGAGGGCGCGGGCTCGGCGTCGCGGGCTCGGCCGTCTACGCGTACCTCGTGGTCGGGCTGTTCGTCCAGCGTGCCCGCCAGTGAGGCCGGAAAGGAGCTACCGGAGGGGCGGGAGGACGTCGCCGACAGAGCGGAGCTGGCGGCGCCAGCGTCCTGGAGACGCCGCTCCGGGGCCGGGAGAGCTCGACCGGCCTTGCCGTCACTGGTGAACGACGACCTCGCCGTGAGCGTAGACGGTGACGTCGTGTCCGGCAACCGGGAACTGGACGTAGCCCCTGTCGCGTCGCTCCCCGCCGTCGCGGGGCGCGAACAGGGCGTCGAGCGCGTCGGGGTCGATCGCCGTCGCGACGGGGTCGAACTCCGTCGGGTCCGTCTCGGTGACCATCGCGACAGCCTCGACCACCTCGCGGGTCACCGAATCCACCTCGTCCCACTCGAACGTGACCGACTGGTTTCGAGTGCTCTCCCTCACACCCTGGGTGTTGGTGGGGTGGTATTTAGAACCTCTGGACCGGGTCGTCGACCCCGAGCTCCGGGCGGGATACGATGCTGACCCGGGGCCCCTCCGGGCCGAAAACCGGGCCGTCGCGGCGTGGACCGCCGCTGGTCTCCGGGGTCAGGACCGCGCGTGTAACACGGACACCGTCCCGACCGCCGCGATGCAGAGCGCCGACACGAGGCCGGGACTCAGACCCACGCCCGCCCCGACCGTGAGGCTGACCAGCAGGAGAACGGCCCCGGCGGTAGACAGTCCGAGGTAGACGTGTGGCCACTCGACCGCCGGCTGGTCCTCGGCTTCGATGTAGGGGTAGATCTGGTCGGCGTTCGGGCCGAGTTCGATCAGGCCCCTGTTCTGGTTGAACTCGACGATGTTCATGTCGTCCATCTTCGGGAGGTGACACTGGTAGAGGCCGACGTAGACCCGCTTGCGCTCCTGTGAGGAGATCGCCTCGACCGTCGTGTCGTTCTCGACGGCCGCGATGTGTTCGGCCAGCGTCCCCAGCTCGACGGGACCCTCGCGGTCCCGGAGGAACTGGAGGGCGTGACGGCGACGTTCGTTCTTCGCGATCTCGAACACCTGGTCCAGCGGGAGCGCCGGCGGTTCCTCTTCCTCACGGTCCGAAGCTTCCCCCGGCTGTTCGCTTGCCTCCCCGTCAGTGTCCGACACCTCGCCGGTCGCTCCGGCCGGGGTCGCCGACGGCCCTCCCGTAGACACCCTGTCGTCGACCTTCATGCCGGACCACCGGGTCTGTCGCGTGTCTGACTCGCCCCTTCCGGACGCGCCTCGTTCACCACTCGGTTCGCCGTTGGAGACTGCTTACAGACAGTCCCGCGTCGGGTTATCGTTGCTTGTATCACGGTATTTCCCCCCTTCCTTCGTCCCTCGTCGGGCACGGCTGGAACGGATCGCCGCCCTGAATTGTACTGTCAGACTATTACTTAATTATTGTCAATATTTACTGACATGAACGCCGGGTAGGACAGTGCTACATCAGGTAAGGAGCTCTTAGGATGGTCCTTCGGACTAAACGATTGCGTTGTTCGCAATCTTCGCGATTCGAGGGGGGACCTGCTACCTGCGCGACTGGGGGTAGTAGTTGCCGTCGTACGCCGCCCGGAAGTGGGGTACCTGCCGTCCCGCCGGGTGTCAGCGGGTGCGGCCGGGCGTCGTGGGTGGTACCGAGAGTCCGGGTGTCGGGACCTGTCAACCGTCCCTGGTGGACGTCCGGGAGTTACTCGCTTCTTGTGGCCGCTAAGGCCCTCCTTCAGGCCTCTCAGACACTGGCGGTCCAGTTCGCTTCGGGACTGCCGCTCGCCCGTCCAGCGCGGTTTGTCCCCGCAGGAACTCCCTGTCACGCCGCTGTGTCGCCCGCCGGCAGGTAACCGTGTCGTAACAAAGTGTAGAATGTGATATAATTCAGAGAGCCGGACTACCACCGACCACACTGGAGACCTCGGATGCTCGCCTCGGACACACAACTCGACCAAGATGTCGTCTTCGATATCCTCAGCAGCGCGCGGAGACGCTACGCTATCTCCATCCTCAACCGCCGCGACGAACCGATGCAGCTGACGGAGCTGGCCGAGGAGATCGCTGCACTCGAGATGGAGACCTCCGTCGACGACCTCACCAAACAGCAGCGCAAGCGGGTCTACGTCTCGCTGTACCAGACCCACGTCCCAAAGATGGAGGAGGTCGGCATCGTCGCCTACGACGCCGACGAGGGAACCGTCGCACTCGCCGACGGGGTCGACGCGGTCGACGAGTTCCTCACCGAACCCGAGGAGACCTATCCCTGGCACAGATACTATCTCGGGGTGAGCCTGGTCGCGGGCGGACTCCTCCTGCTGACTGTGCTGGACGTCGCCGCCTTCGCCGCTCTCCCGGACGTGCTGGTCGCTGGCGCCACCATCCTGGCCTTTCTCGCTCTGGCCGGGATCCAGTACGTTACCGAGACGAGGTACAGCGACTCCCCGCCCGAGATCCGGTGATAACGTGACCGTACCCCGATATCCCGGACTTACTCCTCGCGCTCCTCCTCCGGGATCAGTTGTTCGGGGTCGCGTTTGTACCCCGGCGTCCGTGCGAACTCTGCCATCCGCTCCCTCTCTTGCTCGGAAATGAACTCCGGCATCAACCCACCAGGAGAACTGGGCAGGCATTGTTATTACTCACATACTGCGTGAGCCGCGGTGGTAGGTGTCGCGTACAAGACCGTCGCGGTCTCGCCGCGTCGTGTCGGGGCGACTCAGCCCGCGACAGCTCTCGGACCGGACTGTCGTGCCAGCAGTTGGGAGCGCGCGGTTCGCAGCCGCGCCCCCGAGGGCGGTCCGTCGCCGGTCAGACCATGTTCTCGGCCTCGATCTTCTCCCAGACGCTGTTGCCGTACTCCGTCAGCCCGTAGACGCGCCCTTTCTTTCGGTCGTCGGAGACGAGCAGCTCGACCAGTTCGCGGTCGCGCAGGCGCTGGAGCGCCCGCGAGACGTGGGAGATCCCCACGTCGGCGTCGGTCGCGATCTGCGAGGGCGTCGCCGGACCGACCGCGAGCCGCTTGAGCACCGCCGTCCGGTACCGCGAGCTGATGACGAAGCTGACGTCGTCCCAGTCGGGGCTCATCGTTCCCCCGACCGGTCGGTCCGCCTACCCCGTGTTTGCCGGCTTGTTTCCAGTTGTGGTGCCGTGTGTTCCGTTCTCGTCATGGATTGCTCCGTTTGCTCCTATCCTACTCTTGACTTCCGGGCCGGGTAAACGGGTTTCGTCGGTTCAGGAGAGTTCACGCCGGTAAGCGTACCGTACGCGTTCGCCCCGGAACCTGACTCGCGGTCTTCCGCCCCTCCGGTTTCCTCGCTCCCGGTAGCAAGCTATTACCCGGGCCGGCGCTCGCGCTCGGCCACGAATCAGAGCTCCTCGCCTGGAGGGTTCTCCGGTACTCCCCCAGACCGAGTCCGGGACGGGGTTCGAGGGACGTATCCTGCCCTGCAGGTATCACACCTACGGGGCACGTAGCCCGGGATAGCCGTCCGCGACCCACAGCCCCGCGGCGGTCGAGAGCAACGCTGCCTCGAAGAGCAGGTAAGGGACTGCGCGCGGGTCCGAGAGATACCCCAGGTACTCCGAGAGGTAGTAGGCAGTCTCCGTCAACAGCCCGGCCGGCGGGCCAGCCGTGGCCGCCGGGACGAGCGGCCACAGGACGGCACTCCAGGGAACGGCGCCGCCGGTCGGTTCGCCGTCCCAGTCCGCCACCAAACCAACGCCGGCCGCGGGCGGTGTGTCAAGGACGGGTACCAGATGGCCTACGAGGCCGGGTTCGATGTCGTCGTCGTCATGGACGGTGACGGACAGATGGACCCGGGCATCCTCGACAGCATCCTCGACCCCGTCGTCAGCGGGAAGGCCGACTACGCGAAGGGAACCCGGCTACAACACCGCGCCCACGCCGCCGGGATGTCCCGGTGGCGGCTGTTCGGGAACCTGTTGCTGTCCTTTCTCACCAACCTCTCGAGTGGTTACTGGGGGATGGCCGATTCCCAGAACGGGTACACAGTGATCTCCCGGGGGGCGCTCGGAACCATCCCCGTCGAGGAGCTCTACGACGGATACGGATTCCTGAACGACATTCTCGCGGCGCTGAACATGCACGGCTTCCGGATCGCGGAGGTCCCGCACCCGGCGGTCTACGACGAGGAGGAGAGCGGCATCGAGTACACAAGCTTCGTCCCCCGACTCTCCGGGCTGTTGCTGGCGAACTTCCTCCGCCGCATGAACCGGCAGTACGTCTCGGAGGGTGTCCACGCGACCGTCGTCTGCTACGCCGCCGGCATCGTCGCGTTCGGAGTGGGTGTCCTCAACGGAGTCTCCGGGTTTTTGACTGGCGGTGTGGCGCTCGTGGCATCGCTCCCGACACTCATCGTCCTGGTCGCTGCGCCGCTTTTGCTCCTGCTCGGTGTCGCACTCGACATCCAGCAGAACAGGGGGCTCGCCTACCGCTCGGACGCGCACACGGACCTGCAGGGACCGTGACCCGCGTCACCGAACGCGAACCGATTCGAGAGCTGACTCGGCGGCCGGGGCGAACACGTACCGAACGGTGAGAGTCAGCGCGAGGCGACGGGGATGGACCGGAATGCGACGGAGGCGAACACGCCGAACGAACGTCGTTGTGACCTGCCACCGGGGAACGGGTTGTGTCTGTTCATGCTGTTTCGCCGCGTGAGCTGGCCATATCGCGACGATCCGCCCATTGTCTGGTGGTTTCTGAATCTCCCTGCTGGCCGGCCTTTGCCAGGGCCGGACCAACACAGCCTCGGTATCCGGACTATACTTATAGGCCGCAGTGACCGGGCTCCCCCATGGACGAGAACCGTCCGGCGGATGCCACACCGGAAGACGCCGAGAAAAACACGGGTCGGACTGCCGGCGCCGACACGCGAAGTGGCTCGGAAACTCCGGACTCCCCGGAGAAGCCGACCGCCGACGAACTCTTCGAGGCCCTCGCGCGGTCGTGTAACCGGTACGTGCTCCACTACCTGATCCAGCGCGACCGGGAGGTGTCTCTCGACGAGCTTGTCGAGTACGTGGTCACCGTCGTCGAGCCCGATGAGGGGGAGACAGAAGGGGAGCTGCGGGGAGCAGTCCGGTCGGAAGTCACTCGCTCGCTCGCGCATCTAGAGTCACTTGGTTTTCTCACCTACGACGAGCGGACCTACACCGTCCGCCCGTCCGAACGGACTGGTGTCGCCGAACTGTATCTCCGGCTCGCCGTCAAGGAACTCCCCGCGAAGTGAGCTGCTTCGCCCGCCAGGACGTTATTTCACCAACAGCGGCCGGGCCGCTCGTAGCCTGCCGTTACACTCCGGCAGGGGAACGATAACAAACTCCGCCGGACCGAGCCTGGGAGCCGAGGGATCAAGATGGCCAGACATGTGACGACCGAGACTGGAGAGGCCCGGAAGCGATTCGCGTCCGTCTCCGGACCGGCCGGCGGAAGCCGACCGAGGGTCAGACCGCAGGACGCCGCGGGCCAGCCCGGCACCTTGGAGGCGACCGAAAGATGACCTCAAGCACGGACTCCCCGAAGCACGGGGCCTCAGGTGAGGGGGACACGCCGGCGACCGACATCCCGGACGGTCTGGCCGGGAAGACGGTGCTCGTGACGGGCGGTGCGGGGTTCATCGGCAGCCACCTCGCCGAGCGCCTGGTCGACGAGTGCTCCGTTCGGGTCCTCGACGACCTCTCGACGGGAACGGCGGGTGCCGTTCCGTCGGACGCACGGCTCTGCCGGGGCGACGTCCGCGACGAGGAGGCGATACTCGACGCGGTCGACGGCGTCGACGTCGTCTTCCACCAGGCGGGGCTGGTCAGCGTGTCCGAGTCCGTCGAGAACCCCCGCGAGGCTCACACCGCGAACGCCACGGGCACGCTGCAGGTACTCGAGGGCGCGCGGCGCGAGGACGCCCGTGTCGTACTGGCTTCGAGTGCGGCCATCTACGGTCGGCCCGGGGAGGTCCCCGTCCCGGAGTCGGCACCGAAACGTCCCCGTTCCCCCTACGGCGTCTCGAAGCTCTCGGCGGACCACCACGCCCGGACGTACAACGACCTCTACGGGCTCCCGACGGTCGTGCTCCGGTACTTCAACGTGTACGGCCCCACTCGCGGGGGCGACACCGCCGGGGTCGTCGACTCGTTTCTCCGGCAGGCCCGTGCGGGCGGGCCGCTGACCGTCCACGGGGACGGTACACAGACGCGGGACTTCGTCCACGTGAGCGACGTCGTTCGCGCCAACCTCCGGGCGGGGGTGACGGACAGGGCCGGAACGGCCTTCAACGTCGGCACCGGAACCGCCCACAGCATCAACGACCTGGCCGGTACCGTCAGGGCCGTCGTCGGGGACGTCGAGGTCGTCCACACTGGAGCCCGGGACGGCGACATCGAACACAGCTGTGCGGACATCTCCCGCGCCCGGGAGCAGCTCGGGTACGAGCCGAGGGTGCAGCTGCGCTCCGGACTGGAGCGACTCGTCACCCGACAGGCTGCCCCCGAGCCAGTCACCGACGGATAGGCGGGGTCACCGGAGGGCGGGAGTCGGGAGTCCCGTCACTCGAACTGAGTCCGGTAAGCCGCTCTGATCTCCTGCTTGCGGTCGTCGGAGAGTTCCTCGAACGACGTGTCGTACCGCTGCTGAGCCAGCTCTTCCCAGGACTCTATTCTGTCCCCGACCTGGCTTGTGAACTGCTCGTCGAAGTCCGCCTCGATCTGTTGCTGGAGTTCGACGTCGATGCGCTGGAACTCGAACCTGTCTCCCCGCCGGACGTCGAGCCCGTACTTCTGGCGTGCGATCTCTTCGCGGGTCAACACGTCGGTGATCCCCCGACCGTCAGCGAAGGGCTGGCGCTCGCGGAGTTCCTCGACCTGGGTTTTGGTCTCCCCGCTCAGCTCCTCGAAGTAGTACCCGTACTTCTCCTGGCTGATCTCGTCGAGGGACGCCCGGGAGACGGGGTCGTCGTTCGAGTCGCTATCGTCGTCCGAACCACTGCCGCCGCCGAGACTCACCGTCGACGTCGGCTGTCCGCGGGCGTCGAAGACGGCCGTCTCGTTGTCGCTGGCCGTGTAGATGCCGTAGATGTACGGCCCGTGGGGCAGGTGTTCGACGGGGTGGAGCGGGTCCGGGTCCTCCATGTACGGAACCCGGATGCGGACCCGCTCGCTCTCCCCCGGCGACAGCGTGACGTTCTCCGTGACCCCGTAGGATTCGGGCCGGTCGTCGTCGTCGAGGTCGATCCTGAACTCGACGGTCGCCCGGTCGGTCGCGTCCCCGACGTTGGTCACCTCGGCGTCGAAGACCATCGGGTCGCCGACCCGCACGGTCTCGTTCCCGCCGAGGTCGTCCACGGCGAACACGCCGTCGCGGACGCGCACCGACACCTCGCGCCTGTCGTCAGCCGTCGAAGCGGTGTAGGTGTACGAACCCCGCGAGAGGTTGGTCGTCGGGACCCCGAACGAGACGGTGGTGTTGGCCCCGCTGTCGAGCCCCACCGTTCGGTTGTAGGTCCGGTTATCCGGGGCAGAGAGCACGACCGACCCGGAGCCCGCGACGTCGCCGGTATTGTTCACAGCCACCGACACGTTCGCTGGCGTCCCGGTGGAGACGTTCGTCTGCCCGCCGACACCAGCGACAGTGAACCGGGGCGGTTCGAGGACTCTCAGCGTCCCCGTCTCGGTCCCCGACTCGGTTCGAACGCGGTACGTGTAGTTACCCGCGTCGAGCGCGCCGGCGGGGAAGCCAAGCGAGAGCGCCCGGGACTCCCCACCCTCGAGCGAGAGGGACGCGTTCGCGGCGCGCTCGAAGGAGCCGTTCCCGGTCCGGTCCAGCGTCACAGTGACGGCCCGCTCGCCGGCGAGGTCACCCTCGTTTGTCACCGTTAGATTCACCGTCGCCGTGGAGCCGGCCACCCCACTCGCCGACCGCACCCGGGGGAGGAAGGTCGGTGTCTGCCTGACGGTCGTCGACCCGGTCATCACCGTCTCCCCGCCAACCGTGATGCCGTAGCGACGCTCGCCGGGCGCGAGAGTCCCGCCCGGGACGGTGAACGACACGCGAGTGGTCCCGTCGTCGGAGAACCACCGTTCGGTTTCCGCGACGACCGTATCTAGCTCCCCGTTGTCGTCCGTGTCGACGACGAGTTCGACCTGACGCGTGACCGGCTCGGTCGCTCGTGCCCCGAGCTCGACCGACAGCCGCAGCGATTCGTCCTCCGGAACTGCGTCCGGCCCCTCGGCCTCGACGACTGTCGTCTCCCTGAGCGGGTCCTGGCTCGCGTTCCCGGTGCTCCCCGCCGTCTGGTTCCCTGCCTCGTCTCCGGCCCCCGGTCCGCCCGCTATCGGAGCGAGCCCACCCGCGAGCAGGACCCCGACGACCGCGGCAGCCGCGACCGCGACCGCGAATACGGTTCGGTTACTGACCATACCGATACGGGAAAGTCTCCACACATTGTTACGAGTGTGATTACGCCCCCCGCTCGCCCGCGAACGACCTGTGTACTACCCTCTCCGGAACGACAGCCGTATCCGTCGCCACAGGAGGCGGAGGACCGTCCCCGGGGCCGCCCTCGCCCGGTAGTAAGAGTTGCTTATCGGCCCGAGACGTCACGTGACCGTGACTTTTCTGTGCCGGCCGTGTCGGAGCGGGTGATAGACTGGGCTGTATCAGAGACGCATTCATCCCGCTTTCAACCGGTCAGTAAACATTATCATCTTGCCACAACCCAGCGAAGACGCGGCAAAAAGCGTTTTCCGAGTAAGGTATTACTACTCCCGTATCGACCGTGGAAGGGTCGACCTAAAGGGCACACATGGGAGACAACAACGATTCCGACACAGAAACGCGGAGTCCGCCGGTGGACCCGGAGGAGGACTGGAGTTCGCGCGAGGCCTGGGAGTCACTCCCGTGTGACCCCGACCTCAGCCGGTCACTCGGGTACGAGCTCGTAGACTGGGACGTCATCACCAGTCCGGACCACTCCGACAACCTCATTCTCCTCCCCGAAGAGCAGGAGGCCCTGGCGGAGGACGCCTTCATCATCGCGGAGGAGGACGCAGTTTGCGACCTCAGGGAGCGACTGTGACCGACCGTCCTCCCCCGGGTTACGTGCTTCTCAACCCGGAACGAGACCCGGGCCATCCGGTCGGCAGTAGCCGTCACATAATTTTATGCGCGTCATCCCGAGGGGAGATAATGAGGCCTCCACGAGTCGGTCGCCGGTCGTTCATCGGCGGGATGACCGGGCTGCTGGCCGGGTTAGCCGGATGTGGCGAGCGAGGGCAGACCGGTACTGACGGCGAACCCGGCACGGAACAGAACGGGGGCGACCCGCCCGGACAGCGACCGGACGGGTCGCTCCCGGATCCGACCGCGGTTCTCGGACCGTTACTCGACGGGGCAGTCGTCCCGGTCGCCACGGGGATGGACTCGGTCGCGACGATCGACCCGGCGGAGACGTCGACGCCCGTCGGGGACGCGGTGGCACGGATCGACGAGAGCGGCGAAAACGAGGGGTTCGGTGCCGTTATCCTCCCCCCGACGACGATCACCGAGGCCGAGCCGGTCGTCCCCAGCCACTACGTCCAGTTCATCGGCTACGGCGTGAACACGAGCGGTATCGAGTTCACGGACCTCGAACGGGACGGGTTCAGGGTAACCCGTCCCGAGGAAGGGAAGTTCGTCGCCCTCGACGGCTTCACGATTAGCGGGGCTAACAGCGAAGAGCGGACCGACGGCTCGGCGATCCACTTCGTCAACGACAGCGGCCGGTCACCGAAGCAGTTCAATATCGGCGACCTCGCCTTCCGCGACTGGATCGACCCGGTCGTCCACTGCGAGAAAGGGTCCCCGTTCGACTCCACGTGGCACCACCTCGACTTCGGCTACGACGCCAACGACGGCCGCGAGATCGTCCTCGAGCGCGAACAGTCCCTCCTCGGGACGCAGATCGGGTACATCGGCGCCGGGAACGCCACCCGGGACCCGGTGTTGTACACGAATTTCGCGGGGGCGAAACTCGACGTCGGGTTCATCAACATCGGGGGAACGGCCGGGCAGGCGGCGCGGATCAAGTCCTCGAAGAACGGCTACGTCCACATCGGCGGGATCAACTTCGAGCCGGTTATCACGACCGACAGACCCATCGTCTCCCTCCAGGGGCGCGCGCCTGCGAGGATCGATTACGTCCAGAACACGAACACCGAGGCCCGCTCGATGGTACAGCTGAACTCCGACAACGGCAACAAGATCATCGGTCCCCTCCGCGACAACGGAACCCTCCAGGTGGGGAAAATCGAGGTCCGCCGGGACTCCTCCCGCCCCTCATACTACTTCGGCCCGCCGTCGGACGTCGTCTCCGCCTCGAACGTTTCTGCCGATTTGCAGGCGTTCGGCGGTTCGGGCCAGCTGACCGGGCAGGGCGGGACCGACCGGAGGATGTCCGCCGCTTCGGTCCCGCAGTACAGTAACGCTTCCGCGGCGGAGGTTTCGGCTGGCGAACTCGCCGTCGACACCGGGAGAGGAGGGGACGGGACTGTCGCACTCCTGTTCAAAGACGAAGACGGTACCCTCCACGCCTGGGACGCTGACCGGCTGTAAGGGCGGCGGCCGGCCCGTCTGCCGGCCGAGTACCACGGATCGACTTCGTTCGACACCTGCTCTCCAGTGCCTTCTGGCCGCCCTCCGACCGACTCCCGTGATAGCGGCCCGAGCGGACGCCCTTTCGAGGCCATAAAGAACCCCTTACCGCCACGAGACCGGACCTGTTCGAACGCGTACCCCACATTCGGAGGGGTACCCTCGGATAGGCATCTCGGGCGGAAAACGCCCCGGGCCCGAACAGCCGGTGATTAGTTAGGGTTATATTATTTTCCGAAATCTGTACTTAATATTGTGTCGCGTTTGTCGGAATAAAATAAAGCAGGGAGCAATCAGCAGTAAGCTTCTACTACCCGATTGCAATGTGGTCGAAACGCTAGTTAAGGAGCTTCTGATGTTTCGAGGCGCATGGGAAACAGCAGTAAGGAGTCTATTACCGATGCCGTCGGCGACGGTAAGCGTAGAATAACACGGCTTTTCAGCGACGGGGGCAGCGATGGTAGTCCGGGGACCGGAGGGGAGCAGTCACCGGACGGTCTGTCCACGTCCCGGCGGAGCGTACTCCGGTTGCTCGGGGCCTCGGTCGGTGCTGCTGCCGTCGGAACGCAGGTCGCCTCGGCGAGCGCGGGCCCACAGCACCTGCAGGTCCCGCGACCGGAGGACCTCTGTGGCACTCGTCCGGGCGACCACCACCTCGCACTGATCGAGGACCTGTCCGCCCTCCGTGGCCGTGGCTTCTACACCGGGACGAGTGGCTCGACGTGGGCGTTCACCGGATGGCTCCAGCAGACGGAACCGACGACCGTCGCGCGCGGGTCAGTGACGCCGGATTCGGACGCGTCCGAACCGTCGCGACGGCTTCTGCAGGTCAGGCGCCCGGCAGAACTGAAATCGTACAAGCCGACCGACCAGCAGTTCGCGTTCATCGAGGACGCCTCACACGAACACAGTCGGGGCTTCTACACCGGCAGCGCCAAAGGCAAGTGGTACTTCGTGGGCTGGCTGGCCCAGAGCGAACCGTCGTCGGCCGCCGGCGGAAAGGTCGAGACGAAACAAACTGCCTCGGAGCCGGGCAACCGCATGATCCAAGTGCGGACGCCGAACCGCCTCCGGAAACACGACCCGACCGACTACCACCTCGCCTTCATCGAGGACGCCTCACACGAACACGGCCGGGGCTTCTACGCCGGCGGCGCCGACGGGAACTGGTACTTCGTGGGCTGGCTGGCTCAGTCCCCACCCTCCGGGACGGCCAGTGATACGGTCGACCCGCAGGGGCCGGAGTGTGGCGCCGGCGGCGGGGCCGGTGACGAGACCGGCGACGGGACCGACGAGGAGGCCGACGATGGGACTGACGAGGAGACCGGGACCGACACGCTGTCCAACGGCGCCTGGCAGTGGTACGCCGACAGAATAGACGGCTACGAATCCGAGTTCGGGGACGAAGTCACGGTCGCCGCGACCGGCCACGGCAAAAACAGGTGGGCGAACTTCGTCACCTTCGACACCCGGGACTTCCCGGAGTGGATCGACGGCGGCGACGGCCGCCTGTTCCTGCCACACATCCCGATGCTCCCCCGGGAGGAAAACGACGCCGTCGGACGGGCGACCGCTCTCCGCAACCTCGCTGCCGGCGAGTACAACGACAAGTTCCGGTCGATGGCCGAGGGGTTCAAATCGGACGGCTTCACGCCCGAAACACTCGTGCTCCGCATCGGCAACGAGTTCAACATCAAGGCACAGCCGTACTCGCCGGTCGGGACGGGCGTCACACCGGAGACCTGGGCCGAGGGGTACCGACAGATAGTCGATACCTGTCGTGACGTGCTCGGAGAGGACCTCCGTACCGTCTGGGCTCCGCTGATCCACTCCACACAGCTGTCCACGGAGCAGGCGCTGGCACACTACCCCGGGGCGGACTACGCGATGGTGGGCGCTGATATTTACGACAGCGCACCGGCCTACGGGAGGGTCGGCCAGGCTCCCGACGGGATCGACTACGACTCCGCCGGCCCGGCGGACCGCGCGACCGTCCAGGAGTACGTCTGGGAGGAAACCCATCTCAAGGGCAACAAGTGGGGAGCCGACGGCGTCGGCCTGTCGGACGTCGCCAGTCTCGCCGCCGAGGTTGACCGCCCGGTCGTCGTTCCGGAGTGGGGCCTGTCTCACGACGGCTACGAGTGGGGAGGGGACGTGAACCCGACGTTCGTCAGGAACATGTACGAGTGGATGACCGAGCACGACGTCCCGTTCCACGCCTACTTCGAACACGACACCTCGGGTGTGAACCACGAGCTGTTCGGGGACAACGAGTTCGACTTCGCGGCGGCGACGACCGAGTACAGGGCAACGTTCGGGGGACAGTCGGTGTCTCCCCCCGAGGACGACGACAGCGAGCCGGTGACATCGACGAACTACGTGTTCGTCACCGACAGCGAACTTGAGACACAGAAAGAGCGCGCCGAGGCCGGCAGGGAACCCTGGGCGAGCGCCTACGACAACCTCATCTCCGACGCGGAGAGTGCACTCGGTGGCTCACTGAGTTCCGTCACCGACGACGACGGGGACCACAGTCTCGCCTCGGAGAACGGCCGCCACGACTACAGAGCGGCCATCGAGATGTCCGAGCGTGCGCGGGACTGTGCGCTCGCCTACCGGTTCACGGGCGAGGAGCGGTTCGCCGAGCGCGCCGTCGAAGTCATCCACCACTGGTGTCTGAACGACGGCACCTACATGACACCGACCGTCGACATCGAGAAGAACGCGGTCACGATCGAGCAACACATCACTATCCCCGGGTTCATCTACGCCGCGGCGCTGGTCCGCGGACACTCCGCCTGGGACGACTACGACGGGACCTGCCCCTGGAAGGGGGCCGACGCCGGCGACGCCGAGGCTGCCTTCGCGCAGTGGGTCCGGGACCGTCACGACACGTTCGTCCCCTCCCAGCCCAGTTACTGCGAGTTCAACAACAAGTGGGCCTGGCGGATCACGGACAGGGCCGCCTCGGCGGCGTACCTGCAGGACGACGAAAAGATGGAACGCGCGAAGTGTATGTGGCGCGCGGAGTGTCTGACCTGTGACGACGGGAAGCCCCGCCCGTGGTCTGACTTCGTCAACAACTACAAGAACAGCCGCTCGTACAGCGGGTCGTCCGACCCGAACGAGAACGCGCTGTTCAAACAGGAGTTGAGCCGCTCGACCGCCTTCATCTACACCGCGTTCAACCTGAAGGCGCTGACGATGCCGCTGCTCGTCTTCGAGCGGTACGACAGCACCTCGCTGTACGGGTTCAACGCGCCGACGGACAACAAAGACGGCTCGAGCCTGTGGAAGGCCTACAACTGGTTCGAGGACTACGTCCAGGACACCTCGGCGTGGAAGTGGAACAGCGGGAACCTCAATGCCAGGTCCGTCGAGGAGGCGACGTCTACGTTCGAGCACGCCTACGCCCACTGGGGCGACTTCGCCGGCGCGATCAACAACCCGGACAAGACCGGGAGCCGGCCCCATTACGATTCGCAGCTGCTCGGGCACGTCACCCTGACCCACGGCCAGGACTGAGCTGCCGCCAGGGACCTGGACTGAGGTCGCTCGGGGCGGCACGCCCCGGCTGACCCTGACAGTCCGGAACCTCTGACGGTAGGGGCGGGTCTCGGCACGACCGGTCCGTCACGTCGCAGCGTTCAGCAGCGAGCGCAGGTTCTTGTCGATACCCCACCCGAGCCCGAACGCGAAGACGCCGATCAGCGCGGCGTAGACGGCGGCGCCCACAGCGGCCAGGAACAGGAAGCCGAGCATCCCGGATTCGATTGCCAACTGCTGCTGGAGGAGGACGACTGCCGCGTACATGAGGCTACTCGCGAGCACCGGGTAGCCGATCTCCTCGAGCATCCGCCGGTAGGACCCGTCGATGGAGCCGACAAGTACGTAAATGCTGAGTGGCAGTATGACGACCCCGACGCCCACGATCACCAGTGCGGCCCCTTCGATGCCGAACGCGAGCGTTCCGGGAACGATCAGCACGGCGATGAGCCCGACCCGCAGGGCGGAGAATTTCGTGATGAAGTCGGGACGCCCGGTCGCCTTCCAGAGGGGGCCGTACGTCTTCCCGAACGCCCGGAGCAGCCCGTAGACGGCGAGTACCTGCATGACCGTCACCATCGGCAGCCACTCGCTGCCCATGAACGTTGCGACGAAGACGTCCGCGACGGCGGCGATGCCGAACGCGAGCGGACAGGCGACGAACATGGTGACCTGGAGGACCCGGTAGTACGCCTTCCGGAGCGCACTGGTATCGTCCTGGATCGTCGAGAACGTCGGAAACATGACTCTCGAGACCACCTGCGAGACCTCGGTCGCCGGTGCGTTGGAGAGGCGGTACGCCGTCTGGTAGAAGCCGAGCGCCGTCGAGGAGAGGAGCCAGCCGACGACGATGTCGTCACCCTCGCCGTACAGGAAGTACAGCACCGAGTTGGCCGTGATCCACTTCCCGTAGTTGACCAGTTCCCGGGCACGCTCCCACTCGAACTCCGGCCACGGGCGGTAGTCGGAGGCGACGTAGGAGAAGACGAACATCACGAACTCCGACGCGACCAAGCCGACGACCAGTGCCCACACCGTCGGGGAGACGAGTGCCCACCCGACTGAGACGACAAAGCGCGTGACCGCCCCGCTCACCTGGTAGAGAAACTCCAGGTGAAAGTCCAGGTTCTTTTCGAAGTAGACGATCGCCGGGTTCCGGAGGGCGATCAGCACCGGCGATAGCGCGAACACCCGAACGACGTCGGTGGCTCTGGGCTCGCCGAAGACCGACCCCACCACCGGCGCGAGCAGCAGGATAATGCCGGCCAGGACAGCTCCGCGTGCCAGCTGCAGCGACCACATTGTGTTCAGGTACTCGTCGGCGTTTTGCTCCTTTCTCTGGATCACTGCCGCATCCAGGCCGAGCTCCGAGAATTTCTGCAGCCCACTCAGGACGAGGAGGCCGATCCCCATCAACCCGAAATCTGCAGGGTCGAGCAGGTTCGCGAGGACCACGATCATGGCGATCTGCAGCCCGCGCGAGAGGACGTTGGTCGCTCCCAGCCACGCCCCGCTCTTGACGGACTGCTGGATGACGCTCCCGGTCGGTATCACCCGGCTCAACAGCGCTTTGATCTTTTCTCTCATGTCAGCCAGTCTCCGGAGGCGCCTCTCGGCCGCTTCGCCACGCACAGCCACGGGCCGAGGGCCGTGCCGTCTGTCGGCAGGGACACGTCCGTACCCCGGCGTCTTTCCGCCGAGTCACGCCACTCCCGGCGCGTACCACGACCGCGTGCGCACGACGCGCTGGTCCGGCGTCCGGTGGCCACCCCGCTGAACGTCTCTTCCACAGGTCCGCTCGCCGGTAGAGTGACGGCCCGCATTGTAAACAACCACTTAACCGCTGCCGGGGCCAGCACCGGCGACATCCGGCGGCCGCGGACCGCTCACGTGTCGCAGCCGACGTGGCGAACGGGGGGTCGTCAGAACACCAGCCCCGGGTGGCTGGAGGGCGGGTCGCCGTCATCCGCGACCGATGGCCGGGGAGCGCGATGGACCCCCGAAACCGCGACTTCTTGCGGGTTTCGTCTCCAGGTAGTGGCTGCCACACGCCTAGTACGCGAATAACTATCCTCGTTTCATCGAGAGTCAGGCGTACGCGGTCCCGGACGGCGGCCGCGGACCCGCCATGAGTTTCCACCGTACAGACCCGGAGCCGGTTCGGATGGCCGACTCGACAGACGCGACCGTCGTGGTCGGTATCCCTGCATACAACGAGGAGGGAGCGGTCGGAGACGTCGTCCGGCAAGCGCGGGAGCACGCCTCGATAGTCGTGGTGGCTGACGACGGGAGCAGCGACCGGACGGTGTCGCGGGCGGCAGCAGCCGGCGCCGAGGTCGTCAGACACGAGGAGAACAGGGGATACGGCGCGGCACTGGGGACGCTGTTCCGCACTGCCGCGGAACTCGACGCGGACCACCTCGTCGTGGTCGACGCCGACGGGCAGCACGACCCCGCGGACATCCCGGACCTGGTCGAAACACAGCGGGCGTCGGGCGCGGAGGTCGTCATCGGCAGCCGCTTTCTCGGCGATTCGGAGACGGACGCCCCGCTGTACCGCCGGTTCGGCCTCGTGGTCATCAACTCCATCGTGGGTGCCGGGCTCAAGTTCGGCTACTCCGTCTCGCGGATCCGGGACACACAGAGCGGGTTCCGGGCCTACGACGCGACGGCGGTCCGGACACTCGCCGAACGGGAGCTGAGCGACGGCATGGACGCCAGCATCGACATCCTGTTTCAGGCTGCCGATGAATCCTTCGAGTTTGCCGAGGTGCCAGTCGAGGTGACATACGACGTGGAGGAGGCAAACACCCACAACCCGATCCTCCACGGCGCCGTTCTCGTCCGGAACGCCGTCTCGCGGATCGTCCTCGACCGGCCGGGGCGGTCCCTCGGCGTCACGGGAACGCTCTGTCTGCTCGTCGGGGTGGCGCTCGGCGGCATCCTGGGGCTGAACACCCCCGTGACCGGGCTGATCCCCGGAGTGGTCGCCACGGCTCTCGTTCTCGCAGGGGGCAGTCTCATCGGAGCGGCCGTCGCCGTGGGTGGTCTCGCCGGGACCGATTGACGCTCCTACCGGACGGGTGTCGGGGCTCTATGGACAGTATAACGATATCGGATAGCCGGCAATCCGCCACTAGTGACCGAAGACAGTGGATGGGACAGGAGAGTCTCCGGGCTGTCAGACCGCCACCGTCGCGAGGTCGACTCGTCCTTCGACGACCCCCCGGCCCGCCCGGTCGCGGCCTCGGTAGTGATAGTCACCTACCGGACCGCCCGGGAGGAACTCGAGGCCCTCGTCGACGGGCTCGCGGGACAGTCCACCGACGAGTTCGAGACGATCGTCGTCGACAACGGGAACGGCTGGCCCGTCGACCGGCTCGTTCGTGACCTCGACAGCCTCTCGGCGTACGTCAAGCTGCGCCGGAATTGCGGCGTCACGGTAGCGCGCAACATCGGCGCCCGGATAGCTGCGTCCGACGTCGTGGTGTTTCTGGACGACGACGCGGTACCCGGCCGCGATTTCGTCGACGCACACCTCAGGCTCCAGGACGGGGACATCGTCGGCGTTCGGGGGCGAGTGGCGACGACCGAGGACACCTTCTACAACCGGTACCAGTGGTGGTACGACCTCGGGGACGAACCCAAACCGTACCACCTCAACACAGAGGGGAACTCGTCGTACGACCGCGAGGCCTTTCTCTCGGTCGGCGGCTTCGACGAGGGACTCGCGAGCCGGGCGGGCCACGAGGGGACCGACCTCACCTACCGGCTCGTCGACTCCGGCGGCTACGACCGCGACCAGTTCATGTACCACCCGGACCCGGTCGTCTACCACGACATGGACTCGGACCCGGTGTCGTACCTGAAAAAGCGGACGACGAGACGGTACCACAGACAGCGGCTCCTCGACCGTCGTCCCGGGCTCGCGGAGTTCGCACGGTCGTACGACGACCCGGAGGCGGACCTGGCCGTCGAGAGCTACCGGGACAGGCTTCTGGCCATGGCCTTCCGGGGCCTGAGCCGGCTCGGCTGTCGACTGATAATGCTGAAACGGGGTGTGTTCATGCGCCTGCCGCTTGGCAACAGGGCGACCGAGTGACCCGGCCGGCTGGACGCAGTGCCCCGACGGAACCGGGATGCCCGCTTCCGGAGCCGCCGGGCCGACCGACGGACGACACCGCCGTCGGAGAGCGGCGGCGTCCGTCACCGGTCGGGAGGTAGGCGACCCATACTGAATAGCCCCGACCGGTCAGCTTCGACAGTGACGTACAGAATCGGGTTCGTCGGTACGGGGAACCCCGACGGGGACGGGTTCGCCATGGCGTACCGGCACGCGGCGGGCTACCAGCGACTCGACGGGTGCGAGGTCGTCGCCTGCGCCGACCTCGACGCCGACAACGCACGGCGATTCGCGGCGGAGCACGGGATCCCGGAGACCCACGTCTACGGGGACCACGAGACGATGGTGAAGTCTGCCGAACCCGACATCGTGAGTGTCGCCGTTCCGCCTCCGGTCCACGCCGACGTTGTCGTCGACATCGCCCGGAGCGGGGTCACGGATGCGGTCCACTGCGAGAAGCCGATGGCGCTGACCTGGGCGGGAGCCAGACGGATGGCCGAGGTCTGTGAGAGAGCGGGGGTCCAGCTGACGGTCAACCACCAGCTCCGGTTCGGGAGGCCGTACAGGGAGACGAAGCGGCTGCTCGATTCGGGTGCAGTCGGCGACCCGGTCCGGATCGAGTTCCACGAGCAGAACCTCTACGACTCCGGGACACACGCCTTCGACCTCGCGAACTTCTACGTGGACCAGACGCCGGTCGAGTGGGCGCTGGGGCAGATCGACTACTCCACGGAGAACGTCCTGTTCGGGACGCACAACGAGAACCAGGGTCTCGCCCAGTGGCGCTACGAGAACGGCGTCTACGGGATCGCGTCGACCGGCCGCGGCGAATCCTTCGTCGACGCCTACCTGCGAGTGGAGGGAACGGACGGGACACTCGAGGTCGGGGACGACGGGACACTCCGTTATCGGAGGGACGGCCGGGGGTGGGAGAAAGTCGAGACCGGTCCGGACGGACGGTATTTCCCGGACCCGAGCACCCCGAAGCGGGTGACCGAGGCGCTGACGAGGAAGGTATCCGACCGGCTCGCCGACCGCCTCCACACGCCGGCGTACACTGAACGCGCGGTCGAGGACGTCGTCACGTCACTCCGCGAGGGGACCACGCCGGAACTGGCCGCGGAGAAGGCGCTGGACGCCGCCGAACTCATCTTCGCGACCTGGGAGTCCGCACGCCGGCGCGGCCGCGTCGAGTTCCCCCTCGAGGTCGACGACAATCCGCTCGAGGCAATGGTCGAGTCCGGCGACTTGCACCCAGAGCCAGCCGAGTCCCCCTCGCCATGACCGACACCGAGCGCCGGGCGCCGGACCGGCCCGTACACCGACCAGCGACGCGCCGACGGGGAGTGTGACCCGATGACCGCGACGACCGGCTCCCCCATGGTCTCGGTGGTCGTCCCGACCTACTACCGCAACGACCTGCTGGCCGATACCCTCGAGAGCGTGCGCGGACAGTCGTACGACCCCGTCGAGACGGTCGTCGTCGACGACTCGGGCGAGGGACACGCCGCGCCCGTCGTCGATTCCTTCGAGGACGTCCGGTACATCGAACTCGACGCCAACCGCGGGGCGAACCGGGCCAGGACCGTCGGCGCGGAGGCCGCGCGCGGCGAGTTCGTCCACTTCCTCGACGACGACGACCTGATGTACGAACCGAAGGTCGAACGCCAGGTCGAGGTGATGGAGCGTACCGAGGGGGTCGGTGTCGTCTACACCGGTCTGGAGAAGAAAGGGGACCGCGTGGACTGTCCCTCCCCGGAGGTCCGAGGAGAAGTCCTCGAGACCGCGCTGGCGTTCGAGATGTGGCCGTGTATGACGTCGACGATGCTCCTCCGGCGGGACGTGCTCGAGACCATCCTCCCGCTCCCCGACCGGGCGGCGGCGAACGACCTCGAGGTCATGATACAGCTCGCCCGCGAGACGGCCTTCGAGTTCGTCGACGCGCCGCTGCTCTACAAGCGTATCGACACCGACGGGCTCGGTTCCTCCTCGGCGGCCGTGGCGTGTCGGAAGGAGATCATCGCGGAGTACGACCACCTCTACGACGCCCACCCGGACCGGGTCCGGGCATCGGCACTCGCCCACACCTACGAGACCGAGGGTGCGCTCCTCCTGCGGAAAGAGGGGTGGTCGGTCGCCGCGATCCGGGCCCTGCTGCGACACCTCTACCACACTCCCGACGGGAAGCTTCGGTCGTCCAGCAAGGTGCTCGCGGCCTGTTTCGGAAAGCCCGGATGGAAAGCGGCCAACTGGGTGAACCGACAGCTCCCGTCGACAGGGCGGTGACCCGGCCGCGAGGGGACGGCCGGGAGGTCCACGAGCCCGCTCTCACAGCTCGAAGAGGTTGCCGTGCGTGAGTGTCGTCCACCCCAGAATCCAGAGGTCGTAGGCGGGGCGGCCGACCGTCCCGACCACCTCCCGGTAGGCCTCTTCCTCCCAGCGGGAGTAGGCCAGCTCGAAGAGGGAGGCGTAGTTCTCCTTCTGGGTGCTGTCTATCCCGTTCGAGCCGGTTCCCCACTCCCACTCCGACGGCGACTGCAGGTACGGGGCCATGAAGTCGAACAGCTTCTTGAGGGTCGACCCGTCTCCCGGGTCTGTCGGGGCGTTGTACCCGTAGAGGTCGACACCGTGATGGCGGGCGATCTCTGCTGTCATCGTCAGCGCTTTGACGCCGTACGTGTGATAGGAGAGGCCGTCCTCGCGTTTCAGCTCCTGCTTCAGACAGCCACGTCCCTCCCCACGCTTGCGGTACTGGACCCACGGGCGCGGCTTGTCCTTCCCGTGTGCCGCCGTTTCACACTCCCCGCGCCACATACAGAACGCGCGGTCGAGCATCGCTCCGTCCCCGAGGTAGCTCCCGGCGCTGGCGATGGTCGCGATCCGCCACGCCCACTGGTTGTTCGACTGGTAGTACCCCGGGTCGGGCAGCGAAGCGACGAACGTCCGGACCCACTCGCGGAAGGCCGCTTCGCGGTCCCGGTCGCCCCCATCGGTCCAGTAGGGGTGTCCCCCCACGAGTGACGCCCCGTACCACAGCTTCGGGACCGTGACCAGCAGCTCGATGGACGTGCCGTTGTCTGCGATGTTCGCGTTCGGGACCATCCGCGTCTCCGGGTCGAGACACCAGTGGTCGAGGTGGTCGATGGCCGCCTCCGCGTACCTGTCCTCGCCCGTGAACCGGTAGGCGAGTGCCGCGTCCCTGACGACGGTCGTCATGTCCATGGCGACCTGGAAGTCGTGTCTGTCCTCGTCGGCCCCGAACCGGTTGGGGTTCTCCCACCCCGGGGCGCCGTCGTCGACCACGCTCCGCGGCGCCATGTTCAGCGCCCGTTCCGCGTCCGTCATCAGCCGGGAGTACGCCGAATCCCACGGGTCTTCCCCGTCCCTGACCCTCCGGGAGACCGACTCGAGCTGGTCGGACCCGGCGTAGACGTACTCGGCACCCATCGCTCCCGCCCCGTCGTCGTCCGTCGTCCGCTCCGTCCCCGGCTCCGTGGTGGTCCGAGTGCCGTCGTCCGGGCTCCCGGTGGGCCGGTCGGCGGGGTCCGTCGTGGGCTGTGGTGTCGGCTGTTCAGGGTCCGGAGGAGAACGCTCACCACATCCCGCGAGGAGGACCGCCGCGACTCCGGCGGATTTCAGCAGAGCCCGGCGGCTCCGCCGGGTGTTGGAGGACTCGTTGGGCTCTGACACGGCCTCCCATTGGGGGGAGACCGTCTTGAGTTTACGCTCCCTACGCGGTCGGTCGCTCGCTCGAGGCGCCGTCACGGAACGGCCGGGCGCGGGTAAGCCGCCCGAAACCGGCCCGCGTCCGGTTTCCGGGCACGTGCCACGACGGCGGACCCCCGAACGTGTGCCGTCGTTCGGCCCCGCAGAGCCGCCGGCGACGACTGCCGAAAAGAGTGGCTACCGAGCGACCGAAGTCAGAGCCTACCGGGCCGGTATGCACCGTACACTAATGCCGGCAACACGGCAACGTCGACCGATGCGTATCGCAGTGGTCTCGCTCCGTAGCCCGGTCCCGGTCTACACTGGCCTCCTCGAGCGGACGTACCAGACCTGTCGGTATCTCGGCGAGCGTCACCGCGTAACGGTCTACTACCCACACGAGAAACGACAGCAACAGAAGGCCGAGTCCGGTCGAGTGCCCGACGCGCAGCCGTTCGACAGGGTGGGACTCCAGTCCCGCGTCGTCGATACCCTCGAACGGCTGGTGCCGAGCTACTCGCCGCTGAAAGGGGTGTACCACCTGCACCCCTGGCTCTACCCACAGCTCCGGTCGCACTTCCGGGAGTACGACCCGGACGTGGTCGTCGTCGAACTCCCGTATCTCGTCCCGCTGGCAGTTGCGGCCTCCCGCGGGCTGGACTGCCGGCTCGTTCTCAGCGAGCACAACATCGAGTACAAGTTCGCTCAGCGTCTCGACATTCCGCTCTGGCGCCTGCTCCGGCGCTACGAGTTCGCCGCCTGTAACCGCGCAGACGCCGTTCTCACGGTTTCGGAGACCGACCGGGACACGCTGGCCCCACACCTCGACGACGACGTCAGCCTCGCGGTCGCGCCGAACGGTGTCGACGTCGACCGGTTCGCGCCGTCGAACGCCTCCCGGGCCGACGCGGTCCGGGACCGGCACGACCTCACCGAGCCGGTGCTCGTCTTCCACGGTAACCTCGGGAGCGCGCAGAACGCGGAGGTGGTGGAGCTTCTGGTCGAGGAGGTCTTCCCGGCGGTCAGACGCGAGTTCGAGTCCGCGACGCTCATGCTCGTCGGGGCGGGAGCGCCCGACTCGACGCCGCCCGGCGTGGTCTGCACGGGGATCATCGACGACCTGCCGGGTCACGTCGCCGCCGCGGACGTCGCCGTCGCCCCGATGCTCTCGGGGTCGGGCACGAACCTCAAGATCCTGGAGTACCTCGCCAGCGGGGTGCCGGTCGTGACGACCCCGGTCGGCGCGGAGGGACTGCCGCTCGTCGACGGGGAGACGGCGCTGGTTTCGCCGCCGGGCGATGCCGCGGCGGAGACCGTCCGGACCCTGCGGGAAGCGGACCTGCGGGAACGGCTGAGCGAGAACGGCCGCGACCTCGCCGTCTCTGAGTTCAGCTGGGGAGCCACGCTCGCGAGCTACGATGCGGCCATCGGAGGGCAGACCCGTGCCTGACACGCCACCTACGGCGGACCGTCGAGAGAGGACCCGTGAGACGTCCGACCGGCCGAACGTCCTGCTGCTGACCGTCGACTCGCTCCGCTGGGACGCCGTCCCGCGCGACGGGTTCGGTCCGGATTTTTTCCGGTCGACCGCCGGCGAGCACGTCCGACAGACCCGGTTCGAGAGGGCCTTTGCGACCGGGCCGGGGACCTCCCCCTCGTTTCCGGCCCTGCTCACCGGGACGATGCCGCTGTCCTACGGCGGCCTCGGCCCGCTGTCCCCCGACAGACCGCGGGTCGCGACGCACCTGCGCGAGGAGGGGTACGACACCGCCGGCTTCCAGTGTAACCCGTTTCTCTCCGAGCACTTCGAGTACCACGTCGGGTTCAACACGTTCGAAGACTACCAGAACCCGCTGATGGGGCTGGCGACGCGGGTCTTCCCCCGCGGGATCGAGATCAACAACCCCAGGCTCCGGCGGATCGACCGGTATCTCCACCTGACCGACGCCGTACGGAAGGCCTACCAGTTGCTGCGGGGCAAGCCACGCCCGTACGTGAGTGCGGATGTGATCGTCGACGACACGGTCGACTGGCTGGAGACGGCGGGCGACCCGTTTTTTTGCTGGACGCACTTCATGGACGTCCACCACCCCTGCTTTCCCCCGGCGGAGTACCGCTCGGAGTTCGGCGTGGCGGAGGTCACGCAGTCGGAAGTGGGCGAGTGGTACTCGATGTCGCTGGGCGACCCGGACGCGCTCACCGAAGAGCAGGCGGACGCGCTCTACCGGCTCTACAGGGCGTCGATACGGTACACCGAGGACCAGGTCGGTCGGGTGCTCCGTCACCTCGCGGAGAGCGGGCGGCTCGAGGACACGCTGGTTGTGTTGACTTCCGACCACGGCGAACTGTTCGGGGAGCGGGGGAGCTACGGGAAGCCCGAGCGGATGTACGACGAGCTCATCAGGGTCCCCCTCGTCGTCCTCAACGGCCCGGGGCACCTGGACGACGCGACCGGGGACCTCGTCAGCCTCCTCGACGTCCCGCCGCTCGTCCACGAGGCCGCAGGGCTCGACGTCCCGGCGACCTATCGGGGCCGACGGCCCGGGATCGACGACCCGCGGGAGCACGTGCTCGCGGAACACGAGGTCGAGGGCGAGGTTGTCGTCGGCGCCCGGTCGGATGACTGGCTGTACGAGCGCGACGAGATCAGAGACGAGGCGCGCCTGTACGACCTGCGCGGCGGGGGCGAACAGCGGGTCGCCGTCACCGACCACGCGACGGAGAGCAGCCCGGTCAGGCGAGCGGTCGCCGACCGGTTCGACCGGCTCGACCTCGACGCCGGGGAATGGAACGAGGCAGTCGAGGGCGACGTCGAGTCGAGGCTCGAGGACCTCGGGTATCTCTGAGCGATGTCCGGACCCGACCGCCGGAGCGGAGACGCGGGCGCACCGAGCGGGATACGGGTGTGTCACCTGCTCCACCACCTGGCGCTGGGCGGGGTCGAGAACCAGCTTCTCCGGCTCGTGGAGGCGATGGAGGGGTATCCGGTCTCCCACACCGTCTGCTACTTCGGGGACGACGACAGTCTGCTCGAGGAGATGGAGCGGGCGGGGGCCGACGTGCGGCGGCTCGAGACGACCGGGCCGACGGCGGCGGACCAGTTCGACCCCCGGAGCCTGCTGCGCCTGTGGCAGTTTCTCCGAGAGGGGTCGTTCGACGTGCTCCACACCCACGTCTCGCTGTACGTCCCGGTGGTCGGCCGGGTCTGTGGACGGCTGTCGGGGACGCCGGTGGTCGGGACCTACCACAACACCAGGGAGACCTACCACCCGGGGACGCGGGTACTCGAGCGCGCGACCCGGCCACTCAGCGCCGTGGACATCGCCGTCTCGAAGGACGTCGAGCGCTCCTACGCCGGGTCGGCCGACTTGTACAACCCCGGCGCCGGCGGTAGTTTCGGTCGGGAGACCTACACGATCCACAACGGGATCGACGTCGACGAGTTCGCCAGTCAGGTCGACAGCGCGACCCCCGAGAACCGCCATGAGCGCCCGGATGACGGCGAGGGAGTTGTCTTCCTCAGTGTGGGACGGTACGTCGAGGAGAAAAACCAGCTGAGCCTCGTGGCGGCGATGGCCGACGTCGTCGAGGCGCTCCCCTCGTCACATCTGTTTCTCGTCGGGTGGGGACCCCTCGAGGCCGACCTCAGGGAGGCGACCGTCCGTCACGGCATCGAGGAGAGCGTGACCGTCACGGGGCGGGTGGAGTCGGTCCAGGAGTACTACTCGCTGGCCGACGTGTTCGTGCTGCCCTCCCTGACCGAGGGGTTGAGCGTCGTCCTCCTCGAGGCGATGGCGGCCGGCCTCCCAGTCGTCGGGACCGACGTCCCGGGGACCGCCGAGGCCGTCGACGACGGGTCCACCGGGGTCGTGGTTCCGCCGGACTCGCCGGAGGCGCTGGCGGATGCGATGGTGCGGGTGGCCCCGGCGGACCGTCGGGAACGGATGGGTCGGAACGGTCACCAGCGGGTGCGCGAGCACTTCAGCATACGAAATACTGCTGAGTCCTACGTCGACATCTACCGCAGAGTCTGCCCGGAGTGAGCGGTTCGGGACACGACACGCCGGGGACCGGCACCCTCAGAGGTACCCGAGCGAACGGAGGTGACGCTTGACGTCCTCGTCCTCCTCGACCGTCGCCGACACCGAGGGCTCGGGCAGCGCGTCGAGATACTCGTCGCAGGCTCCGCGCATCTCCGAGCGGACCGCGGGGTTCTCGCCGCCGACGTCGGACGTCTCGCCCGAGTCAGCCTGCAGGTCGTACAGCCGTTCCTCGTCCTCGCGGCGGACGTACTTCCAGCGCTCGCCCCGGAGGGCGATGGCGTCGTCGGATTCGGTTCGCGCGACGGCGTGCCCGGAGGTCAGGTCCCCGGCCTCGAGTGGCTCCTCGCGTGCACACGAGAGCAGTATCTCCGGGATGCGAGCCGTCGAGACCGGCGCCTCCACGGTCCCGTCGGTGTCGGTGCCGTGGACCAGAAGCGGGACGTGGAGGTTCTCCTCGTAGAGCACCGGGGTGTGGCCGTACGTCCCGTGTTCCCCGAACCCCTCGCCGTGGTCCGAGTGAAAGAGGAGAACGGCGTCCTCCGCGAGGTCGCCCATCAGCCGGTCGACGAACGCGTCGACCGAGCGGACTCCGTCGCGGTAGGCCTGCCCGAGCCGCCGGAGGGTGGTGTCGTCGATGTTCGACCCGTAGGCGGTCCGGTCGCCCTTCGTGCCGAGGACCCGGTTCGCTCTCAGCGAGGCCGCCCACATTCCGAACGCCGAGGACTCCTGGCGGTCCTGCCTCGGGACGATGTAGGGGTTGTGCGTGTCCATGAGGAAGACCCAGACGTACACCGGCCCGTCGACCTCCTCGAGTGTCGCCCGGATGTCGTCGTAGAAGGTCCGCCACTGCGAGAACCAGGTGTCGTTGGACAGCCAGCGGTCGGCCAGGATGGCCGGTTTCTCGACCGGCGTGCCGTCGAACAGCGAGATCAGCCGGCCGCCGGTCCGCCCCACCTCGTGGAACCGGTCGAACCCGGCGTCGAAGTCGGTGTTGGTCGACGTCCAGGGGTTGGCGGTGAACGCGACCGTGGTGTATCCCTCCTCGCGAAGCCGCTGACTGACGGTCCGGAACCGCTCGAGGTGGCTCCGGATGCGCGAGGCCCGGTCCTCGTAGCTGTCGGTTCCGTGCCTGTTGGGCGCGAACGGGGTTCCGGTCTGGGAAACCGGGACGGACGAGAGCGTCCGCGGCCCCGGTGCGACCGCCGTCTCGAACACCAGAGAGTCCCGGGCCAGCCGGTCCAAGTTCGGCGTCGTGGCGGCCCCGGACTGCCAGCCACAGTGGTCCGCGCGGAGGCTGTCTGCCGTCACCTGAATGATGTCCCTCACGACCTGTTCGAAGGCCCCGCAGCACACTTAGTAAACGACGGCATAGCACCCGGTAGGCCGGCTCCAACGCCGCTCTCCGGCGGCACGACTAGCATCCGGTGGAGACCGGCCGCATTCGGTCGGGTCGTGTCCGGTCGCGTCGCGCCCGGTTGGATCGCGTCCGGTCAGGGCCGTGCCTGACCGGCCGACGACACCGACCCGGTCAGCCCCCGTCTGCGTCGTCGGTCTGGAAGGTGACTACCGTGTCGCTGTTGTCGTAGACGACGCTCCGCCGGTCGAGTGCCAGCGCCTCGGCGTCCAGCGACACCGGCGCGAGAACGCTCACGCTCCCGTCGTACACCTCGGACTCGGGGGGCTGGAGCGTCATCTTCACGCCGTCCGTGCGGAGGGACTGTTCCTCGATGAGCGTCAGCCCCGGCTCCGTGAGGAGCTGTCCTTCCCTGACGGACAGGGTGGTGAACCGCGACGGGCGCTCCGGGGCCAGGTCGGCCCAGACAGCGTGTGCCATGTAGCCGCTCATCACGTGCGAGCTTCCGACGGGACCGTCGTCGGAGTACTGGAGGACGTGCGCGGCCGCGTCGATGTCCCCCGTCGAGAGGTGCTTCCGGGCGCCCTTGTCGTATCCCGCCTCGTCTGCTATCGACGGGTCGGTGAACCCCGCACCGACCGAGAGGACGGCCATCGTCACGACCAACAGCGCGACGATGGGGACGGCGCCGCCGCGGCTCGAATCGGCGGTGAGGCGCTCGAGCCCCAGTGCGGCGACGGGGACGACGAACAGAAGCGCCATGATGCCCCACCGGTTCAGCGCGCCGATCCCCCGGGCGACGAGCCAGGCCGGGTTCGGAACGAAGACCAGGATGGCCGCGAAAAACCCCAGGAGTACCATGGGGTAGACGCGGCTCGGCACCTCCCCACCCGACCGGAGGACGGTCCAGAGCCCGTAGCCGGCGAGAGCGAGGAACGGAACGTAGTGGAGCTGGGTGAACAGGAAGGGCGCGGCTGCGCCGAACAGCTCGAGCGGCCCGGAGTAGAACTCGATCAGGAACTGCGTCGTCGGCGCGCCCGAGCTGGCCGCGGGGCTGAACTCGGTGACCCAGTTGATCGGCACCCAGACGACGCCCGAGACCACCCAGTAGACGGCGACGGAGATAGTCAGGACGACGTACTGGTAAAGCGGTCGCCGGACCGGGCCGATATCCGAACGGCCGACTGCCGCCCAGAGCAGCCAGACCGCCCAGACGCCGAGGAGGACGACAGCCATGAAGACGCTGAGGTGGTGGGTCAGTATCCAGGCGAGGGTCACGACGGCCGCGGCCGCGGTGAACCGGTGGTCCGTCCGCCACTTGGTGAACAGGAGGCCGAACACCGCGAGGAACACGAAGCTCAGTGACTGGACGTGTGCCTGGGTCCCCCACGCGACGAACTCCGGGCTGAACGCCGCCAGCGCCCCCGCCAGGACACCGAGCCTGCGGGACCCGGTGAGGTTCCGGACGAGCGCGAACCCGGCGACCACGACGACCGGGAACAGCACGACGAACAACACGCCCATCAGCGTCCTGGCGTCCATCCCGGTCATCTGGGCCAGCACGCTCGACAGCGTGTGAAACAGCGGGAGGTCGGCGTACCTCGTCCCCGCGACCGCCGCGAGGCTCCCCGCGGAGGTGATCCGTTCGGCCAGCGTCGCGTGGTAGACGGTATCGAGGGTCCGGACGTAGTAGGGGACGGTCAGCGCCTGTGCGGCGAGCAACAGCCCTGCCCCACCCCCGAGCAGCGCGAGTGTGCCCGGGGTGGCGACGGACTCGTCGTCTGCCAGCACGGCACGGAGCACCAGCGAACCGAACAGCAGGGCGACCATCAGAAAGAAGACGACCCCGCGGCCGACGACGAGAAGCGCGCTCGCCGCGAGCGCGAGCGTCCCGGTGGCGAACCGCGGGTCCTGGTAGACAACCCAGACCGGCCGGGTCCGCTCGAAGACCGCCGTCGCGACCCGGTCGTAGGGGGCAAACAGCAGGAAATCGAGCAGGAGCGCCGAGGCGAGACCGATGACCGTCATCCCGAAGAACCGCGAGCGGCCGCTGTCGACGGCCAGCACCAGGCCGACGAGGACCGCGGCGTGCAACGCGACGAGCACGCCGAGCAGTAGCAGCCGGCCGGCCCGGGACCCGGACCCGGTCGCGCCCGCCCGTCCGGCTGCCTGCCTGGTCGAACTCGAGCGCACCCCCGTCAGCGGGGCCGAGTCTCCACCGGCCCCGTCGCCCGAGCCCGACACCACTCGGTAGACGAGATACCCCACGAGTGAGCCACCGAGCAGCGAGGCTCCGGGCACGAGCGGGACCTCCCCGACGAAACCGGGGACGGCCAACAGGGCTGCCGCCGCGGCGTTCGGACCCGGGACGCCGGAGCCGCCAGCCGTCGCGAGAAGCCACGCGGCCGCTCCCGTCATACGTATCCCAACTCCTCGAGGCGCCGTTCGACATCGGCGTCGATGCCGGTCGTCGTCTGTCTGATCGTCTCCAGTTCGACGTCCTCCCGCGCCAGGAACGAATCGACCGTCCGCTCGAGCTCCCGGGCCACGTCGGGGTTTTCGACGGGCGTCCGCTCCTCGGGGTCGGCCGCTAGGTCGTAGAGGGTCCGTCCCTCGACGGTCCACCGCTCGTGGTCGAAGCTCTTGATGAACTTGTACCGGCCGGTCCTGACGCCGACGTAGGTCCGCTCGTGGTCGGGGGAGTGGTTGAACAGCAGCGCGTGCCGGGTCGTCCCGTCGACCGGCGTACCGGCCCAGGTCGCGGGGGACGGGAGTCCGACCTCGTCCAGAATCGTCGGCCCGACGTCGAGGTGGCGGACGTCACACTCCGCCGTCGGGTGCGACAGGTTCGCGGTCAGGAGCGGCGTCGTGACACACTCGTCGTACAGCTGTGCGTGGCCGTGGAAGCCGTGGTCGAACTCCTCGCCGTGGTCGCCGGTCAGGACCACCACAGCGTCCGAGTCGACGAAATCGAGAACGGCTGCAAGCCGGTCGTCGAGGCGTTCGAGACACCTGTGGTACAGCTCCCGGAGGCGGGCCAGCGTCTCCGGTGACTGTCGGTCGCGAACGTGGTAGTCGAACAGCGTCCGGTAGGTCCTGTAGACTCCGGTCCGCCGTGCGCCGCGCAACCCGGGGAAATACGGCCCATGAGCGTCCATCAGGTGCATCCAGAGGAACCGCGGTGGGTCCTGCTCCCGGTACCACTCGCTCGCCCGTTCGGCGACCTCGGTGGCCGTCACGCGCTTTTGCAACCGGAGGAACCGCTGTACTCTGTCGACCGTCGAGTAGTTCGGCCCGCCGAACTCGACGTCGTCCCGCATGCCGTCGTTCCAGAAGTAGTCGAAACACCGGCTCCACCGCGCGAGGAAGGGGTTCGAGCCGACGACCGCGCCCGTCCGGTACCCGTGGTCGGCGAGGACCTCGGGCAACGGGCTGGTGCCGGGTCTGAGCCCCCCCTCCGTGTCGTAGGTCCGCACGATGTGGTCGCTCGCCAGGATCGGGGGGAAGGCCCCGTGAGTGGCCGCCGAGCCGCTGACCGCCCGGGACCTGTCGTACCCGTTCTCCGCAGCGAGCCGTCGGAGGGCGGGCATCCGTTCGACGGCGTCCGCCCGCCACGCGTCGATGGTGACCAGCACCACGTCGGGCCGCGTGGCGGAGTCGCCCGTGGTGTCCGGCCCGGTACCCGTCCGTCGACGCTGTGTGGAATCCCCGTTCATGGTCACTCGAGGTACCCGAGGCTGTTCAGCTGGTCTCTGACCTCCTCGCGCTCGTCGTCCGTGTACTCGCGGGCCTCGGAGTGGCCGTCGTTGCTCTCGCGGGTCGCCGGGTCCGGGTCGTAACTGAGCCGGTCTCCCGGGACCTCGCCGTCGGCGTTCTCGGGAACGGCCGTGTCGACCAGCTCCAGCACGAGCGGGTAGACGTCGAGGATGCTCCGTTCGTCGACGTCCGCCGTCTGGCCGAACGACGGTCCCGCGGTGACGAGCGTTCCGACCTGGCGGTGCTCGCTCCACTCGTCGCGGGCGAAGACCTCGCCGTCGTTGAACCCCGTCTGGACCGTCACCCGCATGTCGTCGGCTATCGGGACGAGGGCGGGCGCGTCCGGGGTAAAGGGGCCCCGGAAGACCGCTTCCTTGCGGCCGACGCTGGTGACCAGTCGGTCGTCGCGTCCGGGTTCCGGGTGGTCAAGCTCCCGGAGCTTTGCCTCGATCTCGTCGGCCGTCCGCTCCGCGTCCGCGGCCGCGACTGTCCCCTGTGGGTGTGTCTCCTCCGCGTTGAGGTACACCACGTTCTGGTCGGGGCTGTACGCTTCCGTCCGCTCCCACTCGACGCGGTCGGGATCGAACCCCTCGCTACCGGGGTCGGCCGGCGGGACCACGCGCCGGAGCGCATCGAACACCGGCTGCGGGAGACGGCTCCGGACGTCATCCAGTCCGAGCGCGGATTTCACACCGACCAGCCGGTCCCGGGTCAGCCCGGCCCGGCGCAACAGCGACCGGAAATCCGTCCCCGTCGCGTCGTCGACGGCGAGGTACCCCTCCTGCCGGAGCCACTCGTTGATGTAGAAGTTCCAGTCGCTGAGTGCCGCGTGGCCGTGGTCGCTCATCACGACCACGTCAACGCCCGACGGACACGCCTCGAGCAGCTCCCCGAGTGCACTGTCGACCTCCACGTAGAGGTCGTGGAGCAGCTCGCGGTTGCGTCCGAGGTAGTGGCCGCCGACGTCGGAAGCCATGAACACACAGAAGAACACGTCCACGTCCGTCTCGCGGACGAGTGTCTCGAAGGCCCGCTGGTGGTGCCAGAGCCCGTCGGTGAGGTCCGCGAGCACCTCCTCGTCGCTCGCCCGCTGGAGCTCCGGCCCCATGCTGAACGGGTGGACCCGGTACCGCTCGTCGAGGTGTCGTTCCACGGTCTCGACGACTCCCGGCGGCTCGCTCACCGTGACCCGGTTCGGGACCGGCCAGCCCGCGACGACGTACCCGTGGTCGAGGTCGCTCGGCGGGTAGCTCAGCGGGACGTTGGCGACCCCACAGGACACTCCGGCGGCGTCGAGCGCCTCCCACAGCGACTCGGCGTGGATGTCGCCGTAGTTGACGGGCGTCCGGCCGTACCCGCCCGACTCGCGCTTCGTGAACCCGAAGCAGCCGTGCTTGCCACCCTGTTTCCCGGTGAAGATCCACGGCCACGCAGGCGCCGACAGCGGCGGGTCGGAGGACCGGACCCCCCCAGAAGAGCCGCGCTCGCGCAGCGACCGGAGCGTGGGGAGGTCCTGCTCCCACTCCTCGACCAGGGTCGGCTCTAATCCGTCCAGCCCGACGAGGATCACCTCCATCTACCGGCTTCCTCCCTGTGGCGGCTCCACCCGGACCCGGGGTGCGTCCGAGAGCAGCCGGTAGTACTCGTCGACCGACTGTTCTTTCGTGTAGTTCGACTCGAACGCCTCGCGGGCGTTTCGCCCCTGCCGCTCGACGAGGTCGGGGTCTCCCCGCCACCGCTGGACCGCCTCGACGACCCCCTCGACGTCGTGCTGTCTCACGACCTGTCCCGCGTCGTGGCGTTCCACCAGCCGCGCCTCGTCGTCGTCGGGGTGTGAGATGGCCAGGACCGGCTGGCCGGCGGCCAGTGAGGTGTAGAGCTTACACGAGACACACAGCCCCTTCATCCCGGCGTCGACGGAGACGACCGAGACGTCCCCGCTGGTCAGTGTGTACGGGAGGACCCCGAGGTCCTGGTACGGGAGGAAGCGCACGGTGTCTCCCCGGAGGCCATACCGCTCGGCCAGCGCGACGACCTCGTCTTTCCTGTCACCCTCGCCGATGACCAGCACCCGGACCGGGTCGTCCTGGAAGGAGCGGGCGGCCTCGACGACCGTCTCCAGGTCGTGGTTCGCGCCGATGTTGCCGGAGTAAACCAGCGTGAACGGCTCGACGAGGTCGTGTTCCTCGCTGAACCAGTTCTCCGATTTCTCCATCGGCCGGATCGACTCCCCGTCCGCCCAGTTGTGGATGACCTCGACGGTCTCCGGGTCGAAGTCCTCGCCCGCAGCCTCGACGATGTGGTCGCGCATCACCGGCCCCAGGGCGACGACGTTGCTGGCGTCCGCGAAGACGTGTTCGTTGACGGCTGCCCAGGCCCGGTAGACGACGCCCCCCTCACGGATGTGCCCCGAGGCGGCCACGACGTCCGGGTACAGGTCGTAGACGATGTAGGTGTACTCCCAGCCCTTGAGCTTGCACAGCAGCCACATGGCCGGCGGGAGAACCGGCGGGTTCGAGACGAAGACGAGCTCGCGGTCCGCCGTCCGGTCGCGGGCGAGCACGAGCACCATCCAGACGGTGAACACGCCCCAGTTGAACAGCCGTCTCGGGAGCGAGGACTGGCTGACCTGCGGGGCACGGATCCGCGTGACCGGAACACCTTCGTGAGTCTCCTGGTGTGGCTGGCGACCCGTATCGCTCGCGTGGTAGTTCGGTTGCCCGGTGTACACCGACAGGTCGAGCCCGCGCTCGACGAGGCCGACCGCGAGGTCGGTCATCAGCTGTCCCGTCGAGGCGGTGTCGGGGTGGAAGTACTCCGTTACGAGCACGTACTCCTTTGGGGCGTCGCTCATGGGTCTGGCTCACCGCTCGTGCAACAGCGTCTCGAGGTTGTCCCTGACGTGGTCCTCGTCGCGGTGCTCCAGATACCAGTCGACAGTCCGGTCGATCCCGTCCTGGAGCGTGTGCCGTGGTTCCCAGCCGAGCAGCTCTTCGGCGCGGGTCGTGTCGGCCGCCCGGTGTCGGACCCCGACCGGCTTGTCCGTCAGGTACTCCACCTCGTCGGGTTCCCAGCCGAGCCGGTCGAAGACCGCCCCCGCGACCTGGTTGATACTGATGTAGTCGCTGATCCCGGCGTTGACGGGAGTAGCGTCGGTGACGTTCTCGGCGGCGAGGCGCAGCGCTCTCGTGATGTCCTCGACGTAAGTGAAGTTGCGGGTCTGTTCGCCGTCCCCCCAGACCCGGTAGGGGTCCTGACCGGCGTAGGCCTTGGCGATCAGAGCGATGATGGCGTGGGTCTCGTTCTCCCGGGGGCCGTAGGCCGTGAATATCCGGACGATCGAGGCGTCGATGTCGTACTGCTCCTCGTAGGCCTGCAGGGAGCGTTCGCCCATGAGCTTCGCCCACCCGTACACCTCGTCGGCGTACGCGCCCCCGCGCTCGTCGAAACTGACCATCTCCTCGCGCAACCGCTGGCGCTCCTGCTGGATGTCAGTGGGGTAGGTACAGGCGCTGGAGGCGAAGCAGATCCGGTCGACGTCGTTGGCCACGGCGGCCTCGTAGACGACGTTGTCCAGCGCCATGTTCGTGGCACAGTTCGCCGGGTAGTTCGCGATGTATCCCCGGCCGCCGTGGTCGGCCGCGAGGTGGAACACGGTGTCGACGCCAGCGGTGGCGTCTTCGGCAAACCCCATCCGCTTGAGGTTCCCCACCCGGAGTTCGATATCGTCCTCGACGGTGGCGAGGTTCTCCCGCTCGCCGCTCGAGAGGTCGTCCGCGACGCGGACCCGCGCTCCCGCCGAGACCAGGTCCTCGACCAGGTGTGACCCGATGAACGACGCCCCCCCAGTCACGAGCACGCGCTCGCCGCCCCACTCAGTCATGGGTCACCCACTCCTCGCGGCCGGCCGCGACCTCACCCGCTGCCGTGAGCTCCCGTTCGACCCACTGGTAGGTGCGACGCAGCCCCTCCTCAAGCGGGACCCGCGGCTTCCAGTTGAGCCTGTCCCGCATCCGCTCGGTGTCCGCGCAGTACCTGTCCGTCCCCGTGGGTTTCGACCGGTCGTGCTCTATCGCGATGTTTTTCCCGCTGAGGTCGATGATCCGCGAGGCCAGCTCGTTGATCGTCACCACTTCCTGGGCATTGCCGAGGTTGATGGCCTCGCCGCCGAGCCCCACCTCCGTCGCCTGGACCAGTCCTTCGACGAGGTCGGTGACGTAGATGAAACCACGTTCCTGCGTCCCGTCCCCGAACAGCTCGATGGAACCGCCGTCGGGCGTCTCAACCGCCTTCCGGCACAGCGACGGGATGACGTGGCTGCTCTCCGGGTCGAGGCTCTCCCGTGGCCCGTACGCGTTGAAGATGCGGACGCTGCCGGTCTCGATATCGCAGTCGGTGTGGTAGGCCTCGCAGGCAACCTCGCCCAGTATCTTCGCCCACCCGTACGTCGAGTGAGGGTCGGCCGGAACCGCCTGGTCCTCCGAGAACTCGTTGAGCCCGTCGTGTTGCTGTCGGTAGATGCAGGCGCTCGAGGCGAACAGGAACGTGTCGACCCCCTCTCGACGCGCCGCCTCCAGGAGGTGGTGGTTCATCAGCACGCTCGGGGTGAGCCCGCCCACGTTCTCCGAGGTGATGTAGTGGATCCCGCCGACGCTCGCCGCCAGGTGGAACACGTGGTCGACGCCTTCCACTGCCCGGACACAGCCCTCCCTCGTGGTCAGGTCGACCGGTTCAAGCGCGACCTCTTCCAGCAGGTGGTCGAGGTTGGCCAGGCGGCCGCGCGAGAAGTCGTCGGCCACGACCACGTCGGCGCCCCGGTCGACCAGATGCTCGGTCAGGTGGGAGCCGATGAACCCCCCACCACCCGTCACTAGCACGGTATCTTTCTGCAAGTCGGTCATCAGGTTTTCGAGGGGACGTATCGGACAATAGTATGAACGTATTACCGGCTCTGAAGGACGTCAGTTACCCGTCCCGGCGTCAACAGTACCGAGACGCTTCGGCCGTCCTGTCACGCGGAACAGCCAGCACATACCGCCACAGGACCCTCCTAAAGCCGGTAGAGTGACGGACAGGAGGGCGCCCCTGCACCGGACCCGACCGGGTGGCATCGCTTGGCAGGACACCGTCTACTTCCCGTAACAGGACACCGTCTACTTCCCGTAACCGTTTTCCCGCGCGGTTGCCACCCGGAACTGGTGGGCCCGAACTGGCCCAGCAGTCGGGGAGTCACTGGCCTCGACCGCGACATCAGCGTCTCGTGGTCTCCCCGAGCGGGATTATGAACTCCATACTTTTCTCCGGACAGGGGGCTCGCCACTTATGGAGTTCGACCACGAGCGGATCGACGCGGATCCGCCCGCAGAGCGGATGAGCTTCTGTCTCGTCGAAGACCTCACCGGAAACGGGCGTCCGGACGTTCTCATCGGTGCGAACGGGGCGAACCGGTGGATAGAGGTTCCGGTCGTACAGGCATCCGTCGACCTGCGGCAGGTCCCCGGCATCCAGTCGGCGCTCGCTGCTCTCGAAACCAACGTCTTCTGGTACGAGAACCCGGGCTGGGAGAGACACGAGATAGCAGTGACACCGCATCTGGCGGTCGGCGGTGCCCTCGGCGATCTGACGGGGGACGGGCGTGCCGACCTCGTCGCCGGACAGAACCTGGTCCCCGGCCTCTACTGGTACGAACAGCCCGAGGACCCCCGGGATACCTGGAGCCGCCGACTCATCACCGAGGACTTCGAAAAGTACCACGACGTGGCTGTGGCGGACGTTGACAGCGACGGGGACCGCGAGGTCGTCTTTCTCTCCCAGGAGAGTGCCGTTCTCGGGTATTACGAGATCCCCGAGAACCCGCGCCAGGAACCCTGGCCCCGAGACCTGCGACAGCTCGTCGCCGAGAACATCTCCGTCGAAGGGCTCCTCGTGACCGACCTCGACGGTGACGGGAGAAACGAACTGGTCGCCGGCACGGAACTGTTTCGCCGGTCGGAGGGTGGCGGCTGGGAACGGGAGACTCTCGCCGAGGGGTGGGGGTGGACCAGGATCGCCGCCGCAGACCTCGACGGCGACGGGCTGCAGGAGCTGGTCGTGACCGAGGGGGACATCCCGTACAAGGCCGACCGGCCTGCCCGACTGGCGGTGTTCGACCCGCCGGACTGGGAGGTGAAGGTCCTCCGCGACGACCTCTACAACCCGCACACCCTCCAGCTTGCGGATTTCGACGGCGACGGGCACGTGGACATCTACGTCGCCGAGATGGGACTTGACGGCTACGACGACCCGACACACCGGATCTTCCACAATCCCGGGGACGGGTCGCTGAGTTTCGAGGACGTCGTGGTCGACCGCGGAACGCCGACACACGAGGCGAAAGCGGTCGACCTGACCGGAGACGGGCTCCCCGACATCGTCGGGAAGGGGTACGCTGGCTCCCACGTCGACGTCTGGTACAACCGGACCGAGCCGACGGGCTGAGCCCGGCGCGTCCGGGAACGCGGTACCGCTGGCCCGTCGCTCGACGAGCGTAGGAACTGCATAACAACCAACTGCGTGCCTCGATATCGATGACGTGACAGGCTCCAGACGGTCATCCTCGAGTTCCTTCCCGAGCCTCCCGCCCGACCTCTGGGCCGTCGTCGGAGTCGTCGTACTGACCGACGTACTCGTCGTGACGTCGCTGGTCCAGACCTCCGTACTGTGGGTGGTCGGCGTGCTGTTCGTCGTATTCGTTCCGGGGTACGCCTGTACGGCGGCGCTCTTTCCCGAGCGAGGAGGACCCGACGGCCGCGGTACGCGGCATTCAGCTGTGGGCAGCGGCGGAAGCTCTGCGCTCGGTTCGACGCGGACGGCTGGCATCGACGGCGTCGAGCGGGCGGTGCTCTCTGTCGGCCTGAGCATCGCCATCGTCCCGCTCACCGCCATCGGACTGGACATCGTGGGGGTCGGTCCCACGCTGGCGCCCGTGGTCGTAGCCGTGAGCGTCGTGTCGCTTCTGGCGGTCGGGGCAGCCGCTGTCCGGCGGGCTAAACTCCCGGCGAATCGACGGTACAGTGTCGACGTTGCTTCCCTGCTCCCGGGCGCGGGTTTCACCGACGACGCGGCGCTGGATACGGTACTCAACGTCTTCGTCGCCGTCAGCCTCGTCGTCGCCGCCGCGAGCGCGGGGTACGTGGTGGCCTTCGGGTCCGCAGAAGGCGACACGGAGCTCTATCTCCTCACGCAAAACGAGTCGGGCGAGCTCGAGGCGGGGTCGTACCCCGGGGTGCTCGAACAGGGCCGGACAGAGCCGCTCACTCTCGGGGTCGACAACCACGAGGGGGAGTCGGTCCCGTACACGGTGGTCGTCAAACTCCAGCGGATGCAGACTGCCGGGGACTCGGCGACGGTCGTCGAGGAGCGGGAGCTCAGGCGGTTCGTCCCGACGGTCGAGGACGGAGGAACCTGGACCACGACCTACGGGGTCACCCCGACGATGACGGGCGAGGACGTGCGGCTGGCGGTCCTTCTCTACCGGGGCGAAGCCCCACAGAACCCGACCCTTGAGAGCGCGTACCGGGCGACACACCTCTGGGTAGAGGTCACCCCCTCGGAGAGGTAGTCCCGGCACCGACAGGGGAGCTACACGTATCCGAGCTTCTGTAGCTGGTCTTGTACGTCCCGCCTAGACCCGGACGCGTCGTGGCCCTCGGGGACGAACTCCGGGTCGTACTCCCCGGTGTCGCGAGCGACCGTCTCGATCCAGGGGACCTCTCGCAACACCGGGAGCGGGATGCCGTAGTGACCGTAGATGCCCCACTCCCCGACCGCCTCACCGTGGTCGGAGCTGATCACGACAGGGTCGGCGTCGATGCTTCGCAGCAGTAACTCGACGTACTCGAGTACGTAGTGGAGGTTGTCGCGGTACTGGGACCACTTCTCTTCCTTCGAGATGTGTCCGACCCGCACGTCCCGCCACTGGTTGAGCCACTTCTCGTGGAGGTCGGTTTCGAACCCGTCGAAATGTGGGATGAACGGGTGGTGTGGTTGCATGTAGTGGACGATCATCCGTTCCGGGTCCCGGGACCGCTTCACGGAGACCGCACGGTCGGTGATGAAGTTCGGCCGGAACAGGTCGTCCTCGTCCTCCCAGGCGTAGCGCCAGACCTCGTCGAGCAGCAGGAAATCGTCCTCGTCGAGATAGGTCTTCGAGTGGGGGTTCCCGGTGACGACGGCCGTCTTCGCCATCTCCTCGGCGTACTCCTCGGTGAAGTTCCGGTCCATCCACTGCCCGGAGTTGCTACCGGCCGAGTTGTGGATCCGGTACGGCTCCAGAAAGGGGTACTCCTCCGCCACCTCGTTCATCAGGTCGGCCCGACAGGCGTCGAGGATGACCAGCACCTCCCAGTCCCGTTCGTAGACCGGCGTTCCGAAGTCCTCTCCGAACCGCTCGAAGAGGAGCCTGACTGTCTCGGCGTGGACATCGTAGGACAGGCGTCGCGTCGCAGTCGCCGGGTCCTCCGTGCGGTAGTAGTTGACCGCACGGTCAAACCCCTGCATGAGGCGGTCGAGCATTCGGGTTCCACCACGCCGCCGGCGACCCTAATTATGCCCCGCATACTCCGGTACTCCTCGCCCGACCAACACGGCTGGCCGGACACGCTCAGCGGTTCGCGGGTAACGAGCGGCCCGACTCGAGTGCCGCTTCGAGTGCTTCGAGCGCGTCGGTGACGGTCCGGGTCTCGTCGGATACGGAGTGTGGGAACACCCCGACGAGCGTGTCCCCGCTGTAGACGGCCATCGTCACGCACGGCGGTACGATGACCCCCTGTTCCGTGTGGGTGTACTCCGACCGGATGGTCCTGCGCTCGAACGGGAGCTCGCCCCCCTCGACTGTCTCGACCCAGTTCCGGAACTCCCCCAGCCGGTCGAGTGCAGCCCGGCCGCTCCCGGTGCCGGCACACACCTCACAGAGGCAGACCCGTTCGCCCCAGACCGAAACGCTGAGGCTATCGAGGCGGTCGCTGGAGGAGAGTTCCGAGAGGCGGTCGATGATCTCGGCCTGCCGGTCGTGCGTGCCAGCCGGCGGCGAGAGAGACCGCAGGTAGACGTCGACGGAGGGACTGTCGACCGGGCCCGTCATCCCCACGTCCGTCCCCTCACTACCCCGCTCACCGCGTCCGTCGGACTTCTCAGCCATTCTGGATCCTCCTAGTTCAGGTCGGATCCATACTAAATAGCGCCCGACCGTTCAGCACGGGGACGCTCGGTAAGTCGGTCGTGCCGGGAACCGTGCGCCACCGGATCGCGGGGACTGGGTCCGGGCCATGTCGTTGTACTCTCCGCTTACCCTTCGTGGGGTTTTGGGAGCGACAAGTTCCTGGCTCCGCGGTGGCGACAGACGCCTGAAGAGTCCCCGAGAGCCCGGTAGAGGGTTCATAACCAAGACGGGGTCGGAACAATCGTCGGCCATGTCCGGTGCCGACCCCGGCGAGCCCGGTCGGTCGCTTGGCTCCTGCCCCGAGTGCGAGACGCCGATCCCGGGGCAGCGACTGCTTATCTCCTACGAGACCACCGAAGGAAGATCCCGGATGTTCGCCGCGTGCCCGTCCTGTGAAGCTGTCGTCCACCCGATCGGCCACCCACCGCAGTAGTAGCCGACAGATTGCCCGTACCTGGCGTTTACTAATGACCGTCCGCGGGCTGGAGTCGCCATGGCTGGAGACCTCATGCGCGCGGGAAGTGGTGACCGCGCCCCGGGGGTCCGCGACGGCGCGAAGGCACTGGTCTCTGTCAACGGGCGGTGCTTGCTTGTGAAAGAACGGCACGCGGATGGGCGCCCGTTCTGGACCTTGCCCGGCGGGGGCCTCGAGCCGGGGGAGTCACCGGCCGCCGGACTCAGGCGGGAGATCGTTGAGGAGCTTCGCTGTCGCGTCGCCGTCGACGAACCCGTCGATGAGTTCTGGTACGCCCACACCCGGCCGGACGTCGCGCTGTCGCGGTACGTCGTCTACGGCTGCCGGCTCCTTGACGGAATAACGGCGAACCGACACGAAGGTCTACTCGACGTCCGCTGGGTCCGACCCGCCGACCCGCCGGCTGCGACGCTCCCACAGGTCCGGCGTCTGCTCGAACGGGCCGACTGACTCCGTGCGGAATGCGACCGCCAGCTTGCCGGATCGATATAGCAGCATATGATTTATTAGCGGAGCGCCTGCCCCAAACAGACAGATTGAATATATTAATTTTTTATATTGAGGGCGACGAGTGGCCGCCGCAGTGCCGGAGTCAGCAGTTCCGTCTGTCCGCCGCGGCCTCCGGCCGACAGCTCAAAGCCCGTCGGAATTTCGCCCGGGCACCTCGGCATCTGTGCGGGTCACCGGGAGGTGGCCTTCGCACCGGCGACCCCACGCTCCGGGTCACGGGATGACAAGCTGTCGGGCCATGCGGCCAGTCGACGGCGGAGAGGGGAGTTCCAGTCGCGAGCCCATCATATCAGCGAGATAGAACTTTGTCTGTCCGGGAGTGGAGCCAACCGGTCGCGGCCGCTACGGTGGCGTCTCGGGACGAACCGGGTGGACGGTTCGTGCGAAACGGGTACGCCGGGTGACTGTGCCCCGCGCCGACGGCCGCCCAGAGTCAAAACGGGTGTCGCTGGCGGTCGAGGTAACTCCGGGGCTCGCGACACGCCAGCTGCGCGTCAGACGGGCGGGAGGGGGTCCGGCAGTCCGAGCGGCGTGTGAACCCGAACTCTGGTTTGCGAGGTGGTGAACTGTCCACTCCCGGCGCCACCCCCACCTGTGCGGCGAGAGCGACTGCCGGAATGCCGGGCACCCCGGCGCTCGGAGCCACTTATAAAACCACCGTCGAGGCCGGTTTGCGAACACTGGATCAGGGGGTCGCACACCAGAACCGGGACTCGACGGGGCCGGCAGGTCGAGACGGATTTCCGGGACAGTGGGTGAGCGAGCGATTTTATTATGTGTAATACTGGTGCTATAAACAATCATGGCCCCGTACCGGCCTCGATTGGTTCCGAAATAGAGTGCCATCTACACAAATAAGGGTCTTTAGCCGCCAATATGGGGATAAATTGATGTGGACGGGGTGAGACGGGGGAGTATGAGCGAGGCCGACACCGAGCGGACAGTGGTGAAGACCTACGTCCCGGCCTATCAGCGCCAGGAGTGGGACGACCACGCCGACGAACTCGACATGAGCCGCAGCGAGTTCGTCAAGACGATGGTCCAGGCCGGCCGGCGCGGCTTCGGGGCCGAAGAGACAGCGACCGAGACGGAGACGGAATCCGACCCGGACCGGGAGGACGGATCGGACTCGGGCACCAGTGAAAACCTCGAGGCGGAGGTGCTCGAGATGCTCTCGGAGGGGCCCCGGGACTGGGAGGAGTTGCTCGCAGAGCTGACTGCGGAGATAGAGGATGACCTGGACGAGACCCTTCAGAGCCTCCAGGAGGCTGGAGAGGTCCGCTACAGCGGCCGTGACGGGGGGTACGTGCTCGAATGAGCAGCGACAGCGCGGCCGACACCGACGGCGACGGGGACCCGGTCGCCTATTTCCTGGAGGACATCACCTACCAGGGCAAGACCGACCGGACCAGGGACGCCTACGAGCGCGTCCTCAGGGACTTCGAGGAGTACCTCGAGGGCCGCGGGCTCGACCCCGCAGCCGCGAACCACCGGGACTGCATGGCCTACGTCCACGACCTCCGGGGGAACGTCGCCGAGAGCACCGTCGCCACCTACGCCTCCTACCTGCACCGCTTCTACGACTACATGACCCGGGCCGGCCGGTTCGAGGACAACCCCATGGCGCTGGTGCTCGAGGAGATCGACGAGTCGATCAACACCGACCCCGCACGCAGGGACATCTCGGTCCCGGAGATGCGCGGATTCGTCGACGGGGTCGCGCACCCGCTCGCGTGCGCGGTGATCCTCACGCTTCTCAAGACGGGGATGCGGGCCGGGGAGCTGTGCAATCTGGACACCCGGGACCTGCACCTGCCGGAGTCACCGGTCGAGACGACGCCGCGAGCCCGACTACAAGGACGACCCCGGTCGCTGTACGTCGACAGCGCGCCCGCCCGGGGAGCCGTCTACAACGGCGAGCGCCGCGACGCCGCCAACAAGCGCAAGCGAGCGACGACGATCCCCGTCGACGACGAGCTCGCCCGGGTGCTCCGGCGCTGGCTGGCGGTCAGGCCGGACCCCGTGAGCGAGGCCGGCCCGCTGTTCGTCAGCACCAGCGAGTGGGGACGGCGACTCACGCCGGACATGGTCCACCACACCGTCGCGGAGTACGCCCGCGAGGCCGGCTGGTACCGGGAGGGTGGCGGCCCCGAGGAGAACGTCACCCCCCACTACTTCCGGCACTTCTTCACGACACATCTCCGCGACCGGACCGGTGACCGCGGCGTCGTCAAGTATCTCCGGGGTGACGTCGCACAGGACGTCATCGACACCTACACCCACGACTGGGGCGACCGGGTTCGCACCGTCTACGAGGCGAACATCTACTCGCTGTTGTGAGTTATCTGTCTTTTCTGCCTGGAAACGACGTTCTGAAGTTCGCGCGTAAACCCTATGTCGCTATATCGAATCGAGTCCGTGAGCGGCACCACGAAGGGAGGAGGGACGGGCACTACCGGCGGCGGGAAGCGGGCAGCCGGTCGCGGAACCGCCAGCCGAGGGCCGCGGCGGCGAGCAGCGCGACGGCGGCGACTGTCGGCCCCAGGAGCCCGCCGCGTGCGTGGTCGACGACGAGCCGCCAGGCGGGCCGGGCGACCCCGGCGACCCGCGCGGCCGTGACGACAGTGAGCACGGCCGGGACGAGATACCGGACGAGCGGGTACAGCCCGCGGAGGTCCGGGCGCCCCAGGTCGGCCCGCCAGACGAACACCCAGACCAGGAGCAGCGCCGAGACGGGCAGGGCGAACGTCCCGACGGACTCGTCGACCAGGTCGAGCACCGGCCGGCCCGCGACCGCGAGCCCGACCGGGCTGTAACTCAGCGCGGAGGGGACGCCGGCGGCGAACACCCCCGCAGCCAGGAGCAGGGTCCCCCGGGGCCGGGAGAGGCGGGTCGTGTGTTCCGCGGCGGCGACGCCGACCTCCAGCAGCGCCACGGAGGAGGAGAGCGCGGCGAAAAAGAGCAACCCGAAGAACGCGACGGCGACGACGCCGCCGAGCGGCATCGCCCTGAAGGCCGCCGGCAGGGTGGTAAAGGCCAGCTCCGTCCCGAGCGTAGGCTGGAGGCCGAAGCTGAACACGACAGGAAAGATCACGAGCCCGGCGACGACCGCAGCCCCGATGTCTGCGACCGTAACGAGCAGTGCCGAGCCGACCAGGTCCGCCCCCTCGTCGACGTAGCTGCCGTAGGTAAGCATGATCCCCTGGCCGACGCTCATCGAGAAGAAGACCTGTCCGAAGGCGGCACTCCAGACACCGGGGTCCCCGAGCACACTGAACTCGGGCGTGAACAGGAACGCTGCGGCCCGGTCCCAGCCGGATAGAGTTGTCGCGTACAGTGCCAGCGCGACCAGCAGGACGAACACGGTCGGCATCACCACTTTCGCCATCCGCTCGATGCCGCCGCGCACGCCCAGCGAGACAACCCCCGCGGTCACGGCCGTCGCGGCCACGAAGTACCCCACTGGCTGCCAGCCGGCAGTGAACGCCGCGAAGGTCGGTCCCGAGCCGGCGAGCCACGACAGGAAGAACCCGAGCACCCACCCGGTGAGCACGAGGTAGTAGCTCAGGATCAGCAACACGCCGCCGAGAACGAGCCAGCCGAGCGCCGTGTACGCGGGGCTGACAGCCCGGAACGCCGAGACCACGTCCGTCCGGAGTCGACGGCCGACCGCGAGTTCCAGAACGAGCATCGGCACCGCACAGACCGCGGCCGCGACCAGGTAGGGAACCAGGTACGCGCCGCCACCGTTCTGGCCGACCACGGCAGAGAACCGCCAGATGTTGCCGAGGCCGACGGCCGCCCCGACAGTCGCGAGCAGGAAGCCGGCCCGTGACGACCAGCGCGGCGCCGCCATGCGCGGCCCTGCTCGCGCACACGACTTAAGTACACGCCGCCGTCCAGCCGCACTCCACAGACAGCGGGAGGTTACTCGGGCGCTGTCGGCGCCGCAGTCGCGCGCGCCTCGAACAGCCCGGCTGCCCGCTCGGCACGCTCGCTCATCTCGGCCCGATTCTCCAGCAGCACGGTCTCGCTGGGGAACAGCTGCTCGCCGAGGACGAGCCCGTGCTCGCGGGCCGTCGAGCCGGTGACCGTCAGGTAGACGCCCAGCCCCGTCTCAGCGATAGAGGCCTCCTCCTCGATACCCGGCTCGGGGTAGACGAAGTCGACCCCTTCGAGGGCAGCCGAGCCCAGGACTGCCTCGACGAGCCGCTCGTAGCGCGGCGAGATGCAGAGTTTACCCTCGTAGGTCCGGACGAACCCGCGGTCGAGGTCGCCCTCCGCGACATCGGGCGTGGCGAGCAGCGTGTGGTGAACGGTGTCCTCCAGCCCGGCCCGCAACCGGACGTCGGTGTCGAGCGGGTCGATCCGGTCGTTGACCTCCGCGAGCCCGGTCAGCGGCTCCTCCCGGAGTTCGACGACCTCTTCGAGGACGAGGTCGGCGCTATCGAACCCCAGCGCGAACTCGTGTTTCCGGAGCGCTCTAAACGGTTCCTCCCGGCCCACGAGCTGGATGTCGACATCACCGGGGACGGTGACGCTGTCGAAGACTACCCGCCGGGGCATCCCGCCGCGCTCGTCGCGCAGCAGGGTGTACTCCGGCTCCGTCGGGTCGTCGAGGTCGCTGTACTCGGCCAGCCGGTCGTAGATGTCGCTGTCGGGCTCCTGGTCGCCCTTGGTGACCGCCTTCTCGTAGCGCAGCGTCGAGATGATCCGGTCGGCGGTCGGCTGCCAGCTCTCGTCCGCGAGCCGCTCCAGTACGGCTTCGAGCGGGCGCCCCTTGCGCGGGACGGCCACCCGTATCGGCGTCATCGTGGGAGGCGAGGATACCGGTCCGCAAAAGCGTTCTCATCGACTCCCGCCTGTCTGTGGTCCCGACCACTGCCAGCGTTGTACGGGCCCGGGCGGGAGGGCCCGACCGCTCAGCCGCCGAAGGTCTCCTTGATCTGGGTCTGCCACTCCCGCAGCTCCTGGAGGTCGGACTCCATCTCCTCGACGCGCTCCGTCAGGTCCCCGTCGGGTACCTGCTCTCTCACCTCGTCGAGGTCCTCTCCGACGGTGGCTACCTCCGCTTCGAGGTCCTCCACCGACGCGGCAGTCTCCTCGACCTCGTCGCGGACCTCCCCGACGTCGCTCCGGAGCTCCCGGGTGGCCGCGTCGGTCTCGTCGACGTTCGCCTCGACGCGCTCGACCGTCCGTTCGAACTCGTCGAGCCGGTCCTCGAACTGGTCGATCCCCTCGCGGGCCTCCTCGAGTATCTGCCGTCCGGTTCCGTTCTCGTCGAGGAACTCCTCGAGCGCGTCGGTGTACGCCCGGAGGTCGGCGACGTCGCGCTGGATGCGCTGGACCCGCGCCTCGACGCTCCCGTCCGGTTCGTCGGAAACTCCGAGTGCCTGCCGGAGGGCCGCCACGTCCTCCTCCGGGAGGTCGTTCTCGCGGACCTCCCGGGCGAGCGCCGCGAGCAGGCTCCCGTCGACGGCGGAGGCGGCGGATACCGTCCCGTCGGCCTGCTGCTCGTCCTCGTCAGGCTCCGCGCCGTCCTCGAGCCGGTCGTCGGCTGCCGACTCCTCGGTCTCCGCTTCGGTCTCGACGACCGTCTCCGCGTCCACGGGCGGTTCGTCGGCGTCGGCTGCCGTCTCCGTTTCATCCGGCTCGTCTGCTCCGGTGTCTTCCGGCTCTTCCGACTCGGTGCCCTCCGCCTCCTCCGCCTCGGTCTCTTCCGGCTCTTCCGCCCCGTCGGCCTCGGCGGTCTCGGACGGGTCGGTCCCCTCGGTGGCGTCGACTCCTTCGTTACCTGTCGGGTCGTCGAGGTCGAGGGTGTCGGCCGCTTCCTCCTCCGCGTCCTCGTCTCCGAGTCCCGGAACCGTTCCGTCTCCCGCGATGGCGTCCTTGAGAGCCTCGTCGTCCCCCGGCACGACGTCGACCTCCGCGACGTCGTCCTCGTTCGCGGCGCCGGCGCCGTCGGACAGGGGCGGGTCGACCTCGGCGATGGTCGGCTCCGTGAGGAACTGCTCGATATCCTCGGTCCCGGTCGCGCGGATCCCGTAGACGGTCGTGTACTCGGTGTCGGGGTCGAACTCGCGCTCGAAGGAGATCCCGCCATCCTCGACGGTCCAGTACTCGCTGCCGTACTCGGGATGGAACCCCAGGTCCTCGACGGCCACACCCTCCGGTACCGCGTCGTGCAGCCGAACCGTCACCGGCTCCGCTCGCTCCGAGCGGAACTCGAAGGCGATCGCCGGCACCGGGAACTCGTCTTCCTCGAACCGCTTGATGACGGTGATCCCGTCGGCGGACACCGTCACCCCCTCGGACGGCTGAGAGTTACCCATGTCCCACAGTCGGGACACCGATACTCTTAAACTTAATTACTGCTTTGCGGGCGCCGTCTCGACGTTCTTCGGCTGTGGTGGGAGCGGCGCTCGGCCTCCGGTAGCAGCGGGAGCGGCCGGGCCCGGCGCTCCCTCACAGGTCCAGCCGGTCCCCGACCTCGACCACGTCCAGCCGGTCGGGATACTCGAAGCTCCGGGCGTGGTGGTGCAGCGCCGTCGGGTCCCCGCTCATCCCCTTCCACATGTCCCAGTGGGTCGGGACCAGCCGGTCCAGCCGGAGTTCGTTCGCCACCTCGACGACGCCGTTCTCGTCGTTGTACCACCGCGTCCGCTCGGGCTCGCGGGTCTCCTTGTCCGGGATCATGCCGACAGAGCCGAAGGCGACCGCACCGAGGTCGATGTCGTAGTGGCGGCCGACGCCGCCGAAGCCGCCGGGCCTCGCGTCGCCGGCGTGGAAGAAGGTGCCCGACTGGTGTCGGACCAGATAGGAGACCGGCTCCTCGGCGTCCGGGTCGTCGGCTGGGGTGACCCGTATCGTGAGGTCGCCGATCCGGACCGCGTCGCCCTCGTCGACCCGCTCGAACTGGCCGGGCGAGAGGTCGTACTCCTCGAGCCAGCCGCTCTCGCGGGCGGTCTCGATGCTCGCCGCGGGCGCGTAGAAGTCCGCGCCCGTCCCCGCGAGGATCGGGGCCTGGCTGGGGCCGTGGACGTGGTCGGAGTGCTCGTGGGTCGCGAGCACGGCGTCGGCCTCCGCCACGTCGGCGGGGTCGAAGGGGATCGGGATCATCCGGACGGTCCGGGGCGGGTCGCCGGTTCCCAGGTAGGGGTCGATGAAGAGGGTGGTCCCGCTGGAACTCTTCAGGACGAAGCCGTTGCAGCCGAGATACCACAGCGCCAGCCCGTCGGGGTCGGCCGCCTCGACCGCCCGCGGGAGCCAGTCGCCCCAGTCGGAGTGAACCATACGCCGCCCTGCGCGCGGGCGCGGCTAAGGGTTTCGGGTCAGCAAGACGGGGTGAGAAGACAGAACGCGACGGCCGGTGGTCGTCAGTCCTGACAGCAGCCGCCTGCCTTCTCGCCGAAGTCGACGGCCAGGGGCTCGCTGATGTGCTCGTTGAGCGCCTGCAACCGGAGTTCGAGGTCGTTCTGGGCCTGGAGGAACTCCCGCATGACGGGGATCGAGTGCAGCTCCTCCTGGGCGTTCTGGAGCGTTCGCAGGTCCTCCTTGGTGGCCTGCCCGGTCTCTCTGGCCATCATGTACTCCTCGCGGATCTGCTCGAACTCCTGGATCTGCTCCTGGGCCTGTTCGTCGGCCTCGACGGCCTCCTTCTTCTCGCGGAACTCCTGGTAAGCCGGCGTCTCGGCGATCGCCTCGCCGAGTTCCCTGGCGAGGGTTTCGACGTCGTCGCCGTCGCGCTCGGACTCGACCGGCTCCGCTTCGGGTTCGAGACTCATCAGCGGCCCTACGGACAAGAGACGCTTGAATGTGCCGACCGAGCGTCGGGGACGCTGGGAAGCCGGCGACGCGTGGCCCGGAGGGACGGGCGGTCGCACTGCTTCCCGGAAGCGTCGGCGTTATGGGCGTTCGGGGAGTAACGGGGTCAATGAGTCAGAACTCGGCGGACCGGACGGAGGGTGACCTCCGGAACACCGGGATGTCGCTGCGCCACGACCGGGAGTGGGACTACGAACTCGACCGGATCACCGAGGCCGTCGCCGAGCGCGAGGCCGACACCGTCGGTCTGCAGTTCCCCGAGGGGCTCAAGCGCCGCGGCCCCGCCGTCGCGGACGACCTCCGACAACTGCTGCCCGAGGATGTCTCGGTGATGCTGTCGGGCCAGCCCTGCTACGGCGCCTGTGACCTCGACACCTACCTCATGCGCCGGACCGACGTCTTCGTCCACTTCGGCCACTCCCCCATGAAGGAGTCCGAGAACATCATCTACGTCCCGCTGTTCTCGAACGTCGAGGTCGAGCCGATCGTCGAGCGGGCCATCGACGAGGAACTCGCCGCCCCCGAGGCGGACCCGGACGTGGGGCTGGTGACGACCGCCCAGCACATGAACAAGTTCGAGGAGATGCGCGCTCACCTCGAGCGCGAGGGCTACACGGTCCACACCCGCCGGGGCGACGAGCGGCTGACCCACGAGGGGCAGGTGCTGGGCTGTAACTACGCCTCCGCGGACGTCGACGCCGACCAGGTGCTCTACGTCGGCGGCGGGAAGTTCCACCCGCTCGGGCTGGCGATGGAACACCCCGAGAAACACGTCGTCATCGCCGACCCCGTCAACAACAGCCTCTCGGTCGCCGACCCCGACCAGTTCCTCAAGCAGCGGTACGCCACCGTCCACAAGGCCATGGACGCCGAGGAGTGGGGCGTCATCTTCTGTACCAAGATCGGACAAGGGCGGTGGGACCAGGCCCAGGAGATCGTCGACGACAACGACGACGCCTACCTGATCACGATGGACGAGGTCACCCCCGACCGGCTGCGGAATTTCGGCCTGGACGCCTACGTCAACACCGGCTGTCCGCGGATCACCACCGACGACGGGCCGCAGTTCCACAGCCCGATGCTCACCCCGGGGGAGTACCGGATCGCCGTCGGCGAGAAGCCACTCGACTCGCTCTCCTTCGACACGTTCCACGGCACCTGGTAGCCGCGGACCGGCATCGTCCGCCGGGTGAATTAGCGCCGTGCATCAGGACAGATTTTTGTATGCGTCCCGTGTATCCAGGCGTATGACAGTCGGGTGGTCCCCGTGAGCACGAAGAGCCAGCTCACCCAGCAGCTGGGGGTGGTCGCGGGCTTCGACGACCCGCGTGTCGACCTCGAGCAGTACCGCACGCCGCCGGACCTGGCGGCCCACCTGGTCCACCGGGCGGACCTCGAGGGCGATATCGAGGGGAAGACGGTCGTCGACCTGGGCTGTGGGACGGGGATGCTCGCGCTCGCGGCCACCCTCCGTGGCCCCCGGCAAGTGGTCGGGGTCGACATCGACAGGGACCCGCTGGAGACCGCCCGCGCCAACGCCCGGCGGGTGGGGTCGACCAGCGGCGTCTCGTGGGTTCACGCCGACGCAACGCGGGTCCCGCTGTGCCCGGACGGGCCGACGACGGTCGTGATGAACCCGCCCTTCGGGGCCCAGGACGCCAACAGACACGCCGACCGGGACTTCCTGGCGACGGCCGCGGGCATTGCCGACGTCTCCTACTCGGTCCACAACGCCGACAGCGCCGACTTCGTGGAGGCCTTCGCCGCCGATAACGGGGGCGAGGTGACCCACGCCTTCGCCGCGGAGTTCGAACTCCCGCGGACCTTCGACTTTCACGAGGACGACCGCCGCGAGCTCGACGTCGAGGTGTTCCGGGTCGACTGGGGTGAGGACGGGGACTGATGCGAGGGTGGCCCTACCGGCGACCGCTCCGGTAGGTCGCGATCGTCAGGACGGTGTCCCCCTCGACGACCCGGAGCTTCGAGCCGGTCCGGTTGAACGTCAGCCCGCGTAGCGTCCGGTTGGCCCCTTCGAGGGGGACCGGCGTGGTGGCGGCGATGGTGTCGTTCTCGAGGAGTTCCACCCGGTAACCGCCGGGCTGAGGGACCGGCGCGACCCGGATGGTCGTCCCGTTGACGACCGGCTCGGCGGTCGCGGGGTCGGAGCCGTAAGCGAGCCGGCGGGGCTGGCCGGGCCGCCTGAGGTACACTTTGTAGGCGGTGCCGCCGCCGGTGGCCGACCACTGCGTCCGGTTGACGACGACCCGCTCGCGCCAGCCGAGCCCGCCGACGGCGACCGACGCCCGCCCGCGGAAGGCGAGCCGACTCCGGGAGACGACCACCTCCCAGGCGTTGCGGCGGTCGCTGGTGACGACGACGCCGCTCTCGTTGACTGACAGCCCGCGGTCGATGAAGGGGATCCGGACCGCCTCGACGTACTGGTTGGGGACGCCCTCGACGTAGGCGACGGTGTAGTCCCGAACCTCCACGCTCCCGGCGGTGTTGGGGTCCTCGGGATTCACGTCTCCGGAGACGTCGGCGAGATTGTAGGGGACCGCCGCGAGCGCGAGCGCGAACAGCACCGCCAGCAGGAGCCCCGTGGCAACCTCCCGCCGGGAGAGGTCGATCCGGGCGAGGACGGTCCGGTCCGTCTCCGCGACCGCGGTGGCGACGACCGCCGCGAGCAGGAACACCGCCGCGGTCCCCAGCCCGCGGAAGAGGACGAACCGCTCCGTACTCAGCGGCACGTAGAAGGCGTACAGCGCCTGCGAGACCGCGAACACCAGCGCCGCGAACCAGACGTGGCGAACGTCGGGTGTCCGGTCGCGGCGGCGGACGACCAGCAGGCCGAGCACGACCCCCAGCACCAGCCCGAGCGCGTGGCCCTGGATCGCGACGTTGGCCCAGGAGGGGGCGACCACCCGGGTCTGTGTGGTGGCCGTCAGGACGGGGTTCTGGAGCCCGAAGTAGACGAGACCGACCGCCTGCTGGCCGACGATGGCCGCGACAGCGAGCAGCGGCCGGGTCACCAGCGCGAAGCCCGCGAAGGCGAAGACCACGCCCGAGAAGCCGATCAGCGCGCCGGGGGTGAACAGGCTGGTCGCGAGCCCGACTGCGAAGACGGCGAGGAGGAAGGCCCCGACCCTGGCGAAGGGGTTCGTCCCGAGCGAGCTGAAGGAGACGCTCCCGCGTTCGGTGGGGTAGTGACTCCAGGCGTACTCCGCGACGGGTGCGAAGACGAGCGTCGCGAGGACGTTCCCGGTGAGGTGGCCCAGCCCGTTGTGGGCGAAGGGGGCGGCGACCATCCCGACCGGGTAGAACAGTGACCACGAGCGGAAGCCGACGACCACCGGCTGCCCGTCGGCTGCACCCTGGACGACCCAGAAGACGAGGTTGAGAAACAGGAAGGTCACGACCGTCCCGACCGGGACCCCGAGCAGGAGCCGACGACGTGCGGTCGCGAGGGGCTGCCAGTCACTCAGGCGGACCAGTGCGACCAGCGAGACCCCGACCCCGACGAGCAGCGCGACGAGGCTGCCCCACCCGACCAGCGGTCCGTCGAACGCCATACCGGACAGTGTGACGGCGGGGAATTATGATTTGTCGTCGTCGCCCTCGGTCGGGTCCGCCCTGCTCCAGAAGAAGCCGCCGGGGTTCAGGAGCATCCACCGCCGCAGGGCGTAGGCGAGCGCGACGAGCGAGCGAAGGGGCAGGGGCAGCGACATCGCGACGACCCAGTGGTACCCCTGGAACAGCCAGTCGTCGCCGTTGGCCGCCAGCCGTCTCCTGACGTGTCGGGTGTCGTAGTACGTCGCCGGCGTGGTGAACCCGAAGAGGACACTCGCGACGAGTAACACGCCCACGAGACTCGGCGTCAAGCCCCCCGACTCCGACACGGCCACCGAGACGATACCGAAACCCGCTCCCGAGAACACCCCAGCACCCACAGCCGGCCACTGCCAGATGTTCTCGAGACCGCGGCGCTGTGTCTGGAAGCGCCGGACAGCGTACGCGATCCCCACCCCGAGCGGGATCCCGAGTGCCTGTCCGACGCCCAGCCCGAACCCCAAAAGCGGGAAGAACATCGGGATAGCCCACAGGAAGGGGTTCGGCGACCAGTCGACCGTGTCGTCCCGGTCCGTCCGGTACGCGTCGGCGCCGACCAGAAGCGCCGCGACGAACGAGAGGCCCAGCGCCGAGAACGCGAGGACCTGCACCGAGGGGACCGGCAGCGGGCTCAGCAGGTAGACGATGAGGACGAACTGCAGGAACAGCACGAAGAGCGCGGTCCCGACGAACCGCGATGGGACGAGCGGCGCGTCGCTGCTCCCGGCGACGTCGGCCTCCGGTGCGCTCCCACCGTCTGCCTTCGCTGCCCGGGGCGCGGCTGACTCCTCCGTCGCTCCCGGCCCGTCTGGCTCCTCCATCTTCTCTGATTTTGGCCGGCGCTGGCGTATGTAGTTTTCTCTTGATCCACAGAGCTTTCGGGCCCGGGGGCGTACGCCCGGGCAATGGGAGTCCAGCCACCCTCGAACGATGTCGAGGAGGACCCCGACGTCGTGGAGTTCGGCATTGCCGCCCTCGCGGCCCGGGTCGAAGACCTCGAGATCGAGTACCCGGTCGAGGCCGAGACGCTCGTCGACCGGTACGGCGACATCGCGGTCCCGGTCGACGCCGCCGGGACCGAAATCAGCGTCGCCGAGGCGGTCCGGACCTCCGGCCGCCACCAGTTCTCCTCCGAACAGGACCTGCTGAACGCACTCCACCCCGTCTTCGAGGAGAAACGCGAGTCCACCTCGCGGAGCATCATCGCACAACTGCGCGCGCTCGTCCCCTTCTAGCTCACTCCTCCTCGTCGCCCGCTGGCGGGTCCGCGACACTCCCGTCGGCGACCGGGTCGCCTTCCCCACCGCCCCGCTCGCGGGTCACCTGTCTGGCGACCCGCTCGAACTGACGGGTCTGCTCGCGGTTGACGTCCACGATGAGGTCCGCGAGCACGCCGAACAGGGCCACCTGGACCCCGAAGAGCACGGCCACGCCGGCCACGACCGCGATCACCTCGTGAGAGATACCGCGGGTGACCCACTCGACGCCCACGTAGGCCGCGAGCACGAGCCCGACCAGGGTACTCGCCACGCCGACACTCCCGAAGTAGAACAGGGGGTTGTTCGTCTTTGCCATCTGGTACAGTGTGAGGATGATCGTCGCCCCGTCGCGGACGGGGCTGAGGTTGGTTTCCGAGTCGTCCGGCCGGGGTTCGTAGGTGACCGGGACGACTGTCGTCTCGACGCCGTGTTTGACACACTCGACGGCGAGTTCGGTCTCGATACCGAACCCCTCGGCAGTCAGCAGGAAGCCCTCCACGGAGCGGCGGGTAAAGGCACGGTAGCCGCTGAGGATGTCCCGGAAGTCCTCGCCGTGGATCCACCGGAACGCGCGGTTGATGACCCCGTTGCCGACCTTGTTGAACCGGCTCATCGCCCCGGGCTGCATGTCCGCAAAGCGGTTCCCGATGACGTGCTCGGCCTCGCCGGCGAGCAGCGGCGCGACCATCCGGTCGGCGTCCTCGGGGCGGTAGGTGGCGTCGCCGTCGACCATCAGGACGTAGGGCGCCTCGACGTAGCCCAGCGCCTCCCGGACCGCCTGGCCCTTGCCGCTTCCCGACTGTTCGATGACCCGGGCGCCGGCCTCCCGGGCGAGCTCCCGCGTCCCGTCGGTCGACCCGCCGTCGACCACCAGCACTCGCTCGAACCCCTGCTCGCGGAACCGCCTGACGACGTCGCCGATGGTGCTCGCCTCCTCGTAGGTCGGCACCAGCACGCAGACATCGTCGTACTCGTCCATCGTCGGCCTCTATGCCGGTTCCCGGGAAAAAGCTACTTCCTCGGAGCGACGAACGCAAGCCGTTTGACCGCCGCTGCCCTACCGGGCGTAGTGACCGGATCCGACAGCGAGCGCCGGAGCAGGGAGGGCCGGGACGAGCGCGACGCCTTCTTCGACGCGCTGGAGGCCGTCGGCCGTCCGCTCGTCACCGCGACGCGCTACGCCCAGCAGCGCGAGACCAGCCAGGAGGAAGCGAGCGAGCGGCTCGCAGCCCTGGCGGCCGAGGGGGACGTCGAGCGCCTGGACGTCTCCAGCGACCCGGTAGTCTGGTACCCGAGCGAGTGGCGTGACCTGGCGAGCCGCGAGCGGGTGATCGTCTTCCCCGAACGGCGCCAGCTGGTCGTCGACCAGCCCACGCAGTTCACCCGCGCACAGCTCTCCCAGTTCGCCCACCTCGTCGACACCACCGGCTCGGGCTCCTACCTCTACGAGATACGGCGCGAGGACGTCTGGCAGGCGCCGTACGACTCGCTGGAGGAACTCATGGAGACAGTCAGGGACGTGCTGCCCGAGCGCGAGCCCGCGCTAGCGGAGTTCATCGCCGACCAGTGGAAACGGGCGAACCAGTTCCTCCTCCGGACCCACGAGGACGGCTACACCGTCCTGGAGGCCGAGACGCCCGAGCTGATGGGCAACGTCGCCCGCGAGGAACTCGACGGCGGCCAGCTCCGGGCGCCCATCGACGAGGAGACGAGCTGGGTCGCCGAGGATCGGGTGGCGGAGGTCAAGCGGCTCCTCTACGAGGCGGGGTATCCCGTCCGCGACCAGCGCGACCTCGAGACCGGCGAACCCCTCCCCGTCGACCTGCACCTGGACCTCCGGGCCTACCAGCGGGAGTGGGTCTCGCAGTTCCTCGAGACGAAGTCGGGCGTGCTGGTCGGGCCGCCGGGCAGCGGCAAGACCGTGGCGGCGATGGGTATCCTCGCCGAACTGGAGGGCGAGACGCTGATCCTTGTTCCCGGGCGCGAGCTCGCGGGGCAGTGGCGCGACGAACTCCTGGCCCACACCACTCTGGAGCCCGAACAGATAGGGGAGTACCACGGCGGCTCGAAGGATATCCGCCCGGTGACCGTCGCCACCTACCGGAGCGCGGGGATGGACCAGCACCGCCACCTGTTCGACAGCCGGGAGTGGGGGCTGGTGGTCTACGACGAGGTTCATCACATCCCGAGCCCGGTCCACCGGCGGAGCGCGGACCTCCAGTCCCGAGCCCGTCTGGGACTCTCGTCGACGCCGGTCCGGGAGGACGACCGCGAGGAGGAGATCTACACGCTCGTCGGCCCGCCGATCGGGACCGACTGGGACGCGCTGTTCGAGGAGGGGTTCGTCGCCGAGCCAGAGGTCGAGATCCGCTACGTCCCCTTCGCCGACGAGGCCGGCGACGCCTACGCCGCCGCGGAGGGCCACGAACGACGGCAGGTCGCCGCCACGAACCCCGCGAAAACAGCGGAGGTCGAGCACCTGCTGGGCAGACATCCCGAGGCGAAGGCGCTGGTGTTCGTCGAGTACCTGGAGCAGGGCCGGGCGCTCGCGGCCGCGCTGGACGCCCCGTTCGTCAGCGGCGAGACGCCACACCACCGCCGGGGGAAGCTGTTCGAGCAGTTCCGGGAGGGGTCGGAGCCGACGCTCGTGGTCTCCCGGGTCGGCGACGAGGGGATCGACCTCCCGAGCGCACAGGTGGCGGTCGTGGCCTCGGGGCTGGGCGGCTCCCGGCGGCAGGGCGCACAGCGGGCGGGCCGGACGATGCGCCCGACTGGGAGCGCGCGCATGTACGTGCTCGCCACGCGGGGCACTCGCGAGGAGGAGTTCGCCCGCCAGCGGATGCGTCACCTCTCGGAGAAGGGAGTGCGAGTGACCGAACGCGACAGCGAGACCGACGGCGAGTCAGCGTCCGACGCCGACGGAGCGGTCGACGGCGGTCGCTAGACGACCACGACGACGCCTTTCATACCGAGGCCCTTGTGCGGCCGGCAGAAGTAGCGCGAGACTCCCGTCGAGTCGAAGGTCCGCTCGAAGTGGGTGCCGGCTTCGGCGTAGAGTTCGCTCTCGTAGTCGCCGCCCTCGTGGACGACGTTGTGTTGCTGGCCCTGCCCGGTCCACTCGAACTGGACGGTCGTGCCGGCATCGACGACGACCGCCGGCGGGGAGAAGGCGTAGTTCCCGCCGTTGCCCTCCGTGCCGACTGCGACCGTCACCGACGAGGAGCCTCGCTCGTCGACGACCGTCCCGTCGTAGTTTCCGACGTCCGAGAGGTACTCGTCGACGGTCGCCTGGTCGAACTCCGGCTCCGAACTCCCGTCCGCTGTCGGCGTATCCTGGCTGCCGCCACCGTCGCCGCTGCCGCCGTCGCCACCGGCGTCCTCGGGCGACTCGTCACCGCCGTCTGTCTCGGTGGTACAGCCGGCGAGAAGGCCCGCGGCTGCGAGACTTCCGAGCCCACCGAGCACTGTCCGTCTCTCTACCGAGCGACCTGAGGTCTGGTCATTCATCGACACCGATCGGTAGGGGAGCGAGACGGTTAAAGTGGCCGAAAGCGTTCCCAGCGCCTGAGAACAGGGCCCGAACTATTGAGGGAATATCGCCTTACTTGCACCCATGCCTGGTATCCGAACCGAGCTGGTCTTCGACGACGCCGAGGGGTGCCCGGTGGCCGAGGCGACGGACGCGGTCCCCGGACCGGTCACGGACATCACCTGGGACAGAGACGAGAGCGGCACCGTCACCGAACAGGTGACTGCCAGCGACGACATCGACGAGGCGGGGGCGTTCGACCCGGTCTTCGATTACGGGAGCCGCCGGGTCTACGAGTTCGAGCGCGAGTCCGACGGCTGTATCTGCGAGGTCGTTCAGGAGGAGGTCGGGCCGGTGTCGGACGTCCACGTCGAGGACGGGTCACTGCACCTCACGCTTCACCTCCAGGACCTGAGTGACCTCCGCGAGCGGCTCGAGGAGTTCCGCGAGCGGTTCGGCGCGGTCCACATCGAATATCTCGTCCAGGGACGGGAGGACGAGGAGGAGGCGGAGGTCGTCCCAGTGGACGTCCGACGGCTCACCGACCGACAGCGCGAGGTCGTCGAGACGGCCTACGAGATGGGCTACTTCGAGTACCCGCGCGAGTCGAACGCGACCGAGGTGGCGGCGGCGCTCGACATTCGGCCCTCGACGTTCACCGAGCACCTGACGGCGGCCCAGGGCAAGCTGCTCGGTGAACTCGTCGAGTCGTAAGGAGTGAGCCGTCAGACGTCGATGTCGACGTCGACCGCGCTGTCGTCGTCCGGCTCTGCCGTCTCCTCGTCGTCGGTGGCCGCGTCGAACTCCGGCTCGTCGTCGCCACCGCCGGCGCGGTCCTCGAGCAGGAGGCCGACACCTCCGGCGGCGAGCATACCGACGCCGGCCGCCCGGACCGCCCGGACGTACCAGTCCTCGGCCTCGAGTTCGGCGGTGTTATCGAACCCGAGCAGCCCCATCCGGACGCCGAGCGAACTCGCGAGGCGCGGTGCGAGCGCGGCGAACAGCCCGTAGGCGGCGACGAACGCGTAGCCGGCCTTGCGGAGTGGTGCGGGAAGCATGACTGACCGTTCGGCCCCCGCCCACCTGAATCCACCGGGAGCTCCCGGCGGCTGAAAACGCCGCGCGGCGTCCGCAACGCCCCGGCGGCCGCCGGCCGCTCAGGACTGCCAGCGGGCGTCGGCCAGCGTCCGCTGGACCGCGCTCTCGCCGACCGCCTCCGCCAGCGTCTCGTAGGAGGCCCGCTCGGCACGGTCGGTCGCGTCCGCCACCAGCCGGGAGACGATGAACTCCGGGGTCGACCGGCCGACCGTCCCGAAGCGGGGCTGGTAGTCGACGTCGAGTTCCAGCGCCGGAGTCAGCCCCTCGGCGAAGATGCCGTCGACCCGCGCTTCCTCGGGCAGGGGCTCGAGATCGTCCGCGAGGTGGGTGACGAACACCCCCAGAGCGTCGCTGTCGACGGTCAGCGTCACCAGCCCGTGCAACAGGTCCGCGGCGCTGCCCGGCTCGGTGATCGCCTCGAACTCGTCGACGAGCATCAGCGTCCGCCCGCCCTCGCTGAGCGGTGGCACCACCGACCGCAGCGTCGACTCCAGCACCCCGGCGTTGAAGCTCGCATGCCGGCGGTGGAAGACGACGGCGTCGACGGGGCCGACCTCCGCCGCGCTGGCGGGGACGGGAAGTCCCATCTGTGCGAGCAGCTGGACCTGACACAGCGTCTCCAGCAGCGTCGTCTTCCCCCCGCTGTTCGCGCCGGTGAGCACGGCCACGCGGTGGCGCGGCGGGACGGTCGCCCGCGGGACCGCCAGGTCGTGGTCGCCGACGGCGTAGGTGACCGGCTGTGTCTTCTCGCCGGCGTCGACCAGAAAGAGGTTCCGGGCGTCGGCGACGGCCGTAACGTCGCGGTCGACCAGCGTCGGCCGGGTCAGCTCGAAGGCCAGCGCGAAGCGGGCCAGCGAGACGTCGAAGGCGACCCCGTCGACCGCCGAGACGGCCTGCTCGACGGACTCCTCGGCCTCTTCGAGTGTCCCCTCCAGTTCCTCGCGCACCTCGCGCTCGCGCTCGTCGACGGCGGTCCGGAGGTCGTCGGAGAGGCTCCGGAGCGTCTCGCCGACGAACGCGCGGGCGTCGGCGGCGTCGGTCGCCATCGCCTCGCGGACCCGGGCGGCGTCGACGCCGGTCTCGTCGGTCACCTCGCGGGCGAAGGCGTCCCGGAGTTCCTCGGTCCCCCGGACCCCCTCGCCGACGCGCTCGACCACCTGCCCGGGCGTGGCTGCCATGTCCTCGACGGCTCCCAACTGTTTGCGGAGTCCGTCGAGGCGGTCGTCGGCCCCCTCGCCGACGCCCGACTCGCCGAGCCCGGCGAGGGCCGCGGCCGCGTCCTCGAGCGTTCCCGCGTCCAGGTCGGCCAGCGGGGCGAACACGCCGGAGTCGACGCCCGTCTCCTTGAGCGCGAGTGCCGCCTCGACGGCCGCGCGCCGGCCGCCGCCGCTGTCGTAGTCCTCGAAGGCCGCGAGCACCGCCTCGCGGTCGACCTCCGGCAGGTCGGCCCAGGTATCCCGGGCGGTGAGGACGTCGTCCAGCCGGGCCTCCATGGCCTCGCGGTCGGACAGCGGGGTGAGAACCCGGATCCGGTCGCGGGCGTCGGCGGTGACGGCGTACCCGCCCGCGATGTCGAGGATCGACTTGTAGACGTCCCGGGCGTCCGGCGTGGCGAGCAGGTCCATCGCCGCACCGCCGTGGGCGTGCCGGAGGACCCGCGTCGCCCGCCCGCGCGGGAGTCCGGCGTCGGTCAGCGCCCGTACGTCGCCGCGCTCGATGGCGTCGATGGCCGCCTCCACCCCCAGACTCTCCGCGAGCAACTCGCGGGTCTTGGGCCCGACGCCCCAGTAATCCTCCAGTCGCATTGCCTCGTGCCACCGGCGCGACCGTCTTAGGTATATCCCCTCTCGGGAGCGGGGCGAGACAGCAGCGACGGCTCGGACCTCGGCCGCAGCGGGTCAGCCGCCGGTCCCGCCGGCGGCGGCCCCGCCGAGCGCACCGAAGACGGCCGGGTAGAGCACCCCCGCGAGCAGGACGGCCGGCAGGAGCTCCGGCGCGATGCTCGCGCTCGCCGACACCCCTGCGGCGCTCTCGCTGAACGACCACGACGAGGCCAGCGCGAGGACGACTGCGAGAACCAGGTAACCCGGCACCACGGTCAGCCCGGCCTTGGCGCCCTCGGTCGCGTCCCGGGGAGCGGCGGTCCGGGCGACGAGAAAACCCGCGAGTACGAGCAAGAGGACCGGGACCACCATCTGGAGGACCCCCAGGTCGCCCAGGACGGTTCCGGAGCCGGACTGGCCGGCTACCGACGTCGAGACGTCGATGCCGACGTTGTGGGCCCCGAGGAAGTACCAGCCGACGACCTGCCAGCCCGCGGGCGGGGAGACGCCGACCGTGGCCAGCGCGTCGGCGAGCGACCCGAGGCCCTCGGGGAGGTCGCTGGACTGGACCAGGAAGGTCGCCAGATACCCGAGAAGGAAGGCCAGCGCGCCGCCGGCCGCGCCCCGCCACAGCGGCAGGTCGTTGCGTCCGCCCGTCGGCTGTGTTCCGGTTGCCATCGTGGACGAAACACCACAGATGTACGGATAAACCCGTCGGCCACCCTGGCGGTGCTGTACCGGGTGCGGGTCGCGACCGGGCCGCGCGGGGTCCGGTCTCCCCCGCGGTGATTACCAGAACGACCGCGTGCGGGCGTACTCCCGTTCGCGCTCGAGGATGTCGCGGTAGAACTGCTCCTCGTCCTCGCGGAGGCGATTGATGATCCGGGCGGCGTTGTGCGGACCGACGCCCCGTGCTGCCAGCGCGACCACGGCTTGCTTGCCGTGGCTCTGGACAAGACTCGCCGCCCGGTAGGCGCGCTCGGTGGCTTTCTCCTGCTCGTCGTCCTTGTCGTCGGCCCTGACTGCCGCGACGGTCTCCTCGTCCCAGGGGTTGAGCGCGGCGACCTGCGTCGAGCCACACTCCGGGCACTCCGGCTGGTCGCGGACCCGGCCGACCTTCCGGGTGTGCTCCCACCCCTGGCAGTGCAGACAGAAGAGGATCACGCGGTCGTTCTGGATGCGCTCCCTGACCGTGTCGATAACGCTCGCATCGGCGTTCTCGGGAGTCAGCAGTTCGCGGCCGGAGGAGCGCCCGCCGGTGCCGATGGGGGTGTGCTCGCCGACCACCTCGACGGCCAGCGCGCCCGACTGGACCCGCCGGAGGACGTCGGCCGCGCCCGCGACGTCCAGTTCCTCGTGGCGGATCTCGCGGACGGCCTCGTCGTAGACCGGCGTGTCCTCCAGGGCCTCCAGCAGACGGTCCTTGCCGAAGGGGCGCCCGTAGGAGCGCCACCGCTTCAGGGCGCCGAACTTCGCGGCCACCTGGGCGAGCTTGAACTTCAGCGAGTCGGCGTGTTTCAGCGCCAGGTCGACGACCCCGTGGACGTGGTCGGGGTCGGTCGTCTCCAGCAACTCGACCACGTCAGTCGCCGAGACGCCGCTTGGCACCTCCAGTTCCACGCGGTAGGGGTCGACCTCCATGGCGACGCTGGTGCCGGTCCGCTGGCCCAGCAGCGCCGAGAGCACCCGACCCAGCGTCTCGTTGACCGTGTGACCGAAACAGGCGTTGACCACGATTGCCCGCCCGGTGTGCTCGACGACGACCCGGCTGTCCGTCGGGACCGGGTGAGCGGGTGCGTGCTCGGCGAGCTGTGAGAGGCCGGTCGCGACGGTGTCCTCGTCGACCGCGTAGCGGCGCGTGAGGTCACGTGCGACAGCATCCACGCCGGCTCCGACCCCTGCACCCTCCAGCTGCGCGCCCGCCACGCGACGGATCTCCCCGACCTCCCGGGCCACCGACTGTGGGACTGGGATCTCCTGGCCGGTCCAGGAGGGGACCTCGCCGGCGGGGTCCTCGATGGGCGAGACCGTCACCGTCTCCTCCTCCTCGTCGATCTCGGTGATCCGCCACATCTCCCCGCGCTGGATGAACACCTCGCCCGGGGCCGCGAAGTTGACGACGAAGCGCTCGTCCAGCGTCCCGACCCGCGAGCCGCTGGCCACGTCCTCGACGTCGTAGGTGGTCTCGTCGGGGATCATCGAGAGGTTCTGATAGAAGTACTGCCAGGTACCGCTCCGCTTCTGGATGCTGTCTTCCTCCTCTTCGAGCCAGACGACGCGGTTGCCCGCGAGCTCGCGGACGACCTCCCGGAACTCCGCAGTGTCGAGGTCACGGAACGGGTACGCGCGGGTGATCACCTCGTAGGCCCGCATCGCCGACACCTCGCCGAAGTCCATCACCAGGCCCACGACCTGGTTGGCGACGGTATCCAGCGAGCCGTCGTGGATGGCCGCGGGCTCGACCTCACCGCTGCGAGCCTGGCGGGCGATGGCCACCGACTCGAGCACGTCGTCGGGGTGGCTGGTCACGACCGTCCCCGAGGAGACGAGATCCCGGCGGTGGCCCGCCCGCCCGACACGCTGGAGCAGACGGGTCACCTGCCGGGGGCTGTTGTACTGGACCACGTGGTCGACGTGGCCCACGTCGATCCCCAGCTCCATCGAGGAGGTACACAACAGCGCCGACAGTTCGCCGTCCTTGAACCGCGACTCCACGTCGACGCGGGTCTCGCGGGCCAGCGAGCCGTGGTGGATACCCACGTCCGTGCCGTACTCCTTGAGCCGGGAGCCCAGTGCCTCCGCGGTCTGTCGAGTGTTGACGAATATCAGGGTTGCTTCGTGGTCGGTCACCAGGTCGTCGATCGCCCGGACGTGACTCGCCACCTCGGCGTCGGTCATCAACTCACTCGCCAGTGCCTCGTCAGTCTCCGTCACCTCCGGCGCCAGGACGTCGACCTCCAGGCGGCTGCCGACGTCGACCTCGGCGATTTCACAGCCGCGGTCGCCGGTCAGGAAGCGGCCGACCTCTGCGGGGTCGCCGACGGTCGCCGACAGGCCGACGCGCTGGAAGGGGCCCGCGAGTTCCCGCAGCCGCTCCAGCCCGACCGTCAGCTGGGCGCCGCGCTTGGAGACCGCCAGTTCGTGCACCTCGTCGACGACGACGTGCTCGACGTCCTCCAGGGCGACCCGGAGCTTCTCGCCGGTGAGCATCGCCTGGAGGGTCTCGGGGGTCGTGACCAGCACGTCGGGCGGGTCGTTCGCCTGCTGCTGGCGCCGGTAGTCGGTGGTGTCGCCGTGGCGGACGTCGACCTCCAGACCCAGGGTCTCGCCCCACCACTCCAGCCGGTCGCGCATGTCGCGGTTGAGTGCGCGCAGCGGCGTGATGTACAGCGCGCCGATACCGAACCGCTCTTCGCAAGCGAGCGAATCGAAGACGGGGAGCATCGCGGTCTCGGTCTTCCCGGTTCCGGTGGGCGCAACCACCAGGGTGTCCCGGCCCTCGACCAGCGGGGGGATGGCGCGGCGCTGGGGCTCCGTTGGCGTCTCGAAGCCCCGCTCGGAGAGGGCCGAACGCACCTCCGCACCGAGCCTGCCGAAAGCGCCGTCCTCCCCGCGGCTCTCGCGCATCTCCCCGTCGCTCATCGTCAGTTCGTAGGTGTCTCGAGCGAAAAAGCCCGTCGCACCTCGGTGGGCAGGAATCCGACGCTACCCCGTCCGAGCTATTAAACCCGGCCACGAGCTAGAGGTCGATATGGCCAGTATCGTACGTGACGACGACGTTCGCTCCGGCGAGCCCCGGATCGAGGGGACCCGGGTCGCAGTGCTCGACGTCAAGCGCCGCGTCATCGACGGCGGCGAGGACCCTCACGTCGTCGCGGGCGAGTACGATGTCGCGATGGCCGACCTGTTCCGCGCCCTTGCCTACTACTACGACCACCGCGACGAGTTCGAATCCCGGGAGCGAGAGGCTGCGGCCGCCCGCCGGGAGGGCGAACAGGCGACGAAAGAGCTTCTCGATAGCGAGCGCAGGGAAGTCGAACGGAGCGAGCGGGCCGATTGAGGATGCGGATCCTGGCAGACGCGAACGTTCCTGCTGAATACGTCGCCGCGCTCCGTGGCGACGGACACGAGGTCAGATACAGCCGCGATGTGGCTGCGATCGGACCCGAGGCACCCGACGACACTCTCGTCGAATTCGCGGAGACAGAGGATTTTGCCATCCTCTCGACCGACGTGAAAGACTTCGCCGAGGTGGACGCGACGGCTCCGGTTTTCGTCGCTCCGCAGGGGATGACCGGTGGAGCGGTTCGGACCGCCGTCGCGCGCATCGAGGCGATGGAGTTCGACCCCGCGGAGACAGAACCGCTCTGGCTGTCTTCCCTTTGATAGCAGCGGTCAGGTTTCGAGTTTACCCGGGTTTACACCCGGTCGTACCGACCCAGCCGCGTCCCGTCGAGGAGGTAGGCCTGCCCGTCAGCCAGCCCCTCGGGAAGAAACGGCGACAGGAAGTCCTGGCCGGCGACGTTGACCCACGTGCCGCCGGAGGTGTCGTTGAACGCCGGGAAGACCACGAGTTCCTCGCCCACCTCGGTTCCCTCGCCGTGGTGCTCGCGGAACGGCGCGGGGGCGAGTCGGCCCCGCAGCCAGACCCGCTCCCTGCGGCCGCCGCCGACCTCGTCCTCCAGGCGCACCACCGGATGCTCGTGGGCCGTACAGACCGTCTCGGCGGCCAGCACCTCGGGGCTGGGCCAGGTGTGACCGTGAGCGAAGCCGACAGCTCCCACGCGCGTGCCGGCCGCCGGCGCGACGGTCACGTCCACCGCGAGGTCTTCGATGACCGGCTCTATCTCGCCGTCGTGGTTGCCTTTGACGAGCAGCGTGGGGGCCCCCAGAGCGTCGAAGAGCGCCGCGAGTTCCTCCCGCTCGGCGCCCCACGGGTCGCCGACGGCGTGGGTCAGGTCGCCGAGCACGACCAGCCGGTCGGCGCCGGTCTCGGCGACGAGCCCGAGCAGGCGCTCGCGGCGCCGGGGCGCGCCGCTGTCGAGTTCGACACCCTCGCTTCGCAACACCGCCTCGATGCCGGCGTGGTAGTCCGCGACGACGAGCAGGCGCTCGCCCGCGGTCGTGACGACCGCTGCGGGCGCGCCGGGGACCGGCTCGACGGCCGCCATCAGATCGGCTTGAGCGTGCCGTCGTCCGGCTCGTAACACCGGCCGCCCATCAGCGCGTCCTGGATGGCGTCCTCGACGGCGCCGGCGTCGGCGCCGTACTGCTCGGTTGCGGCCCCGACGAGTTCCTCGCGGGCCACGCCGTCGCCCTCGTCCAGGTCGCCCATCAGGTCGACGACGGCGTCCTCGAGCTCCTCACCCTCGAGCGCCTCGGTGTCTGCCGTGTCCTCGCCGCCGCCGTCGTCGGCTCCACCTCCGGCGTCGGTCCCGGTTTCGGTGTCGGCCCCCGCACCCGACTCAGGTGTGGTGTCGGGTTCGGGTACCGCCTCCGGCTCGGGCTCCGGCTCCGGCTCCCCGCTGGCAGCCGGCTCCTCACTCTGGGTTCCTGTCATCTCCGACTCGGTGTCCGGCGTCTCGATGCCGGCCTCGCCGGGCTCGTCGACCTCGGCCCCGCTCTGGAAGTCCGTGCCGTACTCCTCCTCGATCTCCTCGCGTTCCTCCTCGTCGAGCTCGAACTCCTCTGGCTCGAAGTCGTCGACGGCCTCCTCGGCTTCGCCGCTCCCGAGGGCACCGCCCTCGAAGTCGCCGATGTCCCCGGAGCTGTCGGCGTCGCCGACGGCTTCGGTCCCCGTCGCTTCGCCCGCGTCCTCCGCCGTCGCGTCCGACCCCGCGGTCGACTCGGCTGTCGCTCCGGCTGTTTCCGTGGTCTCGGCTACCTCGGTGGCTCCGGTCGCTTCGGCCGCCTCGCTCGCGTCGGTCGCCGCGGCGGTTCCCGACGTCGTCGCCGCCGACGGTTCCGCAGCCTCTGTCGACTCGTCCGAGTCTGTCCCTGCTGACGCCGTCGTCTCCGCGGTTTCGACACCGTCCTCCCCCGTCGGTGTGGCGGCGGTCTCGTCCTCGACGTCAGTCCCCGCTTCCGGCGTCGCGGCCGGCTCCGTCGGGTCCTCGCCTCCCTCCAGGTCCGCCGCGAGGTCGGCGAGCGCCCCGTCGTCGCCCGCCCCGGGGTCGACGGTGAGCGGTTCGACCTCCTCGCGTTGCCCGGCGACGACCCTGGCGGCGTCGAGCGCCAGCTCGCGGAGGGCGGCGAGGTAGGTGCCGGTCGTCCCGTAGTGCTCCAGCGCGAGGGCGATTCCCTCGGCGAGGCTCTCGTCGATACCCTGCTCGCCCAGCGCGCTCGCGAGGGCGTCCCCGCGTTCGTCCATCCGGGCTGCGGCGGCGAACGTGGCGACCCGGTCGAGGGTCCGCTCGGCGGCGTCGACCGTCCAGCGGTCCCGTGTATCGGCGTCGACCTCGCTTATCGTCTCGGGGCGGACCGAGGTGTAGACCGTGTCGGCGTCGTCGGGCTGGAACGTGCGCGCTTTTCCCGTCACGGCGACGAACATCGGGGGCTCGGCGCGGTCCAGGAAGGCCTGCTCGTCGGGCTGGTACTGGCCGGCGTAGAGCACGAACGCACCTGTCGGGTCGACCACCCGACCCCGGAGCACGTCCTCGGAGACCTGTTCGACCTCGGTCAGCACGCCGACGGCGAACAGCCGGTTCACGCGGGCACCGGAGGGCGTGACGACGTAGTTTGGCGCGCGCTCCTCGTCGCTCTCCGAGTAGGAGAGGTCGGCGTCCTCGAACTCGGCGGCGAACAGCCGGTGGGCCACCTCCCGACGACCGGGCCCGTCGGAGTCGCTCATTCGCCCACCTCCGCGAGTAGCGCCTCGGCGCGGGCCGCGGGGTCGCCGTCGGTTTCGGCGAACTCCGAGGCGTCGAGTGTCGCCCCGAAGTCGTCGACGCTGAGCGAGCCCCGTGTCCGGAACTCACGACCGACGAGCGTCTCGCGGATCGCGTCGGCCACGACCTCGCGGTCCATCGCGTCGCGGGCGTGTTCGCGGGCCTCGTCGAGGCCCCCGCCGTAGACCTCGGCGGTCAGTTCGTCGTCGAGGACGACTGTCAGCGTCCCGGTCCCGTCGTCGAAGATGAGCTTCGTCCGGAGGTCGTCCTCGACGTCGACCGCGCCGTGCTGGCGGCACTGGCCTCCCTGCGTGACCCGGCCACACTCCGGGCAGCGCTCGACCAGCCCGGAGCCGTCGCGGACGCCGACGACGTTGCCGGTCACCTCCACGTCGAAGAGGCCGCCGGAGTCGACGGCCTCGCCGATGTCGAGGCTGGGGGCGGACTCCGTCGCCTCAACGGTCCGCTCGAGCGCGCGGACTGTCGAGAACTCGGAGATGTTGACCGATGGAGCGCCACGGAACTCCCGGACGTAGGCGTTCTCGACCCGCACGGACGCGCCTTCCTCGACCTCGGGATGCGGGTCCCAGTCGGTGAAGGGCAGCCGGGCGGTCTCGTCGGCGAGGACGCCGCTGAGGATCTCCGTCTCGCCGTCACGGCCGTCGATGACCTTCGACTCGACCTCTATGGGCGTGACTTCGACGTTGACGCCGCGGTCCCCCGGTGCCAGCTTCGCCAGACCCCTGTCGCCGCCGACCTCGTCCGCGCCGATGTCGAGGGACTCGTCGACAGTCTCGACGCTGGTTTCCTGACCGATATTGAGTTCGGGGTCGCCCTCCCACTCGCGGACGCCGGCGTTGCCGAGCCGGAGCGTGTCGCCGGGTTCGTACTCGAACTCGACCCACGAGGTGAAGTCGATCCGGCCGGTCCCGTCGGCAAGCTGTCCCTCGTAGATCACCTGGTCTTCGCCCTGGTAGCGGATCGACCGCTTTCCGACCGTGAGCACGACCGCGGTGACCGAGACGTTCGAGTCGCCCGTCTCGACGTCGGCGACGTCCTTGCTCGCGGGGGTGGCGTCGCCGCCACCGCCGTCGCCGTACTTCCGGCGGAGGTTCCCCTTCGCCTCGTCGACAGGGACGCTGTACTCCACCAGGTTCTCCAGGTCGCGTTTGACCTCCTCTTTGTCGACGCCGAGGTCGGAGGCGAGCTCCTCGGCATGCTCCTCTAGGTTCATCACCGGACTCTCGCGGCGCCAGCAGGAAAAAGCTCTCCCCCGGGACCGGCTATTTCGGGGACACCGCCACCGCCCGCTGTCGGAGGATATATCCTCGGCGGGCGCCGAGACCCGCCATGCGCGAGACGCCCACCCGGCGGCAGGTCCTCGCTGCGGCCGGAGTCACGGGAATCGTCGGCCTCGCCGGCTGCACCGGTGGCGGGTCGACGCCGACCACCGACGGCCAGGGAGGCGGCGGAAACGGAGACGGAAACAGCGACGGGGGCGGCGACGGGAACGGTAGCGAGGAGACCCCCGCCGGCCAGCTATCGCCACCGGTCAGGGGCGACCCGGAGGCCGACGTGACGCTGGCCGTCTACGAGGACTTCGCCTGCCCGCACTGCCGGGACTACAGCGAGAACGGGTACCCCGCGCTCGCCGAGGCGTTCGTGGACACGGGTCAGATCCGCTACGAGCACCGCGACCTCCCGATCCCCGTTCTCGACCCCGAGTCCTTCGAGGCCGCGAACGCCGCCCGCGCAGTCCAGACTCGCCACGGCCGGGAGGCGTTCTGGACGTACGCCGACGCGCTCTTCGCGAACCAGGACGCGCTGGGTTCGGAGACCCCCGGGCTGTACGCCGAGGTGGCCGTCGAACTCGACTACGAGGGCGAGCCGGTCCGGACGGACGCCGTGGACCGGGCGTACACTGACACCGTGATGGGCGACCGCCAGCGCGGGATCGACGCGGGCGTCGAGGGGACGCCGGGCTTCGTCGTGAACGGCGAGGTGGTCACCAGCGGCTTCGGCGACTCGACGGTCGAGACGGTCCGGTCGGCCATCGAGGAGCGGCTCTGATGCGGGGCTCGCCCGAGGTCGCGGTCCTGCGGCTCGGCCACCGCCCGGGCAGGGACGAGCGGATGACAACCCACGTCGGCCTGACCGCGCGGGCGCTGGGTGCCGACCGGGTCATCCTCGCCGGCGAGGGCACCAGCCGCGCCGACACCGTGGAGGATATCACCGACCGCTTCGGTGGCCCGTTCGGCGTCGATACGACGGACTCCCCGGTCGCGGTCATCGAGGAGTGGGAGGGCGTAGTCGTCCACCTCACGATGTACGGGCTGCCAGTCCAGGAGGAGATAGCCGACGTGCGCGAGGCCCACCGCTCGGGGCCGCTGCTCGTGGTCGTCGGGGCCGAAAAGGTGCCCTGGGACGTCTACGAGGCCGCCGACTGGAACCTCGCAGTCACGAACCAGCCCCACTCCGAAGTCGCCTCGCTGGCGGTCTTTCTGGACCGGCTGTTCGAGGGCGCCGAACTCGACCGGGAGTGGGAGGACGCCGACCGCAAGGTGGTCCCGCAGGCGGAGGGCAAGCGGGTCGAAGAGCGCGGGAGAGAGTGACCGCGAGTGACGGGGCAGCGGCGGGAGCCCGCGGCGCTCGGCTCCGGTGGGTGGAGTCGACGACCCGATGGTTTTAACCGCGTGACACCCTCCAGATTCGGTAATGGCTTTTGAGGAACTCCTCGAGGACCCCGTGATACAGAAGTACCTCCACGAGCTGGTCGGTCCCAAGGGGATGCCGGTCGCGGCAGCCCCGCCGGACGGCGAGGTGACCGACGAGGAGCTCGCGGAGGAGCTGGGCCTGGAGCTCAACGACGTCCGCCGGGCGCTGTTCATCCTCTACGAGAACGACCTGGCGAGCTACCGGCGGCTGCGCGACGAGGACTCGGGGTGGCTGACCTACCTCTGGACCTTCCAGTACGAGGACATCCCCGAACAGCTCGAAGAGGAGATGGAGCGACTGCTCGCCGGGCTTCACGAGCGCCGGCAGTACGAGCTCGACCACGAGTTCTACCTCTGTGAGACCGACGGCCTCCGATTCGAGTTCGGCGAGGCGATGGACTTCGGCTTCGAGTGTCCCCAGTGTGGCAGCGACCTCGAGGCCCTGGAGAACACCCGTCTCGTGGAGGCGATGGACGACCGGATCGAAGCGCTCAGCGACGAACTCAACACCGACCCCGCAGACGCCGAGGTCTGATGGTCGTACTCGCAACGAAGTGTTACGTCGACGGCGAGGCCCGCGAGCGGGCGCTGGACGGGCTGGCTTCGATGGTCGCGGACGACGTCGGGGACCTGGACGTCGAGTACGAGGTCGGCGTCCGGGATGACGGCTTCCCGGCGGTGACCGTCGAGGGACCGGACGCCGTCGCCGCCCGGAACGTCCTCCGGGAGCGGTGGGGAGAGATCACCCCCCATCTGGAGGAAGGCGAGACCTACGTCGGGACCCTCGAGTCCTGGGACGGCGACGGCTTCGTGCTCGACGCCGGCCGGGAGGTTCAGGTCCCCGCCGACGAACTCGGGCTCGGCCAGGGGACGCCCGCGCAGGTCCGCCAGCGCTTCGGCCTCGTCCAGCACCTGCCGCTGCGTTTCGTCTACGGCGACCCGCCGCGGCTGGCAGAGGAGGAACGCGACCGCCTCTACGAGTGGACCCGCGGGACCGGACGGGTCAACGTCAACAGCGCCACCCGCGCCGAGATCCGGGCGACGGTCAACCGCGCCGGCCACGCCGACGACATCCTGACCGTCGAGCGGCTGGGCCTGCTCGAGGGGAGCATCGTCTGTGCCGAGGGGACTGACCCGCCGGGGCTGCTGGCGAGTATCGGGGGGTATCTCCGCTCGGAACTGCTCGCCGTCGTGCCATAACTCATGAACCGGAGGACGCTCGCGCTCGGAGGGCTGCTCGCGCTTCTCGTGTTGAGCGGCTGTGCCGGCTCGACGCAGGTCCCGGAAGAGGACCTGAGCGCGGACGCCGAGTACGACTGGGAGACGAACGCGACGGTGGCCGTGGACGTGAGCGACGCCTCCTACCAGACTGTGGTCAATCTCACGAACACGTCGACGCTGGAGATCTACCAGCGCAGCGCCCTCGGCGGCGACGGCGCGGTGCGGATCTCGGCGCTGCAGTTCCGGTACCCCAACGGCACCGTGGTGAACGCCAGCGAGGGGAACCTCTCGGCGACGCTGGAGGCCGAGCGCACGCAGATCAACCTCCCTGCGGAGGCCGGGAAGGTCGGCTACACCGCCGAGCGTGTCGGTAACCAGTTCACTCTGCCCGTCTTCGCCGAGGGCTCCTACAGCGTCCGTCTGCCTCCGAGCACCCGGGTCGGCGTCCCCATCCTCTCACACGCCGACCCCGGGGGCTACGAGACCAGCGTCGCCGACGACCGGATGACGCTGCGGTGGAACGACCTCTCGGAGGGGGCCATCAGCGTCCGCTACTACCTCCAGCGCGACCTCTGGATCTTCGGGGGGATCGCGGTGATATCCGTGACCCTCGGGGTCGGCGGGCTTGTCTACTACCTCAGACAGATCCGCCAGCTCGAGAAAAAGCGCGAGGAGCTGGGGCTGGACGTGGACTACGAGGACGACCCGACCGACGACGGGCCGCCTCCCGGGATGCGGTAGCGTCTGCCGCCTCGCCCCTTTTCAGGCCGCCCCGGCCGGGAGCCGGTGAACCTTTCACCGCCTCGGCCCTACCGAGGGTATGCGCGTCGCGCTGGTGACCGTCGGCGACGAACTGCTGGCCGGCGACACCGTCAACACGAACGCCGCGTGGCTGGGTCGGAAGCTGGCCGACCGCGGCGTCGACGTTGAGCGGGTGACCGTCGTCCCCGACCGGGAGGGAGACATCGCCAGGGTCGTCAACGAGTACCGCGCGGAGTACGACGCGGTGCTGGTCACGGGCGGGCTGGGCCCCACCCACGACGACCTGACGATGGACGCGGTGGCGGCCGCGTTCGGGACCGAGACCGCCGAGAGCGAGGCGGTCTACGAGTGGCTTGCCGAGGACGGCTACGCCCGCGAGGACCTCTCCGAGGGGACGGCACACATCCCCAGGGGCGCGGAGATGCTCGAGAACCCCGAGGGGGTCGCCCCCGGCTGTGTCATCGGGACCGTCTACGTCCTCCCGGGAGTGCCGGCGGAGATGAAGGCGATGTTCGAACTCGTCGCCGACCGGTTCGAGGGCGAACCGATATACACCGAGACCGTCGTGGCCGACGAGCCCGAGAGCAGGCTCGTCGACCGGGTGGCGCGGGTCCGCGAGGAGTTCGACGTCGACGTGGGGAGCTACCCGGGGGAGACGGTGCGGCTGAAAGTGAGAGGGAGCGACGAGAGGGCTGTCGCGAGCGCGGCGGCGTGGTTGCGCGAGCGGGTCGAACCCGCCGGGTAGGCGGGCGGGACTGTCGGGAGTCCGGGGGGCTACCGGGAGAGGTGGCGGAGCCACAGCGCGGTGACTAAGACCCCGCCCAGCGTCAGCGCCCAGCCAACGACGTCGATAACGCCGGTCTGCACGGTAACCTCGCCGGCCGCGGTCAGCAGCGTCATGGTCGGCGGTTGCCAGCCCTGGGTGTAAACCGTTCCGGTTCGCTTTTGCCCGCGGTCGGCCAATCCCGGGTATGCGCACCGTCGGGGTCGTCGTCAACCCGGTCGCCGGGATGGGTGGCCGGGTCGGGCTGAAGGGCACCGACGGGAAGGTCGACGAGGCACGCAAGCGGGGCGCCGAGCCGCGCGCACCCGACCGCGCCCGTCAGGCCCTCGAGGCGATGGCAGCCACCGGCGAGCCGCTCCGGGTGCTGGCCTACGCCGGCGTCATGGGCGCGGAGGCGGCCCGGGAGGCCGGCCTGGACCCGGTCGTCGTGGGCGAACCCGAGGCCGGAGCCGACGCGACGGTCGGCGAGACGACGGCTACAGACACCCACGACGCCGTCCGGCAGTTCGTCGAGGAAGGGGTCGACATCATCCTGTTCGTCGGCGGGGACGGGACGGCAGCCGACGTCGCGGAGACGCTCGCCGGGATGGACGACGAGACGCCCATCTTCGGCGTGCCGGCGGGCGTGAAGGTGTACTCCTCGGTGTTCGGCGTCTCCCCGGAGGCCGCCGGCCGGGTGGCGGCGACGTTCGACGAGACCGAACGCGCCGAGGTCAACGACATCGACGAGGACGACTACAGGGCCGGCGAGGTCCGGACGGAGTTGCGGGCGGTCGCGAGAGTCCCGGTCGCGGAGGAGCGCCAGGCGAGCAAACAGCTCTCCGGCGGGAGTGTCGAGGGGCTCGCCGCGGGCTTCGTCGAGGACATGGATCCGGGGGTGACGTACGTCCTGGGACCGGGAGGCACGCTCGGCGAGGTCAAGGAGCGACTGGGGATCGACGGCACCGCCCTGGGGGTGGACGTCTACCGGGACGGCGAGGTACTCGCCCGCGACGCCGCCGAGTCGGATATCCTGGCGGCGCTGGGGGAGGACAACGTCGTGGTCGTCTCGCCGGTCGGCGGCCAGGGGTTCGTGCTCGGGAGAGGAAACCAGCAGCTATCGCCGGCTGTGCTCCGGCGTTCCGAACTTTCGGTCGTGGCCTCCCGGGCGAAACTGGCCGAGGTCGGCGTCCTCAGAGTCGACACCGGCGACCCCGACCTGGACGAGGAGTTGCGGGGCTGGCGGCGGGTCCGGGTCGGCCGGTTCGAGACCCGGCTCGTGGAGGTCGTCTGACCTAAGTGGTACCCCAAGATCGGTCACGGTCTTCCCTGCATATTAGGCTGTAATGATAAGGTTAAGGCACTCCGGCTCCAGGGGTCGGTATGGAGACGCGCAAAGTCCAGCGGCTGGGGCCGTCGACGCTCGCGATGACGCTGCCCGCGGAGTGGGCCGGCGCACACGACGTCGAGAAGGGCGACGAGGTGTCGCTGCGGGTCGGGGGGAAAGGGGCGCTCACCGTGATGCCCGAGTCCGTCCAGACCGAGGACACGGAGGCGGTGATCAGCGCCGAGGGGCTGGACGCCGACGCCGTCGAGCGGGCCATCGTCGCCCAGTACGTGCTGGGGCGGCGGATCATCCACGTCGAGGCACCCGAGGGGGAGACGCTGGAGAGTACGCACATCAACGCCGTCTACAACGCCGAGACCCAGCTGATGGGGCTGGGCGTGATCGAGGAGACGCCGGACAGCATCGCGATCCGGTGTTCGGTTGACCCGGAGGATTTCACGCTCGACAACCTGCTGGAACGGCTGGAGTCGACGGGGTCGACGATGCGCAACGAGGCGGTGAAGGCACTGGCCCACAACAACCCCGACCTCGCCCAGCGCGCGCTCAACCGGGAGCGCCAGGCCAACAAGATCTTCGTGTTGCTCCTGCGCTTGATCTTCACGGCCTACCAGAACCCAACGCTGGCCCGGGCGGTGGGGCTCGAGGACGGGTTTCCGCTGATCGGCTACCGCTCGATCGCCAAGAACCTCGAACTCACCGCGGACAACGCCGAGGACATCGCGGACATCGCGCTGGCCGCGGAGGACAACGCGCTCAACGTCGACAACGACACGATGCGCCGGATCCGGGATTTCACGGACGAGGTCAACGAGATCACCGAGCTGGCGGTCGAGGCCGCCGTGGACCGGAACTTCGACACGACCATCGAGGTGCGCGAGCGCTTCGCCGACATCGAGGACCGCGAGGAGGAGATCCTCGCCGACCTGCCGGAGATGGACAACCGCCACCTGCTGGAGACCCGCGAGGTGCTCGTGAGCCTCCAGCAGACCGCCCAGTACGCGGTCCGCAATGCAGAGATCGCGACCAACCTCGCACAGAACGAGGAGGACGCCCACACCACGATCAGCTGAGCGAACACCGCGACCAGCCGGGCGGCTCTCCCGGCTGACCGGGTGAACCGAGCGAACTAAGTGGCCGTCGGGAAAGGCTCCAGGTATGGCAGAACTCGCGGGGCGGTCGGATATGGGAACCGGGCTCGCGTTCGTCTTCGGGACGATCGCCGTGCTCGCGGCCCTGGTGACGACTGTCTCCTCCTACATGGACGCCGTCGGGGGCAGCGACATGCAGCTGGTCGCGGGACTGGGGATGGCCGTCGCGATGCTCGCCGGCGGGCTGGCCATCGCCGCCCTTCACGTCTACGAGTGACCCTGGACGACGCCCACGGGCGAGCGCAGACGCCAGTTGTCCGCGCCCGCTCCAATAACCGTTAAGAGCGTACGGCCCCTACATCCGTCAATGGCAGAGCTCAGCGAGGAGGACCGGAAGATCCTGGAGGTTCTCCGCGAGAAAGTCTCGGGCGGGGAGGCGTACGTCCGGGCGAAAAACATCGCCAGCCAGCTCGGGCTCTCGTCGAAGCAGGTTGGTGCGCGCCTACCCAAACTCGCCGAAGAGGAGGAGGAGGTCGACGTCGACATAGAGAAGTGGGGACGGGCCCGCTCGACCACCTGGCGGGTCACGCGGAGCTGACCGGGGGATTGACGGGTTTTTCACCCCGGGGGAGCAACCCTCGTCCATGACTGTCCGGGTCGAGCGTGTCGTCGACGTGCCAGCACCCCCGGCAGACGTGTGGGGATTCATCGCCGACCCCGAGAAGCGCGCCCGGTCGATCAGCGTCGTGACCGACTACGAGGACCTCGGCGACGGAAAGGCCGTCTGGCACGTCAGGCTTCCCATCCCCGTCATAAACCGGACGGTCCGTGTCGAGACCGAGGACCGCGAGCGGGACCCCCCGCGGTACGTCGAGTTCGTCGGAAACTCGAAGGTGATGCGCGTCGTCGGCGAGCACACCCTCGAGGAACGGGACGGCGACACCCGGCTGACCAACCGCTTCGTCGTCGACGGCAAACTCCCCGGAGTCGAACGCTTCTTCAAGCGCAACCTCGAAGCCGAGTTCGACAACCTCGAGCGCGCGCTCCACGAGGACCTGGGCCTGCGGTACTGAGGCGCTCCATCGGAGCGGTGCGGACCGACGGGCGGGCCAGCGTGCGGACGGTTGCGGGGAATTTATAGTTCCGGCGGCCGACCGTTCCGGTGCCGGCGAGGCGCTTTTCACGTCGACGCCGGCACACTGCTCGGCCTCGCGGGCTCCCGACCACCCGGCATCGTCGGGCTGTCCGGACAGCCCACTCCCGTCGCCTCCTCGACGCCCCTCGCCTTTCGATACAGTATCGCCCTGCCGAGGCGCTCACTCCGTGGTGATGTCCGCCGAGAGTCCCTGTGCCATCTCGATGTCCTCCTCGTTGTTGACGGTCCACGCCGTCCGTTCGGTGACGGCCTCGATGGCCTCCCGGGCGTGGGGCGCGCCGACGCCCGACCGCTTGACCCCGCCGAAGGGGAGCTGGACCTCGGCGCCGATGCAGGGGAGATTGGCGTACGCGAGCCCGACCTCCGCGCGGTCCCGGTAGCGGTTTACCTCCCGGTAGTCCTCGCTGATGACCGCCCCCGTCAGTCCGTAGGCCACGTCGTTGTGGATCTCGATACCCCGGTCGACGTCGCCCGAATACTCGACCAGCGCGACGTGGGGACCAAACACCTCCTCGGTGAGACACCGCTTGTCGGTGTCCCACTCGGTTTCGTAGACGAACGGCCCTGCCCAGAACCCGTCTCCGTGCCCATCCGGAACCCCATCCGGGTCCAGCTCGGCACGGTCGACCAGCACGTCGACCCCCTCCTCGCGGGCGATCTCGTTGTACTCGTGGAACTTCTCGACCTGCTCGGCGTCGACCAGCGGCCCCATGAAGGTGCCCTCGTCGAGCGGGTCGCCGACCGCCACCCGCTCGGCGAGGTCGACGAACTCCCGCTTGAACTCCTCGTAGACGTCCTCGTGGACGATGAGTCGCTCCGTCGAGACACAGCGCTGGCCGGTCGTCTTGAAGCTGGACATGACGGCGGCGCGGACCGCGATGTCCATGTCGGCCTCGGCGGTGACCACGAGCGCGTTCTTCCCGCCCATCTCACAGGAGGCGTTCTTCCCCGGCTGGGCGGCGACCCGCTCGGCGACGCCGTGGCCGACCTCCGCCGACCCTGTGAAGAGGACGGTGTCGACGCGGTCGTCCTCGACGATGGCCGCACCGGCGTCGCCGTGGCCCTGGACGAGATTGAAGACTCCGGGTGGAACGCCTGCGTCGTCGAAGATCTCGGCGATGACCTGGCCGCAGTAGGGGGTCTGCTCGGCGGGCTTCCAGACGACGGTGTTGCCCTCCACCAGCGAGGTCGCCATGTGCCAGAAGGGGATCGCGACCGGGAAGTTCCAGGGCGTGATACAGCCCACCACGCCGCGGGGCTTCCGGCGCATGTAGGCGTCCTTCCCCGCGACCTCCGAGGGGACGACGTCGCCGTGAGGGTGGCGGGCGTTGCCCGCCGCCCACTCGACCATGTGCCAGGCCTCGGTGACGTCGGCTTTCCCTTCCCCGATCTCCTTGCCACACTCCCGGGTGACGACCTCGCCGAGCTCCTCGTGGCGGTCGCGCAGCTCGTGAAACACCTCCCAGAGGAACTCCGCGCGGTCGATGTAGGAGAGGCCGCGCCACTCCTCGAAGGCCCGCTCGGCGGCTTCCGTCGCCGCGCGGACGTCGCTTTCGGTCCCGCGCCGAAACGTTCCGATAGTGTCCCCGGTCGCCGGGTTGAGGCTCTCGAACGTGTCGCCGTCGCCGCCCCTGAACTCGCCGTCGACGTAGTGGCCGTGTACCTCGGATTCCCGCTGTGTGGTTGACTCCCCGCTCATGACGCTGTGTTGTCACCGCGTTCGAATAAGCCGTGTGGTGGGCGATACCACGGGACAGATGCGGAGACGGACCGGCGTCACTCGGGGTTCGCTGACGCCCGGAGGGCAGCCAGGGCGGCGTCGACGTGCTCGCGGGTGACGGTCACGCGGTCGGTGTGCTCGCCCGCTTCCTCTGGCTCGACAGTCTCGACGACCTCACGGACCGCCCGGAGGGAGGCGTCCCGGACCAGCGCCTCGAGCTGAGCCCCCGAGAATCCCGCCGTCTCCGCGGCCACGGCATCGAGGTCGACGTCCGCGGCGAGTGGCGTCTCCCGGGCGTGGACTGCGAGGATCTCGCGGCGCGCGGCCTCGTCGGGAAGGGGGACCTCGATGTGGCGTTCCAGGCGTCCGGGCCGGAGGAGGGCGGGGTCGAGGCTGTCCTTGCGGTTGGTGGCCGCGAGCACCAGAAGCGAGGGGTGGTCGGCCGCCCGGTCGAGTTCGGTCAGGAGTTGTGAGACGACCCGGTCGGTCACCTCGCCGGTCTCGCCGCGCCGGCCGGCGACGGCGTCGACCTCGTCGAGGAAGACGACCGCGGGGGCGGTCTGTCTGGCCCGCTCGAAGACCTCCCGGACGGCCTCCTCGCTCTCGCCGACGTACCGGTCCAGCAGCTCCGGGCCGGCAACCCGCAGGAAGTTGACCCCGCTCTCACCCGCGACCGCCCGTGCGAGCAGCGTCTTGCCGGTGCCGGGCGGCCCGTACAGCAGGACGCCGGAGGGCGGGTCGGCGCCGGCGGCCTCGAACAGCGGGCCATAGGAGAGGGGCCACTCGACGGCCTCCCGGAGCCGGTCTTTGGTGTCCCCGAGCCCGCCCACGTCGGCGAAGGTCTCGTCGGGGGACTCGGCGACGTACTCCCGCATCGCCGAGGGGTCGACGGCCGCGAGCGCGCGCTCGAAATCGGCCGCCGTCACCTCGGGCGCTCCCTCGCGCTCACCCTCGCCGTCCCCGCCCCGGCGGAGGGCGCTCATCGCGGCCTCGCGGGCCAGCGAGGCCAGGTCCGCGCCGACGAAGCCGTGGGTCCGGGCGGCGACCTCGTCGAGGTCGACGTCCGCGGCGAGTGGCATCTCGCGGGTGTGGACCGTGAGGATCTCCCGCCGGCCGGCCTCGTCGGGGACGCCGACCTCGATCTCGCGGTCGAACCGGCCGCCCCGCCGGAGCGCGGGGTCGACGTCGTCGACGCGGTTGGTCGCGCCGACCACAACCACCCCCTCGTCGGTGTCGAGGCCGTCCATCAGCGTCAGCAGCTGCGCGACCACGCGGTTCTCCATGTCGGCGTCCTCGTCGCGGGCGCCGGCGATGGAGTCGATCTCGTCGATGAACAGGACCGCGGGGGCGTTCTCGGCCGCCGCCTCGAAGGCCCGCCGGAGGCGCTGTTCGGACTCGCCCTTGTACTTGGAGACGACCTCCGGGCCGGAGATGGTGTCGAAGTAGGCGTCGACCTCGTTGGCGACCGCGCGGGCGATCAGCGTCTTGCCCGTCCCTGGCGGCCCGTACAGCAGGACGCCCTTCGGCGGGTCGACCCCGAGGTCCGCGAATGTCTCGGGCTCGGAGAGCGGGAGTTCGACCGTCTCCCGCACCAGGTCCAGTTCCTCGTCGAGGCCGCCGATGTCCTCGTAGGTCGTGCCGGTCGGCTCCTCGTCGATGGTCTCGTCGGTCCCGTCGACGGTCGCCGGCTCGGGGTCGACGGTGACGGCGGTCGCGTCGGTCACCCGAACGGTCCCGGAGGGTGCGGTCTCGCCTACGACGAACGACTCGCCGTCGACGCGCAGACGCTTGCCCGGCGCGACGATCCGGTCGCGGAGGCGCCGTCCAGCCGTGCCGTCGGAGGGGAGGTCGCGGCGGCCGTCAGCGCCGGGACCGCTGCCGTCGCCGGCTCCTCCCTCGTCAGTCGGCTGGAGCGTGACCGCGGCGGCCTCCTCGACGGAGGCCCCGCGAAGCCGGACGGTGTCGCCGACGGTCGCGCCGGCGCTTTTCCGGGTGTCGGCGTCGATCCGGACCACGCCATCGTCGCTACCGGGCCAGACCTTCGCGACGGTCTCGCGGTCGCCCTCGATCACCACGGGGTCGCCGCTCAGAAGCCCCAGCTCGGACTGGAGGCTCTCGGGCAGCCGGGCGATCCCCCGCCCGGCGTCGCGCTTGCGCGCCCCCTCGACGCGGGCGCGGACCTCCCCGCTCGTGCCAGCCTCGCTCATGGCCACCCGTAAGCGCGGGACGGGCATAAGTCCGGCCCGGACACCGAACCGGAGCGTCCGGGCAGTCGCCGGAGAAATCTATTTACTCGCCGCCAGCGGACATTCACATATGGTCTCGACCACCACGCGTGACGACATGACGTGGTACGAGTGCGACCAGTGTGGCCTCATGTTCGACGACGAGGAGGACGCCAGGCAACACGAGGCGAACTGCGACGACGAGGACCCCTCCTACATCCAGTAACAGCCCACTCGGCGCGGCCCTCCCGCTCACTCCTCGTCTTCCGCCGGCACGACTTCGTAGGAGTGTTCGCTCATCCCGTCCTCGGCGAAGACGAAGACGCGGCCGTCGACGACCCCGGGGTCCTCGACCTCGACCTCGACGCGCAGGCCGTTGCCCACGTCCTCGACGGCGACGCCGGGAAACACCGTGGTCCGTTCCTCCCGGTCGAGCAGCACCCGGCCGACGCCGGTATCCTCGAGGATCCCGTCCTCGGTCTTTCGCTCGTTGACGTAGACGAGCACTCCCTGGGTGTCGGAGCCGTCGGTGACGAGCACGTGGACGTCCTTGCCGGGCGGGGTGGCGAGCGTCCCCACGACCTTCTCGGGGACGCCGCGGTAGAACACTTCCCGGCCGTCGGTGTACTCGACGAGCACGCCGTCCTCCTGGAGTTCGACGGGTAGCGTATCCGGCGCGACCTCGGAGCGTCCCTCCATACGCCGACGTTCGCGGTCGACGCCTAAAACGGCGTCCATGTCGCGGGCACCCGCGGTCGGGTTCGGCGGGGAAGCCCCGGACCTCACCTGCCGAAGATGCTGGCGTAGACGACCGCGAAGGTCGCCGCGGTCGTGACCATGCCCGCCCCGAACGGGACCACCGGCGTCAGTCCGGGGAACTGCTGGAGGCCGGCGACGACGACGGCCATTCCGGTCAGGGCGGCGACACCGCTTCCCACGAACAGCTGCTGACGGCGCAAGGCTTCGGTTTCCACCGACTCCCCGGCTGGTCCGTCGCTGGTGTCCGTGTCGCCACTAGGTCCGGAGGCGGCGTCTGCGCTCCCATCTCCGCCCGCGTCGTCCGGCACGTCACCGGCTTCGGCGGGCGAAGATATGTGCGTTCCGCACCGCCCCGAGGGCGGGCCGGTTCTCCCCCGACCGGCCGGCTACCCGTCCGGCAACGGCCCGCGGGCTACCCGTTCCGCAACGGTGAAATACCGTGCCGCGGGAGTCACACCCACGATGGACGGCCAGGCGGCGGCGCCCGCGGCGGGCACAGTCCTGAACGCGCTCGCGAACGGCCGCGGCTCCGCCTTCGCCATCGACGAGTACACGACTGCGACGGTCGAACTCGCCGCCGGCGCGGACGTCGAGGGGACGGTCGCGGGCGAGCCCGACGCCGACACCGAGCTGGTCGAGACCTGCCTCGCTCGGGTGACCGGGCGCTTCGGCGACGGCCAGGGCGGGACCGTCCGGACCGAGAGCGACGTTCCGATGGCCTCGGGGCTGAAATCCTCGAGTGCCGCGGCGAACGCGACCGTGCTGGCGACGCTCGACGCGCTGGACGCCACCGACGAGGTCACGCGGGAGGAGGCCGCCCGGGTCGGCGTCGAGGCCGCCCGCGATGCGGGGGTCACGGTGACGGGCGCGTTCGACGACGCCAGCGCCTCGATGCTGGGTGGCGTGACGGTCACGGACAACACGACCGACGAGCTGCTCGCGCGGGAGGAACGCGAGTGGGACGTGCTGGTCTACACGCCCCCGGAGCGGGCCTACAGTTCCGACGCGGACGTGACCCGCTGTCGGCAGGTCACGCCGGTCGCGGACCTGGTCGCGGAGCTGGCGCTCGATGGGAGGTTCGGGACCGCGATGACCGTCAACGGGCTGGCGTTCTGTGCCGCCCTGGACTTTCCGGCGAATCCGATGGTCGACGCGATGGACCGCGCGACCGGCGTCTCGCTGTCCGGGACCGGCCCGAGCTACACCGCGGTCGGGACGCGGGAGGCGCTCGAGACGCTTGCCGGGCAGTGGGCGGAGTACGACGGCACGACCTGGCTGACGACCACACAGACCGAGGGGGCGCGAGTGCTATGAGCGACCCGAATCCGAGACCACGAGGACAATGAGCGACCCAGAGCCCGAGGAGATGACCCTGGATGAACTGCGCACCGAGATACGCGGGATCGACCGCGAGATCGTCGAACTCATCGCGCGGCGCACCTACGTCGCCGACACCATCGCCCAGGTGAAAGCCGAGCAGGGGCTGCCGACCACCGACGAACAGCAGGAACAGCAGGTGATGGACCGCGCCGGCGAGAACGCCGAGCGGTTCGACGTCGACGCCAACCTCGTCAAGGCGATCTTCCGGCTCCTCATCGAGCTGAACAAAGTTGAGCAACGTGAGTCTAGGTAGCTTCAAACAGGCGTATTAAACCGTTTATTATCGGTGTGGCTGCCGAATCACCTTCCGATAGCTGCTCCTGGATCGATGAACGATGTTACAGTTCCAAAGCCGAGTGACCCTGACGCACTATTAGGGGAACTCGTCATAGATGGACGACCGATGACCGACGGCGCCGACCTGCATCACCTGCTCCCCTCGGTCGAATCGCACGATTGCCCGATAGTCACCGATTCGTAACGACTGCCACGGCTTCGCGCCAGTCGACGGTTTGGCGAAGTCCGGCGGGTCACGGAACTCGTCCGACACTACGTCGTCAAGCTTATCGAGGATTCGCTGTTGTGTCTCGGCGTCGAGTGCTTCGAGCCCGTCAGCCGCTCGTTCGGAGAGTTCCCACGTCCACTCGTCGTCACTCATCCGTACCGAACCGCTCGCGGGCCGCCTCGGCGCTCACCGTCTCACCTTCGTCGAACTGCCGTTCACTCTCCAGTAAGTCTTCGAGCGCCCGCTTGGAAAGGCGAGTTCCGTACACCGCGTCGCGCAGAGCCTCGCGCATGAACTCCGAGCGCGAATTGTATCCCTGTTCCTGCCACCGCTCGTCCAAGTCGGCGAGAAAGTCCTTCGGAAGTCGAAGATTGACCTTTTCGTCGTTTCCGTCGGCGGCGGTATCGGGCTGAGCCATGCTTTGTAGTACGCACGTACTACACTAAGGGCTTTCGAGCACTCCGTCGAATCTGGTGACGAGTCACACTGATGTCATCTGGGAAGATCCGGGGAGAAAGCGGCCATTTAGACGAAATTTGTTACGTCAGTTTGAGACCTGAACAAGGTCGAACAGCGGGAGTCGCGCTGAGGGCAGGACACGAACCGTTTTGGGTTACCCCGCCACAGAAGGGATGTGTACCTGGTCACCTTCCGACTCAGGCCCAACGAGTTCGACGAGGAGTTCCGGGAGCTCAACGCGACCGTCGAGGCCGCCGCGGAGTCGACGTCGGGCTACCGCGGGCGGCGCACCTGGGAGTCTCCGGACGGGGAGGAGGTGCTCGTCACCTACCGGTGGGAGTCGACAGACGCGCTCGCGGCCTTCGCAGGGCACGACGACCACCTGGAGGCAAAGCGGCGGTGGGAGGAGTGGTACGAGGCCTACGAGGTGACCGTCGCCGAAGTGGTCGACAGCTACGGCCAGGGGTTCGAGGAGTGAGCGGACAGGAATAGGGAGTCGACAGCGGCCGCCACGCGACAGCCGCTCAGCTGTAGGTCTCGGCCAGCGCGTCGAGTGCCTCGTGGTGTTCGGTGGTGTGAGGAGCGGTCAGCGGCGAGACGCTGGTGTGGCCCTCCAGCACTTCCCGACGGTCGGTTCCACGCGGGTCGGGGACCTCCCCTCCGGACATCAGCTCCCAGATCGGGTCTGTCAGTTCGATGTCCTCGCCGTCTTTCTTGGCTTCGAGCATGTGCACCTCGGACGGGCGCGTGACGCGCATCTCCCCGGTCGCGCGCTCGGGGATGGGGACGTTCACGTTCAGGTAGTCGGCCTGCTCGAAGACGCCGGCACCGGGCGCGTGGTCCGCGAGGTAGGTCGCGACCCGTTCGGCCTCCGCGAACAGTTGGGGGTCGGGGTCGACCTCCGCGAGCGAGATATCCTTCTCGACGGGGTAGTACATCGAGACGGCGATGGCGGGCACGTCGAAGAAGGTGGCCTCGACGGCCGCGCTGACCGTTCCCGACCGTCCCAGCGTGTGCGCGCCGAGATTCGCCCCTTCGTTACAGCCGGCGACCACAAGGTCGGCGTCGGGGACCAGCGCCTCCAACCCCGCGACCACGCAGTCCCCCGGCGTCCCCTCGATGGCGTAGCCGGTCTCGTGCTCGTGGACCGTCACGGAGTAGGAGAGCGCCCGGCCGACCGCGCTCTGGTCGTCCGCGGGGGCGACGGCCGTCACGTCGCCGACCTCGCCGAGCGCGTCGTACAGCGCCCGGATCCCGGCGGCGTCGATCCCGTCGTCGTTGGTCAGCAGGATCGTGGGGTCGTCCATGGGCCCGCTGTGGCCGGAAGCCGCAAAAGGGTACCTCTCCGGGGTCGCCGCAAGCAGGCCCCGGTCCGCGGCGACCCTACCGCGCGACGGGGTCGACGACCGTCTCCCCGTCGACGACCAGGTTGTACGCCCCCTCGTCGTCGTTCCAGAGCACCAGGACGTTCTCGAACCACAGGACTGCACCGTAGTCGGCTTCCTCGAGGGTGCGGTTCAGCGTCGTCGACTCGGTCAGCACGGCGAAGTGGTCCACCCGCTCGCTGCCGTCCCCCACCAGAAAGAGCGGGTTCCCGGACCCGAGGTCGTGACTGAGCTTCACGCCGACGCAGTCGACCCGGTCGGTGACGTGGCGCTCGCTGTCGGCCATCTTCGCCACGCGGTCGGGGTCAGGAGTGAAGGAAACCTGCTCGCGGCCGTCCGTCCGGAGGAGGCTGTAGGCGTACTGGACGTCGACGTTGACGAACTCGCCGTCACCCGGCGAGCGCCCGTCCGGACCGTCAGCCCTCCGGCCACGCTCGCCCTCGTCGAGGCGGCGCTGGATCGCCGGGACCCCGATGTCTGGCTTGCGGTCGAACGACCAGCACTCCCCGGCGGGGTGCTCGCCGGGCCACAGGCGCAGCGTCGGCGCGTAGACGGTCGCGCCGGCGTCCCGCTCGACCGCGCGTTCGACCTCCCGGAGCCCGATGGCCGTCTCGCGGTCCGCCGGGGCCAGCGCCACCGCCGTTCCCCCGTCGGCCAGCGCGTCGAGGTAGCGGCCGAGGGTTCCGGCGGCGTCCTCGAGTTCCGAGAGGACGTTCGCGAAGAGGAGGACGTCGACCGGTCCCTCGCGGTCGGGGTCGAAGGCCTCGGCGCGCTCGCGGTGAACGGTCGTGTGGAAGTTCCGCCCGGTCTCCTCGAGGAGTTCCGTCAGCACGTCGGCGGCCGCGCTGGGCTCGACCGCGTGGTAGTCGACCAGTGTCCACTCGGGCAGGAGGTCGTGGAGCCCGAGGGCGGGTCCGCCCACGCCCGCCCCGACGTCGAGCACGCGCAGCTCCGCGGAGAGTAGACCGTCCGCGGCCAGTTCGGCGAGGACGTACTGGACCGCCGCGTAGTAGGCGGGCAGGTGGTAGACGGCGTAACCGAGCGCGGTCAGCCGGTCGTACTCGACGGACTCGTCGCGGAGGTAGCTGGCCTTGAACGCCCGGACTCGCTCGCGCAGGCGGTCGCCGGAGTCGCCGTCGGGCCAGCCGGCACCGAACTCAGCGACGAGCAGGTCCTCGAGGCGGCGGGCGTACCGCTCCGGGAGCGCGTCGACGCCGTCGAAGGCCAGGTCGGCCCGCCAGTCCTCGCCGTCCCCGCCGGCGTCCACCGCCTCGCCGGCTGGCCCGCCTTCGACGGGGACGAAGGTGCCGTCCTCGCGCTCGAACAGGCTCAACTCGACGGCGTGTTCCCGGAGCACCTGCCTGACGGCCGCGGGGTGCGGTCGACCCTCGACGTACTCGGCGATCTCCTCGGGGTCGAGCGGACGGACCCGCCGGAGGTACCGGGCGTTGTCGAGGACGCCCTGGCGCTGACTCTCGTTCATAGGTCCTCGTAGAGCTGCCGGAAGGTCTCGCGGTCGGCCTCGGCCACCCGGCGCGCGGCGTCGGCGACGTCATCCGCGCCGCCGAAGGCCGCCTGGATGTCGGCGTAGACGCGGCCATCGCCGCCGGTCACCCGCTCGACGAGTTCCGTGAGGCCGGCCGAGACCGGGGTGTGAAACTCCTCGGGCACCTCCTCGGCGGCGAGCCCGTAGGCGAGCACGGCCGCGTGGACGCGCGCCTGGACGGTCTCCATCGCCCGGTCGTGTTCGGCGGGGGTCGTCTCGAAGAGGTGGTTGTCCCGCTCGGCGAGCGTCTCCCGGACGGCGTCCGTGACGGGGCCGGCAGCGTCAGCAACCACGGCCACGTTGCCGGGTTCGGCGTCGGCAGCGAAGAGGGGATGGAGGCTCACGCGCTCGCGGCCGGGGGCGTGCTCGCGCATCGCAGCCACGGGGTCGGTCATCGTCCCCGTGACGTCCAGCAGGGCCAGGTCGGCGAGCGGGGCGGCGTCGGCGATGGCGCCTTCAGCAGCCGGGATCGGGACCGCGACGCAAACGAGGTCGAACTCCCCCTCGGTCGGGCGGTCGGCACCCTCGAGCGGGACAGCCCGGACGCCGGCCACGGCGTCCGCGAGCGCGCTCGCCACGTCGGGGTCGGCGTCGCCGACGCCGACCTCGAAACCAGCATCCCCGAGCACGTCGACGAGCCACCGTCCCATCTCGCCGGCCCCGACCACGAGTCCGTTCATCGCACGCCGGTTGCCCGCGGCCGGGAAAAAACCGTTCGGTCGGCCGGACGTCCGTGCCGGTTCGACCGGTCGACCTGTCCGCCGCCGAGGGAGAAGCGCCGAGCGCGGTCCGGGTCGCCGCCGGTACTTACCACGGCACGTGTCGAAGGTGAGCCGAGGGACAAACCACGGTTTGAGCCTCCAGTAGGTTTTCCGCGAGTTGGCGGGACCCTCTCGTATGAACCGACGACAGTTCCTCCTGGGTGGGGCTTCGGGAGGTGCAGGGGTACTCGCGGGTTGATCCTCGCTCCTGGGGGGGAGCGGGTCCACGGAACACAAGCCGCAACTGGAGGTGTTCGTGACCAACGCCCTCGACGAGTCGGTCCGGGTCACAGTCACCGCCAGCCGGGGGTCGACGGAGTTGTTCAGCGGGTCGTATGCGCTGGCTCCGGGCGAGGGCGACGAGTCGGAGTCGTTCGTCGGGACTCCGACGGAGGTCCGGGTCTCGATACAGGATGGCCGGAGCGTCACCCGGACGTACTCCGTTCCGGCCTCCTGTGACTCACCGGAACTCAACGTCACGATCGAGCCCGACGAGGTTATGGTGATGAACGGCTGCGCCACCTCGTAGGGCAGCCGACATATTCGGTCCGCGCGCCGTGTCTCACACGTCTGGCTGCTTCACGCCGCCGGCCGTGGCGGTTCCCGAGCCAGGCGGACTCGGTTCAGTCGCTTCGCTCCCTGCACTGGCTACTGCGCTTCGAACCGGAGGGAGACGGTCGGTTGCCCCGGACCGCTGCGACTCCCGGGATTCGAAGGCAGGTCCGGTTCGGTCGCTTCGCTCCCTGCACTGGCTACTGCGCTTCGAACCTGTGCAGGACGACGTCGCTGTCGTCGTCCCACTCGAAGTTCTCGTGGGCCCGGTCGAGGATCTCCCGGTAGTGCTCCAGGTCCCGGGCACCCTCCCGGCGGGCGTCCTCGTCGGTCATGTCACCCAGCTTCCGCTCGCGAACGTCCACGACCTCGAAGGTCTCGCCGTCGATGTTGAAGGTGTCACCTTCCTCGGCGTAACGGTCGCCGCGGTGGACCTGTGTCACCTCGCCCTCGCGGGCCTGGTCGCGCATCCGCGGGCTGGGCAGCAGCGTGTCTGGGTCGATCTCTCCCATACCCGCGGTTGGGCTTCCAGCGACAAAACCGTCCCGCAGGCTGCGGGTCGCAAGCCATTCGAGGCCCCCGCCCCAACCTCTGCCGATGACGACTCCCTCACCCGACCTCTGGGCGACGTTCCTCTTTTTCGGTCTGCCCTTCGTCGCCGGGCTACTCGGGCTCCGGACCGGCGGGCTCTGGTGTCTCCAGGCCTACCGCCGGTGGCAGGGCGCGGAGCCGACCGCGGGCGCCCCGGGGGGGCTCTCGAACCGGGACCTGGACCCCGAGTTGGACGGTGACCTCGGCGCCGAGGCGACCGGGTTGCGCCGGTCGGTCCGCGAGCAGGCGGCCATCGGCGCGCTGCTACTGGTCGGCTCCGCCTTGCTGGTGGCCCACTCCGGGCGGTGGCTGCTCCGGTTGCTCTGATCACTCCAGCGCGTCGGCGACGTCGTGGATGGAGCCAGCGACGGTGTCGGGCTGGGGACCGAACACCTCCTGTGGGCGGTCCCCGCGGTTGAGCCAGGCACCCTGCATCCCGGCGTGGACCGCGCCGGCGATGTCGAACTGGCCGGCGCTGACGTGGACGATCCCGTCGACCGGCGTCCCCGTCCGGGCGGCGGCGTGGCGGTAGATCTCGGGGTGTGGCTTGAACGTCTCGACCTCGTCGGCACTGACAGTGTCCTCGAGCAGGTCGCCGACCCCGGCGTGTTCGACCATCGAGTCGAGCATCTCGGGGTTGCCGTTGGAAACGACATACAGCGGGTAGCCGGCGTCGCGGAGCCGCTCCATCCCGTCCCGCACGTCCTCGAAGACATCGAGTTCGTGGTAGACTGCGAGGATCTCGTCGCGCTCCTCCTCGGTGGCGTCGACGCCGTAGGCCGCCAGCGCGTAGGTCAGCGCGTCGCGGTTCATCTCGTAGAAGGGCTGGTAGGCGTCGACGAAGTTCGCGATCATCGTGTACATCAGCGACCGGGAGCGCCAGAGTCGCGAGACCGGCCGGGGATCACCGTCCACACGGTCCGCGAGAGCCCGCTCGGCCGCGTCCACATCGACGACCGTGCTGTAGGAGTCGAAGGTAACCGTCGAAACGGCTTCCGGGTCGAATGGCATGGAAACGACTCGCAGGCGAGGGGTCAAGAATCCGGGGGGCGCTCCCGGAAGCCACGCACCCGCGATTTTCACCGTCGATACTCGCCCCGATAGCTTTGAGTGTGGCCGCCAATAACAGTTGGTAAATGGGGTCACATGAGCGACGCTGACGACCCGACCGTGCTGCTCGTGGACGACGAGCCGGACCTGCTGGAGGTGTACGAGCTCTGGCTGGCCGACACCTGCGAGGTGCGGACTGCGAGCGGCGGCGAGGAGGCGCTGGGAGTGATAGACGAGGCGGTCGACGTCGTCTTCCTCGACCGGCGGATGCCGGGGATGGCCGGCGACGAACTGCTGCGGGAGTTCCGTGCCCGGGGCCACGACCCCCAGGTGGCGATGCTCACCGCCGTCGACCCGGCGGCGGACATCGTCGACCTGCCCTTCGACGACTACCTGACGAAGCCGGTCTCACAGGCCGAACTCGAGTCCGTCATCGACGTGCTCCTCCAGCGCGCCGAGTACGACGAGCGCAGCCGGGAGCTGTTCTCGCTGGCCTCCAAGCGAGCCGCGCTCGAGGCGTCGCCGGATATCGACCACCATTCTAGTACGGAGTACCAGGAGCTGACCGAGGAGCTCCGGACGCTCCGCGAGGAGGTCGACGAGAGTCTCGACGACCTTCTGGAGCACGACTACGAGACCGCCTTCCAGGAGATCTGACTGTTCTGTGCCGGAACCAGTGGGATGAGACGGGGAGCCGGTGGTTCGGAGCCGCAAACGCCTAATCCCCCCCACCGGAAAGAGGGTGTATGAAACGCGTCAGGTTCCGCGACGCCGCGGGCACCGTGCGCACCGGCGAGTGGGTCGACGAGACCGGCGCTCCCGCAAACACCGCGACCTGCGGCTCCGGCGGCGAGATCCGCGCTGCGGGGCGGACCTACGACCCCGAAGATGTCGACGTGCTCCCGCCGGTCGAGCCCTCGAAGATCGTCTGCATCGGCCTGAACTACGCCGACCACGCCGACGAGCAGGATTCGGACCTCCCCGACCGGCCGCTGCTCTTTCTGAAGGGGCCGAACGCCCTGGCCAGTCACGGCGGTGAGGTCCCCCTCCCGGCGGGCAAGGAACGGGTCGACTACGAGGCCGAACTCGGGGTCGTCATCGGCGAGCAGTGTCGCAACGTCCCCGAGGAGGAGGCGATGGACGTCGTCGCGGGCTACACCTGCGTCGACGACGTCTCGAACCGGGACGACCAGCGCCAGGAACAGAACTGGGTCCGGGGCAAGGCCTTCGACAACGCCGCCCCGGTCGGTCCGGTCGTCGCCGACCCCGAGCACGTCCCCGACGACGCGGGCATCCGGCTGCTGCACAACGGCGAGGTCAAGCAGGACTCCGACCGGACCCACCTGATCTTCTCTATTCCGGAGCTCATCGCGGAGATCACGACCTACCTCACGCTGGAGCCGGGCGACGTGATCGCGACCGGAACCCCGGAGGGCGTCGGCCCGCTCGCCGACGGCGACGAGGTCACCATCGAGGTCGAGGGCGTCGGCCGGCTGACCCACACCGTCTCCGAGTGACGGGAAGGCCGCGGCCCTGAGTCCGGGTCGAGGTGTTTTCCCACTTATTTTTATCGACGAACTGACGCCCCTGTAACTCCGCGGCCCAGTTTAAACGACAGGACCGCGAACGGTCGGATATGAACCTCGACCGACGCGACCTTGCGGGCGGTGGCATCGTCCTCCTGATGGTCCTCGCCGCGGCACTGCTGTACCCGCGGCTCCCCGAGCGGATGGCAGTCCACTTCAGCGCGGCCGGCGAGCCCGACGGTTACCTCGCCCGGCCGCTCGCAGTAGCGCTGCTGCCCGGAGTGGCTGTCGCCGTCCTCCTGTTGTTCAAGGCCGTTCCGGCCATCGACCCGCTGGGCAGGAACGTCGAGCGGTTCCAGCGGTACTACGACTTCTTCGTGGTGTTCACCGTCGGCATCCTTGCGTACGTCCACGGGCTCGTGCTCGCGTACAACATCGGCTACCGGTTCGACCTGGCCGCGGTCGTCGTCCCGCTGCTCGCGGCCACGTTCGTCGTTGCGGGCTACGTCATCGAGAACGCCAAACAGAACTGGTTCGTCGGCATCCGGACGCCCTGGACGCTCTCGGACGAGGAGGTCTGGGACAGGACTCACGAGCGGGCCGGTGTGCTGTTCAAACTCGCCGGACTGGCGTCGCTTGCCGCGCTTGCGTTCCCCGGGTACTTCGAGGTGATCGTCATCGCCCCGGTCGCCGCCGCGGCGCTGTTGGCGACCGTCTACTCCTTCGTGCTCTACCGGCGGAAACAGCGCGGCCAGCTGAGGTAGCGACAGCCGGCGAGATTGGCGGGCTACGACGGCCCCTCAGTCGCCCTGCACGTCCTGGCGGATGTCCTCGACGACGTCCGGGTTCCGGAGCGTGGAGGTGTCGCCCAGCTCCTCGCCGTCGGAGATCTCCTCGAGCAGCCGACGCATGATCTTCCCCGAGCGGGTCTTGGGGAGTTCGGGCGTGAAGACGACTCGCTCGGGCCGGGCGATGGGCCCGATGGCGTCCTCGACGGATTCCTCGATGCGCGCGCGCATCTCCTCGCCGGCCTCGTGGCCGTCCTCGAGGATGACGTAGGCGTGGACCGCCTCGCCCTTGACGTCGTGGTCGGCACCGACCACGGCGGCCTCGGCGACGCCCTCCGCGGCGACGACGGCGGACTCGATCTCCATGGTCCCCAGCCGGTGGCCGGAGACGTTGACCACGTCGTCGACCCGGCCCACGACCGTGATGTAGCCGTCGTCGTCGACCTTCGCGCCGTCCTCGGGGAAGTAGACCCAGTCCTCCGGGTCGTCGGAGTCGGTGTCGGAGTAGACCGCCCAGTACTCGTCGATGAACCGCTCGTCGTTTCGATACAGCGTCCGGAGCATGCCCGGCCAGGGCTTGTGGACGGTGAGGTAGCCCGCGCCGCCGGCGGGTACTTCCCCGCCCTCGGCGTCGACGACCCGGACGTCGACGCCGGGCAGCGGCGGGCCCGCGGAGCCCGGCTTCATGTTCTTGACCCCGGGCAGGGTTGTGACCATCATCCCGCCGGTCTCGGTCTGCCACCAGGTGTCCACGATGGGGCAGTCCTCGTCGCCGACGTGCTTGTAGTACCACTTCCAGGCCTTCGGGTTGATCGGCTCGCCGACCGTCCCGAGCAGGCGCAGCGAGGAGAGGTCGTGGCGGTTCGGGTACTCCTCGCCCCACTTCATGAAAGAGCGGATCGCCGTGGGGGCGGTGTAGAACTGGTTCGCCTCCAGGTCCTCGACGATCTCCCAGAGCCGGTCGTTGTCGGGGTAGTCGGGCGTCCCCTCGTACATGACGGTCGTCGTTCCCAGCGAAAGGGGGCCGTAGACGATGTAGGAGTGGCCGGTGATCCAGCCGATGTCGGCGGTACAGAAGTAGGTGTCCTCGGGCTTGATGTCGAGCACCGCCTGCGAGGTCCAGGTCACCCACGAGAGGTAGCCGCCGGTGGTGTGTTTGACCCCCTTGGGTTTGCCCGTTGTCCCCGAGGTGTACATCAGAAAGAGCATGTCCTCGGCGTCGCGCTCGACCGGCTCGACCTCCGCGCCGCGGTGGTCGGCCAGCAGGTCGTCGTAGTCGTGCTGGTCGTCGGTCAGGTCGTGCCCGAAGCCGTCCTCGCCCAGCCGGTCGACGACCACCGTCTCCACGTCGTGCTCGACTTCGGCGAGCCCCTCGTTGGTCTTCGCGAGGTGGTCGAGCGGGTCCCCGCGGCGGTAGTAGCCGTTGGCCGTCAGCAGGTACTCGGAGTCGGCGTCGTTCATCCGCTCGGCCAGCGCGCTCGCCGAGAAGCCCGCGAAGACCACCGAGTGGGGGGCGCCGATCCGCGAACACGCCAGCAGCGCCAGCGCGAGTTCGGGCACCATCGGCATGTACATCGTGACGACGTCGTCCTCGCCGACCCCCAGGTCACGGAGCGCGGCGGCGAACTCGTTGACCTCCTCGTATAGCTCCCCGTAGGTGATCGTCCGGTCGGGCTCGTCGGTGGGCTCGCCGACCCACTCGATGGCCGCCTCGTCGGCCCGTTCGGGGAGGTGGCGGTCGATGCACTGGTGGGAGGCGTTCAGCGAGCCGCCCGTGAACCACTCGTAGAAGGGGGGGTTCGAGTCCTCGAGCACCTGGTCGTACTCCTCGTCCCAGTCAAGCAGGTCGGCGGCTTGCTCCCAGCAGTCCGGCCAGGACTCCTCGAACTCGTCGTAGACCCCGGGGTCGGTGACGTTGGCCCCCTCGACGAACGACTCGGGCGGTTCGAACTCGTCCTGTTCGGCCAGTCGCGCCTCGAGTTCGGTGTCGTCTGTCTCGCTCATCCCGATCGGTACGTCGTACCATACCGTCATAAAAAGTACCGTCGCCGGGAGCCGGAACGCACAAGTTTAGGCCGGCCTAATCCGTCATCGATGAGCAGGGCACCCGAGGGCCGCGCCGACGTCTGTGTGGTCGGCGCGGGACCGGCGGGGGCGCTTCTCGCCCACGGACTCGCCGAGGCGGGCCACGAAGTCGTCGTGCTGGAGGCCGGTCCACGGTTCCGGTTCGAGGAGCGCGACGGGCGGATGGAGCGGGCGATCCGTCCCGCGTTCGACACCGGCGACGTCTGGGAGATGGGCGGCGAGCGCGACGCCTTCGCGGCGGGCGGCGACCGCTACTACCCGCTGAACGTCGCCCGTGTGAAGGGCGTCGGCGGGTCGACGCTGCACTGGCAGGGGATGGTGATGCGCCTCCACGAGTCGGATTTCGCCGGCGAGAACGGGCCCGGGCCGGCCTGGCCCATCGACTACGAGGACCTGCGGCCCTACTACGCCGAGGCCGAACGGAAGCTGGGAGTGGCCGGGGCCGACGACAATCCCTTCGCCCCCCCGCGCGAGGAGCCGTTCCCGATGCCCGCCTTCCGGCCGAGCTACAGCGACTCGCTGTTCGCCGAGGCCTGCGAGCGGCTGGGGGTCACGACCCACTCGGTGCCCAACGCCCGCAACTCCGAGGGATACGACGGTCGCAGCGCCTGCGTCGGCTACGGGACCTGCCAGCCGGTCTGTCCCTCCGGGGCGAAGTACAGCGCGGACCACCACGTCCGGAAGGCCGAGGAGGCAGGTGCCCGCGTGGTCGACAGGGCGCCCGTCCAGCACCTGGAGACCGACGGTGAGCGCGTGACGGCCGCCCGCTACGCGACGCCGGAGGGAGCGTACGAGCAGCGCGCCCGCCAGTTCGTGCTCGCCGCCGGCGGGATCGAGACCCCTCGGCTCCTGTTGCTCTCGCGGTCCCGCGACCACCCCGACGGGCTCGCCAACTCCAGCGGGCTGGTGGGTCACTACTTCATGGACCACCTGTTCGCGGGCGCGGGCGGAACCCTCGACCGCCGGACCCGCCAGAACCACGTCGGCTTTCTCACGAGCGGGAGCCACCAGTTCTACGACCACCCCGGACAGGCAGTCGAGCGCGACGGGGAACCCGTGGTTCCGGGTGTCGACAGCGGGGCCCTCCAGCCGATCAAACTCGAGTTCCTGAACTACGCCGGCCCCTCACCCGTCGAGATGGCGCTCGGGAGCGAGACCTGGGGGGACGACCTTCTGGCGGACCTGCGCGAGGGGTACGGCCACAGCATCGCCATGGGCGGGCTGGTCGGCCAGCCCCCCCGAAAGGAGAACCGCGTGACGCTCGACACCTCGACGACCGACGACCACGGCAACCCGGTCCCCGACATCCGGTGGTCGTGGGGCCCGCGGCTCGAGCGCACGCTCCGGCGGGCAAACGCAATCCAGCGTGCGGTCCTCTCGGAACTCGGGGCCGACCTCGCGTGGACGGTCGGACCGGCGGACACCGGTCCCGCCTACCACCACATGGGGACGACGCGGATGGGTGTCGACCCCGCCGAGAGCGTGGTGAACCCGCGGCTACGGACTCACGACCTCCCGAACCTGACTGTCGCTTCGAGCAGCGTCTTCCCGACTGCGGGCTCGATGAACCCGACGCTGACCATCGCGGCGCTGGCGCTGAAGGCCGCCGACCACCTGAAAGCGGACCTCTAGACCGGGACGACGCCCCGCCAGTACGCGAACAGGATCCCGGCGTTGACCAGCAACAGCACGGCCGTCGCGCTGGCAGCCAGCACGAACGGCCGGGCGGCAGCGGCGGGCTCGCGGACCTTGTCACGGCCGGTACCGTCCGAGAGCCTGCTGGTCCCGACCTCGACGAACCCCGCGAGCAGGAACCAGAGGACGACCATGGCGAGGACGTTGTACCCCGGAAACGTGCCGAACAGGCTCTCGGCGGTGTACTGTGTCCCGGCCATGTGCCCGCCGGTCAACAGGAGAAGCAGCGCGCTCGTCCGCGAAACGGTCGTCAGCTTCCCGCTGAGGCTTCCGAGGAGGTCGGCGCTCACCTCGCCGTCCCGCGCCGCCGGCAACACTGCGTAGGCGACGAACAGCACACTCCCCGACCACAGCCCGGCGAACAACAGGTGGGCGGCGTACACGACGGTATCGATGGCGGACATACCCGACCCGTATGGTCGGACCCCCTTCAAGATGCCTTCTCCGGCCCGTGCCAGACGAGGTACGACACTACTGACACACGGGTCGGGTCCGACAGCCGACGGTCCGGTCTGCATGAATATGCGTGTCATTCCCAGACCCCTCTCTCACGGTTGCTATTCCCGAATTACGCCGATGTATGTTAACGGTACTCAGGATACTACTATAACCCTCCAGTTAATAGGGGCAGGTGTCCATGAAGAAGCAAGAGCTCATTCATCTGCACGGTCTTCTTGCACAGGTACAGAATCACTACGAGCAGGAGACCGGCGACACTGTCGACCACGACGAGTACGTGACACTCGGCGTCCAGCCGACATCGATCCACCGGTCCAAAACCGACCACAAAGCGGCCGTGTTCGCGCTGGCGCGAGGGATCACCTCCGAGATGGAGGTCGAAGAGGCCGAGCCCGTCTCCGCAGCCGCGGACTGACGAACGACCGCCGTTCTGCTACTTCCGCTCCCCGCGAGTGGCTACTCGTCGATGAGTTCCTCGAACTCCGGGAGAACCTCGTCGTCCCCGGACTCCGGGCGGTCGCCGGAGCCCGGTGACCCGGTGTCGTCCGGGTCGTCGGGGCTGCCAGCGTGGTCGTCCTCGGCGGTACTGTCCACTTCGTCCGACACGTCTTCGTCGTCCCCGTCCCCACCTTCCTCTTCGAGCTCTTCGATCTCGATGACCTCGAGCGGGATGTTCTCCAGACGCTGGCCGATCTCCTTGCGGGCGATCCGGGCGGCGTGTTCGTCCCGCTCGACATTAAAGACCGTCATCTCGAGCTCCAGCGCGACGAGGCTCTCGTCGGCGGCGATGAAGGCGGGGTCGTGGGTCTCCCCGCAGTTGGGACAGGCCCGCTCGCCCATGTTGATCTCGACGTAGTTGAGGTCCGGATTCAGCATCTCGCCGGTCTTCGAGATCGCGATCCGGACCGCCTCGTCCGTTGTCTCCACGTCGTACACCGGTACGGCGGCCTCGACGACAACTCGACAGTCCATATTCAGTGTTTGCTCGGGGACCAATATGAAGGTTAGCCCGAAGGTTCACTTCCAGCGGAAGGTCCGACTCGAAACGCCGAAGGGCGGCCGCTCCCTCCCGTGGGTATGGAGCGCGGGACCATCGACGTGGCGTCGCTGTCCGGCGGCCTGGACCTCCAGGCCACACTCGAGAGCGGGCAGTCCTACCTCTGGTGGCGCGAGGACGGTGCCGACTTCGAGGCCGGCACCGCCGGCGACGACGGCTGGTATCTCACCACCGCCCGCGTCGACGGGACGCCGGTCGCCGTCCGCGCCCGCCAGCGCGACGGGCGCCTGGAGTGGGAGTCGACCGTCGACGCCGGGCCGCTACTGTATCGCCGGCTCGGCCTCGACGACGACCTCCCGACCATCCGCGGGACTTCCCCCGACGACCGGCTCGTCCGGCGGGCCTACGACGAGTACTGGGGGATGCGGATCGTCCGCGACCCGGCCTTTCCCTCCCTGGTCTCCTTCATCTGCTCGGCCCAGATGCGCGTCTCGCGGATCCACGGGATGCAACAGTCCCTCCGGGAGGCCTTCGGAACGCCGGTCGAGTTCGACGGCAGGACCTACCACGCCTTTCCCACGCCCGAACAGCTCGCGGCGGCCAGCGAGGACCGGCTCCGCGAGCTCAAGCTGGGCTACCGGGCGCCATACGTCAAGCGGACCGCGGAGATGGTCGCCGACGCCGAGGCCGACCCCCGGGAAGCGGCCGGGCGGGACTACGAGAACGCCCGCGAGTACCTCACGCGGTTCGTCGGCGTGGGCGAGAAGGTCGCCGACTGCGTCCTGCTGTTCTCGCTTGGCTACCTCCAAGCGGTGCCGCTCGACACCTGGATCCGGACGACCATCGAGGAGTACTACCCCGACTGCGACCGCGGTACCTACGCCGACACCTCCCGGGCGATCCGGGAGCGCCTCGGCGGGGAGTTCGCGGGGTACACCCAGACCTACATCTTCCACTACCTCCGTCACGCCGACGAGGCCCCCGAGGCCTGAGCGGTCCCTTCGGGGGGCCACGGCCGGCCGGGCCGCCGGGATTTTTGTCTCGCGCGGGCCGACCACTACGCGCATGTCACGGACGCGCGCACACGTCTACGTCACGGGAACGGTGCAGGGAGTCTACTTCCGGGCGACGACCCGCGACGAGGCCCGCGAGCGCGGCGTCGACGGGTGGGTACGCAACCTCGACGACGGCCGCGTCGAGGCGGTCTTCGAGGGGCCAGAAGAGGACGTCGAGGCGATGGTCGAGTTCTGCCAGGAGGGCAGCGAGGCCGCCCGGGTCGAGGACGTCGATGTGAGTTACGGGGAGCCCGAGGGAGAGGGGCGGTTCCGGGTGCAGTGGTAGCCGCCAGGGCGGTCGTCCCCTCCTGCGCCGCGATACCGTTTTGAGCCACCGCGCCGAAGCCGGGGCCATGATCACTGGCTCCGAGATGGCAGTCGTCGACGCGAACGCGGCCGGACTCGGCGTCCCGCAGAAGCAACTGATGGAGTCGAGCGGGAACGCCGTCGCCCGCCGGGCGAGAGAGCTGGTCGACCCCGGGGCGTCGGTGACGGTCGTCTGTGGCCGCGGGAACAACGGCGGCGACGCCTTCGTGACTGCCCGCTTTCTGAGCGAGTACGACGTCGAAGTCCTGCTACTCGGCCGGGCCGAGACGGTCACCACCGACATCGCCCGGGAGAACTGGGAGGCGTTGCTGGACAGCGACATTCCGGCCCGCGAGGTCCGGGACTCCACGGATGTCGCGCTGGGGGAGCCGGACCTGGTCGTCGACGCGATGCTCGGCACGGGGGTCAGCGGCCAGCTCCGCGAACCCGCGGCGACGGCCGCCGCCGCGATGAACGACAGCGACGCGCCCGTCCTCTCGGTGGACGTCCCCTCGGGGCTGGACGGCGACACCGGCGAGCTGGCCGGGAACGCCGTCGAGGCAGACCACGTCGTCACGTTCCACGCCACCAAGCCCGGGCTGGCGGACCTCGACGCCGACGTAACCGTCGCCGACATCGGCATCCCGGACGCGGCGGAGGCGTTCACGGGACCGGGGGACCTGCTGCGGCTGAGCCGGGACCCGCAGAGCCACAAGGGCGACCACGGCGAGGTCCTGGTGGTGGGCGGCGGGCCCTACGCCGGAGCACCCGCCCTGACCGCGCAAGCCGCGCTCCGGGCCGGGGCCGACCTCGTGCGGGTGGCCTGCCCGACGAGCGTCGCCCACGAGGTCCAGGGCTACCGGGAGGACCTGATCGTCCGGCCGGTCGAGGGCCGACAGTTCGAGCCCGGCCACGTCGGCCGGGTGCTGGAGTTCGCGGAGGAACAGGACGCAATCGTCGTCGGCCCCGGGCTCGGAAACGACCCCGACAGCCTCGAGGCCGCCCGCGCGCTGCTCGAGGGGTACTCGGGGACTGCGGTCGTCGACGCCGACGCCCTCCAGGTGGTGCCCGACCTGACCACGGAGGCGGACCTGGTCTGTACGCCCCACCAGGGCGAACTCGTGGGGATGGGCGGGCCCCGCAGCGACGACTGGCGCGAGCGCCGCGACCTCGTGGCCGAGTTCGCCGCCGACCTCGGTCACACCCTGCTCGTGAAGGGGCACTACGACGTGGTCTCCGACGGCGAGCGCACGCGTGTCAACCGGACCGGGAATCCCGGGATGACCGTCGGCGGGACCGGCGACGTGCTCGCGGGCGTGACGGGCGCGCTGGCGGCCACGCAGGAGCCGGTCCACGCCGCAGCCATCGCGGCCTACGCCAACGGCCGCGCGGGGGACATCGTGGTCGGGGAGCGGGGGAACGGCCTGCTGGCGAGCGACATGGTCGAGGCCGTCCCTGCGGCGATGCGTCGGGAGGAGTGACCGACTGCCGGGGCGACCCAGGGCGCGCCGGGCCGACAGTCAGGCCGAGGCGACGAGGTCACCGGCTTTCGCGCGGGACTGCTCGACGACCGCCGGGCGGGCCTCGAACTCGATGACGACCTGGTCGCCGTAGTCCACGTCGCGGACGTTGGCGTGGTCGTGGATCCAGGAGACGACGCTCATGGTGTCGTCGTTCATCGGGAGAACGAGCCGCTCGCGTTCGAGGGCCGGGAGCTCCTCGTGGATCCGTTCGCGGAGGGCGTCGAGGTTCTCGCCGGTCCTGGCGCTCACGGTCACGGGGTTGGGGGCGAGCGCCGACAGCGCCTCCCGCTTTCGCTCGACGGTCGCCTCCTCGACCCGGTCGACCTTGTTCAGCACGGTGACGATCGGCGCCTCGTTGCGCTCGTAGAGGGTGTCGTGGCTCGTGACGAGCTTCTCGCGCATCTCCTCGACCGGCTCGGTGACGTCCACGACCAGCAGGACCAGGTCCGCGCGGTAGACGGCATCGAGCGTGGACTTGAACGACTCGACCAGCCAGTGGGGCAGGTCGGAGATGAACCCGACCGTGTCCGTCACGAGCACGTCCCGGCGGTCCATGTCGGCCCGGCGGGTTGTCGTCCCCAGCGTCGTGAATAGCCGGTTCTCGGACTCGGCGGTCGCGTCCAGGTCCGGGTGGAGTTGTTCGTTCTCGTCGACGTCCAGGTCTGCGGCGAGCCGGCGCAACAGCGTCGACTTGCCGGCGTTGGTGTAGCCGGCCAGCGCCACCAGGTCGAATCCGGACTCGCGGCGCTGCTCGCGGCGGTGCTGGTCGGTCTGCTCGATGTTCTCGAGTTCGTCGCGGATCCGGGAGATGCGCGCCTTGATGTCCCGTTCGCGGCTCTCGTCGTACTCGCCGAGTCCCATGAAGCCGGGCCGCTCGTCCCGCTTTGCCAGGCTCGCCTTGGCCTCCGCCCGCGGGAGTTCGTACCGCAACTCGGCGAGTTCGACCTGCAGCTGGGCCTTCCGGGTCTGAGCCCGCTGGCCGAAGATCTCCAGGATCAGCCGGAACCGGTCGACCACTCTGACTCCGTCTGGGAGTTTGTTGCCGATGTTGAACGTCTGGTAGGGACCGAGCTCGTTGTCCACCACGAGAACCGTCGCATCGCCCTCGACGACGGCCCTGGCAATCGCTTCGACTTTCCCCTCCCCGAAGTGGTAGGCGGCGTCCTCGGTCCGGGTCTGGGTCAGTTCGTCGACGACACGGTAGCCCGCGGCGGCGGCGAGGTCGCGGATCTCGGCGGTGTCCGCGTCCCCGCTGTCGACTCGCTTTGCGATCACGGCCCGCTCGGTTCGCGTGTCTCGCTCCGTCACTTACCAGCCGGTACGTCGCCCGGATATTTAAATTCCGGTCCGGGCCACCGATCCTCCCCTCGGAGTCGGACGACCCCGCCGATCGTTTCAGCCAGGGAGAATTTACGCCGTGAGTCGGGCACAAGAGCCTTAACCGGGGGCTGTCAGAGACCCGATATGGTACTGGAGAACTTCAACGCGACGGCCCTCGGCGTGCAGATGGGCGGGAGCGCCATCATCGGCGCCGTCATCGGGTACGCCGCCAAGAAGGTCGCGAAGATCATCGCGATCATCGTCGGGCTGGAGCTCATCCTCTTCAAGTTCCTCGAGACCCAGGGCTTTCTCGTCATCAACTGGGGGAAGCTGGGCGGCGCCTTCGAGGGACTGGCAAACGACGCCCCGGGCCAGGCGCAGTCGCTCGTGAACACCTTCGTCTCGACTGCCGGGATCGGTGCGGGCTTCGCCGCCGGCTTCTTCCTCGGCTTCAAGCGCGCCTGACCCGGCGCGCCCGCCCACGCGGCGACATTACCGCGTATCGAGGTCGTCCTCGTCTTTGATGATCTGTGTCTCTGCCTCGCCGCTGGAGACCTCGTTGACGAGGTCGTAGAAGTCGTTTTGCATCCCCGCAGGGAACTGGAGCACGCCGACCCAGGAGCCGTCGGACTGCCACTCCTCGCGCTCGAGGTCGCCGAACTCCCGCACCTTCGCCTGGCCGCTGCCGGCGTAGTCCGGGGGGAGCTGGACGGCCACAGTGACAGTGTCGAAGCGGATCGGGATGACCGGCCGGAGCGCGTCCAGCGCGTCGTCGACCTGGCTCTCGACGGGCTCCATCGGGTCGACCCGGAAGTCGGTCTCCTCCAGGGCGGACTCGATGCGCTCGGGCGGGTGGGGGGCGTCGTCCATCTGGGGGTTGACCGCGTTGCGCGTGATCTGGTTGATCAGCTGTCGGCGCTTCTGTTCCTGCATCTCCCGGCGCTGGTCGGCCGTGATCTGGATCTCGCCCTCCCGGATCACCTCCGGGATGACCTCCAGCGGGTCCGTGGTGCCGAAGACCTCCTCCAGGGCGTTCTCGGCCGGCCGGTCGCCCGAGGACGCGTCCTCGAAGACGTCCTCCGCGGCGATGACGTCTTCCAGGTCGCCCTCGAACTCCCCGCGTTTGATAGCGAGGGCGGCGTCCGGGTCGACGAGCACCTCGAACCGCTCGCCGTGGGACTCCAGCCGCGCCGTCACGGCCTCGTCGAGTGATATCATGGCCACAGTTACCTCCGGCGCCCATTTATGTGTTTGTCTGTCTACCCCGCCGTTTCGCCACCACGGGTATCAGTGGGGAACCCGAAGTGTGGGTATGAGCGAGGGGAGCGACCCGACGCCCCGCAGCGAGGACCAGATCGGCGGCGTGACCGCCGCCGACGTGGCGAAGGTGACCGACGGGTTCGTCCACGTCGTCGAACTCGCCGCGGCGGCCCTCTTTGCCTTCCTGTTCGCTGTGGGCGTGGTCGACCTCGCCCTCCAGATCGTCCAGTCCATCCAGTCAGGGAGGATCACTGACCCGCTCGTCGTGATCGGCTTCATCGACACCGGCCTGCTCCTGCTCATCATCGTCGAGGTCTACCAGACCGTCATCGCGTACACCCAGCAGAGCGACACCCGGAAGATCGTCCGCCTCGTCATCTACACCGGTGTGATCGCGATGGTCCGGAAAGTCATCATCTTCCGGACTGGCGAGTACGCCACCACGCAGGACGCGGCTCTTGTCGCCCTCTCCTACACGATCATCATCGCCGGACTCGTCGGGCTGTTGCTGGTCGAACGGGTCTACGGAGAGGGGTTACTTTCCGTTGTGGGTGCCGGCGACGGGAGCGCCGGCAGGGAGTCCGAAGGCGGCGAGTCTGGCGACGGCGAGTCCGACGACGGTACCGGGTCCGGTCCGAACAGTCCGTAGCTATTCCTCGGTCTCCTCGCCGTCGTCATCCTCCGCCAGCAGTCCGAACTCGGAGAGATACGACGCCTTTTCGTCGTCGGTGAGCTCGGAGAACACCTCGTCGTCGACGGAGATCGTCGCGACGCCGATCCCCTCGGGGGCGAGCTCGTCGTCGTTGACGGAGGCCAGCGCCTCGAGCGCGAGCCGGACGCCCGCCTCCAGGTCCATCTCCTCGCTGTAGTTTTCCTCGAGATACTCGCGGATGTCGCCGCGGTCGGCGCCGACCGCCAGCGCCTTCCACTCGTAGGGGGTGCCCGAGGGGTCGGTCTCGTAGAGCTTGGGCTTGCCGTCCGCGATACCGGCGATGATCAGCGCCACGCCGAAGGGCCGGGCACCGCCGACCTGGGTGTACTGCTGGATGTAGTCGGTGACCTCCTTGGTGAGCGTCTCGACGCCGATCGGCTCGTCGTACCGGAGCTGATTGACCTGGGCGCGCCGGCGCGCGAAGTCGATCAGCTGGCGGGCGTCGGCGACGTGGCCGGCGCTGGCGATGCCGATGTGGTCGTCGGCCTTGTGGATCTTCTCGACGCTGTCCCGTTCCATCAGCGGCGAGCGGATCCGCTTGTCGACCGCGAGGACGACCCCGTCGCTGGTCCGGACGCCGATGCTCGCCGTCCCGCGTTTGACTGCCTCGCGGGCGTACTCGACCTGGTAGAGGCGCCCGTCCGGCGAGAAGATCGTGATCCCGCGGTCGTACGCCTGCTGTTGGTTTTGACCCTGCATACTTAGATATCGAGCGTCGTCACCCCGACGGGCGCGCCGTCGACCCGGACTGTCGCCCGGCCGCCCCGGAGCGTCGCCGTCCGGTCGGCACCCTCGAAGGTGACGTGTCTCTGCTCCGTGGCTACCGGCCCGCCGCCCATATACTTTTCTTCACAGCCACGCAGGGTCCCGCTGACCCCGCGGACCCGCAGCCCGACCGGGTCGCCCGCGACCTCGTCGACGCTCGCTATCACGGCCCGGGCCCGCTCGACAGCGCCGCGGCGGGTCCGCACGGCCGCCTCCCCCTCGCCGTCCCCGTACCGGAACCGCTGGACCGTCAGGTCGACCGTCGCGCTCCCGACGTCGCCCACGAGATCCTGAGCGCCGTACCACAGCGCCCGCTGGAAGGGATCGCGCTCGACGGACGCCTCCGGCCAGGACTCGACCCCGACCGCGAGATACCGCCAGCGCTGTCTGAGGTGTTTGGGCAGTGTCACGAGTCGGTCCCCTCGCTTCCGGTACGTTCCCGGGCGCGGTCGCCGTCGAGCCGCTCGCCGACGAGCACACCGACCTGGTCGTGGACCCGCTCGACGGCAGTCAGGGCAAAGCCCGCGTCGGTGAAGGCGTCGGCGAGGGTCCCCACGGTCGCGGGGTCGTCGACGTCCGGGCTGTAGAACGGGTCGTCGGGGTCGGGCTCGCCGAAGAACATCACGTCGCCGAGGACGACCCTGCGGGGCCCGAGGGCCGCGATGACCTCGATGGCCTCGCGCTTCTCGCCGTCGCTCAGGTGGTGCATCGCGAAGTTCGAGGTGACGATGTCGACACCCGCTTCCGGGCCGGCCGCCTCCACCCGGGGCTCCCGGAACCGCCCCTCGCCGAAGCTGACGTTCTCGAGCCCCCGGTCGGCTGCCTTCTCCCGGGCCTCCGCAAGCATCCCCTCGCTGATGTCCCGGCCGACGACGCGGCCGGCGTCTGCCGCGAGCGCCAGCGCGATGGCGCCCGTGCCGGTCCCCAGGTCGAGGACGACGTCGTCGGGGCCGGGCGCGGCGTGCTCGACGACCAGCGAGACGGCGGCCTTGTACTCGTCGCTTTTCGAGCTGTCGTACTCCGGTGCCTTCTCGTCGAAGCGAGCGGCGTGGTCGGCGAGCGAGCGCTTCATGCCCGGGCGTAGACCGCGCGCCCGTATCAAGGATGCGACCGCCTTCCGGGCCGTGCTGGCGGCACCTCGGTCGTACGACTCCGCCCGCGGGGGGCGAGGGATTGAAGACCCGCGACCGCTTCCGCCCGGGTATGGTCGAAGTCGTACCCCCCTCCGAGCGGGAGTGTCTCCGGTGTGGCCGGCGCGATACCTGGAGCGACGAGGAGTCGACGTGGGTCGCCGTCGAAGAGGACGGTGAGCGCCTGACCGGGACCCCACACTGTCTCCACGACTGGGACATCAACGGGACGTACAACCCCGTCGCCGAGTGAGCGTGCCGACCGCCTACATCACCGCTCCGCCCGAGGCGGCCGCCGACATCGCCGAGACGCTCGTCGAGGAGCGGCTCGCGGCCTGCGTGAACCGCCTCGGCTGCCACTCCACCTACCGGTGGGAGGGGGAGGTCCACGAGGAGCCGGAGGTCGTTCTGCTGGCGAAAACCACCACCGAAGGGTACGACGACCTCCGCGAGCGCGTCCTGGCGCTCCATCCCCACGACGTCCCCTGTATCGAGCGCTTCGACGAGGACGACGTCCTCGACGCCTTCGCGGACTGGCGGGCCGGGGCCGTCGGCGACAACCGGGGCTAGTTCGCCATCCCCGACAGGTCCGCCGTGTAGTAGTCGAGCAGGAGAACGGCGCCCGCGCCGACGACGACGGCGAGTGTGATGAGCCCCGCCGCAGCCGGCGTCCACGCGTCGACGTTGGTCGTGACCTCGACCACCGGCAGGCGGAGCGAGCCGACCATCAGGCTCACGAGAAAGACCAGCGTCGCCGTCCGGTACGCGTCCAGCGCCCACCGGATGAGGTGGGCGACGCTCACCAGACCGACGACTGCTCCCGCGACGAAGGTGACGACGACGGTGGCGAGCGAGGGGAGGTTTCCCGCCGCCCCTCCGGTGACCACCGCGATGACCCCGTCGACGAATTCCCCGAGAACGCCCGTGAGATAGTAGTACTGCCCGAGGAGAATGAGAATGAACGAGCCCGAGATACCGGGCAGGACCATCGCCGTGACCGCGACCGCGCCGACGGCGAAGATCACGGGGAGACCGTTCCCGAGGAGACCCTCGGCAGCTGCGCCGCTGAGCAGAAAGGCGAGTCCGAATCCGCCGAGGCCAGCGACCGCCTGTCCGGCGGACTCGAGGTTCAGCTCGCCGTAGAGGACGACCGCCGACGCGGCGATGAGCCCGAGGAAAAAGGCGAAGGTCGGGGCTCTGGCCGTTTCGAGTGCGAGATGCATCACCCGCGAGAGCGTGACGACCGACGTCACCACGCCCAGCCCGAGCGCCACCAGGAAGAAGAAGTCCATCTCCCGGAGGTCGGCGAGCAGGTCGCGCCGGCCCTCGGCGCGGTGGAGGCGGGGGACGTGACGGAGAATCCGGGGGTCGAGCCGGGTGAGCGCCCGGACGAACCGCTCGTAGATGCCGGTGATGAGCGCGATAGTCCCGCCGGAGACGCCGGGGATCGTGTCCGCGGCCCCCATCGCCGTCCCCTTGAGGTAGACGGTGCCGAGGTCCCGGAGGGAGTTGCCGGTGCCCGTGGCCGCGGCCGCTCCGGCGTGCTCGCCGTCCGGCTCGCGGGCCGTGGGGTCGCCGTCACTGCTCTCGCCGGACGCCTCCTCGCCCCGGTCCGGTTCGTGTGCGGGCTCGCCCGCCACGGTCACCCCGCCCGCGCGGCCTGAACGGGCCCGAGCGGGACCGAACCTGTGGTGTCGTCCCCGCTCCCGTCAGTCCCGTCGGTGCCGCTCCCGTCAGTCCCGTCGGTGCCGCTCCCGTCCGACCCGCTGCTGTCGCTCCCGTCGGTGCCGCTCCCGTCCGACCCGCTGCTGTCGCTCCCGTCGGTCCCGTTCGAGGGACCCTCGATATTCAGCGCCCGTTCGTCGAGTGTCACCTGTATCGGGGTGGTGTTCTCGCCGATGACCTGTGCCTCGGTGACGTCGACCGACGCCTGGTAGGTGACGACCGAGCCGGTCTCGTTGGTCCGGAGCCCCGAGGAGATGGTGTAGGGGCCGGTCGCGCGGGCGCTCACGTTGGTGTACCCCTGCTCGGGCCCCCAGTTCTCGTAGCCGGTCGTCGAGTAGGGGACCGTCGTGGCGAACTCCCCGTCGGCGTCAGTCTCGACCCGCTTGCTGTAGGTGAAGTTCCCACCGTTCGCGGGGTTCATCCGGACCTGCATCGTGAGGTTGGTGTTCGCGGGGGCGCCGTCGCCCTGGACCTGCGCGCCGGGGACGCGCTCGAACACCTTGGTGAACCCGTCCGACGACCGGACCTGCGTGGTCAGGTCCCGGAGGTACTGCTGGGCGACCGGCGACCCGTTGCCCAGCTGCTGGAGGACCGTCCGGGAGGTGTAACCGACGCCCACCACGTCGCGGGCGAACTTCCCGGACCGGCTGGAGCCGGTCTGGACCAGCCGGTAGTGGTCCAGCGCCTCGACGCGTTCCTTGGGGTAAGGGCCAAAGCCGCCGACGGCGGCCGTCCCGTCCCGGCGGGCGAACTCGCGGGCCGCGCTCATGTTCTCGAACACCCGGAACATCGAGCTGTTCTCGGGCTCGACGAGGCGGACCCCCTGCTCGGTCCGGACCTGCTCCCAGTCGACGACGTAGGGGCGGGGCTCCATCGAGCTACCGTGGTAGGCGTACAGCCGCACCATCATCGACTCGTAGTAGGCCTGGGTCTGGTGGCGGACGGTGGCGATCTGTTGGGCCTGCCGCGCCGCGCCGGCCTCGGAGAGCCCCTGCTGCTGGAACGCCCGGGCGTACTGCTGGAGCACCCGGCGGTTGAGCGTCGACCGGGTGAAGAAGTCAGACCGGGTGACGTTCGGTGCGAACTGCGGCGGGGCCTGGTACTTCCCGCCGACCATCTGGCTGTCGATCATCACATAGCGCGTCGTCGCGTCCGCTTCGTCGATCTCGCTCAGGACGCTCGCGGCCTCCGCTTCCGTGCCGGCGAGCAGGAACCGCGCGGCGTCGGTCGCTCCCTGCTGGAACGGGTTGGCGTTGGGGACCCGCTCGCCGATGTTCGTGATCCAGTGGCCGTAGTCCCACCACGACATCACCCCGTATGCGCCCTCGGGGTAGTCGTAGTCGTCGGTCCGCTCGTAGGTGCCGTAGTAGACCATCGGGTCGCCGTCGGGGTTGGCGAACTGCCCCTCGGCGGGCGTGTTCTCCTCCATCCACTCCAGGCTGCCCTGCCAGCCGGTGACGCTGCCCGGGGCCTGGGTCTGCTGGGCAGTCGCCATCGCTGTCGGGGCGATGAGCATCATGGGCGCGAGCACCACCAGAATGACGACGCCGACCGCAAGCACCTGGTAGGTCTCTATCGCGCCGTCCTCACCGACACTCCCGATGTAGCCGGCCGCCCACCCGACGAGGGCGGCGTTGAGCACGCCGACGGGGACGGCCATGTAGTAGGCGAAGCGGCCCTGGGTGAGCGTCGCCGAGAGCATGAGTGCCGCCCAGAGGACGACCAGCAAGCCCTCGCCGCCGGGGTCGTCGTCGAGCACCTGCCGGCCCAGCAGGACCCCCGCTCCCAGAAGCGCCGTCACGGCCGCGAGCTTGTAGGCCCCGTAAACGGTGTCGAGGCTCCCCCGCTGTGCCTCGACGACCGTCGCGGCCTGGGCGCTCTGCCCGGTGACGAAGCCGAGCACGCGGTCGACCTGGGTGACGAAGTAGCCGAAGGTGTCGGGGAGGACCACTGCCACGAAGATACCGACGGCCGCGACCAGGCCGAACGTGAGGGCGGGGAAGTAACGGGCCGGCTGGTCGCTTGCGTCCCACCGGCGGGCCAGCCAGGCGACGAAGACACAGCCGGCGGCGACGCCGATAGCGAGTCCGGGCTGGAGCAGCGACCGGCCGGTGGCGGTGAGTCCGAGGGTATCGAGCATCGGCAACTGGAGGACGCCGGCGGTCGACAGCGCCACCGCGCCGACGAAGGCGGCGTGTTCCGGGCTCGACCCGCGGACGTACTCGACGCTGAGGTGGACGAGGAAGAAGAGACCGAACACGCCAAGCAGGAGGACGCCCGGCGGCCACACCCAGAGATAGGCGGCGATGGCGACGCCGGCGAGGGCCGCCCACCCCAGCGAGCGGCGGAGCGCGGTGAACTCGCGGGCTCTGACCAGTTCCCAGACCGGCTTCTCCTCGCGTGCGACCGCGAGCGCGACGGCGACGCCCAGCACCGCGAGCGCCTGGAACAGCACCTCGGCGATGTGGTGGTCCGCGCTGCCGACCATCCCTTGCTGGAGGACGGCGCCGGCGCCCAGCGCGATGACGGCGGCGCTGACGACGCCGCCGGCCCGCCCACCCAGCCGCCGGCCGAGGAGGTAGGCGGGGACCATGACGGCGACCCCGAAGACCGCGGGGGCGAAGAGGACGACCGTCCGGACGAGTTCGTCACTCGGGCTCCCGAGCCCGACGACCAGGGCGGCCGTCGCGATCAGCTGGTCGTACAGCGTGCCGAACTGGGAGTTCGCAGTCCCGTAGGAGAAGTACGTCCACGGGTCGAAGGGCATCGTCGCGGGGTAGTTCTCGACGACGTACTGGACGCTGCGGAGGTGGTAGTAAGGGTCGTTGCCCGAGAGCAGCGTCCGGCCGTCGACGACGAAGCGGCCCCAGAAGCGGGTGCGGTTCCAGAGCGTAAACCCGGCGAGCGCGGCGAGCGCGACGTAGTGGTAGTAGCTCGTGAGCCAGGCCGTGACAGCCGCGACCCCCGAGCCGTCCTCGAACTCCTCGCGCCAGTTACTCATTGGCCGCTTAGAGTTACAGCCCGCGCATAAGCCTTATGTCTCGGTCAGCGAGCGGGGCCGAGAGACCCCCGGAGACGGATGGAAAACGCCTTTGCCCGGGCGTGTCCCAGCCCGGGGTATGCGCGTCTCGGTGGTCGTCTGCGAGCACACCCTCGACCGCTACGGCGACCTCCGTGAGGCAGCCGAGAGCGTCCTCGCCCAGACCCACGACGACGTGGAGCTGGTGCTCGTCGCGGACGGGAATGACGACGTCTGCGCGCGCCTGCGCGAGGACTACGGGGAGTGCTCCGACGCCGTCGTCCACTGCAACGAGGGGAACGTCGGCCTGCTGGAGAGCCGCAACAACGGCGCGGAGGCCGCGACCGGGGACGTCGTCGCCTTCCTCGACGACGATGCGGTGGCCGACGAGGAGTGGGTAGCCGAACTCGTCGCCGTCTACGAGGAGCGGGACGTGCCGGCGGTCGGCGGGCGGATGACACCCGCCTGGGTCGCCGGCAGGCCGGGCTTCCTGCCCGCCGAATTCTACTGGCTGGTCGGCGTCACCCACCGGGGGTACGGCCCGGACGGCGACCCCGACGAGGCCGGCGAGGTCCGCAACACCTTCGGGTCGAACATCTCCTTCCGGCGGGAGGTCTTTCTGGGACTGGGCGGGTTCGAGGCCGAGATCGGCGGCCGGCAGGGCGACGCCAACCTCCAGGGCGGCGAGACCGAACTCTGTGCCCGGATGGACCGGGCGTACGGCCACGGCGTCTACTACACCCCCGACGCGGAGGTCGCGCACAAGGTGTTCGACTACCGGACCGACCCCGCGTGGCTGCTCGACCGGGCGTTCTGGCAGGGCTACTCCAAGCGCGGGATGGAGGTGCTGGTCCCGGAATCCGGCTCTACCGACGCGGAGTCGGATTTCCTGGGGGCGCTGCTGCTCGATTCGGTTCCCGAGCGGCTCCGCGGGCTCGCGAGCGACCCGTCCGTCGAGAGGGGACTCCAGTTCGCGATGCTCTGGGTCTTCACCGCTGCGGTCGGGCTCGGGTACCTCTACGGCGTCGTGAAGTGGTGGGGAACGTGAGCGTGGACCGGCCGTGCCGGGACCGGGCAGCGACCGGCCGGACGGCGGGGCTTTTAGGCAGGCGCCGGCGTAGCCGGAGGCGATGACGGACGCGCCGGCGGACATGCTGGAGCGGCTCGGGTTGACGGAGTACGAGCAGACGGCACTGGCGGAGCTTCTGGCGCTCGGTCGGACGACCGCACCGAACCTCGCCGAGGCGACGGGGATCCCGAAGGCGCGGATCTACGGCGTGCTCGACTCGCTGGCCGATCAGGGATACATCGAGGTGATCCCGGGCCGACCCAAGGAGTACCAGCCCAAGCCGCCCGAGGAGGTGCTCGACCGGGCCGTCGAGAACCACCGTCAGGAGTTCGAGCGCTACCGCCAGGACCTGGATTCGATGCGCGAGGACTTTCTCGCGGAGTTCCGGCCGCGCTACGAACGCGCCAGCGAGGACGTCCGACCCGCCGAGGAGCTGTTCCACGTCGTCGACGTCGGCGAGCCCAGCGAGACCGAGACCCGGCGGCTCTACCGTGAGGCCGACGAGCGGGTCGACGTCATCACGAAGAGCTTCGCGTACCTGGAGGCCGTCGAGCCCGCGCTGGCGGAGGCGCTCGGCCGCGTGGACGTGCGCGCGCTCCTGAACCACCCCGACCTGCTCTCGGCGGAGAACCGGGAGATACAGGCCGACATCGTCGCCCGGCTGCGCGAGTCCTATCCGGAGGTGTCGCTGCGCTTTTCGACCGGCCAGCTCCCCTGGCGCGGGACGCTGATCGACCCGAGCATGGCCTACGACTCCGGGGAGGCGATCTTCCTCGTCGAGGAGCCCGGCGTCCCCGACCACATGCGCCAGGCCGCGATCACGGAGAACGGCTCGTTCGTGGCCGGGCTGAAGCGGTACATGGACCTCGTCTGGGACCACGAGAGCGTCGGGGAGTACCCGGAGAGCGGATGACCGACCGCCCGGACCGGGACGGCGAGCCTGTCGAGGGCCCCGACAGCGACGAAGTCGAGGACCTGCTCGAGGACCTGGAGGAGCTCGAGGAGGCCGCCGACACCCCCGACGAGCGCCGCGTCATTCGGGAGACGATCAGCCTGCTCGACCGGCTCCCCGGGGGACGTGCGTTCGGGCTCGACGACCTCGCCCAGCAGGTCGTCGGCGGCTTCATCCTCTCGGCACCCTTCGTCGTCACGGAGGAGGTCTGGAACCTCGCGGCGGGGATGGACGCGCTCCGCTGGGCGGTCACGGTCGCCATCGTCGCGCTGATCGGCTACGGGACGCTCTACCGGGCCGACGAGAGCCGTGACGCCGACCGCGAGAACTCGGTCGCGGGCCTGCCGGTCCGGTTTCTCTCGCTTATGGCCGTCTCGTATCTCTCGGTTGCGACGCTGGCGGTCGTCTTCAACGCCCCGGCGACCTTCGAGGCGGGGGCCGACACCACGGCCAAGGCGGTCTCCATCGGCGCCATCTTCAGCGTCGTCGGGGCCGCGACGGCCGACTCCGTGTTCGGGTAATCCCGACGGGTGAGAGCCGGGGAACTCAGAACCGTTCGGCGGCGACCAGGTCCGCGAGCGTCTCCCGGACGGCGCCGGCGTGCTCCCCGCGGGCGGAGGGAGCGAGTTCGAGCTGGATGCCGCCCTCGCCGGCCGCGAGCCGGTTCACCGGGTTCTCGAGGTGGACGCCGGCGTAGGGGCCGTCGGCGGCCGTCCGGACCGGGACCGGAAGCGCGTCGTCGAGCCGGTTTCTGACTGTCCGTCTGGCGGCGGAGTCGGCCCGACCGCCGACGACGACCTCCTCGTCGGCGCGGCCGTGGAGGCTGAGCACGGTGTCGAACCCCCGACCCGCGACCTCGGCGAGCAGCGGGTGGTCGGCCGGGCCGATCTGCTTTGAGGGCGGGTGCCAGGCCTCGAAGGCGCCGCCGTCGTCGTAGCCGAGCCTGGCCCAGCAGGTCGCGTCGGACAGGCGGCTGGCGAGTTCGACTGCCGTCTCGGCGGTGCCGGGCTCGACGTCGCCGCCGTGGAGCGCGAGGACCAGCGTGTCGTCGTTCTCACCGTCGTCGTACAGGAGTTCGGTGACGTGTCGGGTCTCCGTCGTCTCGCAGGGACGAGTCGTGATCGTCGGGCGAGCCACAGACGGGAGCCGGGCGCCAGGGCCATAACTCTGTTTGCGCTGGCGGGGTCGGGCGGCTGAGGATGCCTCGATAGCCCCGTGAAACGTAGCCTGTTTATGGGTCGGTCCCGCACACGCCACCAATGAGCGACGAGCAGGACCTGGGGATCACCGAATCGAAGGAGCACGCCACCGGCGAGTGGTACGCGGAGGTCGTCCGGAAGGCCGGCCTCGCCGACTACGCGCCGATGGGCGGGTTCATCGTCACCCGCCCGCGCGGCTACGCCATCTGGGAGCGCATTCAGGACTACCTCGACGGCTGGTTCAAGGACACCGGCGTCCGGAACGCCTACTTTCCCCTCTTCATCCCGGAGAGCTACCTGGAGCGGGAGAAAGACGTCGTCGAGGGGTTCGACCCCGAGGTGGCGTGGGTGACCCACGGCGGCTACGAGGAGCTGGAGGAGCGACTCGCGGTGCGGCCCACGAGCGAGTCGATCATCGCCCCGTTCATGGCCCAGTGGGTCCGCTCACACCGGGACCTCCCCCTCCGTCTGAACCAGTGGTGTTCGGTCGTCCGGTGGGAGGCCACCGAGACCAAGCCCTTCTTCCGGACCAAGGAGTTCCTCTGGCAGGAGGGCCACACCGCCCACGCCACCCAGGAGGAAGCCTGGGAGGAGGCGATGACCCGGCTGGACCAGTACGAGCGCGTCTACGAGGAGGTGCTCGCCATTCCGGTCCTCCGCGGTCGCAAGCCCGAACACGACAAGTTCCCCGGCGCACACACCACGACGACCGTCGAGGCGCTGATGCCCGACGGCAAGTCGGTGCAGGGGGCGACCTCCCACTACCTGGGGACGTCCTTCGCGGAGGCCTTCGACATCACCTACGCCGACGCCGACGAGGAGGACCGGTCCGCCCACACCACCTCCTGGGGGCTGTCCTGGCGGGCGATGGGCGCGCTGATCATGACCCACTCCGACGACCAGGGACTGGTGCTCCCGCCCACGCTCGCGCCCACGCAGGTGGTCGTCGTCCCCATCTGGCAGGAGGAGAACAAGGACGAAGTCATCGAGTACGCCGAGGATGTGGAGGCGGCGCTGGACGCGGCGGGGCTGCGGGTCGACCTCGACGACCGCGAGAACCGGAATCCCGGGTTCAAGTACAACGAGTGGGAGCTGAAGGGCGTGCCGCTGCGCGTGGAAGTCGGTCCCGCCGAGGTAGAGGACGGCGAGGTGACGCTGGTCCACCGGCCCGACGGGGAGCGCGCGACCGCCGACTTCGATGGGGTCGCCGGGACGGTCACCGACCACCTCGACACCGTCTTCGCGAAGCTGTACGCGGACGCCGAGGAGACGCTGGAGGGCGAGGTCCGCGAGGCCGAGAGCCGCGAAGAGATCCTCGGAACCATCGGCCAGCACGGCGGCTACGTGAAGGCCGGCTGGTGTGGCGACGAGGACTGCGAGGAACCGATCAAGGAGGCCATCGCGGCGGAGATCGTGATGGTCCCCGAGGACCGCGACGCCGAGCCGGTCCACGATGCGTGTGCGATCTGCGGTGAGCCGGCCGAAGAGACTGCCTACTTCGCCAAGAGCTACTGAGACTCGCGACCGCTCCCGGGCCGGGTCCGAACGGACCGTCGCCAGCACCCTTAGTACCCTCCTACTGGCTCGTTGTCACTATTATGTTCCTTATATCCAATAATGGTGGTATAGGGAACAATAGTTCCACCGACGGCCTTCAGGAGTAGCCTGATAAAGGTGCGCCCACTGTTATGGGCCACATGAGAGACAGCCACACACCCACGGGTTCCGCGAGCGCCGCCGGGCTCGCGGACCCGACCGACACGCGCTCGAACTGCGGTGTCGGGGTCGTGATGGACCTCGACGGGGGCCGCAGTCACGAGGTCGTCGAGGACGGCCTCGAGCTGGTACGATGCATGGAGCACCGCGGCACGACCGGCGCCGAGGAGTCGACCGGTGACGGGGCGGGTATCCTGTTGCAGACCCCGCACGACTTCTTCGCCGACGAGGTCGACGTCGACCTCCCCGCGCCCGGCGAGTACGCCGTCGGCTCGCTCTTTCTCCCCCGGGACGACGACGCGCGCGCCGGGCTCAAGGACATGGTCGAGGAGACACTCGCCGGCGAGGGGCTGGAGGTGCTGGCCTGGCGGTCGGTCCCGACCGACAACGCGACGCTGGGACAGACGGCGCTGGACTCCGAGCCCGACGTCCAGCAGGTCTTCGTCACCTCCGCCGGCGGCGAGACCGGCGAGGCCTTCGACCGGCAACTGTACGTCGGCCGCCGGGCCGTCGAGAACACCGTCGAGGACCGCGAGCCGCCGGGTCACGGCCGCTTCTACGTCGTCTCGCTGGACCGCAAGACCGTCGTCTACAAGGGGCTGCTCACCTCCGAGCAGGTCGCCGACTACTACCCCGAACTGACCGACGAGCGGATGCGGTCGACCTTCGCGATGGTCCACGCCCGCTTCTCGACGAACACGCTGGGCGCGTGGCACCTCGCGCACCCCTACCGCAACATCATCCACAACGGCGAGTTCAACACCATCCAGGGCAACATCAACTGGATGCGCGCGAGGGAGACCGACATCGCCCATCCGGACTTCGGCGAGGATATCGAGACGACCAAGCCGATCATCGACGACCCCGAACAGTCCGACACCGCCAGCGTCGACAACGCGCTGGAGATGCTGATGATGGGCGGCCGGGACCTCCCCCACGCCCTGCGGATGCTCATCCCCGAGGCCTGGCGCGGCGAGGCCAACGACGTCCGTGGTGACCGCCGGGACTTCTACGACTACCACGCCTCGCTGGTCGAGCCCTGGGACGGGCCGGCGCTGGTCGCGGCCACCGACGGCGAGCGCATCGGCGCGGTGCTGGACCGAAACGGGCTCCGTCCGTGCCGGTACGACATCCTCGAGGACAACACGCTGGTGATGTCCTCGGAGGCCGGCGCGCTCTCCTACGACGAAAGCGAGATCGAGGAGCGCGGGCGGCTCCAGCCCGGTCAGTGTTTCCTCGCCGACCCCGAGGAGGGGCGGGTCGTGCCCGACGAAGAGGTCTTCGAGGGGCTCACCGACGAGAAGTACGGCGAGTGGGTCGAGACCGAACAGGTCCGCCCGGGTGACATCTCCACCGGCGACGACAACCGCCCGCAGGGCGAGGTCGACGCGCTGCGCGCCCACCAGGCCACCTACGGCTACACCTACGACGAGGTCGACCACCTCATCGAGCCGATGGCCGAGAAGGGGAAAGACCCCATCGGGTCGATGGGTGACGACACGCCGCTGTCGGTGCTCTCGCAGTTCAACCGCCCCCTGTTCACCTACTTCAAGCAGCTGTTCGCGCAGGTGTCGAACCCGCCGCTGGACTACATCCGCGAGGAGCTGGTGACGAGCCTGGAGACGCGGCTTGGCCACCAGCGCAACCTGCTCGACGAGAGCCGCGAGCACGCCCGCCAGCTCGTGCTCGACTCCCCGATCCTGACCGACCAGGAGATGGACGACATCAGGAACCTGGACGAGAACGGCATGTCGACGGCCGTCGTCGACATCACTTACGACCCCGAGGAGACGGACCTGGAGGGGGCCATCGAGGACGTCCGGGCCGAGGCCGACGAGCTCGCCACCGAACACGACGTGCTCGTCCTCTCGGACCGCGACACGGGGCCGGACAGCGTGCCCGTCCCGAGCCTGCTGGCGACCGGCGGGGTCCACCACCACCTCGTCCGCAACGGCCTGCGCAATCACGTTGGACTGGTCGTCGAGTCCGGCGACCCCCGGGCGGTACACCACTTCGCGACCCTCATCGGTTACGGCGCGGGCGCGGTCAACCCCTACCTGGCCTACCAGACCATCGAGGACCTGGTCGCGGGGCCGGACGGCGCGGACCTGCGGACGGCCATCGACGCCTACGTCAACGCCGTCGAGGACGGCCTCCTGAAGACGATGGCGAAGATGGGCATCTCGACGGTCGAGAGCTACCAGGGCGCCCAGATCTTCGAGGCCGTCGGTCTCTCCTCGTCGTTCATCGAGGAGTACTTCCCCGGAACCGAGAACCGTACCGAAGGGATCGGCATCGAGGACATCGAGTCGGACCTGACCGCCCGCCACGAGGTCGCCTGGGACGACGACGAACCCGAGATGGAGCGGGTGGGGGAGTACGAGAATCGCACGGGAGGGATCCACCACCAGTGGAACCCGGACACCGTCGGGACCGTCCAGCAGGCCGTCCGGACCGGCGACTACGAGCGCTACAAGGAGTTCGCCGAGCAGATCAACGACCAGAACGAGACCCTCCAGACGCTGCGCGGGCTGCTCGAGTTCGACACCGAGGGCCGGGAGTCGGTTCCGCTCGAGGACGTCGAGCCGGTCAGCGAGGTCGTCAAGCGCTTCGAGACGGCGGCGATGTCGCTTGGCTCGCTCTCGCCGGAGATGCACGAGAACAACGCCATCGCGATGAACCGCCTGGGCGCCTCGGCGAACACGGGGGAGGGCGGCGAACCGCCCGAGCGGTTCAACACCGAGAAGGAGTGCAAGACCAAGCAGGTCGCCTCCGGCCGGTTCGGCGTCACCTCCACCTACCTCTCGGAGGCCGAGGAGTTGCAGATCAAGATGGCCCAGGGCTCGAAGCCCGGCGAGGGCGGCCACCTGCCCGGCAAGAAGGTCAACGAGATGATCGCCCACGTCCGCTACGCCACCCCCGGCGTCGGGCTCATCTCGCCGCCGCCGCTGCACGACATCTACTCCATCGAGGACCTCAAGCAGCTGATCCACGACCTGAAGGCGTCGAATCCGGAAGCCGACGTCAACGTCAAGCTGGTCTCGGAGGACGGGATCGGCACCATCGCGGCGGGCGTCGCGAAGGCCAACGCCGACAAGGTCCACATCTCCGGCCACTCCGGCGGCACCGGCGCCTCCCCGAAGACGTCGATCAAGAACGCCGGCCTGCCCTGGGAGCTCGGCCTCGCGGAGGCCAACCAGATGCTCGTCGCGACGGGGCTTCGCGACCGGATCAAGGTGACGACCGACGGCGGGCTCAAGACCGGCCGGGACGCCGCCGTCGCCGCCCTACTCGGCGCGGAGGGCTTTGCCTTCGGGACCGCCTCGATGGTCACCTCCGGCTGCGTCATGGCCCGGCAGTGCCACGAGAACACCTGTCCCGTCGGCGTCGCGACCCAGGACGAGAAACTGCGGGAGCGGTTCCCCGGCGAGCCCCAGCACGTCATCAACTACATGACCTTCGTCGCCCAGGAACTGCGGGAGGTCATGGCCGAACTGGGCTTCGAGACCGTCGACGAGATGGTCGGCCGGGTGGACGCGCTGAAACAGCGCACCGACGTGACCCAGGAGAAAGCGAAGAAGCTGGACCTCTCGGCGGTGCTCGCCGACCCCGAGACCGACTACGACATCGACCGGTACAAGACCCAACCCCAGACCCACGACGTCGACGAGTCGCTGGACTGGGAGCTGATCGAGGCCGCCGAGCCGGCCATCGAGCGCGGCGAACCCGTCGCCATCGACACCGACATCTCAAACGTCGACCGCGCGGTCGGCGCGACCCTCTCGAACCGGATCTCCAAGGAACATGGGGTCGAGGGGCTCCCCGAGGACTCTATTACGGTGCGCTTCGACGGCTCGGCCGGCCAGAGCTTCGGCGCCTTCCTCCAGGACGGCGTGACGATGGACCTGGTCGGGACGGCCAACGACTACGTCGGCAAGGGCCTCTCCGGCGGGAAACTCGTCGTCCGGACGCCCGAGGCGGCCGGCTACGAGGCCGGCGAGAACATCCTCGTCGGCAACGTCGCCCTCTACGGGGCGACCCAGGGGGAGTGTTACGTCAACGGCGTCGCCGGCGAGCGCTTCGCCGTCCGGAACTCCGGCGTGAAGGGCGTCGTCGAGGGCGTCGGCGACCACGGCTGTGAGTACATGACCGGCGGGGCCATCGTCGTGCTGGGCGAGACGGGCAAGAACTTCGCGGCCGGGATGTCCGGCGGCGTCGCCTACGTCTATGACCCCGACGACAGCTTCGAAGACCGGGCCAACACCGGGATGGTGACCCTCTCGGGCGACCTCGAACGGAAGGACCGGGAGATGCTCACCCGGCTGGTCGAGAACCACGCCGACTACACCGGCTCCGAGCGTGCCGCGGAGCTGCTCGCCGAGTGGGAGCGCGAGGTGGAGAACTTCACCAAGGTGATGCCCGACGCCTACGCGGGGGTCATCGAGGAGCGCGAGCGCGACGACGTGCGCAACGACCCGCCGTCGCCCGCGACGCTCGAGCCGGAGACCGGCTCCGTCCGCACCCAGGCCGACGACTGACGAGCGGCGCGCGGACTCCTCGGCGCTTTTTGCTCCGGGGCCCCCACGGGACCCCATGAGCCACGCACTCGTCGTCGGCGGGACGCGCTTCATCGGACGGGCCACGGTCGAGGAACTGCTGGAGAGCGGCTACGGCGTGACTGTCTTCAACCGCGGCAGCCACGACAACCCCTTCGCAGCCGACGACCGCGTCGACCACCTCCAAGGGGACCGCACCGCGAGCGGGGACCTCGGGGCGGCCGCGGCGCTCGACCCCGACATCGTGGTCGACTGCGTCGCCTACAAACCCCGGGAGGTGCGGGCCGCCACGGAGGCGTTCGCCGACGTCGACGCCTACGTCTACGTCTCCTCGGGCGGCGCGTACGGCGCCGAGGAGGTCCCCAAACGCGAGGGCGAGACGGCGCTGGAGGGCTGCAGCGACGAGCAGGCGACCGACGACAGCCCGGAGAGCTACGGCCCGCGCAAGGCGGAGGGCGACCGGGAGGTGTTCGCGGCCGCCGGCCGGGGAGTCAGGGCGATGAGCGTCCGGCCGACCATCGTCTACGGCGCCCACGACTACACCGGCCGCTTCGACTACTGGGTCGACCGCGTGGTCGAACACGACCGCGTGCTCGTGCCCGGCGACGGGGACGCCCTGTGGCACCTGGTCGCCGTCGAGAACGTCGCCCGCGCGCTCCGGACGGTCGCGGAGGAGGGCCAGCCCGGCGCGGCGTACAACGTCGGCGACCGGCGGCTGTTCCCCCTGGAGGAGTTCGTGGAGACGGCCGCCGACGCCGCCGGGACCGAGGTCGAGACCGTCACCGCGAGCCCCCGGGAGCTGGAGGGGACGGCCGTCGACCCCGACACGATCCCCTACTACCGCCGGTACCCCCACGTCCTGGACACCGGGCGTCTGGCGTCGTTAGGCTGGACGCCCGTCGAGGCCGCGACGGCCATCCGGGAGACCGTCGGGGCGACTCTCGAGCGCGGGCCGGAGCCGGCCGATGGCGTGCCCGACCCGGCTGAAGAGCGGCGGGCTATCGACGCAGTTACGGAGTGAGAGTCGGGCCCCGGCGGGCGGTGCGAGCAGTCAGCCGGCAGGGAAGAACACTGTCCGGCCCCGACAGCCTGTGATTTTCAGGCTCCATAATCGCACACGGTTTATTATAAGTGAGGGCGCCATACACGTGAGGAACAGCCACATGAGCACCGACCCAGTCCGGGTTCTGCACGTGGACGACGAACCGGACTTCGCGGAGCTGGCGGCGGAGTACCTCGAACGGGAGAACGAGCGGCTCGAGGTGACGACGGCGACGGCTGCCGCGGAGGGGCTCGACCGGCTGGCCGAGCGGCCGGTCGACTGCGTCGTCTCCGACTACGACATGCCCGGGCTGGACGGTATCGAGTTCCTGGAGACGGTCCGCGAGGAGCATCCGGACCTCCCCTTCATCCTCTTCACGGGGAAGGGAAGCGAGGAGATCGCGGCGGAGGCGGTGCGGGCCGGGGCGACCGACTACCTCCAGAAGAGCTCCGGAACCGACCAGTACGCCCTGCTGGCCAACCGGGTGACCAACGCGGCCGAGAAGTACGCCGCCGAGCGCGAGGTCCACGAGACCCACCGCCGGTTCAGGAAGCTCCTGGAGGGGTCGGCGGACTACGTCCACATCCTCGAGCCGGACGGGACTATCACGTACGTCTCCCCGGCCGTCGAGCGCGTGCTCGGGTACGAGCCCGCGGAGGTACTCGGCGAGAACGCCCTGGAGTACGTCCACACCGACGACCGGGGAAGAGTCACCGGGAGCCTCGACGAGGTCCTCGCCGAGCCGGGCGCCGAGGCGACCGTCGAAATACGCGTCCGGCACGCCGGCGGCGAGTGGCGGTGGGTGGAGGTCCGGGCCCGGAACCTCCTCGAAGACCCCGACATCGAGGGGATCGTCGCCAACGCCAGGGACGTCACCGACCGCCGGGAGAGCCAGGCGACGGCGGACTGGCACCGGGCGATCCTCGAGAACCTCGGGGAAGGCGTCTACGTCCACGACGCCGACTACCGGCTGCAGTTCGCCAGCCACCGGGTCGACGGCGTCCCGCCCTCGGCCGAGGACTGGGTCGGCCGCCCGGTGTCGTACCTGGCGGAGACGGGCGTGCTCTCCGAGGACGACGTCGCCGCGATCGAGGACGGGATCGACGAGGTCATCGCCGGCGAGCGCGAGGAGGTCCGGCTGGAGGTCGGACCCGCCTACCCGGACGAGACGGAGGCCGTCGAACTCCACCTCCGCCCGCTGCCCTCGCCGGGCGGGGACGACGTCGTCCTGGGCACCACGCGGGACGTCACCGACCGGCGGCGTCGGGCCACCCGGCTCGAGGCGCTACACGACGTCACCCGCGAGATGGTCGTGGCAGGGACCCACGACGCCGTCGCCGAGACCGCGGTGGAGGCGACCGAGGACATTCTCGGGCTGACCCAGGCTGTCGTCTTCCGCTACGACGAGGACCGCGACGCGCTCGTGCCAGCGGCCGCGCGGGTCGAAGACGGGACACTCGACGCGGAGGTCCCCGAACTGGAGCGCAGCGAGGGCGTCGCCTGGCGGGTCTACGAGACGGGAGAGACGGCCGTGCTCGAGAGCGGCGAGTGGCGCCGGGAAGCCTACGCCCCCGACTTCCCGGTCGAGAGCGAACTGCTCGTTCCGCTGGGGGAGTACGGCGTGCTGGCCGCCGGGTCGACGACCCGCCGGGAGTTCGACGACCAGACGGTCAGCCTCGCCGAGATCCTCGCCGCGAACCTGAGGGCGGCGTTCACGCAGGTCGACCGGGCCCGCGAACTCGAGGAGTACGAGCGCCTCGTCGAGACGATGGGCGACAGCGTCTACTCCATCGACCTCGACGGGGAGTACATCCGCGTCAACGAGACGTTCGAGCAGCTGACGGGCTACGAAGCCGACCGGCTACTGGCGGAGGGGCCGGAACTCGTCCTCGACGACGAGGGGATCGGGCAGTTCGAGGACGCGATCCGGCGACTCCTCCAGGAGGGACGAGGTATCGAGACCGTCGAAACCGACCTCCACACCGCCGACGGCCACACCGTTCCCGTCGAGGCGAATCTGACCCTGCTCCCGGCGGAGGAGGGTGGATACCGCGGCACCGTCGGCGTCATCCGCGACATCACCGAGCGGCGGGAACGCGAGCAGGAACTGGAGCGGTACGAGACAATCGTCCGCGCCTTCCCCGACGAGGTGTACACGCTCGACACCGAGGGGCACCTGACGTCGGTCATCCCGCCGGCCGGCTCGGAGACGACGACGACGGGGTACGACCCCGAGGAGCTCGTGGGTCGACACGTCTCGACAGTCATGCCCGAGGAGGACATCGAGCGGGCCGAGGAGCGGATCCGCGAGCTGCTGGCGTCGGACTCCGCGCGGACGGTGTCCTTCGAGATGCACACCGTCACCAGGGACGGCGAGCGGATCCCCAACGAGAACCACATCGCCCTGCTGCCGGCCGAGAGCGGCGGATTCAGAGGGACTGTCGGAGTGTTACGGAACATCGCCGACCGCAAGCGACACGAACGCGAGCTCCGCCGGCAGAACGACCGGCTGGAGAAGTTCGCGAGCGTCGTCTCCCACGACCTCCGGAACCCGCTGAACGTCGCCAGCGCCCGGCTCGAACTGGCGAGGGAGGACTGTGACAGCCCCCACCTCGACGACGTCGAGCGCGCTCACGGGCGGATGAACCGGCTGATCGAGGCCCTGCTCTCGCTGGCCCGCGAGGGGGAAGTCCCCGAGAGCGTCGAGGAGCTCTCGCTTGAAGACGTCGCCGAGCAGTGCTGGGCACACGTCGACACCGGCGAGGCGACGCTGGTCGTCGAGACGGACCGGACCGTCAGTGCCGAGGGGACGCGGCTCCGGCAGCTCCTCGAGAACCTCGTCCGCAACAGCGTCGAACACGCCGGGGACGGACCGGTAACTGTCCGGGTCGGCGACCTCCCGGACGGCTTCTACGTCGAGGACGACGGCCCCGGGATCCCCCCCGACCACCGGGAACACGTCTTCGAACTCGGCTACTCCACGGCCGAGGGCGGGACCGGGCTCGGCCTCAACATCGTCGAAGAGATCGCCCACGCCCACGGCTGGGCGGTCGAGGTCACCGAGGGCGGCGACGGTGGGGCCCGCTTCGAGTTCACCGGCGTCTCGTAGGCCCGCGCGCCGGCTGCCGGACGCCGACGGTCGCCGGACGGGCGACCCGCTCAGAGCTCCTCGAGTGCCTCCCCGATCTCCTCCCGTGGCAGCGGGCTGGTCCAGTCGTCGGCGACGTGGGCGTACTGGACCTCGCGGTCGGCGTCGAGGACGAACACCGAGCGTCGCGGCGTCGTGACGTTGGCCATGTGGTGGCGGTCGGTCAGCAGCCCGAGCGTCTCCGAGACCCCGCCGCTCACGTCCGCGAACAGTCTGAACGGGAGGTCGTTCCCCCGGAGGAACTCGTTCTGTGCGTAGGGGCCGTCCCGGCTGATGCCCACGAGGGGGACCGACTCCGAGCCCCAGCCGTACCCCTCGAAGCGCTTGTACCAGTTCTCCGCGATGGCGCTGAAGACAAAGCCCGTCGAGACCAGCAGCCCGCCGTCCGAACCGAGCGTCTCCGACAGCGCCCGCGAGCGGAACGTCTCCCCGTCACAGCAGACCGCCTCGAAGTCGGGAACGACATCTCCCTGTGTCGGTGGCATACCCGTGGGTCACGCCGCCGCGTGAAAAGCGTGTGGCACGGGCCGGCCGCCGACCGTCGGCGCCCAGCACACTTTAGACGGGGCGGGCCGTACCCTGGGGTATGACAGCAACACTCTACAGGCTGGAGGGCTGTCCGTGGTGCGAGAAAGTCGTCGACGAGCTCGACGAGCTGGGCGTCGATTACGAGAGCGTCTGGGTGGAGGGACTCCACTCCAAGCGAAACGAGGTGAAACGCGTCTCCGGGCAGCGCCAGGTCCCGGTCCTCGTCGACGAGGAACGGGGGATCACGATGGCCGAGTCCGCCCGGATCCTCGAGTACCTCGAGGAAAGCTACGCCTGAGCGAGGGACGACGCCGGGGCGAGCCGCGCCGGAGCGCGCCGCGACTCAGAGGTCGTGCGGGTCCAGCCCCGGGTCCTCGACCGGCGGGGCGCCGATGGCGAGGACGGCCCCGCGGTCGTCACCGAGGTAGCGGTGACCGTGGCCGACCTCCGGGCCCGCGGCCCAGAAGGCTCCCGGCCCGACCTCGCGGGTCTCGGTCTCGCCCGAGCGGCCCAGCTTCAGCGAGAACTCCCCTTCGAGGACGTAGTACAGCTCCTCCTGCTCCGAGTGGGCGTGGTAACCGATCCCTTCGCCCGGTTCGAAGTACCAGATGGCGAGGTTCATCTCCTCGAGCCCGAGCAGGTCGCCGACCGGCCGGATGTCCAGGTCCGGCGGCACCTCCTCTACGTCCGAGAGGTCGGTCACGTCCACGTCCTCCGTGTCGAGTACTTCGTACTCCATACTCCGGGTTCGACCGTCCGGGTGAAAAAACCGGGTGCCGAGCCGGGCACGCCGCGTGGATAGTCCGGATTCGTGTAGAACATCATGTGGTTATTTTGCCCGTGCCGCCACAATCACCTGTATGAGAGGACGACGACTGGCGACGATCGAACACATCATCGCGATAGTGAGTCCGGGTAGCGAGGAGGTCGTCGAGCGGCTCGACCGGTGGACCACCGACAACGGCCTCGAGTTCTCCACCGTCGACGTGGGCAACGACATCGAGACCCCCTGGGACGAGGAGATGGAGACGCTCGGCATCACCATCGGGGGCGACGGGACATTCCTGGAGGGGATAAAACAGTTCGCCCCGCGGGGGATCCCGATCCTGGGGATCAACACGGGGACGCTGGCCTTCCTCGTCAGGGTCGACGTCGAGGACCTGGAGGAGGCGCTCACCGAGACCATCCAGGGCCGGGCGGAGGTCGACCGCCGCCAGCAACTGCACGTCTCGGGGGCGGAGCTGGACGCGACGGGGATCAACGACGTGATGATCCAGCACCCGATGCCCGAGGACCCCGTCGAGCGGAAGATCACCAAACTCGACGCCTTCGCGGACGGGGAGTACGTCGGCGAGTACGACGGGACCGGGCTGGCGGTCTCGACGCCGACGGGGTCGACCGGCGTCTCGCTGTCGGCCGGCGGGCCGATCCACAACCCGCAGAACAACTCCTCGCTGCAGATCGTCCCGCTGCAGACCCACAAGATGGGCGTCCGGCCGCTCATCGTCAGCAACGACACGAAGATCGACGTCGTGGCCCAGGAGGCCGCGGACCTCCTGGTCGACGGCGGCCGCCACCACGTCCACCTCGACGAGGGCGATTCGGTCCGGATCACGGGCGCCGACACCTCGGCGAACATCGTCCGGACCAGCTACGACGACGACTTCTACACCGCGATCAGCGAGCTGCTCGGGTGGGGTGCCCGGGGCTCGGTCGGCAAGGAGCTCCCGGAGCGCCTCCAGACCACGGGGACCGAGGAGGAGACCGAACTCGAACACGCGCTGCGGGTCGCGACCGAGGCCGTCAAGAGCGTCCAGGAACCGCTCAGGGAGCTGCACGGCCGCGTCGAGTCGGTCACCTTCAAGACCGACAAGTCCGACATCGTCACCGAGGCCGACTACCTCTCGGAGAACATCATCACCACGGCGCTGGAAAACGAGTTCCCCGCCCACGGCATCCGCTCGGAGGAGGACACTTACGTCGAGGGCGGCAGCGCCTTCACCTGGCTCATCGACCCGCTCGACGGGACGGGCAACTACGCCAACGGCAACCCCAACTACTCCGTGTCGGTCGGACTCCTCCGGGACGGCGAGCCCGTCCTCGGGGTCGTCTACGCCCCGGAGACCGACGAGCTCTGGACGGCGATCAAAGGCGAGCAGGCGATGCGCAACGGCCAACCCATCGGCGTCACCGACCGGAGCGAGCTCGCCAAGAGCATGCTGATGTCGGGGTACGACCCCGACGGAGCCTTCCTCACCCACTTCTACCAGGACGCCCGCGGCGTCCGCCGGCTGGGTTCGGCCGCGCTGCATCTCTGTTATCTCGCCAGCGGGAGCGCCGACGCGGTCTGGGAGTACGACACCTACCCCTGGGACGTGGCGGCGGGGATGGTCATCGCCGAGGCAGCCGGCGCGACGATCACCGACACCCGCGGCGACCGCTTCGAACTGCCCGGCGAGGAGGAGCGCTCGCCGATGGTCGGGACCAACGGCCACATCCACGACGAGGTCATCCGGAAGCTCAACGACAACAGCCGCCTCTCTGAGTGACCACCCGGACGCCGACCCCGGGGCAGCGGTCCGGCCCGTCGGTCGCGCGTGACCGGACGCTTTTTGTCGGTCGTTCCCGCAAGGCCCTGTGATGGGTGCCCTCCGAACCCTCCTCGCCCGCGGGGTCGGGACCGTCGCCACCGACCTCCGCGAGGACCGTCGGCTCCGCTACCTGCTCGTGGGCGCGGCCCTGCTCTGTGGGTTCTGGTTCTGGCACCGGGTCCCGAACTTCGCGACCCGTGACGAACACAGCCGGCTGCTCGACGTCCTCGTGGCCTACGGCTCGGTCGCCGCCGACCCGAGTATCGAGAGCCTCCAGCAGGGTGTGGCCTGGGGACGGGTCCCCTTCGGCGCGACCTTCTATCTGTTCGGGCTCGCCGTGCTCCCGGTCGTCCTGCTCGCCGTCCTCCTCGGGCAGCTCGATGTCCTGACCACCTTCGCCGCCCCGAGCGCCGAGTTCGGGTACTTCCCCTCGTGGCAGGCGACGCCGGCGTGGTTCTGGACGGGTGCGCTCGTGATGGTCCGGCTGGTAAACGTCCTGCTCGCCGTCGGCTGCGTCTATCTCACCTACCGGGTCGGGCGCGTGGTGTGGGGCCGGACCGCCGGTCACCTGGCGGGGCTGCTCCTGACGCTTACATTCGGCTTTCTCACCATCGCTCACGAGGGCGGCGAGGACATGCCCGCCCTCTTTTTCGTCCTGCTCGCGCTGTACCTGCTGGTCAGGTACGTCCAGGCGGGCAGGCGGTGGCGGTTTTTCGCCGCGAGCGCCGCCGGCGGCGCCGCCATCGCGTTCAAACTCACGGCCGCGCCGGTCGTCGCGCTCGTGCTCGCGGCCCACGTTCTGCGAGCCAGGCGGGCCGACGACCCCTGGCGGGCGCTGGCCCGCCCCACGCTGCTCGTCCCGGGGGCGCTACTGGGTGCTGTCGCCATCGCTGTCGGGTTCCCGACGCTTCTGGTCGGGGGGGTCGACGCCGTCGCCTGGCGGCTCCTGGAGAACCCCGGGGCGCGGGCCTCTCACCCGACCGGGCCGGATGCCCCGGTCTGGTGGTGGTTCCTGCGGGGTTACTTCAGCGGGATGAGTCTGCCCCTGTTCCTGGGTGCGGTGGCCGGCGTCGGGGCGACCCTCCTCCGGGTCGGGCGCCGTCGGGCGGCTCCGGGAACGCTCCTCGTGGTCACCGGGCTCGCCCTGTGGGTGGGACTGTTCGCCGGCTGGCACGACTTCCGGGTGCACCACCTCCTGCCGACGTTCCCGCTGCTGGCGCTGTTGCTCGCGGGCACGCTGGTCCGGTTTCACGGGCGGCGACCCTCCCTCGCCCGGCCGGCCGTGGCCGCGTTGCTCGTGACCAGCGGGCTGTACGCGGCCGTCGGCGTCGGGGGCTACGCCGCGATGCCCCGGGACGACGCGGCTGCCTGGCTCGATGCCAACGCCGAGGACGGCGACACGGTCGAGGTCTACCGCCGGCACATCCAGGACACCGCGGTCCCTCACGGGGTGGACGTCAACCACGTCTACGGGCGGGAGGGGGGTGGTGAGGAGGTCGACCCCTGTCCCGAGTTCATCCAGCTCGGGTACCGTGACCTGCTGTATCTCGACCGGGACACGTACTACCGGAACGACGACGCCCGGTTCAGCTACATCAGAGGGCTGCTCGCGGGCGAGTACAACTACGAGATAGCCGCGGAGTTCGGGACCCGCCCGCCGGGCTTTGTCCCCCGACGGCCGACGCCGGGGTCTTTCGTCGACCTGCTCCGGAACGGCGTGGTCCCACAGACCGACCAGTACGCCGACGAGCAGGAACTCGCCGCGAACCAGTACACGCTCGTCTTGGAGCGAACGGGGGAGTGCGACGGCTCCCGGCTCCGCGATTCGCCTTACTGACCCGGTGAGAGGTCCGACAGGTCCAGCCCCAGCGAGGGGTACCAGCCGGCGACGGCGGGCAGGTACACGCCGAGCGTCCGGTCGATGACGACGACGGGGACGGCGACCTCGCCCGGCACGCCGAGCGCGACGAAGACGGCTGTGGCGGTCGCCTCCGTGACGCCGATCCCCCCCGGGGTCAGCGGCAGCAGCGTCACGCTGTAGGCCGTCACCAGATACAGCGGCAGGAGGGCGGCGGGTTCGAAGGCGACCCCAAGCGCCCCGAACAACAGGAGCACCCGCAGCCCGGGCGCGAGCACGAGCGCGACGGCCCACCCGAGGGCGTACCTGCCCCAGACGCCGGGGTCGGCCACCAGCCGGCGGAACGACTCCGTGGAGGCCTCTGTGAAGGCAAGGAGCCCACGGACTCGCTCGGCGGCGCGGTCCCCGACCCGGGGGAGTCTGGCGACAGTCCCGGCCAGCCACGCCACCAGCGGGTCCAGCAGTTTGAGGTTCGTTCCAGCGAGCAGGACGACCGACCCCGCCGCGAGATACAGCCCTGTCGAGAGCCCGAGCAGCAGGACCAGCCCGGCCGACAGGCCGGTCAGTGCGACCGCAACCGCGAGCCCGGCAGCGGCCGTCAGCCCGTAGTAGACGGCATAGACCCCGGTGTGGACGCCCGAGACCGCCGCGGCGTCGGCGTAGGCCATCCCCGTCTGGCTCCGGAGAACGAAGGGTGCGGCCACCCGGCCGGAGAGCCGCGAGGGGAGCAACTGGTTCACGAAGTTGACGATGAGGTCGGTGCTCGCGGCCGTCCGGAAGCCCACGGGGTGGACGGGCGCCATGACCGCCTGCCAGGTGGAAAAGCGGGCCCCGAGTCCGACGAGCGTGACCGCGAGCAGCGCCAGAAGGGTCGGCGCGTCGACCCGGCCGAGGCGGGCCAGGGTCGCCCCCGGGTCGACCTGCAGGACGACCCACGCGAGCGCGGCGACGGCCACTCCGTACTGGAGTGCGGTGAGCGCGAGTGCACGGGGGCTCCGTCGGGGCACGCTATCCACCCCGGGGTGGATCGCTGGGCGCGCCGGCTCCCTCCGCTTCGCCCGCGAGCGCCGCCGCGGTCGTAAAGTCGAACGGCTGTGCGAGGATCCGGTCGACGGCCCGGCGCATCCACTCGCCGGTGTGCCAGTAGACCCGCTTGGGGACGCCGTCGACGGCGGGCAGGTCGACCAGCTCCCAGGGGTGGACGTACAGCACCGGCGCGACCCCGCGGCGCGCGAGCAGGCGCATGCCCAGGATGGTGTACCGGGGGCCGAAAAACCGCAGCCAGGTGCCCGTCAGCGGGAGTCTGAGTCCGGGCATCACGCTCGCGGGGACTTCGGTTATCCCTGCCGGCGCCCCGGGGTCGACCTCGCTGGCGGGCGCGGGAGTCTCCAGGTCGTACTCGCCGCCGTACCACCCGGGGACGGCGCGACTGGCGACGACACTGGAGTCGTAGCCGTAGCCCGCCCGTTCCAGCCCCTCGAAGTGGCCCGGCGGGACGTCGAACGCCGGCGCCCGGAACCCCCGGATGGGCTGGCCGGTCAGCTCCCGCAACAGCTCCCGGGAGCGGGCGTACTCCTCGCGGCGGGCCGCCGTAGAGAGCTCGGTGAGCAGGCGGTGGCTGTGGGAGTGGGAGCCGACCTCGTGGCCGGCGTCGGATATGCGCCGAACGGCGTCCGGGTAGCGCTCGGCCGCGCTCGAGACGACGAAGCCGGTCGCCGTCGCGCCGTGGCGGTCCAGCGCGTCGAGGAGGTACTCCAGCCCCTCGAGCCCGACCCCTTCACGGTCGGTCGTTCCGCGGGCCGAGCGGTAGGCCGGGGTCTGGTCGAACAGCTCGACGTCGACCGAGAGCACGGCTGCCGGGTCGCTCCGGCTCACTCCTCCCCGTCCTCGAATTCGGCCTTGAGGAGGCCGACCTCCTCGTTGAGCCGTGAGAGGCGGTCGTAGAGCCGGCCGATGCGGTACAGGAGATACGTGACCAGCGCGAAGAGGACGAGGTTCGCGACGACGAGGATGGCGTGGGTCTTGAACTCCAGCCCGAGGAAGGTCGCGATGTAGTCGAAGGAGTCGGGGGTGACCGCGACGAAGAGCAGGCCGGCGCCCACAGCGACCGAGAGGGCGAACAGGCCGAGCGCCTCGCGCTCGCGGCGCACGAGGACGTATCCGGTCGCGAGAAAGCCCATCCCGACGACCCCGGCGACGAGGTTGACGGCGGTGTACTCGGCCATGGTCACCTGAACAGGACCACGCGGAGCACGACGTCTGTCATCCGGAGCGGGTACAGCAGGAAGGTGCCGAGGTCGAACTGCGACTCCCCGGTGTCGCGGGTCGGCATCTCCACCGAGACCTCCCGGATCCGGTAGCCCTGGCGGGCGGCGTCGAGGGTCTGTTCGACCGCCCAGTGGGCGTCGCGCTTGTGGAGGATGTTTCGGAGCATCGACACCCGGTAGACCCGGAAGCCGCTGGTGACGTCGGTCACGTCGACGCCACCGAGCGCGTTCACCACGCCGGTAAAAAACCGGATGCCTGCCCGCCGGACGAAGGGGTACTCCTCGATGCTCTCGTTGCGGTACCGGCTGCCGACCACCATGTCGCAGTCCTCGGCGGCGGCCAGCAGGTCGGGGATCTGGCCGGGGTCGTGCTGGCCGTCGGCGTCGACCTGAACGACGAAGTCGTAGCCGTGCTCGATGGCGTACCGGTAGCCCGTCCGGACGGCGCCGCCGACGCCGGTGTTGAACGTGTGCTCGACGACGGTGGCGCCGTGGTCGCGGGCGACTGCCGGGGTACCGTCCGTGGAGCCGTCGTCGACGACGACCACCTCGTCGACGTGGCCGGCGGTCCCGTCGATGACGGAGCCGACCGTGTCCGCCTCGTTGTACGCGGGGATGACGGCGACTGTTCGCACTACCGGAGTCACGCCCCTGTCGACACTTAGAGCTATCGAAGGGTTCGAAAGGGACTAGTGACTCCCATACCTCCCTCCGGCCGATGACACGGACGTTCGTGGTGGGGCTGGACGGGGCCAGCTGGCGGCTGCTGGACCCGTGGCTGGCCGCCGGCGACCTGCCCAACCTGGCCGCCCTGCGCGAGGCGGGCTCGTGGGCCGGAACCCGGAGCTGTCTGCCTCCGGTCACGTTCCCGAACTGGAAGTGCTACTCGGCGGGCAAGGACCCCGGCGGGCTCGGCGTCTTCTGGTTCGAGCACGTCGACCTCGCCGAGGGCCGCATCGATGTCGCGGAGGGCGGGGACTTCCGGACCGCCGAACTCTGGGACTACCTCAACGACGAGGGGCAGTCTGCGGGCGTGGTCAACATGCCCACCATGTACCCGCCGCGGGCCATCGACGACGTGGTCGTCGCGGGCGGGCCCGACGCCGTCGAGGGGGAGTACCGCAGCATCGATTCCGGCTACACCCACCCCGAGGGACTCGCCACCGACCTCGAGGAGCGGTTCGACTACCACGTCCACCCCGACCCGCTGCTGTCGGGCAACGACGAGCGCGGCGCCGAAGTCGACGCCATCCTCGACCTGCTGGATACCCGCTTCGAGGTCGCGCTGACCCTCTTCGAGGAGCGCGACCTCGACTTCGTCCACGTGACCCTCTTTTATCTGAACGTCCTCCAGCACTTCTTCTGGGACGAGGAGCCCACGAAGCGGGCGTGGGAGCTCGTCGACGAGTGGCTCGGGCGGCTGCGGGAACTGGAGGAGGTCAATCTCGTCCTGATGTCCGACCACGGCAGCGCCCCCACCACCACCGAATTCTACGTCAACGAGTGGCTCGCCGAGCACGGCTACCAGGCCCGGACGCGGACCGTCGACGACTATCTCGCGCGGGCTGGGCTGGACCGCGAGAACGTCCTCCGGGTCGCGAAACGGTTCGGGCTCGTCGACACGCTGGCCCGCGTCGTCCCCGAGCGCGTCCAGAAGCTCGTGCCACAGAGCGACGGGCTCAAGCGGGACCGCAAGCTCGACGCCGTCGACCTCCCGCGGACGAAGGCCGTCGCGAGCGGGCAGGGTCCCATCTACGTCAACCCCGCCTTCGACGTCGACAGCGTCGCCGACGAACTCGTCGCGGACCTGCGGGCCGTCGAGGACGAGCAGGGGCCGCTGTTCGACGGCGTCTACCGCGGCAGGGAGGTCTACTCCGGCCCCTACGTCGAGGAGGGGCCGGAGGTCGTCGTCGACATGCGCCCTGGCGTCCACGTCAACGACGGGGTCGGCGGCGGCGAGGTGACGACCGGGCCGGACCGGTGGGCCGCCGAGAACACCCGCCACGGCATCTTCGTCGCCAGCGGCCCCGACTTCGCCGCCCGGGGCGAGCTCGACCGGGTGTCGATCCTCGACCTCGCACCCACCGTCCTCGCGGCCCACGGCTGCGCGGTGCCGGAGGACATGACCGGCGAGGTGCTTCCGGTCCTCGCCGGCGACCCCGAGGTACGGCGCCGCGAGCCGCTGCCGGAACCGGGCGAGGGGGACCGGCGCGCGTCCGAGGAGGTCAGCGAGCGCCTCCAGCAGCTGGGGTACATGGAGTGAGGTGGTACGGGCCCGGGCCCGGTTTTCCCCGGCATCCGGGGCACCGCTGACACCGACGGATTCAGGCCCCCCGCCGTCCAAGTGTCGACGATGGACGACCACACCCGTGACGACACCGTCGGGCCGCCGGTCTCGGGGAACCCGACGGGCTGGCGGGCCGGGCAGGCCGAATCGAACGGGTGGGAACACGGGACGCTGCGCAAGGCCGTGGTCCACGGCGTCCGGCTGTACAACGCCGGGGAGTACCACGAGTCCCACGACTGCTTCGAGGCGGAGTGGTACAACTACGGCAGCGGGAGCACCGAGAGCAAATTTCTGCACGGGATGGTCCAGGTCGCCGCGGGCGCCTACAAACACTACGACTTCCAGAACGACGACGGGATGCGCAGCCTCTTCCGGACGGCACTGCAGTACTTCGAGGGCGTTCCCGACGACTTCTACGGGGTCGACCTGCTGGACGTGCGGACCGTGGTCGCGAACGCGCTCGAGGACCCGGCGGCGCTGGACGGCTGGCAGATCGAACTGGACGGGACGCACCCGACTGCGAGGTCGGTCGACTTCGAGTACGCGGAGACGCTCGAGTGAGCGACACGCTGGGGCGACGAGGGCTCGTGTCCCGGCGAGCGGTCACCGGCGGGCCCTGACCGCGACGAAGGAACCGTCGCCGTATCCCTCCTCGACGGGCTCCGGGCCGTCGACCTCCCCGAGCGGGCGGTAGATGGTCTGGACGAACTCCGTGTCGGTGAAGCCGGCGGCCGCGAGCTCTTCGCGGAGCTCGTCGGTCGTGACGAACGTCGCCTCCCGGTAGAAGGGGTTGTCCTCCTTGTGCTCCTGGTAGACGCGCCCGAGCGGGCTCTCCCTGTCGACGTATCCCACGACGAGGCTGCCGGACGCCGAGAGCACCCGGTCGGCCTCGGCCAGCATCCGGGGGATGTCGTCGACGAAACAGACCGTCGTCACGACCAGCACGGTTTCGAAGGCGCCGTCCCGGAAGGGGAGGTGCTCGGCGACACCTCGGGTCACCTCGACGCCGCGCTCGCGGGCGCGCTCGAGCGGCGCCCGGGCCGGGTCGAGGCCGACCTCGACGCCCAGCGGTGCGGCGAAGCGGCCGGTGCCGACCCCGACTGCGAGGCCGCGCCCGGCCTCCGAGACGAGCTGACGGAGCGCCGCCAGCTCGGAGCGGTAGGCGTCGTCGTGGTCCTCGAACCACTGGTCGTACCGCTCGGTGTGTGTCTCGAACGGCTCGGCGGTCGGCATACCCGGCCGTAGGACCGGAGGGTGTACCAGTGTTGCGGGTCGGCCGGAACACCCGGGAACTGACACCGCCTCCCCCGTCGCCGCGCCGGAGGGTCCCACTCGCCGGTCCAAGGTGGGCATGAACTGTTAAGTGGGCCGTTGGAGATGGTGTGCGCATGGCTCCCACGGAACGCCTCGACGCGTACCACTTCTACGAACAGGACTGGGACAGCCACGAGCAACTGCGGGAGGCCTTCGAGTGGGAGGTTCCCGAGCGGTTCAACATCGCCGCCTACACCTGCGACCGGTGGGCCAGCGAGCGGGGCCGGGTAGCCGTCTTCGCCGAGGATGCCGCCGGAAACGAGGAAGTGTACACCTTCTGGCGGCTCCAGCAGGAAGCGAACAGGCTGGCGAACTACCTCTCCGAGGCGGGCGTCGAGCGCGGCGACCGGGTCGGCGTGAACCTCAATCAGCGACCCGAAACGCTCGTGGCCCACATCGCCTGCTGGAAGATGGGCGCGGTGTCGGTGCCGCTGTCGCTTTTGTTCGGCCCCGAAGCGATCGAGCACCGCCTCGGGGACTGCGACGCCGTTGCCTGCGTCGTCGAGGAGGCGAACATCGACGCCCTCCGGGAGGCGGACCTGCCGGCGCTGGAGACGGTCCTCACGCTCGGCGACGTCGACCGGCAGCCCGGCGAGATGGACCTCCACGAGGCCATGGCGGAGTCCTCCCGCGAGTTCGAGACCCTCGACACGCACGCCGAGGACGACGCCATCATCATCTACACCTCGGGGACGACCGGCCCGCCCAAGGGCGTCCGCCACGTCCACCGCTTCCTGCTCGGCCACCTTCCGGTCACCGCCGCGGGATTCATCGGGACCGGGACCACCGAGGACCGAGTCACGTGGACGCCCGTGGAGTGGTCCTGGATCGGCTCGCTGTTCTCCGCGGTGATGCCGACGCTGTACTACGGCCAGCCGGTCGTCGCCTACGCCGGCGGCCAGTTCGACCCCCACGAGGCCTTTCGCATTCTCGAGAAGTACGGCGTCACCTCCTTCTCCGCGCCGCCGACGGCGCTCAGGATGATGATGCAGGTCGAAAACCCCGACTACGACTTCGGCGAGTTGCGAACCATCGGCTCCGGCGGCGAGTCCGTGGGGGAGGGCATCCGGACCTGGGCCGCCGAGACGTTCGGGATCGACGCCGTCGAGGAGGCCTACGGGCAGACGGAGGCGAACCTGCTCGTGTCCGAGCGGTCCGAACTCATCGAGCACAGAGATGGGAAGATGGGACCTGCGGCGCCGGGCCACGAGGTAGCCATCCTCGACGAGCGGACCCGGGAGCGGCTGGAGCCGGGGGAAGTCGGCGAGATCGCCGTCCGCTACGAGGACAACCCCGTCTGCTTCAAGGAGTACTGGGAGCGTCCGGAGAAGACCGCCCGGAAAGTCCAGGACGGCTGGCTGCTCACGGAGGACCTGGGTACCGTCGACGAGGACGGCTACTTCGAGTTCGTCGGGCGGACCGACGACGTGATCATCTCCTCGGGGTACAAGATCGGCCCCGAGGAGGTCGAGGAGACGCTGGCCGGCCACGACGCCGTCGCCGACGTCGGCGTCATCGGCGTCCCCGACGACGAGCGCGGCCAGGTCCCGAAAGCCTTCGTCGTCACCGCCGGGAACCACGACCCGGCGGACCTGCGCGAGCGGCTGCAAGAGTACGTCCGCGACCGGCTGGCCAACTACGAGTACCCCCGCGAGATCGAGTTCCTCGACGACCTCCCGCGCACGAGCACCGAGAAAGTCCGGCGCAGGGACCTCCGGAAGCGCGAGGGGCTCGTCGAGGAGTGAGGGGCCCCAAGCCTACGGGGGTCAGTCCATCCGGTCGGTGGCCGCCTGCGTCGGGGCGTCCGAGGTGTCCGGCGCGGGCGCCCCCTCCTCGTGGTCGTAGTAGAGGTGACACGCGGTCGCGTGGTCGTCTTCGACCTCAAGAAATCGGGGCGTCTTCTCGCAGACGTCCATGCGCTCCGGGCACCGGTCCCTGAACCGACACCCCGGGCCGATGTTGACCGGGTCTCCGGGGCTCCCCGCGAGGTCGACGCGGCCCCGGTCGAAGTAGGGGTCCGGGCGGGGGATGGCCCGGACGAGCGCCTCCGTGTAGGGGTGTTTCGGTTCCTCGATCAGCTGGAGTGTGGGCGCCCGCTCCACGATGCGGCCGAGGTACATCACGTTGACGTAGTCGGAGACGTACGACACCGTCGAGAGGTCGTGTGAGATGTAGACCATCGACACGCCCATCTCGTCGATAAGTTCGTTGAGCAACTGGAGGATCGACGCCTGCGTCGAGACGTCGAGCATCGAGACCGGCTCGTCGGCCATGACGATGTCCGGCTCGACGATGAGTGCGCGCGCGATCGACACTCGCTGTTTCTCCCCGCCGCTGAGCTGGTCCGGGAGCTGGTCGAGGTACCGTTCGGGAGGGTTGAGCTGCACCTCGCGAAGCATCTGCTTGACCCGCTCTTCCTTGTCGTCGAAGTCGTGGATCTCGAGGGGCTCACGGACCGTCTCCCGGACGGTGAACTTCGGGTCCAGGGAGTTGAACGGGTCCTGGAAGATGATCTGGACGTTGCGCCTGAACTCCCGCCAGTCCGACTTGGTGAACGACGAGAACTCGGTGCCTCTGAACCGGATGGTGCCACCGGTGTGGTCCTGCAGCCCCATCAGGGTCTTGATGAGCGTGGTCTTCCCGCAGCCGCTCTCCCCGATCACGGCCTGTGACTCGTTCTCGCGCAGTGTCATCGAGACGCCGTCGACAGCCTGGACGTGGTCGACGTTCCCCCGAAGCCTGTCGAGGATCCCCCCGGTCTGCTCGAAGTACTTCTCCAGGTTCTCCACTTCAAGCAGGGGCTCGCCCTCAGTCATCGCCCTCACCCCTGACAGCACCGACGTCGTCGGCGAGATACTCCGCGTTCAGGTCCTCGTCCTTCCGGATACAGGAGGCCAGGTGGTCGGGGGAGTTCGCGTCGACAGGTTCGAGGTCGGGCATCCCCTGTCGACACTCTTCGACGGCCCACGGACACCGGTCGACGAAGGTACAGTAGTCGACGTCGCCCCGTAGCTGGGGCGGGTCCCCCTCGATGATAGACAGCGGCTCGTCGGGCGCCTGGATGTCCGGAAACGCGTCTTTCAGGAGGATGAAGTACGGATGGTGTGGGTTCTCGTAGAGGTCGACCGACGTCCCCGTCTCAGCCACCTGCCCGGCGTGCATCACGGCGAGGTTGTCACAGCTCTCGAGTACCACGCTGATGTCGTGGGTGATCAACAGCATGCTCGTCGAGAGCTCCTCACGCACCTTGTCGAGGTACGCGAACACCTGGTCCTGCATGATGACGTCGAGCGCCGTGGTCGGCTCGTCGGCGATGATCAGCGCTGGGTCCAGAAGCAACGCGAAGGCGATGATTGCCCGCTGTTGCATGCCGCCGGAGAACTCGAAGGGGTAGTCCGTGACCCGTTCCTCCTGGAGCCCGACGATCCCGAACAGCTCGCGCAGGCGGTCGAGTGCCTCCTCCTCGGTCATGTCCGTGTGAACCTGCGCGAGCTCGACGGCCTGCGTGCTGATCCTCCGGACCGGGTCGAGGCTGTTCATCGCGCTCTGGGGGATCAGCGATATCTCGTCCCACCGGATCTCCCGGTTGAGCTCCCGCTGGGACATATCCTGGATCTCCGTGCCCTTGTAACGGATCGTCCCCGAGGTGACCTCCCCGTTGTCGTCGAGCCCGCCGACGATGGCCTTCGCGATCGTCGACTTTCCGCACCCGGATTCACCGACCAGCCCGTTGTAGTCTCCCTCTTCGACGGTGAACGACGCGTCCGTCACCGCCGAGATCGAGCCGCCGTCGACGCGGTACTTGATCGTGAGGTCCTCGACCTCGAGTACGGGTTCAGCCATCTCAGACGCTCCCTCCGGCCCGCTCTTCGGGGCCACCCGTCCGGACGAACAGGGACGAGACGGTGGACAGGAGCCGGAGAATCGGGGCCGGCGCCGACATCTCCCGAGACATGTCGCCCGAACACGACGCCGTCCGGTCCGTGCTCGGCCCTCCGCGGGCGTGTTGTCTATCCCAGGTCCGGCCGTTCGGAGGGTCGCGCTCGCGTGAAAACGGCAGACCACGGCGACTCCATCGCTGGTGGGGTAACATGACACCCCATTCTTAGGTGAGTGAATTAAGCTTTGTGGGTAGTTAACATAGGTCTCCCACGGGCTGGTGGAGTCACAGACGTGTGGGGTGTGACGGTCGAAGTGGACATGTTCGGTAGCCCTGCGGCACCCTTCCCTTCCCGGGCCGTCTGCGGTACACGAAGGCGGAGAATAAATCCGGTATCTCAACCATTATCCATCAACTGCATGGTGTTGTGTATCATGTCACAGAGTGACGAGAGCCATGGTATCAACCGACGAACGTTGCTCAGTAGCCTGAGTGCAGCCGGTGCCATGGGACTCGCAGGCTGTGGGATCCTCGGCAGCGACGGTGGAGGAGGCGGGGCGGAAGACCTCGGTGAGCGCGTCCCGACACAGACGATGCAACACTACACCGGGTGGTACCAGATGGAGAGTGCTGCCGAGGCGCTCAGTCAGCAGATGCCGGAACGCCTCGGTGTCGACGTCGAGATAGCCGCCCTGGATGTCGCGACCGCCGTCGGGAACGTCTTCAGCGACAACCGGTTCTCGAGTATGCCGATCTACTACATCAGCAACACCCAGGACGGGACGGTCGCCTGGGAGCGGTACACCATCGACCTGGCGGGTAACCCCGGCGGGAACGTCAGTCAGTGGCCCAACTGCGCCTACAGCGTGTTGATGCGCGAACAGCGGAAGATCCCCGACCAGGAACGCCGGACGGAGGTGCTCCACGAAGCACAGAGCATCCGGAGCAACGACCTCGCGGTCATCAATCTCGGCTTACCCTTCGACAACACGTGGGCGTACAGACCCAGTGACGTACAGATAGACGAGAACCAGATCGGTACCGGGACGTTCTTTCCGCAGAACGTCCGGCTCTACGAGACGATGGAGCCGGTCGGCGACAGCGAGTTCATCGAGATCGCCGACAACCAGACCCACTACTACAACGACACCAACATCTACTCCAACCAGGACCAGGTCGGTCCCTGGAACAATCTGATCCACTCGAAGCTGTTCTACGTGGACGTCAACAACGAGGAATCCGGGTTCATGAACAGCGACCTGGCGGAGTCAGTCGAGGCCAGCGACGACGGGCTCGAGTACACCGTCAATCTGGTCGACGACGCCACGTTCCACAACGGCGACCAGGTCACCGCCGAGGACGTCAAATTCTCCTTCGAGTACCTCGCCGGCAACACGGATGTCTTCCTCGACGCACCCAACGTCGGGATGACAGTCGAGGCCGTCGACGACACCACCGCCCGCTTCCAGCTCGACGAGCCGTTCGCACCGCTCGTTACCCGGGATTTCCACACCTGGGGGATCCTCCACCGCGACACGTGGGTCGACGCCGGCGCGCCGGAAGACGCCGAGAACGCCCGGCCGGCCCCCGAGGACATGGTCGGGAGCGGCCCGTTCCAGCTCACTAGCTTCACCTCCGGCGAGGGACTCACGGCCGAGCCGTACACCGACCACCACGAGTTCGACCCGCATCCGGACGCAAACCTCTCGTTCAACGTCTTTACCGACCAGACGTCGCTGTTCTCCGCGCTCCGGTCCGGCGACATCCACGCGGGCATCACGTCACCGCCACAGCGCGAACAGATCAGAGAGCAGTTCAGCGACCAGCTGAGCATCGCACCCGGGGAGAGCACCGTGGCACTGATCCTCATCCCACAGTGGCCGATGGCGCCGACGAAGTTCTTCGAGTTCCGCGAGGCCGTGGCGATGGCGATCAACTACCAGGAGATCGAGGCGCTGACCACGCTCGGCGAGCGGGAGCCCGACATCTACGCGGAGACGACCTCGCCGTCTCACCCGCGACGCGCACCGAACGAGATGCTCTACGAACAGGGCAACGGGAGCGTGAGCGGCGACATGGAGGCAGCCAGGGAGCGGCTGCGCGAGGAGGGGTGGGGATGGGACAACGACGGGAACCTCCACTACCCCCAGGACGCGGACCTCTCGCCGCGCTGGGAGGCCGAGGGGACTCCCGACCCCGACAACTACCCCTGTCTCGACAGCGAGGGCAACTACACCCGGCCGCCGGACGACGAGGTGGACCTCCCCATCGACATCGATGAGTACACCGCGTGACCGGCCGCTGCTGTCGGGGCACGGGCCACCGAGCCCGGCCGGGGCTCCGGAACCGCGCCGGGGAGGGTACACACCCGCCGGCGTCTGACACCACACCCGTCAACACTCCCGCCATGTCATTCCAACGTCCCCTGAATCGGATCAAGTCGCTTCGGAAGAACAACATCGTCGTCCGGAACACGGTCGCCGGGATCCGGGGGTTGCTCTCACAGAACATCACGCGGATCCCCCTGTTCTTTCTCACGCTCGTCGCGATCCTCGCGCTGTTTGGCGAGTCGCTGGCCCCGTACGGGTACGACGAACGGCTCATCGCCCCCGACGGTGGGATCATGCTGGCCGAACCACCCAGCGTGGCCCATCCGCTGGGGACCACCGGCGACGGGTACGACGTTCTGTCGCGCATCATCGTCGGCGCCCGTCCCACCGCGATCGCCGGCGTGGTCGGCGGGACGATGATCGTCTCCATCGGACTGACAGTCGCCCTCCTGTCCGGTTACCTGGGCGGAGTCGTCGACGAGACGCTGATGCGCATCACCGACCTGTTTTTCGCGATCCCGTTCATCCCGTTCGCGCTCGTCGTCGTCGCGTTCTTCGGGGCCGGCTTCTGGATCGCCATCTTCATCATCGGGATCTTGCTGTGGCGCTCGAACGCCCGCGTGATACGCGCACAGGTCCTCCAGATCAAGGAACGGCCGTACATCCAGGCTTCGAAAGCGTCGGGCGCGAGTTCCAGACGGATCGTCTTGAAACACATCCTCCCGAACGTCGCCCCGATGGCGATCCTCTACTTCGCACTGGGGATCGGCGTGGCCATCATCGCCCAGGCGTCGCTCGCGTTCGTCGGAGTCGCCGACGCACAGACGCCCTCGTGGGGTGTCATGATCCGGAACGCGTACTTCTCGGGGTATCTCCGACAGGCCTGGGCGTGGGCGCTGGTCCCCGGGTTCATGATCGCCTTCACCGTGCTGTCGACGTACCTGATCGGCCGGTCGTTCGAGAGTGCGGACCAGGCCACCGGGGGTGTCTGACGTGGCTGGACGACATCCGCGCCACGCCGGGTCCGGTGGAACGGCCAGTTGCTACGGGGAGTTCCATCTCGGAGAGGTGACTCGGAGCCAATGAGCAGAGTTCGATACCTGCTGATGCGGAGCCTCAGGACCGTCTTCCTGCTGTGGGTGATCCTCACGTTCCTGTTTTTCTTCTTCCGGCTCATGCCCGGTGACTACACGACACTGATGCTCAATCAGGGGGCGTCTCCCGAGGCCGTGGCCGAGCTGCGGGAGAGCTGGGGGCTCAACGACCCGCTCTACGTCCAGTACTGGAACTACCTCACGAACTTCCTGATGCTGGACGTGGGAACGTCCCTCCAGACGCGACTCCCCGTCTGGGACTACGTCAGGCCCCGGATGGTCAACACGCTGATCCTGGCACTGCCGGGCCTGCTCCTCGCCTACGTGCTCGGCGGCGTCGTCGGGAGCTTCATCGGGGACAAACGGGGCTCGCGTCTGGAGCGGTCGGCGGTGACGCTGGTCACGCTGGTCGGGTCGTTCCCGGGCTTTTTCACCGCCATCCTCGCGATCGTCGTCCTGTCGGTCTGGCTGGGGATCTTCCCGACGGGAGACATGGTTTCGACAGCGACGCAACTCCGGTTCGACGTCTGGTGGCGCAAGTACCTGACACTCGACTTCCTCTATCACTGGATCCTGCCGGTCTCCGTCGTCGCGATCCGGTACATGTACGGGCCGACGCTGATCATGCGGACCAGCTACGTGGAAGTCATGGGCCAAGACTTCGCGTACTACCAGAAGGTGACCGGCCTGCCCTACGTCAGGCGAGTCAGACACCTGGGCCGACACGCCGTCCTCCCGCTGATGACGCTGTTCCCGATCTCGATCGTGCAGGCGGTGAGCGGCCTCGTGCTCATCGAACTCGTGTTCAACTGGCCGGGACTCGGGCTCACGATCATCGAGGCGATCCGGGCGCGGGACTTCCCGGTCATCCAGTTCGTCTTCTTCGTCATCGCGGCGCTGGTCGTGGTGGCCAACTTCGCGGTCGACATCTTCTACAGTGTGGTTGACCCCCGGATCACCGTCGGGGAGGACTGAGACTCCCCGCCCCCGCTGATGGCGCACAGGTACGGGACCCGCCGCACAGTATTTATACACGATCGCCGAGTGACTACGGTAAATGCAGCCAGACGAGCTACTGGACACGCTGGTCGGGACCGGCGTGCTGGAGCCGACAGCCGGCGGCGAGTCAGTCGCCGTCACTGCGGAGTTCCAGGAGTTGGTGGAGGAAACGGAGACGACCCTGGAGCGTCGGGAGTCTCTCCGTGAGGAGCTCGAGGCGCGGTTTGACGACCCCGACGCTCTCGACGCGCTCGCGGCACTCGGCGAGGATGACCTCCGCTTTGTCGCCCAGTACTGTGCGCTCGCCGAGCGGGTAGAGTCGCTCTCACACGACGACCTCGTCCGGACGGTTGCCGTCCTCGCACAGTTCCAGGGGACGCCGCCGAGGTCGGCGGGGGTTCCCGACCCGTTTCTCCCGGTCGGGGGCGAACAGCTTCCCACGCTGCTGGGGCTGACCCGCCGGGCTGTGGTGTACGTCTGGCAGGAGGACTGCGAGCCGTGTGACCTCGTTCGCGAGACTCTCGAGGACCTCCTCGATGCTCCGGAGGACATCGCGCTGTTCGCGGTCTACGGCCCGGCCTGGGCCGAACTGCTCTACGAGGAGTTCGACGTGGCGGGGGCACCGACTACGCTGTTCGTACTCGACGGCGAGGTCGACTCGCGGTTGAACGGCCCCCACTACCCCGAATCCTACGAGGGAGAGCTGGAGACGCTGAGGGAGCTGGCGTGAGTCGACGCCCTCAGAGCGGGACCTCGCCCTCGATGATCTGGCGCGCCTTTCGGCCCAGCGCCGGGACGATGAGCTCCATCGCAGGGTACGACTCCTTCACGTTTGGCGCGTCCTCCAGATACATGCGATAGAACCCCTCGCAAAGTGCCGCGAGCTTGAACGCGCCGAGGGCGCGGTAGAACCGGTCGTGGTCGTATTCGATGCCGGTCTGTCTCTCGTAGCGGTCGACCAACTCCTGTCGGCTGTGATACTCCGGGTGAGTCATGAACGCCGAGTACTCCTCGACGAACACCTCCAGGACCGGGAACTGCTCGTGGTCGCCGTAGGCCGCCTCGATGCCGTCGGTGATCGGCGACGGGTCCTCTGCCTCCGCCCAGTAGGAAAGCACCCACCCGAGGTCGGTCAGGGGGTCGCCGCGGGTCGCCATCTCCCAGTCCAGTACGCCGGTGATCCGGGGAGCGTCGGGAATACCGAACAGGAGGTTGTCCAGCTTGTAGTCGCCGTGGACGAGCGTCGCGTGCGGTGCTGGCGGAACGTTGTCGGCGAGCCAGTCAGCCACCTCGAAACAGACGGGCAGCTCCCGCGTCTCGCCCGTCCGCTGCTGTGCCCACTCCAGTTGAGCCGTGAGTTTCTCGACCAGCTGCTCCGTGTGGCCTGCCGGGTCCCCCAGGTCACTCAGGCCGACCCGGTCGGCATCGATGTGGTGGATCTGCGCCAGTCTGTCGACAGTCTGTTCCCCGACCGTCTGTCGCGTCTCCGGCGAACGGAACCGGGCCGGGGGCTGCGTGTCGAAGACCTCCCCCTCCAGCCGCTCCATCACGTAGAACTCCTCGCCCAGAACGGTCTCGTCGTCACAGTACGTCACGACGTCCGGTGTGGGGACCCACGTCTCCTCGAGGGCGTCCAGGACCCGGTACTCCCGGTCCAGGTCGTGGAGTAGTTCCGGGGCGGGCTCCGCCGGCGGCACCCGGCGGACGACGAACTCCTGTTCGTCCCACTGGAGCAGACTGGTCTCGTTGGCGTTTCCACCCTCCAGGGGCTCGAGCGAGCAAGAATCCGCAGCGCCCAGCTCGCTGGAGAGCGACGAGCGAAGCGCGTGCTCGTCGACAGCCATGCTATCTGTTGTCATGATGTGTGAGAACGAACGACGCAATACCTATCAATGTATGCACCGGTTGGACACCGTATGCGCGAGGCCGACGAGTTCTTCCACGCACCGGGAGCGGAGACGTACTGGAGCGAGAGTCACTACTTCGACGCCATCGGCGCCGAGGAGGACGTCGCCCTGCACGGTCGGGTCGGGTTCTATCCGAACCGAAAGCAGGCGAACGTGTTCTTCTATCTCATCGCGGACGGGACCGTCTACTGGCTCCGCGAGCGAGCCGTTTCGCCCGGTGACACCCACGGCCTCCTCGTCCGGGGCGAGGACTGGACGGTCGAACTCCTGCCCGTTGACCTGCCGGCCGAGTGGAATGCACGCGTCGAGGGGACGGTGACTGCCACGCCGGCCGACGAGCCTGCGGCGCTACTCGCCGGCGAGGGTGACCCGGCGACACTGTCGGTCGACTGCACGCTCACCAGCCGCCACGACCCGTTCTACTACTCCGACGGGGAGACGTTTCCCGACGAACCCAGAAACGACCGCTACGAGGTGGCGACACACGTCGAGGGGACGGTTACGGTCGACGGCCGCGAGCGCGCGTTCGCTGGCGTCGGGGAACGTGACCACTCCTGGGGGAGACGGAAGTGGGCCGGCGACGCCGAGTGGCTCTGGATTTCGGGAGCCTTCGAGGACGGGACCGCCTACAACCACCTGTCGTTCTGGCTCGCAGAACACCCCGAAGAGCGGATGGTCAACGGGTTCTGGTACGACGGCGAGCGGGCAGTTCCGTTGACCGGGTCGACAGTGACGGAGACCCCCGCGTTCGGTCCCGAGACCGCCCGGGAGTGGATGAGAGGCGAGACGAGCCCGGACATGGAGCTCGAACTCGTCTGGGAGGGCGGGGCGACGACGATCGAGGTGCGCCCGTTTGTGACGACGCCGCTGGACTGGGTCGACGAGGAGCGCGACCAGCGGGCGGTGCTGAACCGCGCCGCCGCCCGACAGACCCGGGACGGCGACGTTCCGGGAGCGGGCTTTCTGGAGAACATCACCCAGCTCCCGCTGGGCGGGGAGTGACGGCCGCGGAGAGTCAGACGGTTCCGGATCGTCCCACTAATACTCCTCCGGCGTGAAGGCCCCGCAGATGCGTGTCGAACAGCTCGGTGATGGGGACCCCGAGTACGTCGTCATCGGGAGCATCCACGGCGACGAGCCCTGCGGAATGCGGGCGGTCGAGAACCTGCTCGCGGAGGACCCCGACGTCGAGAAGCCGGTGGCGCTGGTGGTCGCCAACGAGGAGGCACTCGCGGCGGGCGAACGGTACCTCGAGGAGGACCTGAACCGGGCGTTTCCCGGCGACCCCGGCGGCGACACTCACGAGTCGAGACTCGCCGCCGAGATCGGCGAGCGCTTCGGCGACTGCACCGCACTCTCGATGCACTCCACACAGTCCTACGGCGAACCGTTCGCGATCGTCGACAGGATCACCGACTACGCCCGTCACATCTGCCCGCGGCTGGGCGTGGACGCGGTCGTCGACGCCGGGACCGAAACCGACGGCCGGTTGTTCGAGTCGATCCCGCGGACCATCGAGGTGGAGTGTGGCTACCAGGGCTCGGAGACCGCAGCCGCGAACGCCACCCGCGTCGCTCGCGCGTTTCTGGGTGCGGTCGGCGTGCTCCCCGAGGCGGAGCGACCGCCGGCCGACGGGCTTCCGGTGTTCCGGCTGCGCGACCCCGTCCCCAAGGAGGCCGCAAGCGAGTACGAGGTGTACGCCGACAACTTCACCGAGGTCCCGGAGGGGACGGCCTTCGCCGCCGCGGACGGCGTCGACGTCGTCGCCGAGGAGGGGTTCTACCCGGTGTTGATGTCCCCGGAGGGGTACGAACACGTCTTCGGGTACACGGCCGACCGGGTCGGGACACTCCCCTGAGCCTGGCCGCTCCGGGGCCGGAAACCGGGACAGAGCGCGGAACTCGCCGTGTGAACTCCCCGTGTGTTTATGTCGGCCCGTGCCGACGCTGCAGTCGCATGACGTCGCTGCAGGACATTCAGGGGCGCATCGAGGGATCGGGTCACCAGGGGTGGATCCCGTTCACCGACCGGGGGACGTGGACGTTCCGGGAGGACGTGTCGCTGCGCATCCAGCGGGAGAACCAGGTCAGTCCCAACATCCAGGCCCCCTGGACCCGCAACCTCCAGGCCGGGAGCCAGAGCTTCAGCTACACCGTCTACTACGGCAACTCCCCCGTCGAGGTTCACACCATCGCCAGCGTCGACAACTTCCGGGCGCACATCCCGATGCCCCAGCAGCCACAGGGACCCAACGAGCCGTACACGATCACGCCCTACCAGGCGACGCTTGGCCGGATCATCACCGGCGAGGACCAGACCTTCGAGGCCTACCTGAACAGGACCGGTATCAAGATCCAGGAGTAACAGCCGGTCCACGGCCCGGGCAGGCCGACTCTCACTGGTCGGGGGGAGCGAACTCCACGAGCGTCAGCTCCCGGTCGAGCATGCAGTAGTCGTGGGGCGGCTCGCCAAGCACCTCGTCGATCCGGTACTCCCGGTCGAAGTCGGCGCCGGCGGGCTCGCAGAACTCGTGACTCGGACACTCCGTGTGCGGACATGGACCCTCGAGGGACGCCTTGCTGCCGGCGTAGGCGGCGTTGGAGGCGACGTTGGCCCGGACGGGAGCGGGCTCGACCTCGACGGCGGTCACGCCGGCGTCGTGGACGGCACACTCCAGCGTGCTCGCGCCCTCGCGGACGCTCTCGACGCGGTACTTGCGCCCCTCGACGAGATTCAAACACTGGTCGCGGTAGGGACAGCCCTCACAGCCCGGCGCCTCGCCGCGGTAGACGAACTCCTCGCCCTCCTGGGCCAGCCGGGTCCCGATCAGCGTCAGCGTCGCCATACCCGCTCTGGGTGACCCGTGGGCTTCAATCCCCCGGGGCCGGCCGCCCCGTCCTCAGTCCCCGCTTCCCGTCGTCCCGCCGCCGGTCAGCTCGTCCAGCCGGTCGAGATACGCCTCGCGGGGGACCTGGTAGAGGGCGCGGTAGTCGAGCTCCCCGGCGTGGAACGCCCGCGCGAGGTCGCGGGCGCCGGCAGCGGCAGCCTCGCGGGTGTCGAACGACTCGGTCTCGCGGGCGACGTCGGGTTCGAGGTACAGGGTCACGTACCAGGGGTCGTCGGGGTCGGGGACGTTCCGACCCGGCCGGCGGTCCCGCTTGCCCTTCGTCGCGTAGACCGTCGGCAGGCAGGGAGCGGGGAAGGCCGTCGAGTCGAAGACGTCCGGACGGTACGCGAGCACGAGCTTCGTCGGCTCCTCGTGCCAGACCACCCACCCCTCCGGGACGTCCTCCAGTGCCATGCCCGTTGTTGTGGCCGGCACCGCTTCAGTGCCCCGGTCGGCGAGGTGAGACTATTTAAATGGGGGCGGAAAGCGAGCCGGCATCGAACTCGCGTCGTAAATCTTGCCGTCGCCGTCCCCGGGTCTGCGTGCCGATCGACGGTCTCTCGGAACCGAGGGACCCGTCACCGCAAGAAGACTTATATTTCCGAAGTTCTCTTACAATAAACAGTACCGGTACCGTTCCGTCGGCCGCTCCACCACTCGCGACCGGCCGGGGGACGACGTACCTTGGTATGGAAACACATGACAGGACCTGCGCCGACGCCGCCGACACGAGGGACCCACGTGGCCGCCCGGAGCCGTCGGTCCCCCGGTAGCGTCCCGCACGGCCGCCGTCGCGCGGTGGCCGCCGGTCACGCCCACAAAGCATGACAAGCGAACACACGCTCGAAACCCTCAGCAAGGAGTACCGCGACACCATCCCCGAGGACCTCCGCACGACACACTCGTTCGACTGGTATCTCTCGGAGGTCATCACCGACCCGAAGGTCGCCCGGTCGGCCCACCAGCGGGTGGCCGACATGTTCGACTTCTACGGCACCGAATACGACGAGGACCGCGGGATCGTCGAGTACAAACTGGCCGCGGAGGACCCGCTGCACGACGGTGAGAACACCTTCTACGGGCGGGAGATCCACGAGGCGATCCACGAGTTCGTCAACAAGGTGAAGTCGGGAGCCCGCGGGCTCGGTCCCGAACGCCGCATTCTCCTGCTTCTGGGGCCGGTGGGCTCGGGCAAGTCCGACTTCGACTCCCAGGTCCGGGCTTACTTCGAGGACTACACCCGCCGTGACGAGGGGCGGATGTACACCTTCCGGTGGACGAACCTCTGTGACATCATCCCCGACCAGGACCCCGCCGACGACGTGGTCCGGTCGCCGATGAACCAGGACCCGCTGGTGCTCCTGCCCCGCGAGCAGCGCAAGCGCATCCTCGAAGACGTCAACGAGGCGCTGGAGGCGCCGTACACGGTCCGCAACGAGCAGACACTGGACCCCGCCAGCGAGTTCTACCTCGACGAACTGCTCGCCCACTACGGCGACGACCTCCAGGCCGTCCTGGAGAACCACGTCGAGATCGTCCGGCTGCTCGCGAACGAGAACAAGCGCCAGGCCATCGAGACCTTCGAGCCCAAGGACAAGAAAAACCAGGACGAGACCGAGCTGACGGGTGACGTCAACTACTCGAAGATCGCCATCTACGGCGAGTCGGACCCCCGCGCGTTCGACTACGCCGGCGCGTTCTGTAACGCCAACCGCGGCATCTTCTCCGGCGAGGAGCTGCTGAAGCTCCAGCGGGAGTTCCTGTACGACTTCCTGCACGCGACCCAGGAGCAGACGATCAAGCCGAAGAACAACCCCCGGATCGACATCGACCAGGTGATCGTCGGGCGGACGAACATGCCCGAGTACCGGGACAAGAAAGGCGACGAGAAGATGGAGGCGTTCAACGACCGGACAAAGCGGATCGACTTCCCGTACGTCCTCGAGTACGAGGAGGAGGCCGACATCTACCGGAAGATGCTCCGGAACGCCGACCTGCCCGACATCTCCATCGAGCCCCACACCCTGGAGATGGCGGGTCTGTTCGGCGTGCTCACCCGGATCGAGGAGCCCGACGAGTCGAGTATCGACCTCGTCCAGAAGGCCAAAGCCTACAACGGGGAGATCGACGAGACCGACGACGCCGACGTCAAGAAACTCCGCGAGGAGGCCGAAGCGAAAGCCGACATCGGCGAGGGGATGGAGGGGGTCTCCGCCCGCTTTGTCGGCGACGAGATCGCCGAGGCGATCATGGACTCGATGCACCGGGACCGGGGCTTTCTCTCGCCGCTGACGACGTTCAACCACCTGGAGGGGAACCTCGAGAACCACGGCTCCATCTCCGCGGACATGTTCGAGACCTACTACCGGTATCTCGAACTCGTCCGCGAGGAGTACAAGGAGCGGGCCATCGAGGACGTCCGCCACGCGCTGGCCTACGACATCGACGAGATCCAGCGCCAGGGCGAGAAGTACATGGACCACGTGATGGCCTACATCGACGACGACACCGTCGAGGACGAGATCACCGGCCGCGAGCAGGAGCCCGACGAGCAGTTCCTCCGCAGCGTCGAGGAGAAGCTCGACCTGCCCGAGGACCGGAAAGACGACTTCCGCCAGGAGGTCGCCAACTGGGTCTCCCGCCGGGCCCGGGAGGGCGTGTCCTTCGACCCCCAGGACAACGACCGCCTGCGCCGCGCGCTGGAGCGCAAGCTCTGGGAGGACAAGAAACACAACATCAACTTCTCGGCGCTGGTCTCCAGCGGCGACATGGACGACGAGGAGCGCAGCCAGTGGATCGACGCCCTCATCGAGCAGGGCTACTCCGAGGGCGGCGCGAAGGAAGTGCTCGAGTTCGCGGGCGCCGAGGTCGCCAAAAGCGAGATCGAAGACTGACCGCGATGACCGAGGATTTCATCGAAGCGGCCGACCGCGCGCTCGAGGGAGCCTACGAGGAGCCGATGAGTCTCGCGGCCTACGTCGACGCCCTCTTCGAGCAGCCCGAACTCGCAGCCCACGCCTCGAAGTACCTGCTGGAGGCCATCGAGGACGCCGGCACCCGGACCGTCATCGAGGAAGGCGAGGAGAAGACCCGCTACCGCTTTTTCGACGACCCCCACAACGACGGGGAGCACGCAATCCTCGGCAACACGGACGTGCTCAACGGGCTGGTCGACGACCTGCGCTCTATCGCCGCCGGCCGCGGCAAGGAGGAGAAGATCATCTGGGTCGACGGCCCCACCGCCACCGGGAAGTCGGAGCTCAAGCGCTGCCTGATAAACGGGCTTCGGGAGTACTCCAAGACCGACCAGGGTCGGCGGTACACCGTCGAGTGGAACGTCGCCGGCGCGGGTGACTCGCCCGGCCTGACCTACGGAGGCGACGCCGCACCCGACGAGGACGACTGGTACGAGAGCCCGGTCCAGTCACACCCACTGTCGGTGTTCCCCCAGGAGGTCCGCGAGCAGGTCCTCGCCGAGCTCAATGCGGCCTCGGGCGACCACATCCCGGTGCGCCTGGAGGCCGACCTGGACCCGTTCTCCCGGGAGGCCTACGAGCACCTCGAGGAGCAGTACCGCCGGCAGGGCGTCGAGGACCTGTTCTCGGCGGTGACGGACCCGAAACACCTCCGCGTGAAGAACTTCGTCGTCGACATCGGCCGCGGGATCGGCGTGCTCCACAGCGAGGACGAGGGCCCCCCCAAGGAGCGTCTGGTCGGGTCGTGGATGAACGGGATGCTCCGCGAGCTGGGGTCGCGGGGCCGGAAGAACCCCCAGGCGTTCTCGTATGACGGCGTGCTCTCGCAGGGCAACGGTCTGCTGACTATCGTCGAGGACGCCGCCCAGCACGCCGACCTGCTCCAGAAGCTGCTGAACGTCCCCGACGAGGGCCACGTCAAGCTCGACAAGGGGATCGGGATGGACGTCGACACCCAGCTGGTGATCATCTCGAACCCGGACCTGGAGGCGACGCTGAACCAGCACGCCGACCGGGAGGGCCAGGACCCGCTGAAGGCGCTCAAGCGTCGGCTCGACAAGTGGGAGTTCCGCTACCTGACGAACCTCTCGCTGGAGGCCGAACTCCTCCGCCGGGAGCTGACAAACGAGACCGCCGTCTGGAAGGCCGACTCCTGGGACCAGCTCGAGACGTGGATCCGCGAGCCGTTGCGGGTCGACGTCCGCGGCGACGACAACGTCGTGACCGAGCGCGAACTCGCGCCCCACGCCATCGAGGCGGCGGCGCTGTACAGCGTCGTCACCCGGCTGGACGCCGGGGACGTCCCCGGCGGGCTGGACCTTGTCGACAAGGCGCTGTTGTTCGACCGGGGGTACCTCCAGGAGGGCGACGAGCGCGTCGACATCGACGACTTCGACTTCGGCGAGGGCGGGAGCGACGGCGAGGGCGGGATCCCCGTCACGTTCACCCGGGACGTGGTCGCCGACCTGCTCAACAGGGAATCCGACCGGTTCCACGACGAGCTCGCCGTCGAACGGGTCATCATGCCCCGGGACGTGCTGAACACGATGGCCGACGACCTGACGACCGCGCCGGTGTTCTCGAACACCGAGGCCGCGGAGTTCGAGGAGCGGGTGGTGCCGGTCAAAAACTACATCTTCGGCCGCCAGGAGGAGGACGTGCTGGACGCGATGATGCGCGAAAAGCGGGTCGACGAGGGGACCGTCGAGGAGTACGTCGAGCACGTCTACGCGTGGGCCGAGGGCGAGCAGATCGAGAACGACCGTGGGGAGTACGTCGACCCGGACCCGCTGAAGATGAAGGTCTTCGAGGTCGAACACCTCGGCCGGTTCGACGAGGGCGACTACGAGGGCAACGAGCCCACCGACCCGGTCAGGGCGTTCCGGACCGAGAAGGTGATCACGGCGCTGAACCGCCACGCGTGGTACAACCGCGACGAGGACTTCGCGGTCGGCGACGTCAACCCCAAGGAGATCCCCGTCATCCGCACGGTGCTCGGGAGCCACGACTGGGACGACGTCCGGCGGACCTTCGAGGACTTCGACCCCCGCCAGTGGGACAATCCCCCGGCGGGCACCCAGACGGCCGACCTCAAGGAGTCGACGCTCCGGAACCTCCAGGAGATGTACGACTACAGCGAGGCCTCCGCGGAGCTGACGAGCAGACACGTCATGAGCCAGGTGAGCTACAAATGGGACTGACAGGTGAGAGCGAATGGGACTGAGAGACGACCTCGAGCGCTACCGGGAGGTGGGGGAGAACCGCCGCCAGGACCTGGCGGAGTTCATCCAGTACGGCGACATGGGCGGGAGCCGGCAGGACTCGGTCCGGATCCCGATCAAGATCGTCGACCTCCCGGAGTTCGAGTACGACCAGCGGGATATGGGCGGGGTCGGTCAGGGCGACGGCGACACGCCCCAGCCCGGCGAGCCCGTCGGCGAGCCCGAGGACGGCGACGAGGACGGCGACCCCGGCGAGGAGGGTGGGGAGCACGAGTACTACGAGATGGACCCCGAGGAGTTCGCCGAGGAACTCGACGAGGAGCTGGGACTCGATTTGGACCCGAAGGGCAAGCAGGTCGTCGAGGAGACGGAGGGTGACTTCACGGATATCACCCGGACCGGCCCCACCTCGACGCTGGACTTCGAGCGGCTGTTCAAGCAGGGACTCAAGCGCAAGCTCGCGATGGACTTCGACCGCGGCTACGTCCGGGAGGCGCTGAAGGTCGACGGGTGGGGCCCCGAGACGGTCTTCGAGTGGGCACGCACCGACGAGAACCTCCCGGTCTCCCGGCCCTGGGTCGAGGAGGCCTACGCCGAGATCCCCGACGACGAGAAGACCAAGTGGGCCAGCCTGGAGGAGATGGAGGCGAACGTCGAGCGCGTCGACACCGCCCAGCGGATCCGCCGGGAGGGGGTCGACCAGATCCCCTTCCGCCGGGAGGACGAACGGTTCCGGTACCCCGAGATCGTCGAGGAGCGCGAGAAGAACGTCGTCGTGGTCAACATCCGCGACGTCTCCGGGTCGATGCGGCAGAAAAAGCGGGAGCTGGTCGAGCGGACCTTCACCCCCCTGGACTGGTATCTGCAGGGCAAGTACGACAACGCCGAGTTCGTCTACATCGCCCACGACGCCGAGGCCTGGGAGGTCGAGCGCGAGGACTTCTTCGGGATCCGTTCCGGCGGGGGAACCCGGATCTCCAGCGCCTACGACCTGGCCGCCGAGGTCCTGGAGGAGGAGTACCCCTGGAGCGAGTGGAACCGCTACGTCTTCGCGGCGGGGGACTCCGAGAACTCCTCGAATGACACCGAGGAGCGGGTGATCCCGATGATGGAGGAGATCCCCGCGAACCTGCACGCCTACGTCGAGACCCAGCCCAGCGGCAACGCGATCAACGCGACCCACGCCGAGGAGGTCGAGCGCCACTTCCGGGGCTCGGACAACGTCGCCGTGGCGTACGTCTCCGGGCCGGAGGACGTGACAACGGCGATCTACGAGATCCTCAGCACCGAGGAGGAGGCAGACGAATGAGAGACCGACAATCGGAGATCGAGATGCAACGCGAGGCCGAAAAGTTAGAGGAGGCCGTCGAGGAGGCCGCCACCCTGGCCGGGAAGCTGGGGCTGGACCCGTTCCCGGTGAACTACTGGGTCGTCGACTACGACGACATGAACGAACTCATCGCCTACGGCGGGTTCCAGACGCGGTACCCCCACTGGCGGTGGGGGATGCAGTACGACCGCCAGCAGAAGCAGGGGCAGTTCCTCGGCGGGAAGGCCTTCGAGATCGTCAACAACGACAACCCCGCCCACGCCTTCCTGCAGGTGTCGAACTCCCTGGCCGACCAGAAGGCCGTGATCACTCACGTCGAGGCCCACAGTGATTTCTTCGCGAACAACCAGTGGTTCGGCCTCTTCGCCGAGGACCCCGACGCCACCGCGATGCTCGCGCGCCACGCCGACACCATCCGGGAGTACATGCAGGACCCCGACATCGAGCGCGCGGAGGTCGAGAAGTGGGTCGACCACGCCCTCTGTCTGGAGGACAACATCGACCAGCACCGCCCCTACGAGCCGGTCGACACCCACCAGGAAGCCTCGGAGTTCGAGCCCGAGGAGATCGACGAGCAACTCGAGGAGCTGAACATCTCCGAGGAGGTCCGCCGGCAGGTCTTCGACGACGAGTGGCTCGACGCGCAGGCTGACGACGAGGAGGGTGCCAGCTTCCCGGCCGAACCCGAGCCCGACATCCTCGCCTTCCTCCGCAAGCACGGCCGTCAGTACGACGCCGAGGCCGGCAAGGCCGTCGAGATGGAGGAGTGGCAGCGGGAGGTCCTCGAGATCCTCCGAGCGGAGGCGTACTACTTCGCGCCCCAGAAGATGACGAAGGTGATGAACGAGGGGTGGGCCAGCTACTGGGAGTCGCTGATGATGGCCGACGAGAACTTCGCGGGCGCAGACGAGTTCCTCACCTACGCCGACCACATGAGCCAGGTGCTGGGGTCTCCGGGGCTGAACCCCTACAAGCTGGGGCTGGAGCTGTGGCAGTACGTCGAGAACACCACCAACCGCCGCCACGTCGTCGAGCACCTGCTCCGCGTGGAGGGAGTCACCTGGCGGAACTTCCACGACATCGTCGACTTCGAGGCGGTCCAGGACCTGCTCGAGCCGGACGACCTGGTGGCCGCACCCACCGAATTCGACCTCTCGACGGTCGACCCCGACGATCCCCGGGTCGACGCCGAGGCACTCGAGGCCGCGCGAGCCGGCGAACTGGACCTGGAGGCGTATCCCTGGAAGCTGCTGACTTACGAGGGGCTCGCGGAGCGGCACTACTCGCTGACCAAGCCACAGAACCGCGGCTTCCTCTCGCGGGTCGGCCAGGAGGAACTCGAGCGGGTTTCCCGGTACATGTTCGAGCGCGACCGGTACGAGGGTATCGAGGAGGCACTCGCGGAGGTCGACTACACCGTCGGCTGGGACCGGATGCGGGAGGTCCGGGAGAGCCACAACGACGTGACCTTCCTCGACGAGTTTCTCTCCCAGGAGTTCGTCGACGAGCACGACTACTTCACCTACGAGTACATGCACGCCTCGGACGACTACCGGGCGACCTCGACCGACGCCGCGGACGTCAAAAAGAAGCTGATGCTCCAGTTCACCAACTTCGGGAAGCCCACCATCGTCGTCGCCGACGGCAACTACGACAACCGCAACGAGCTGTTGCTGGAGCACCAGTACAACGGCGTCGCCCTCGACATCGAGCAGGCCAAGGACACCCTCGAGCGGGTGTTCGAACTCTGGGGTCGGCCGGTCAACCTCCGGACCGTCGTCAAACGCTACGACGAACACGACGTGGAAGTCGCCCGCCGGCGTGACAGCGAGCCCACTCCCGAGGAGAAGGGGCTGGAGATCCGGTACGATGGCATGGACTTCTCGGAGGAAGAGCTCGACCGGGAGACCGTCGAACACCTCGCGGCCACCGACGTCGACTACGACACCAAACCCGAGGAGTGGCTCGCCTGACGGCGTAGCGTACTTCCCCTGTCCCGCCGTCCGTCCGGTATGGCCGACTTTTCAGTCAGCACCGGCGCGCGGCTGAGCGTCGTCGACGTGACCGACCGGGTCCGGGAGGCGCTTCCCGACGACGCCGAGGGGGTCGCGACCGTCCACGTCGACCACACCACCGCCGCTGTCACGGTCAACGAGGCCGAACCGCGCCTGCTGGGTGACTTCGAGACCGCCCTCTCCGACCTGGTCCCCGACGAGGGGTGGGACCACGACGCGCTGGACGGCAACGCCGACGCGCACGTCCGGGCGATGCTGGTGGGCCCGAGTGTGACGGTCCCGGTGCGCGACGGGGGGCCGGACCTGGGGACCTGGCAGTCCGTCCTGCTGGTGGAGTGTGACGGGCCCCGCACGCGGACGGTCCGCGTGCTCGCGGACTGACGGGCCCGGCGACAGGCCGCGGGAACACGGAACCCGCCCGTCAGTCCGCGGCGGCTTCCTCGGCGTAGAGTTGGTCGACTTTCTCCTCGTAGGCGTCGGTAATTTCACGACGTTTCTTCTTCATCGACGGTGTGAGCAGCCCGTTCTCGGCGGTCCACTCCTCGGTGACGAGTTCGAACCGTTCGACGGACTCGTGGGGAGACAGGTCCGCGTTGACCGCCGCGAGCGCCTCCCGGACCCACTCGCGGACGCGGTCGTCCTCGCAGAGCGCTTCCTCGTCGTCCGGGAGCGAGACGCCCTCCTCGGCGGCCCACGCGCGGAGCTGTCCGAAGTTGGGGACGATGAGGGCGGCCACGTACTTCCGGCCGTCGCCGACGAGCATGATCTGGTCGATGCGCTCGCTGGTTGCAAAGCGGTCCTCGATGGGGCCCGGCGCGACGTTTTTGCCCGTCGAGAGCACGAGCAGCTGCTTGAGGCGCTCCCGGAAGGTCAGGTAGCCGTCGGGCGACTCCGCGACGATGTCGCCCGTCCGGAACCAGCCGTCGGTGAAGGCCTGCTCGGTCGCGCCGGGTTTCTCCCAGTACCCCTCGGTGACGTTGTCGCCGCGCACGAGCAGTTCCCCGACCTGTCCCGCGGCCTCGAACTCCTCCTGTGGGACGACCGACTCGTCGATGCGGGTCTCGACGCCGACGACCGGCGGGCCGAGCGTCCCCGGGCGGATGTCCTCGAGGGGGTTCGTCGAGACCACTGGCGAGGTTTCGGTGAGGCCGTACCCCTCGACGACGGTGATGCCCATGCCGAGAAACAGCCGGATGAGGTCGGGGCTGAGGCTCCCGCCGCCGGAGACGAGAAAGTCGATGTTGCCGCCGAGGCGTTCGCGGACGGTGCTGTAGACCAGCCGGTCGGCGACCCCGTGTTTCAGGCGCAACAGCGGGCCGGGCGAGTCGGCGTCCGCGTACTGGCGGGCGACGCCGGCCGCCCACTCGAAGATGCGCGCTTTCGCGTCGGACTCGCCGGCTTGCTCGCGGATCGCCTCGTAGATCCGCTCGTAGACCCGGGGGACGCTGCCCGCGGTCGTCGGCGCGAGCTTCGGGAAGTCCTCGGTGAGCGTGTCCGGATTCTCGGCGTAGCCGACGCTCGCTCCCACGGAGAAGAGCGCGAAGTGCCCGGAGAGGCGCTCGAAGACGTGCGCCAGCGGCAGAAAGGAGATGGCGCGTGTCTCCTCGTCGAGCGTGGGCATCTCCGGCGGCTTGTCCGGCCGGGGGCAGAACCGGCGGTGGACCTGCCGGACGTTGGTCCGGAAGTTGTGATGGGAGAGTTTCACCCCCTTCGGGTCGCCGGTCGTCCCCGAGGTGTAGACCAGGCTCGCGAGGTCTTCGGGGTCCCGCTCGTCGACCCACTCCCGGTAGGTCTCCGCGTCGTAAGCCGCCGCACCCAGCTCGTGGACCTCGCCGAGGGTGTGGACGTCCTCGCGGTCGTACCCGCGTGCGGGCTCGTCGACCAGGACGATGTGGTCAAGGTCGAGGTCCTCCTCGACCTCCAGCAGGGTGTCGAGCAGACTCTCGTTCTCGACGACGACCGCCTTCGCTTCCGGATCCGCGAGCAGGTAACGCAGCTGGGCGGGCGAGGACTCGGTGTAGACGGTGGTGACGACACAGCCGGCCGCCAGCGCCGAGAAGTCGGTCTGTGCCCACTCCATGCGCGTGTTCGCGTAGATCCCGACCCGGTCGTCGGCCTCGAGGCCGAGTTCGCGAAAGCCGGTCGCCAGCTTCCGGACGACGTCCCGCATCTCGCCGTAGGAGAGGCTGGCGAACTCCCCGGTGTCGGCCGCCTGCACGACGCCCTCGGCGGCGAGCGAGCGGTCGTAGACGCCGCCCTTGTAGTGCTGTGCCGGCCGGTCGAGGTGGCGCGCCGCGCTGTCCTCGAACAGCTCGGGGACCGTACACCTGTCGGGAAGCTCGTCGCGGTACTCCCGCTCGGCCCGGAGCCACGCCGGCTCTGTCTGTGCCATACCGTCTCACGACGGGACCGGAATATAAAAATCACCGGCAGCAGGCGGCCTTCTCCGGTCCGGTAGCCGGATCGTACCCGGCCAGGCAGGGGCGGCCGGCCGGTGGAGTCCGCGGTCGAGGCGCTCCGCGTCGCGGGTCTCGCGCTACCGAAAGTCCATTTACAGGCGGGGCGTCTATGGCGGCCATGACCGGAGACACCGCCGACGGGTGGTTTCAGGACGTGGACCCGGGAGACCTAGACGGGGCCCGGGAGGCGATCGAGGGAGGGAGTGCCGCCGGACCGGCGGACTGGCCCGCGCTGGCAGTCGGCGCCGGCTTCGCGGCCGACGAGGACGAGTACTACGGCCTGCTCCACGACGCGACCGTCAGCGCGGCAGCGGAGGCGAGCCGGGAACGCGAACGGGCGGACGACAGGCAGCTCGTGCACAGCCTCCGGGCGATGGACGACGCGAGCCGGACTGCGAACGAACTCGCGGAGCGCGTCGCGGAGTGGGCCGGCAGCCTCGGGTGGCCCGACGACGCCGCGGATGTGGCCGACCGCGAGCCCGAGACCCCCGGCGAGCGGCGACTCGTCTCCCTCGCAGAGCGCGTCCGGGCCCTGGAGGAGGACGCAGCGACGCTCCGGGGGCACGTCGAGCGGACCGCGCCGTCGGTGGCTCCGAACCTGTCGGCGCTGGCGGGGCCCGTCCTCGCCGCCCGTCTCGTCTCGCTCGCGGGCGGGCTGGAGGCGCTGGCGAAGAAGCCCAGCGGGACCCTCCAGGTGCTCGGAGCCGAGGACGCGCTCTTCGCACATCTTCAGGGTGGGGCGCCGTCGCCGAAACACGGCGTCATCTACACCCACGAGTACGTCCGGGGGACCGACCCCGAGCAGCGCGGGTCGGCCGCCAGGGCGCTGGCCGGCAAGCTGACCATCGCGGCCCGGGTCGACCACTACAGCGGGGACAGGCGACCCGACCTGGACCGGGAGCTCGAAGGACGGATCGAGCGCATCCGCGCTCGTGAGGACGCATGAGCTTGCCCGAAGGCGTCCAGTACCGGACCGTCGGCGGCGAGCGGACGCTCGCGACTCGCGGGCCGCAGGTCTCCGAGGAGGCCACAGACGGCGAGTGGCGGGCCTGGGACCCCGCCCGGTCGAAGCTCGGCGCGATGCTCGACGCGGGGATGGAGACCGGGCTGGCGGGCGGAGAGACGGTGCTCTACCTGGGGGCAGCGGCCGGAACGACGGCGAGTCACGTCGCGGACTTCGCCGGACCGACCTACGCCGTCGAGTTCGCTCCCCGACCGGTCAGGGACCTGGTGGCCGTCGCGCGGAACCGCGACCGGCTGTTTCCGCTGTTGAAAGACGCACGCCGCCCCGAGACCTACGCACACGTCGTGGAGCCGGTCGACGTCATCGTCCAGGACGTCGCGACGCGGGGACAGGCCGCGGTCGCGCTCGAGAACCGGCAGTTCCTCAAGGACGGTGGCCGCCTGCTGCTCGCGGTGAAGGCTCGCAGCGAGGACGTCACCCGCGACCCCGAGGCGGTTTTCGAGGACGTCACCGCGGAGCTCGCCGAGGGGTACGAACTGCTGGCGCGTCGGCGGCTCGACCCGCGGCACGAGGACCACCTCGCCGTGGTGGCCCGCCCCGGGTGATGGATTTTTAACCGCCGGGGTTATTAATTAGACCCGTCTAAAACACTCGAATGACCGACGACGCCGAGGTGGTCTAACGTGGCCAGCTTCGCCGAAGTGTTCGTCATCGCGGCCACGGCGCAGCTCGCGGTGTTGCCCGGGGAGAAAGTCCAGCTCATCATTTCGGGGCTATCGACCCGGTACAACCCGTTCGTCGTGGTCGCGGCTGCGGGCAGCGCGTTCGCCGGGTGGACGGCCCTGGAGATCGTGTTCGGGCAGGCGCTCCAGGGCGCACTCCCGCCGGTTGCTCTGGACCTCATCGCCGCGGGGTTCTTTCTGCTCTTCGGCCTGCTGTTGCTCCGGTCAGCGCCAGCACCGGATTCAGACCCCCGGACGACCGAGACCGACGGCGGGTTCGACTCCATAGACCGGGAGCTATCGGTGTTCGGGGTCGACCTCCCCGAGCGGGCGGCGACCTTTCTCGGGATCTTCGCGATGATGGCCGTCGGCGAGTTCGGAGACAAAACCCAGCTGATCACCATCACGCTCGCGACCCAGTACACCGCCGGGGCGGCCATCTGGGCCGGGGAGATGGCGGCGATCATCCCCGTCAGCCTGGCCAACGCGCTGTTTTTCTACCGGTTCTCCCACCGTTTCGACCTGCGAAAGGCACATTTCGTCGGAGCCGGAGTCTTCCTGTTTTTCGCCACCGACACCGTCCTCAGTATCACGACGGGATATTCGGTGTGGGAGGAGGTCGTCAGTGCGGTGTCCTCCTTGCTGTTCGCGGTCGTCTGAGCGCGGGGGCAGGGACGGTTTTTATACGATGACCGGACCACCGCCCCCGTGACCTGACCAGCGACGGCGGCGTGTTCCGCGGTCGTGCGACACAGCACGTCGCCGCAGCCGGGTGTCGCCTGTTCGCCCCATTTTTACTCCGTGAGTGGATACACGGGTGCGTGGACGAGCCGGAGACCGACCACCTCCCGGAGGCCAGTCTGGAGGGGGCCCGCGTGGCGCTGCTGTCGTGGTACCGTGAGGACCACCGCTCGTTTCCCTGGCGGGAGACCACCGACCCCTACGAGGTGCTCGTCTCGGAGGTCATGAGCCAGCAGACGCAGCTCTCGCGAGTGGTCGAAGCCTGGAGGGAGTTCATCGAGCGGTGGCCGACCGCCGCAGACCTGGCCGACGCCGACCGCGCTGCGGTGGTCGGCTTCTGGACAGACCACAGCCTCGGCTACAACAACCGGGCGAAGTACCTCCACGAGGCAGCCCGTCAGGTCACCGAGGAGTTCGACGGCCAGTTTCCGAGCGAGCCCGCGGCTCTCCAGGAGCTGATGGGCGTCGGCCCGTACACCGCCAACGCGGTCGCCTCCTTCGCGTTCAACAACGGGGAAGCGGTCGTGGACACGAACGTCAAGCGCGTCCTCTATCGGGCCTTCGGCGTTCCTGACAGCGACACCGCGTTCGAGACGGCAGCCAACCGGCTCATGCCCACCGGGGAGTCGCGGGACTGGAACAACGCGGTCATGGAACTCGGAGGTGTGGCGTGTGGACAGACACCCCGGTGTGACGAGGCGGGCTGTCCCTGGCGCGAGTGGTGTCAGGCGTACGCCACGGGCGATTTCACGGCACCCGACGTGCCGGAGCAGCCGGCCTTCGAGGGGTCGCGCCGGCAGATGCGCGGGCGCGTGCTCGGGGCGCTGCGGGAGCACGGCGAGCTCGAACTCGACGACCTCGGGCCGCTGGTTCGCGTCGATTACGTCCCCGACGGAACCTACGGCCGCGAGTGGCTCCGGGAACTCGTCGAGGACCTCGCGGACGACGGGCTGGTCAGTCTCGAGGAGCGCAAGACGAGTACGGTTGCCAGACTCCGGCGCTAACGGTCTGCACGTGGATGACGGTGAGAATCGTGTGCCCTACCGGTGAATTCCTACGTCGCCTGTCGGGCCGTCACGTTCCCGACCCACGAGGGGGGGTCGACCCTCGTCGTGCCGACGTCAGTGTACTCCAGTGAGACGGTCGTGTTGAGCCGCTGGCCCTGTCGTTCGACGTTATAGGTCACCCGGTACGAACGGATGACGTTCCGCTCGGAGATCCTGGCTGTCAGCGTGACGTTCTCGAGCGGTGGAACGGATGCGGGTTCGACGGTTTCGAGAGTCACGAACTCGGTGCCGTCGACGGTCTCGGTGCCAGCGACTCTTGTCGAGACGAACCCGAACACGCGCGCCACGGCCCCGCCGTTGGCGAGGACTCTGCGGTAGTCGGCCGCGCCGTAGCCGGACTCGCTGGTCACGGTTGCCTCGCGTGTCCCGTTCTCGATGACGAGCCGGTACCGCTTGTCCCGCTCCTGAAATCGCTTGACTGTCCGGAGGGTCGTCCCGTCGGAACTGCGGTCGAACTGGCTGAGGGTCACAGTCGCCCGGTCACCGTCGCCAAACTTCCCCCGGGTGACGTACCGGGCCACGACCGTCCCGTTCGGGAACCGCTGGACCACAGACTGGGTCACCGAGTACGACGTGTTCTGTAGGGTCTGGGTGTGGACCCTGGCGACGTACTGTCCGTCGACGCCGGCGGCAGTCGTGGCGTTTGATGGAACACCAGGTGCGACGTCGCCGGGCGAGTCGGGGGCCTCCGGCACCGGTGCCGGCGTCACTGTCGTCCCCGGGTCGGGCGCTACCGCGTTACAGCCGGACAGCCCGACAGCGAACACGAGCACGAGCAGCCAGGTCTGCCTGGCTGCGGGTGGCATGGTCAGTCGCTCTCGGCGGCCCCCACCGAGAGGTACTGTTCGAGCAGGTCTTCGCGCTGTCGCAGTTCCTCGATCGAGCCGTCCCAGGCGTTCTCGCCGCTCTCGATGATGTAGGCCCGCTCGGAGAGGTCAAGCGCGAACTCGACGTTCTGTTCGGTGATCAGGACGGTGACGTCGCGTTCGACCACCTCCTCAAGCGTCTCGGAGAGGTCCTCGACGATGACGGGAGCGAGCCCCTCGGTCGGTTCGTCCAGCAGGAGGACGTCGGGGTTCTGGACCAGGGCCCGGGCGACAGACAGCATCTGCTGTTCGCCGCCGCTGAGATTCTGTCCTCTGCTCTCGCGGAGGTCGTCCAGGATCGGGAAGATCTCGTACATCTCCTCGATCGGCCGGGGGTCGGACCCGCCGGCCGAGTCACGCGCGACCTGGAGGTTCTCCTGGACCGTCAGCGTCGGGAAGATCCGCCGTTCCTCTGGGACGAGCTTGATCCCCATGTTGCTGATCTTGTCGACCGACAGCCGGGAGATGTCGCGCCCGCGGAACCGGATGTGGCCTTCCCGGCGGGGGATGACGCCGGTGATCGTCCGCAGCGTCGATGTCTTGCCCGCCCCGTTTCGGCCGAGTAACGCGACCACCTCGTTCGTGTCGATCGACAGCGAGAGGTCGAAGAGGACGTGGCTGTTCCCGTAGTAGCCGTCGACGTCCTCGAGTTCGAGGAGGCTCATGCTCCCGCGTCACCCCCCAGGTACGCCTCCTGTACACGCTCGTTTGCCATGACCTCGTCGGGGGTTCCGCTGGCGATGAGCTCGCCGTTGTCCAGCACGAGGATCCGGTCGGAGATACCCAGCACGACGTCCATGTCGTGCTCGGTGAGGACGAAGGTCGTGTCGGTCTCCTCGTCGAGGTCCCGGATCAGGTCGACCATGTTGTCGGTCTCGGAGGCGTTCATGCCGGCGGTCGGTTCGTCCAGCAACACGACCGACGGGTCGGTCCCCAGCGCCAGCGCGATCTCGACTTTCCGCTTGTCGCCGTGCGAGAGGTTCTCACAGACCGTATCGGCGACGCCGCCGAGGTCGACCAGGTCGATGACTTCCCGGGATTCGTCGGAAAGTTCGGCGTCCTTGCGGGCGATAGCCCGCAGGTCGCGGGTCCGGTCGTTCCTGCTGATCCGGGCGACCCGGATGTTTTCGGAGACGGTCAGCCCCTCGAAGACGTTGTTGATCTGGAAGGCTCGCGAGAGCCCGAGTTTGTTGATCTCGTAGGGCTCGCGGCCGGAGATGGTGACCATCTCGTCCTCGCCTCTGGGGAGCAGCTTCGCGGTCCCAGCGGTCGGTTTCAGTCGCCCGCTCAGAAGGTTGTAGAAGGTGGTCTTCCCGGCCCCGTTCGGGCCGATGATGCTGGTGACCTCGTCGCTGTCGATCTCGACGGTCACGTCATCGACCGCCACGAGCCGGCCGAACCGTCGTTCGAGGCCTTCGGTCTCCAGAACCGTGGTCATGCGTCCGCAACACCTCCCACCAGCCCCTCGGGTTTGAGCAACAGCACGACGATCAGCGCCAGGAACGGGAACAGCTGTCCGGCCCCGGCCGCGAACACACTCCCGACCGCGATCGAGAGTCCGATCACGTAGGCACCGACAAACGCTCCGGTGAAGGAGCCGAGCCCGCCGATGACTACGACCACGAACGCGTTGATGATGACGCTGTTCCCGAGCGCGGGCGTCACGGAGGTGATCGGAGCATACAGCGCCCCGCCGAGCCCGGCAAGCGCCGTGCCGATCAGAAACACTGCAGTGTACAGTCGCGGGACGTTGATCCCCAGAAGCAGGGCCATGTCCCGGTCACTCGACGTCGCCCGGACGAGCCGGCCGAAGTTCGTCGTCCGGAGGGCAAGCAGGATCCCGCCCAGTACGAGAACGGAGGCGAGGATGAGAAATCCGCGGTAGGCCCCCAGCCTGACGCCTTCAGTGATCACGATGGTGCCCTGAAAGATATCCGGCGGCGGAGTGAGCCGGGACTGGGAGCCGAAGACGAACCGGATCCCCTCAGTGATCAACAGCACGAACGCGAAGGTCAGAAGGAGCTGGTCGAGTTCGTCGCGGTCGTAGATCCGTCTGAGAAAGCCCATCTCGATGATGACGCCCAGCACACCGACGACGAGCGCCGCCGCGAGCGCCCCGGTCCAGAAGCCACCCGGGACGGCCCGGGCCACCTCGATGGAGGCGTAGGCGCCGACCATGAACAGCGCGCCGTGTGCGAAGTTCAACACCTCCATGACGCCGAAGATGAGCGTGAGACCGGATGCCAGAAGGAACAGCCAGCCCCCGATACTGAACCCGATGATCACCTGGTCAATTATGAGTCCCGCCGATACCATCGGCATCCATGACATGGAACAACACGTCATGGACCTAGAGATTAAATCTTTTGACGGCCGGTCGCTCTGTGATAGCATACACCACAGCAATCACGGACGTGCCAGCGGGGGGTAGAATGTGAATTTTTATTACCCCAGGATGATCAAGGAGGTACCCATGCGGGATAGTAACAGGCATGCGGAGGACGGATCGGACACCGGTGGGCTGGGTACGGTGGACCGACGCAAGTTCCTGACTGTGGCTGGGGCCGGCGCGACGGCCGCGCTGGCTGGCTGTTCGGGCAACGGCGGCGGTAACGGGGGCGGCGAGCCGATCCGGATCGGCGGGGTCTACCTGCTCTCGGGGCTGGCCGAACAGCTGGGGGCCGGGTCCGCGGCGGCCGCCGAGGTTGCCGTGGAAGCGATCAACGAGGAGGGCGGGATCAACGACCGCGAGGTCGAGATCCAGGTCCGCGACCACGGCGACGACCCGCAGGCCCAGATGCGGAGCCTGGTCCAGGAGTTCGGGGCCGACGTAATGATCGGGCTGACTTCCTCGGGGGTGACGCTGAACTCCGGGCCGACCATCGAGCAGCTTGGAGTACCCTTCACCCTCACCGACATCGGGACGCCGTTCATCACCGAACACGACACCGACACCTACGGTGACTACTACGACGAGGACGGCAGGGCGGCCGGTCTCCCGAACCTGTTCCGGACGAACTCGATGACCGCCCACATGACCTACGGCATCGCCCAGTACACCGCCGACAACTTCGACGGCGGGCTCCGGATCGCGAACATGGGGCCGGACTACGCCTACGGCCAGCAGTGCTGGGCCTACTACCAGGCCTACCTCGACGGGCTCGGCTTCGACTACGAGGTCGTCGCCTCGGAGTTCCCGTCGCTGGGTGCCGGGGACATGACCCCTCAGATCACCACGGTCCAGAACGCGGACCCGGACATCGTGTTCACCAGCTTCTGGGCCGGCGACACCGTCACCTTCACCAGCCAGGCGGCCGAGCAGGGGCTGTTCGAGGACATCGAGGACTGCTTCGACACCATCGGCGCCGACCCGGTGAACTTCAACTCGCTGGGCGACACCATGCCCGATGGGCTCCACTACTCCGGATGGTACTGGCCCGGCGCCTACGGAACGGATGCCGACCAGAACTTCATCGACACATTCGTCGACGCCTACGAGGACGACGACGAGATCCTCGCCTACCCGACCTTCACCGGCGGGAGCACGTGGGCTGCGGTCCAGATCTACAAGGACGCCATCGAGGCCGCGGGTGGAACCAACGCCGAGGACATCATCGCGGAGATGGAGGGGTACACCTTCGAGAACGACCCCAGGGGGACGATCACCCTCGACGAGACCAGCCACCAGGCCAACGCCTCCGTGGTCATCGGCGAGTCCTCACAGGACGCGGACGTCCCCTACGACGGCCCGGGCCAGACCAACATACAGACCTACAGCATCGAGCGGTCGGAGGCCCAGGACCTGCTGGAGGGCAGCGAGGGACTGCTCGGCGGCCAGAACGACCTCCCGCCGGGTATGTGACGACCGGGGACAGTATCGATGGCCTACGGATTCCCGGACCGGCTGAGCGGAGGGCGGAGCAGGACCCAGTTCACCATCGCCGCCATCCTGGCGGCGCTGTTGCTGGTCGGGTTACCGTACGGTATCCCGTTTCTCCTCCCCGGCGGGCTCGGCGGCTTCCAGATGTCGCTTCTGACCCGGACGCTGATCTTCGTCCTGTTCGCAACGGCGTTCAACCTGCTGTACGGCTACACGGGGCTGCTCTCGTTCGGGCACGCGATGTTCATCGCGGTGGCCGGCTACACGGTCGCGAAGACCGTCAGCCAGGTCGCACCTGCGCTGGGCCTGATCGAGACCTTCGGTGGCACAGGGTGGCTCGTGACCTGGGTGCTCGCGCTCGTGCTCGGGATGCTCATGGCCACCCTGCTCGCAGTCTTCGTCGGCTATCTCTCGGTCCAGCTCGAGGAGATCTACTTCGCGCTGATCACCCTGGCCTTTAGCATGGCCATTTTCGTGATGGCCAACCAGGACACCCCCGGCACGATACTCCAGGCCCTGGGCATCGGTGACGGGAACTTCACCAACAGGTCCGACGGGCTCACCTTCATCATGGGGGACGTGGACCTGTTCGGGGTGATCGAGTTCCAGCTGGTCGACATCGTCAATCCGTTCGGCTACTACTTCCTGACGCTGCTGGTGGTGTCGCTGGGAATGTACGCGATCTGGCGGGTCGTCCGGTCGCCATTCGGGCTGGTCTGTAAGGCGATCCGCGAGAACCCGGACCGTGCGCGCGCGCTGGGGATCGACGTGACCTTCCACCAGTGGATGACCTTCATCGTCTCCGGTGCCTTCTCCGGGCTCGCGGGGGCGTTGCTCATCCCGCTGGCGACGAACGTCAACCCGGAGAGCCACGCGTTCTGGACGGCCTCGGCCGACCCGGTCATCATGACCGTCATCGGCGGCCCCTACTCATTCTTCGGGCCGGCGATCGGCGCGTTCACCTACGAGTATCTCCGGTGGTTCATCCGGCAGTTCCCGGTGCTCGAGGCCCACTGGGAGGCCAGCTTCGGGCTACTCCTGCTCATCGTGGTGATGTTCTTCAGCAACGGCGTCTCCGGTGGGGTCAACCGCGGGCGGGCCTGGCTGAGCGAGGCCGCGGACCGGTTCCGGGAGGACGGCGCCGCCGGCGTCGGCCAGTTCGTCAGGGAGACCGTCGTCGGACACGTCACCTGGGCGCGTGACGCCGTCGTCGGCTGGGTCAAAGACCGGGTCACCGGCCTCCGCCGTCTGGTCGGCAGCGGCGCCGGCTGAACCCGAGCGAGCCGGGTCTGCGGTGACCGGCCCCCCGCCACCGAAGCATTTTGCCGCTCGCTTGCGCACGTGTTCGCATGCCACCCAGAATCGTCGCCGTCTGCGGGAGTCTGCGGGACGCAAGCCACACCCGGACTGCGCTCGGTCACGCGCTGGACGCGGCGGGTGACCGGGGTGCAGAGACCGAACTACTCGACCTGCGGACGTACGACCTCCCGGTTTACGACGCCGACCGCGACGACGCCGGCGACGCCCCGGCGTTCCGGTCGGCCGTCCGCGCGGCCGACTCGGTACTGCTGGGCTCGCCGATGTACCACGGCTCCTACAGCGCGCCACTGAAGAACGCGCTCGACTACTGCGGGTTCGAGGAGTTCGAGGACCGGACCGTCGGCCTGCTCGGCGTCTCGGGCGGGAGCTTCCCGGTGACGACGCTGGAGCACTTGCGGTCGGTCTGCCGGGCACTGAACGCCTGGGTGTTGCCCCACCAGGCAGCCGTCCCGCGGGCGGGCAGCCAGTTCCAGGACGGCGAGTTCGTCGACGAGTCGCTGGCCGAGCGGGTCGCGGTACTGGGCGAGCGTGCCGTCGAGTACGCCGACATCAGCCCCGACCCGGGTTCCTTCGAGGGCGACCAGAACGTCGGCGCGGGCGGCTAACGCAACCGTCATACGGCGGCGGACCCTACTCCGGGGTGTGACTCAGTGGGCCGAGAACACCGACCTCGGGCGCGAGCGCGGCCCCGTCGCGGTCCTGCGCGCGTGGGTGGAGGTGCTCGTTTCCCCCCGCCGGTTCTTCCGGGGGAAGGTCGCGCCGGGCGACCAGGCCCCGGGGCTGACCTTCGTGGCGGCGGTCGTCCTGGTCTCCGAGACCGTCCGGCTCGCGGTCGTGGACAACGCCTACCCGGTCATCGGCGGCCAGCCGGCCGCCTCGGCCGTGCTGTGGGTGCTCTTCGTCGTCGTGCTGGTCGCGCCCGCGGGCGTCCACCTCACCGCAGCGCTCCAGACCGTCATCCTGATCGGGACCGTCGAGGACCGCGCCGGCGTCAGCGAGACCGTGCAGGTGCTCTGTTACGCGACCGCGCCCTGCGTGCTCGTCGGGCTCGCGAACCCCTGGGTGACCGGCGCCGTCACCGTCTGGGGGACTGTCCTCTTCGTCGTCGGCGTCAGCGAGGTCCACAGCGTTCCCCTGGCGACGGCGCTCGCCGTGGCCGCCGTGCCAGCCGCTCTCGCCTTCGGCTACGGGTTCGGCGGACTCGAGGCGCTCGCGGCCGTCGCCGAGCAGGCGAGACTCCTCGCGGGCCAGGCCTGACTCCCGGCGGGCTTTTGTCCGTCCCCGCTCTCGGTCCGGACATGTTCACGCTGGATATGGACTCGTTCATGTTCGAACTCAAGGAGGGGACCGTCAAGCACGTCGGCGCCTCGAACGCCGCAGCGACCGCGAAGCTGTACGACGTTACGGACGTCGGGAGCCGCGAGTTCGGCGACAAGCGGGTGAAACTCGCCTTCGAGGATGACGAGGGCAACGAGGTCGAGGTGGCACTGTTCCCCGAGGAGGCGGCCGAGTTGCGGGCCGGGCTGGAAGAACTGGCCGAGGGGAGCGAGGGCGGCGACTGAGCCAGCGAGGGAGCCGGGCTCACGAGCACCGGCCGGGGAGACGCGGCCGGCCCGCGAGGAGACGACCTGTTCGGCTGACCGAGGGGTACGCCACCGGCCCTCACACTGGAGCGAACGGATTCGACAACCGTTTTAGGCCGGGGGCGCTTGTCACTGCCAATGGGTTCGTGTATCATCTGCGGCACGTCTGTCGACGGCCGCATCTGTGAGTTGCATGAAGAGGACGTCGTCTTCGAGTTCCGCGGGACGCAGCCGGACGAGCTGACACCGGGTCGGTACTACCGCGGCACGGTCGACGGCTACGCGGAGTTCGGCGTGTTCGTCGACATCGGCGACCACGTGACCGGGCTCCTCCACAAGAGCGAGCTGGACCAGCGGCTGGACAGCCTCGACTGGGACGCCGGCGACACGGTCTTCGTTCAGGTCAAAGGCGTCCGCGACAACGGGAACATCGACCTGGGCTGGTCGATCCGACAGGACGAGTCGTCGTTCCGCGGCACGCTCGTCGACGACCCCGAAGCCGACGCGGAGTACCTCGCCGAGGAGGACGAAGCGGGAAACGCGCACGGGGGGGCGACTGACGGGTCGTCCCCCGCGTCCGCAGAGAGGGAGGAGGGAACCGACGACGAGGCCGGGGACGACGGAGCGACCGAGTCCGCCGAACCCGCTGAGACTGGAGTCGGCGCCGGAAACGCGACCGAGTCCGGTGAGTCGGAGAAGGCCGAGGAGTCCGCCCCGCGTGCGGGCGCCGTCGCCGCGCAGACGGAGGACCGCCCGGCCCGGGCCGGAAGCGTCGACGACCGGTCGGAAGGTGCCGGGGCTGCGGCAGGCGAGGCGGAGGCCGGGGAGACACCGGCGGCCGAGGACGGCGACGACGCCGAGTCCGTCGACGGGACGCCGACCTTCGAGCAGGTGACCATCGACTCGCTCGCCGACCGCGTGGGCGAGCGCGTCCGGGTCGAGGGCGAGGTCGTCACCGCCAGACAGACCTCGGGCCCGACGGTGTTCGAGTTGCGAGACGAGACCGGAACCGTCGACTGTGCGGCCTTCGAGGAGGCCGGCGTCCGCGCGTACCCCGAGGCCGGCGAGGGCGACATCGTCCGCCTCGAGGGCGAGGTCGAGCGCCGCCGCGGCGAGCTCCAGGTCGAGACCGAGGGGCTGGTCGTCCTCGAAGACGAGGAGCGGGACACGGTCACCCAGCGGATGGACGAGGCGATGCTCCAGCGCGCCCGACCGGACGAGGTCGACCCGCTGGCGGCAGACCCGGCCGTCGAGTCCGCCCTCGAGGGGGTCCGCGACGCCGCGACCGCCGTCCGGCGCGCGGTGCTGGAGGGGCGGCCGGTCATCGTCCGGCACAGCGCAACCGCCGACGGCTATCTGGCGGGCGTGGCGCTGGAGCGGGCGACGCTCCCGCTGGTCCGCGAGCACAACACCGGCGCCGACGCCGAGTACCACTACTTCGACCGGCGGCCCCTAGAGGGCTCGGTCTACGACATGGACGACGCCACGGGCGACGTGACGGACATGCTCTCGAACCGGGCCCGCCACGACGAGCAGTTCCCGCTGTTCGTCTTCCTGGCCGCGGGCGGCACCGCCGAATCCCAGGACGCCCTGGACCTGCTTGGCGTCTACGGCGCCCGCCGCGTCCTCGTCGACGAGCAGGAGGTGGACGCCGACATCGCGGAGACCGTCGACGTGCTCGCCACGCCCGATGAGGGCGAGACGACGGCGACCGCGCTGGCCGCGACGCTCGCGGCCCACGTCAACGGCGACGCCCGCGAGGAACTCCGCCACCTCCCGGCGGTGAGCTTCTGGGAGGAGACGCCCGAGGAGTACGTCGACCTCGCCGAGGAGGCAGGGTCCGGCGCCGAGGAGACCACCCGGATGCGCGAGGCCGTCGCGCTGGAGGCGTACTACCAGTCCTACGAGGACAAGCGCGAGCTGGTCGCGGACCTGCTCTACGGGGAAGGCGACCTCGTCGAACACGTCAGCGAGCAGTTCCGCGAGCGGATGAGCGCGGAGGTCGAGACCGCCGAAGCGAACATCGGCACCCGCGAGGTCGGCGGCGAGACCGTCCTCGTTCTGGACACCGACGCCTACACCCACCGCTACGAGTTCCCGCCGGACCGGCTCCTGCTGGACGAACTCTACCGCCGCCACCGCGAGGAGGCCGCCGCCCTCTTCGGGGTCGGCACCGACGAGGCCTTCGTCCGCGGCGACGTCGACGTGCGAACGCTGGTCGAGCGGGCACAGGAGGACGCCCCGGAAGCGGGCCTGGACGCCCGCGGCGCCCGCGAGGGGCGCGTCGAGTTCCTCGCCGGCGAGCGCGAGGCCGCCCAGGAAGCGCTGCTGGCGGCGCTGGCGGAGTCGCTGTAGCCGGCCAGTAGCGCACAGTAGCGCGCCCGGACCTCGGAGCGACACCCTTAGGCAGCTACCTCGATTACCGAACGCCGATGAGCAGCGACGCGGCCGTCGACACCTTCGAGCGGGTCTGCGAGGAGCTGGTCGACCGGATCCTCGCCGGCGAGGTCGACAGCGACGGCCTCGAGACCGCCAAGAAGGAAGTCTGCGGGGAGTACTCTGCGTCGAAAGTCCCACAGAACTCCGATCTGATCGACCACGCGCCCGAGCAACACCGCGACGCGGTCGCGGAGGTGGTCCAGCGCAAGCCTGTCCGGACGGCCTCGGGGGTCTCGCCGGTCGCGATCATGACCTCGCCCCACCGGTGTCCCCACGGCAAGTGTCTCTACTGTCCCGGCGGCCCGGACTCGGAATTCTCGAGCGCCCAGAGCTACACCGGCCACGAGCCAGCCGCCGCCCGCGGGGAGCAAAACGACTACGACCCGTACGGGCAGGTCCGGCTACGCCTCGAACAGTTGCGCCAGATCGGCCACCCCGTCGACAAGGTCGAGCTGATCCTGATGGGCGGGACGATGACCGCCCGGAGCCACGACTACCAGGAACACTTCGTCAAGCGGGCGCTGGAGGCGATGAACGACTACGACCCGACGGGCGAGCCCCAGCCCGCCGAGGGGGTCAGCTTCGCCCAGGACCCCGAGGAGTACGAGTTCCGGTACCTGGAGGACGTCATCACGGAAAACGAGACCGCCGACGTGCGCAACGTCGCCACCACCTTCGAGACCAAGCCCGACTGGTGTGGCCCCGAGCAGGTCGACCGGATGCTCGACCTCGGAGGGACCAAGGTCGAGGTGGGCGTCCAGACCACCTACGAGCGGGTCAACCGGGAGATGCACCGCGGGCACGGCGTCCAGGCCTCGATCGACGCCAACCGCCGGCTGCGCGACGCCGGCTTCAAGGTCGGCTTCCACATGATGCCCGGCCAGCCCGGCATGTCCAAAGAGATGTGCCTGGAGGACTTCCGGCGGATCTTCGAGCGCCCGGAGTGGCGCCCGGACTACCTGAAGATCTACCCCACCCTCGTCGTCGAAGGCACCGCCACCTACGACTGGTGGCACCGCGGGGAGTTCGAGCCGCTGGACAACGAGGAGGCCGCCGAACTCGTCGCCGAGGTCAAGTCGATGATCCCCGAGTACACCCGGCTCCAGCGCGTCCAGCGGGACATCCCCGCGGACTTCATCGAGGGCGGGGTCTGGAAGTCGAACCTCCGGCAGCTCGCCCGGCAGCGGATGGACGAGCACGGCTGGACGTGTGACTGCATCCGGTGTCGGGAGGTCGGGCACCACGAGGAGGAGCCCGGGGAGGTGACGCTCGACACCACGGAGTACGAGGTCGCTGGCGGCCGGGAACACTTCATCAGCTTCGAGGACCGGGACTGCGACATCCTGGTGGGCTTTTGCCGGCTCCGGTTCCCGAACGACCCCGTCAGGCGGGAGCTCAAGGACGCAGCGGTCGTCCGCGAACTCCACGTCTACGGGAGCGAGGTCGGGGTGGGCGAGACTGGCGGCGACGACAGCCAGCAACACCAGGGGTATGGCCGGCGGCTCCTCCGGGAGGCCGAGCGGCTGGCCGCGGACGCCGGCTACGACAAGCTGGCCGTGCTCAGCGGGGTCGGCGTCCGGGAGTACTACCGCGAGAAGCTCGGCTACCACCAGGACGGCCCCTACGTCTCGAAGCGGCTCTGACTACCCGGGTGCCCCCTCCGTGTCGGGGTCGTAGGGCTTGCCGATATCGAATTTCGGTGCGCCGACGCCGAGCACGCGGACCGGCTCGTCCGCCCGGTCGGGGTTGTGCGGCCGGATCGGACTCTTGGGTTCGACGACGAACGTCTCGCCGGCGGGCACCTCGTACCCCTCCTCGGGCGTCTCGACGTGTAGCGTGCCCGAGAGCACATAGAATAGCTCCTCGCGCTGGTCGTGGTAGTGGTACTCCTGGGCGAGATCCTCGCCGGGCTCCAGCGTGTAGACGGCCGCCGCGAGGGTCGCGAGGTCGGCAGCGTCGGTCAGCGACCGGCGGTCACAGGGGTGGTCTTGCGAGGGCGGGAGGTCGGCAGGGTCGAGTGCGTGATAGCCCATGGGCGAAGGTAAACCCGGTGGGACCAAGAGACTGCGGGCGGGGCTGTGTGGCCCTCGTGCCACGAGAGAGCCTCACACCGGGAGCGCCTTGACGTCGATCCCGCCCCGGCGCTCGTCCAGCACCGCGAACCGCTCGTCCCGGCGACGTTCCAGCCAGTGGAGCAGCCGCTCGGCCCAGACGAGCTTGCGGGCTTTCATCTCATCGACGGAGGAGTCCTCGAAGTCCCAGCCCGGGAAGACGAGCTCGTCGGCGCCGAGGTGGTCGGCGAGGAAGGCCGCGCGGTCGCCGTCCGTGAAGCCGCCGAAGTTCCGGACTCCGTCGACGGGCGCGGCCTGTGTCGTCGGGACGACCGCCTCCCGGGCGAGGCGAGGGCCGTACGCCTCGACTGCGGGGACGTTGTCGCCGTGGGCGTGGGCGACCACTGGAGTCCCCGCCCGTGCGAGGTCGACGGCCCGTTCCGGCGCGGAATCGAGGTCCGTCACCACACAGTCGACGGCGAGACCGGCCTCGCGGAGCCGCGAGAACGCGGCACCCGCGGCGAAGACGGCGTCGGCGCCCTCGACGGCGTCGAGTTCGTCGGACAGCGTGGCGGCGCCGCCGGCTATCGCGACGGTCCCGCCAGCGATCCCCAGCCGGCGGAGGTCGTAGGGCTCGCGGTCGCCCACGATGTCGGCAAGGCGGTCCCGGGCGCGCTCGTCGGCCGCCCGGTCGAAGCCGAAGTCCGCGAGGATGACTTCGTAGACGGGCTCCCAGGTCTCGAAGTTCATCGGTAGCTGTAGTAGCTGGTGCTGGTGGGCGGTGCGCCAGATAATCCGGGTTGAGCCGAAGTGGCACGAGACACCCCTGCCCGCGTGCCCTTTCGGCCTTCACGCGGCGCTTGCGGCGCATCCGGCATAAGTTTTCTTACCGGGACGCCTCGCGAACGCGGTCCAGCGCGGCTACAAGCGCCGGCGGCTCGGTAACGCTGTCGGCCAGGCTCCGGAGTGCCGCGACGGTCCCCGCGAGGACCACGCGGTCGCCAGTCCCGGTGACGACGACGTCGTGGCCCTCGGCAGCCGTCCGCAGGCGCTCGCGTGACTCCGCGGGCAGCGCGAGGGTGAACGACCGGGCGACCGCCCGGCCGGGGTCGGCATCGCCGTCGACGGCCTCGAACTGCCGCCGGGCCTCGCCGACGGCCGTCACGTCCAGTTCCTCGACGCCCGTTTCGGGGTTCCGGACCCGTTCGCGGGCGAAGGCGTCGCCGACGAGGGCGGCGTCGACGGTCTCTTTCACGTCGTGGGTCCGGACGACGTGGGCGCCGCGCTCGACGGCCATCGCGGTGGCGGCAAGCGAGACCGGTAGCGACTCGTCGGTCGAGCGCCCGGCAAGCTCCCGCAGGAAGTTCTTCCGGTTGATCGAGACCAGGATCGGCTGGCCGACCGCGCGGAACTCCCGGAGGCGGCGGAAGGTCTCGCGGTCGTCGTCGGTGGTCTTCTCCTCGCTCCAGCCGCCGAAGGCCGGGTCGACGATGGTCTTCTCGGTCACGCCATTTCGAAAGAGCGCATCGTAGATCTCGTCAACGTCCTCGATGGCTCCGGGTCGCTCCAGGTCCGGCGGGCTGGCCATCTTTCCGACGGCCACATCGTACTCCTCGCAGACCCGGGGCATCTCCGGGTCCGCGAAGCCACAGATGTCGTTGACCATGTCGAAGCCCCGGTCCAGGGCCTCCTCGGCGACCTCGTGGTAGCGGGTCTCGATGGAGAACACCGCGTCGCCCGAGACGGATTCGATGGTCTGGACGGCCGTCTCCAGCCGGTCGAGTTCCCCCTCGGCGGAGAGTACGTCGAACTTCTTGTTCGCCGACTCGAGGCCGACGTCCACGATGTCCGCACCCTCGCCGATGAGGTCCTCGTCGACGTAGGCGGCGGCTTCGGCGGGGTCGTCGTAGACCGACGGGTCGTAGGGTGACTCCTCGCTGACATTGAGAACGCCCATGACCCGCGGGGGGTGGTCGTCGCCGATCTCCAGCCCGGCGGCGTCGACAGTTCGCATACCCACATGTGGGCTGCGAGCCTGTTAAGCCGGTCGGTCACGGGTAGCTTGCGCGGCGTCGACCCGGCGGGAATCCCGTCCGGCGCGCCTTCCGGGGCGGGGGGTGGTATAAGTACCTTTTCCTCGTTTTCCACCCGGGCAGGCTCCGACACCGTTTGAAGTGGATGCCGGGTGAATCCACGAATGCAATGTCCCCGAAACGCAAAGCCCTCCCCGCGCTCGCGGTCGCCGCGCTGCTGGTGCTCGCGGGCTGTGCCGGCTTCGCCGGACAGCTCGACGACGACCAGCAACAGCAGGTGGCCGACCGCCTCGCGGACAGGCTCGAGGAACTGGACGGTTTCGAAGCGACCATGACGACCGAAGTAGAGACGGGTGACCGGTCCGTGACGTCGAAGGCCGACGTGGCTGTCGACCTCCGGACCGGCGAGTATCGGATGGAGACGCTCCAGCCGGAGCAAAACGCCGGTGACGTGACAGTCTACAACGGCTCGGCGATGATCAGCTACGACGAAAGCGAGAACGTCTACCACACCTTCGACGTCGAGATGGACGGTCCCGCGATGGGCTCGAACCTGAGCGCGCAGTTCGACCAGCTCGTCGAACAGACGGACGTCATCTACAACGGGACCGAGACGGTCGAGGGCACGGAGGCCCACAAGGCCACGCTCGTTCCCACGAACGAGTCGGACGGCTTCGTCGACTCGGTGACGCTGTGGGTCGAGACCGACCGGATGGTCCCCGTGAAGATGGAGATGGAGTCCTCGGCGATGGCTAACCTGACCACGACGGTCACCTTCTCGGACGTCGAACTGAACCCCGAGTTCGAGGCGGGCACCTTCGAGTTCGACCCGCCGGCTGACGCGACCTACGAGGACAACGTCGTCGAGACCGAGACGGAGACCTACGAGGACCGCGACGAACTCGCCTCGGCGGTCGACCTGGACGTGCCGCCCGCGGAGCTCCCCGAGGGCTTCTCCTTCGAGGACGCGACCGTCTTCGAGAGCGAGAGCGGTGAGCCGCGGTCGGTGATGGTCGATTACAGCGACGGCGAGCACGACGTGACGGTCTCGCTCTCGGAGGCCACCGACGCGATGCAGGTCGAAATGGAGGGTGACGAGCAGGTCACCGTCGACGGTCACGACGCGACCTACCGCTCCGTGGGCGACTCGACCGGGAACGTGGTCTGGTCGTGTAACGGCACCGAGTACGTGGTCTTCGGCAACCTCGAGAAGTCGACGCTGCTCTCGGTCGCCGACGGGATCGGCTGCTGAGCCCCTCGACAGAGACTAGTCTGCCGTGACCGGGTTCCGCCGTACGCTTTTCCTACCGTCACCCCCGGGCTGCTTCAGACGACTTTTGCCCGCCAGGGGCGTACCGCCGGGTATGGCGAAAGTCTCCATCGGTCTGCGCGGCTGGCGCTTCGACGAGGACCTCGTCTTCGACGAGGACGGCACCGTCCGGGACATCGCGGAGATGCCCGAAGACACCCGCAACCGGCTGATACGGCTTCAGGCGCTGCTGGGCGAACCCTGCAGCGCCTGCTGGCTGGTCCACGGTCAGGAGAACGTCGAGCAGTGTAACATGGGCGACGTGGTCTACGGCGAGCCGCTCGCGGAGGTGTTGCTCTGTACCGAACACGAGCCGGATTTCGTCTACTGGTTCCAGGAGGAAGGCGGCTCGGAGTACGCCGGCACCGCCACCCTCCAGGACGAGTTCTTCGAGTGGTTCGCCGAGGGCAACCGTGCCCCCGAGTCGTTCGGCCCGGTCGAGCACGTCGACGAGGCCCCCGACGACCTCCCCGACCCGATGCAGGCCGAGAGCCTCGACGAGGTGGCCGAGCAGGCCGCCGAACTCGAGGAGGAAGAACAGGAGGCGCTGGACCTCGACCTCGACGATCTGGACGTATGAGCGACGACGAGGCGGGCCGGCGCACGGACGCGGACGGGAGCCCGGGGCTCTCGGTCGCGGTCGTCGACGCCGAGACCCCCGGGAACGTCGGTACCATCGCCCGCGCGATGAAGAACTTCGGGCTCGCGGACCTGTACCTCGTCGACCCGCCCGAGCTGGACCCCGAGGGGGAGGCCTACGGCTTCGCCGGCGCCGCCCGCGAGGACGTGCTCCCCGGCGCCCGCGAGGTCTCCTTTGACTTCCTTGTCGAGCAGTTTCACACTGTGGGCTTCACCGCCGTCACCAACGAGGACGCGACCAAACACGTCCGCTACCCGTTCGCGACACCGGCCGAACTGGCAGAGGACCTCCGGGGAGTCGACGCGGCGACCTGTCTGGTCTTCGGCCGCGAGCGGGTCGGGCTCACCAACGACGAACTCGCCAGACTCGACCAGGTGGCTTCGATCCCCGCCAGCGCCGACTACCCGGTGCTGAACCTCGGCCAGGCTGCGACGGTGGCACTGTACGAACTCCGGGAGCTGAGTCTTGAGGAGAGCCAGCTCCCCGAGCGGACCGACCGCGCCGATGAGCGGGCCATCGAGGGGCTGCACGACCAGTTCGCCGACTTCCTGGAGGCAGTCGGCCACCCCGAGGAGAAACGGCCGAAGGCTGGCCGGCTCTGGCGCCGGCTGCTCGGGCGCGCGCACCCGACCGGACGGGAAGTCCGGACGCTTCGGGGCGTGTTCAGGAAAGCGAGCCAGCGGCTGCGGGAGGAGTGACCTGCGGGAAGAGTTTTTGTGATCGCTGCCGAACTCCACACCGTGACTTCTGATACCGCAGAACGACTCAGACAGGAGCTAGAAGAGGTGTTCGGCGGCGCGGACTTCCCGGTCGACGGCCCGATGGAACTGGTTCCGGCCCTTCCGGATGGCCCGGGCACGACCTTCGAAGCGGGTGACGTGTCGATCAAGGTGATGGACCTCGGGATGACGTACGCCGACTATCAGGACTACCCCTACGAGACGGCCGACGAGTTGGTCGACGACCTGATGCACGGGTTTCGCGAAGAGGGGCTGTTCGAGTAACCGCCACTTGAAACCCTGGGCGGGGCGTTTCACCGCACGTTGCCACCCGGTGCGGGGACCACACGGAAGCTGGCAAAACCGGCCCGGGCGGCGCCCTCACAACACCCGGAGTCGGTACCCTTCAGCCGCGGTGTCGTCGGTCAGCCGGCCGGCTTCGCCCGCGGCGTCGAGCAGTTCGGCGACGAACTCTTTGGGCACCTCGACGCCGATGAAGTCGGTCCCGTCGCGACCCGTTGTCAACCGCGCCATCGTCCGGTCGGTGCCGTCATCGTTGTAGATACTCCCGACGCGGTCGCCGTCCCGGTAGAATCGGAGGGTCACATCAGTCGGTTCGACCGAGTCGAAACTCACCTCGAACACCCGGTCGTCGCTCTCGAACCGGGCAAGCATGCACTCGTCCCGTTCAGTCACGAGCGTCTTCATACCCCCAGTACGGGCCCAGGGCGGATAACCCCGAGACCTACCCGGGCGGTTAGAGCGGAGATGGTTTGAGCACACGCCAGGCGACTGTCGGACGGAGGAGCGACGTCGGCCGCCGCTCCAGCGAGATGACCCGGGCGTACGCGTCTGCCAAAGTCGCGTCCCGGTGAGCCTTGCGAGTCAGCCTGGACAGATACCGGTTCAGAAGGTCCGTCCCGGTCGGCTTCGGTCCCTCGGTTTCCTCGAACCGGAAATCGGTGCCCACGGCGACGTTCCACGCGTCCTCGATGACCGGTTCGACCCGGTCGAAAAACTGAACTCCGATGTCTTCGGCTCCCGTTTCTGCAAGCGTGTGATGGAGCTGTAACGCTTGCAGCGCTGCGACGGACATCCCTTGCCCGTAGACCGGATTGAAACTCGCGACCGCGTCACCGGCGACGACCAGCCCGTCCGGGAAGCGCTCCAGGTCCCAGTACCTCCGGCGCCGGCTCGAGGGGACCGGATACTGTGCGACTTCCGTCGAGGCTGGCTCGTGGGTGTCGAGGAGTCTCTGGACCGGCTCGGCCGGGAGTTCGGCGGCGAAGTCTCGCAGCCCGTCGATGGTCGACGGTGGGTGGTCACCGTGGACGCCGAACAGCGTCACGACCCACCGGTCGCCCTCGACCGGCAGGACCACGACCCCGCGTTTCCGCGGCGGGGACGGCATGACGTGAAACGCGCGCCGGTCGTCCGGCGGTCGGCAGAGGAAGGCCGTGCTGTAGGCCAGGTCGACGTGGACCTCCTCCAGAGGCGGCACGCTGTAGCCGTGAGCCTCCAGCCAGTCGGGCGTTCGTGACGTCCGGCCGGTCGCGTCGACGACCACGTCAGCGGTAAGCCGCTCGGATCGCGCCTGCTCGTTACGGAGTGTGACGCCGGTGACCGTCGTGTCACGGTCGTCCGTACGGTAGCCCGTGAACTGACAGTTGTCCCGGAGCGCGACATCGTCACGGGCGGTGAGGTGGCGTCGCGTCACCACCTCGAAGAGCGGTCGAGTCCCACAGTACATCGGCTGTCGGTCGTCGCCATCGGCCACGAAGCCCCCCTCGTCGTAGAAACTGAAATCCGTGGCCACGTCGATCACTTCAGCACCGGCTGCGGCCAGATCCTGCTGATAGCCCGGAAACAGCGTTTCGAGCACCTCCCGTCCGGCCGTCTGGAGTGCGTGGACGTGCCGTCCCTGGGGGACGCCACGACGGGGTTCCCGGTCGTCGTGAAGCGAATCGCGTTCGAGCACGGTCACCGACTCGAAGGCATCCGCAAGAACGCGGGCGCTCACCAGGCCAGCCATACTCCCGCCGACCACGACTGCGTGGTCCCCTGCCGTCGAGACTCGTTCGCTGTCGTATTTGGGTATTGCAGTCAGGCTCATTGTCGATCCGTTACCGACACGTTCCGCGGGAACCCATACCAGATTATCCCGTGGGGAATTGCCCACACCGTGTGCGAGTACCCGCAGTCGTCTCCGGAACGCGCAAACAGCCCCGCTCAGGATGTCTCGGGCTCGTCGGCGAGCACGTCGAACGCACCGGGGCCGACCTGAGTTCCGGCGTCCCGATATCGGTCGATCAGGTCGTGCGCCGCGTCCCGAACGGTCCCGTCTGTCGTCACGACCGGCACACCGTAGGAGTCCTCCATCCGACCGGGGTCGCTGCGTTTGATCAGGACCGTTTCGTCGATGATCCACATGTTGCAGGGGAGAGCTGCCTCATGTAGGTGGAGTTCACCGCCCGCCTCGAGGATCGCTTGCCACCGCTCGCGACGTCTCTGTGTCTCGATATACGGTTCGACGTGGTCGGTGGGGACGACACCCTCCAGGCGGAGCTGTCCCGATACGATGGCATCGTGCGTGACGCGGAGGAACGACTCCGGCGGAACTAGGTGTGTCAGGGCCCTGAGCTCGCTTGCCTCGCGGACCAGGTCAGTCATGTAGTCGATCGTGTCTACAGGGTCGCCGCGGTCCGGACGCCTGACCGTCGCGTCGGCGAAATCCTGGAGTCCGACCGAGAGTTCGTCGAGCGGGAGCCACTCGACGGCGCTTCCGAGTTCCTGGATAGCCTCGACTGCGCGGACAAGCGGTGTCAGCTCCCGCACGAGCTGTCTGCCGACAGGGGTCGCGGCGTAATTGCCGTCCGTCGTGCGTTCGACCCAGCCGCGGTCTTCAAGCTCATTCACGATCCGGTCAACCGTCGTCCGGGTTGCCCCACTGGCTTCTTTAGCCTCCCGCCGGGTCCGCGGCCCCTCGGCGAGACAGTCGAGTATCCTCACGCGGTTCGGCGACCGTGTGAGATAGGCGATCTCCTTGAGCGCGTCTTCCATCGTTCCGTCCTCCCGCTCGCCCATAGGGGTCTGCTTGTCAACCCTCATATTAATATTTGGTCGCACGTTCCGGCGACGCTCACCCGAGTCCGGCCGGTATGTGAGCGCACGCGACGGCCGGAACGGACCGAACGGTTAAGCGGGCCGGGCGGGAACTCCGAGCATGGTACAGGCTCACATCGCAACCGTCGGAACCTCTCCGGTCGGCCGGACGGACCTGCCCGGCCGGGACCTGTTCTCCCGGGCACTGGCCGAGGCCTTCGAGGGGTTGCCCGACCCCGCCGAGGTCGTCGACGCCGTTTACGTCGGCGCACAGTCCGAGCGCTACGAGAACCAGATCATGCAGGGGACGCTGCTGGCGGAGTGGGCCGGGCTGCGCAACTGCCCGGCCGAGCGCGTGGAGGCCTGCGCTGCTGCGGGCGCGCTCGCGCTGAAAAACGCCGTTCGGGACGTCCGGGCCGGGGTCCACGACGCGGTGCTGGCCTGCGGGGTCGAGAAGATGACCGCCGGGGGGACCGAGGGCGCGACCAACGCCCTGGCGGCGGCTTTCGAGCGCGCGCTGGAACAGCGCTCGGGCATCACCGCGCCCAGCCAGTACGCGCTGCTGGCCCGGCGCTATCTCCACGAGACCGACGCGACCGAGGAGGACCTGGCGCGGATCGCGGTCAAGAACCACCGCAACGCCGCCGCCAACCCGCGCGCGATGTTCGACCACGAGGTCGACGTCGAGACGGTCCTCGAGTCCGACCCGGTGGCGCCGCCGCTGAAGCTGTACGACTGCGCGCCCGTCAGCGACGGCGCAGCCGCGGTGCTCGTCGCTGAGCCCGGAACTGCGGCCGACCTGGGCACCGAGCCCGTCGAAGTCGCAGGGGTCGGGACCGCGGCGAACACGCTCGCGGTCGCCGAGCGCGACCTCACCTACGTCGAAGGCGCGGACGTGGCCGCGGGCCGCGCCTACGAGGAGGCGGGGGTCGAACCGGCCGACGTGGACGTCGCGGAGGTCCACGACGCCTTCACCGTCTGCGAGGCGCTGCTCGCGGAGGCGGCCGGCTTCGCCCCCGGGGGGAGGGGCGCCGAGACGGTCCGCGAGCCCGGCGAGCGCTCTCCGGGGTGGACCGACGTCCGGGTCAACACCAGCGGCGGCCTCAAGGCGCGCGGTCACCCCATCGGCGCGACCGGGCTGTTCCAGGCCGTCGAGGGGTACGAGCAGCTGACCGGCCGGGCCGGCGACCGTCAGGTCCCGGATGCGGATACCGCGCTGCTGATCAACGAGGGTGGCCTGGCGGATGCCCACACCGCAGTACACGTCCTCCGGAGGGCCGGCAGATGACGGAGGGACCGCGGACGGGGCCGCTTGCGCCCGAAGACGTCACCAGCGGCTCCCCCTTCACGCTGCCCGGCTTCTTCGACGCGCTCGCGGAGGGGCGGCTCGTCGCCGGCCGGTGTACGGACTGTGGGACCCACCTCGTGCCGCCGCGGCCGGCCTGTTACGGCTGCGGGAGTCGGGCGGTCGAGACCGAGGAGCAGCCACAGACCGGGACGGTCGTCAGCTACACCGCCGTCTACCAGCCGCCCTCACCGTTCGCCGACCTCGCGCCGGTGACGGTCGCAGTCGTCGAACTCGACTCGGGCGCGCGGCTGGCCGGGCGAGTGACCGCGGACCTGGAAGAGGTCGAAATCGGCTCGGCCGTCGAACTCCGGGTGCGCGACCCCGCGGAGGTCGGCATCGACCCCGAGATGCACCTCTCCTACGAGGCCGAGTGGCCCGTCCACGAGTTCGCGCTCAGGTAGCCCGCTTCTGGATCTCCTCGCGGAGCACGTCGCTCACGACGTCGCCCTCGGCTTTCCCCCGCAGCGCGCCCATGCACTCGCCCATCAGCGCGGAGAAGGCACCCATCCCCTCCTCCTCGACCTGGTCGGCGTGGCGCTCGACGACCTCCACGACCGCTTCGCGGACCGCCTCCGTATTGGCGCTCCCCAGGTCCTCCTGTTCGGCAGCCTCTTCGGCGGAGAGGGCAGGCTCCTCGGCCAGCGCGGTCAGCAGGTCCGGGACGCCCTCGGAAGCCACCTCGTCGTCGGCCAGCAGGGCGAAGACCCCGCGGAAGTGGTCGTCGGTCAGTTCCTCGACGGGGACGCCGTCCCGGCGAAGCTCCGTGACGGTGGACTCGACGGTCCGGGCCGCGAGGTTGGGGTCGACGCCGCGCTCGACGGCCGCCTCGAACAGCGGCATCCGGCGGCCGTAGGCGACCTGTTCGGCCAGGCTCCCGTCGAGGCCGAACTCCTGCTGGTAGCGGTCGACCTTCTCGGTAAGGAGCTCGGGCGGCTCGACCTCCGAGGGGTCGGGTTCGACTGGCGGCACGTCCGTCTCGGGGTACATCCGCGCCGCACCCGGCAGCGGCCGCAGGTACCGGGTGGTGCCGTCCTCGTTTGCGTCCCGGGTCTCCTCGGGGACGCCCTCGATGGCGGTGGCCGCGCGCTCGGCGACGGCGTCGATGGCCAGTTCGGCGGTCTCCGGGTCGTCGGCAACGAGCGCGACCGCATCCCCCTCCTCCGCCCCCACGGCCTCCCGTAGCGCCTCGACTTCCTCCTCGGTGACGCCGTAGGCGGGGAGTTCGTCGGTGTGGAAGATGCCTCCCGCACCGTGGCGTTTGGCGTGGTCGGCGAACTCCGTCCCCAGCCGGCGGTCGGGCAGGAGCTCGTGGCCGACGAGCCCGTCGAAACCCGCCAGCCGGACGGCCATCGCCCGCCCGCCATCGGAGAGTGCGCCCCGGATGACGCCGCTGTCGGTGTCCGCGAAGACCTCGGTCACGTTCCGGGGGTCGCCGACGGCCGCGTCCCTGTCGGTGAGTTCAGCCCGGATATCGAGGAGTTCGGCCTGGCGGGCCACCTCGTTGCGGACGATGTCGTCGATGTCATCCAGACTCTGGACGCCCTTGATCTCCACGCGTGCGCCCTCGGCGATGGAGACGTTGACGTCCTGGCGGATCGTTCCGAGGCCGCGTTTGACCTTTCCCGTCGAGCGAAGCAACATCCCGATCCGTTCGGCGGCCTCGCGGGCCTGTTCCGGGCTCCGGATGTCGGGGTCGGTGCCGATCTCGACGAGGGGGATCCCCAGGCGGTCGAGGCTGTAGCGCACCCCGGTGTCGGTCTCCTCGACGCGCTGGGCGCTCTCCTCTTCGAGCATCATGTCCTCGACGCCGACCGGCCCCTCGCTGGTCTCGATGGCGCCGTCGGTCGCGACGAGCATCGAGCGCTGGAAGCCAGTGGTGTTGGAGCCGTCGACGACGATCTTCCGCATGACGTGGGCCTGGTCGACCGGGTCCATGTCCAGCAGGGCGGCGATCTCGAGGGTCGTCTCCATGGCCTCGCGGTCGACCCGCCCCGGGGGCTCGTCGTCTTCCTCGACCAGGCAGGTGGAGTCGTAGGCAAGATACTCAAACTCCCGCTCGACGCGGCTCTCCTCGAGGGCGGCGGCGTCGATCTCCCCCAGCTCCGACTTGGTGGGGTGGAGATACCGGGTGAAGCGACGCGTCGACTCCTCGGGCTCGCGCAGGTCCGTCGGACACGCACAGAACAGCTTGGTCTCGGTGTCGAGTTGCTGGTGGATCTCCAGGCCGGCCACCAGCCCCAGCTCCTCGTAGTCGTACTCGCCGGTGCTCATTACCGGAGGCCACACGCCGCGGGGGCAAAAAACGCACTATCGGGGCCCCGGCTTGCGGAAGCGGACAGATACCCGCCCGGCCTGCCGACTCAGATGACGCCGGTGACGGTAGCGGCCTCCCGGGCCGCCGCCTCGTTCATCCCGTTGCCGAAGATCGTGTAGCGGTCCCGGATCTCGTGGGCGGTCGTCAGCGCCTCGATGACGGTCGCCTCGTCGATCCCCAGCTCGGCGGCGGTCGTCGGCGCGCCGATCGCCGTCAGCGCGCGGCGGACGTCCCGCCAGTCGCCGTTCTCGCCGGTGTGGAGGTACTCGGTCATGATGGCCCCGACGCCCACCTGGTGGCCGTGCAGAGCCGCCCCAGGCGCGAGCCGGTCCAGCCGGTGGGAGAAGAGGTGTTCGGCGCCGCTTGCCGGCCGGGAGGAGCCCGCGATGGACATCGCGACCCCCGAGGAGACCAGTGCCTTCACGACGACCCAGGCGGACTCCTCCAGACCCTCCTTGATCGAGTCGGCGTTCTGGACGAGCATCTCGGCGGTCATCCGCGAGAGCGCGCCGGCGTACTCGGAGTACTCGACGTTCTGGAGCCGGTGGGCCAGCTCCCAGTCCCGCACGGCGGTGTAGTTCGAGATGATGTCCGCACAGCCCGCAGTCGTCAGCCGCCAGGGAGCCTCCGCGAGGACTTCCGTGTCTGCAATGACCGCCAGCGGCGGCTCGGCGGCCACGCTGTGGCGGGTGTCGCGGTCGGGAACCGACCCGCGGCCGGAGACGATGCCGTCGTGGCTGGCTGCGGTCGGGACCGAGACGAAGCCGATGTCGCGGTCCTCGGCGGCCATCTTCGCGATGTCGATCGCCTTGCCGCCGCCCACCCCCACGAGGTAGCCGGCGCCGGCCTCGCGTGCGGCCTCGATCACCCGCTCGACGGCCGCGAAGCTGGCCTCCTCGACCTCGACGAGCGCGGGGTCGGTGTCGGCGTCAGAGAGGAGGTCCCGGACCCGCTCACCGGCGACGGTTCGTGGTGTCGGGCTGGTGACCACGAGCGGCCGGCCCGACAGGTGAAGGTCCGCGACGACGTCGCCCGTCTGCGCGAGCACGCCGTGGCCCACGACGACGTTGCGCGGCAGCCGGATCCACGTCGACTTGTCGAACATATCTCCCGGTTTCCGCGCTGACTGATACAGTTTGTCCCTCTGGGACTCCCCGTAGTTCCTCCCGGGCCCGTGTGTTGTGCCCCCTCGGGTACTGACTCGCGCTCCCTGTGGCGCGGCCACGTACATCAAACGTTTTGCCCGGGGGGCGAGTGGGGCCGGTGATGGACATCTGGTCTGACCCCACGCGGCGCCGCTGGGTCGTCTGGGTCGCCCTCGCCCTGGGCTTCCTGCTGGTGAACGTCCACCGCCTCTCCTCGGCGGTGCTCTCCGAGGACCTGATGCGCGCCTTCGACGCCACGGGCTCGCAACTCGGGACGCTCCACTCCTCGTTTTTCTACGTCTACGCGCCCATGCAGGTGGCTGCGGGCGTGCTCTCGGACCGGCTCGGGATCCGGACGACCGCGACCGTCGGCGTCCTCGTCATGAGTCTGGGCGGGGTGGCCTTCGGGCTCGCGGAGGTGTACCCCGTGGCCTTCCTCGCGCGGCTCTGCATCGGGCTCGGCGCGAGTGTCATCTTCATCGCCACCCTGCGCTTCTGTGCGAACTGGTACCGCCCCGACGAGTTCGCGACGATGAACGGCCTCACCATCGCCATCGCCGGTCTGGGCGGGATCCTCGCGACCACGCCGCTGTCGGTGTTCCAGCAGACCGTCGGCCTCCGGATGACCTTCTTCGCGCTCGGGGGCGCGGGCTTCGTCATCGCGGTCGTCGTCTGGCTGCTCGCGCGGGACACGCCGGCCGACGCCGGCCTCGAACCCGTGGAGAACGTGCCCTCCTCGCCGACGCTGAGTCTCCGGGACGTCGCCGCGAACGCCCGGACCGTCCTCCGCGGTCGGGACACCTGGCTCGCCGGGATCGCGCTGTTCTGTTCGACCGGGCTCAACCTCACAGTCCTCGGGCTCTGGGGCGTCCCCTACGTCGCGCAGGTGTACGACCAGTCGGTCACGGCCGCCTCCACGACGGTTCTCCTCGGCAGCGTCGGTCTCCTGCTCGGGCCGCCGGTCATCGGCAGAATCTCGGACTACCTGGGCGTGCGCACGCGGCTGATGGTCGGCGGTGCGGTGCTGTACACGAGCGCGTTCGCGCTGCTCGCGCTCGCGGGCAAGCCGCCGCTCTGGAGCGTGGGCCTGGTCTTCTTCATGGTGAGTTTCCTCGCCGGGGGGTACGCGCTGGGCTATACGGTCGTCAAGGAAGGCTACGGCAGCGGGGCCAGCGGCGTCGCCACCGGGACCGTCAACGCGCTGGCCTTCGGCGGCGCGGCCGTCTTCCCGACCGTGATGGGGGCGATCCTCGACGCCTACTGGACCGGCCAGACCGTCGGCGGCGCCCGCGTCTACACGCTCTTTGGCTACCGGCTCCTGTTCGCGCTCGCGGCGACCTCCGGGCTCGTCTCGCTGGGCTGTGTCACCTGGCTCCACCTCCGGGCCTCCGGGACGGAGGAGCCGGAAACGGAGGCACCCGCGGGGGCCTGAGCGGCCGGGTCCGGTACCGCCGTGCCACACCGTCCGGACGACACCTGCCGGGTGGCCGAGCTTTATGAGCGGTGCCTCCGAACGGACGAGTGCAATGGATTTCGGACTCGACGACAAGACGGCGCTTGTCACCGGCGGTGCGGGTCGCATCGGGAGCGAGGACTGTCACACACTGGCCGAAGAGGGTGCGGAGGTCGTGGTACTGGACGTCGACGAGGACGGCGCCCAGGAGGTCGCCGACGAGATCGAGGACGAGGGCGGCGAGGCCATCGCCGCGGTCTGTGACCTCACCGACCGCGAACAGGTCGCGGAGACCGTCGGGGAACTGCGCGAGGCGACCGGCGGGATCGACGTGCTCGTCAACAACGCCGGGATGGTCGACGCCACCGGCCGCGCCGGCGAGCTCGACGAAGACCTCTGGGACCGGGACGTCCTGATCAACCTCACCGGCACCTACAACATCACCAAGGAGGTCTTCCCCGCGATGCGCGAGCGCGGCTGGGGCCGGATCATCACGATGTCCTCGATGGCCGGCTGGTACGGCGGCTTCGGGCAGCTCTCCTACTCGACGACGAAGGCCGGGCTCATCGGCTTCGGCAAGACGCTGGCGCTCGAAGGCGCCCCCGACGGCGTCACCTCGAACATCGTCGCCCCCAACATCGTCGTCGCGGACCTGGCCGACCTGACGCCCGACGAACTCGAGGAGATCAGCCCACACTACGCCGACATCGCCCGGGCGACCCCGATGGGCCACCTCGGGACGGAGGCCGACGTGGCGAACCTCACCGCCTACCTGGCCTCAGAGCAGGCCTCCTACGTGACCGGGCAGGTCATGGGCGCAACCGGCGGCGTCGACCTGTTCACCTACTGAGGACTGCAGCCGGACCGCGAACCGACGCGGCTACTCGCCGAGGACGCCGTCCTCGGCCAGGCGGTCGAGTTCCTCCTCGCCGTAGCCGGCCTCCGCGAGCAGGTCGCGGGTGTCCGCGCCGTGGCCCGGCGGGCCTGTCCGGGCGCCGTCGGCGGCCTCCGAGGAGTGGACCGGGAAGCCGACCCGCGGGGTGTGGGTGCTCTCGTCGACCAGGCCGCGGGCCGCGACGTGGTCGCTGTCGTAGGCCTCCGCGGGCGTGCGGACCGGCGCGACCATCGCCTCCACGTCCCCGAGTTCGGCCTCCCACTCCGCGCGGGTCTTCCCGGCGAAGATCCCCTCGAGTTCCTCGCGGACCGCCGCGAGTTCCGCGGGGTCGTCCGTGTTGTGGCTGTCGACCAGGTCCTCCCGGCCGACGGCCTCGCAGAAGGTCTCCCAGAATTTCGGCTCGAGGGCGGCGATGGTGACGTACTCGCCGTCGGCGGTCTCGTAGACGTCGTACCAGGGGAGCCCGCCGCTGAGCGTCGTCGCGCCGGGTCGCGGGTCGCCGCCGGTCAGCCCCTCGTGGGCGACCGCCTGCGAAAAGGAGAGGATCACGTCGGTCATCGCCACGTCGACGTACTCGCCGCCGGTGTTGCCGAGTTCGCGGGAGGCGAGCGCGCCGACGATGCCAAAGGCCGACAGGAGGCCGCCGGCCATGTCGGCGACGGGGTAGCCGGGGATCTGCGGAGCCATGTCGGGGTCCTCGCGGGTCATGTCGAGCAGCCCCGCCATCCCGATGTAGTTGAGGTCGTGGCCCACCCGGTCCTCGTGGGGGCCGGCCTGACCGAAGCCCGTCAGCGAGCAGTAGACGATGTCCGGATTGTGCTCCCGGACGGACTCGTAGTCGACGCCCAGCCGGTCGACGACGCCGGGGCGGAACTGCTCGAAGACGACGTCGGCGGTCTCGGCCAGCCGCATGAACGCCTCGTGTCCCTCCTCGTCTTTGAGGTCGAGCGCGACGCTGCGCTTGCCGCGGTTGACGGCGTCGAACAGGGCACCGACGCCGTCCTCGGTCTGGGGCGGCGAGTAGCGGGCGCCGTCGCCGACGTCCGCGGTCTCCACTTTGATCACGTCCGCGCCCGCGTCCGCCAGCAGTTGCGTGGCGTACGGGCCCGGGAGCAGTTGCGAGAGGTCGAGGACGCGCACTCCGTCGAGTCGCATACCCTCCCCTGCCGCGGCCAGGGAAATAAGCGTGCAGGGTCCGCGGGACGTCCTGCCTCGCACGCTCCCGACCCGCCGATTCGCCGTCCGCGGGCCGATGTCGTCAACTTATAAGTCGCTGCCGGGTGATGCTATCGAATGTCTATGATGGACGTTCAACTCACCATCGACAAGCTCATCGGTCGCGCGGAAGAGCTGTTCCCGGACCGCGAGATCGTCACGCTCCAGCCCGACGGCTCGAAACACCGGTACACCTACGCCGACGCGGCCGACCGGATCGCCCAGCTGGGGCACGCGCTGGACGAGCTCGGGGTCAGCGAGGACGGTCGGGTGGGCGCGGTCGCGATGAACCACTACCGGCACCTCGAACTCTACTTCGCGCCGGGCTGTACGGGCCGGAGCCTCCACATGTGCAACATGCGCCTGCCCGACGGCCACTTCCAGTTCACGATCAATGACGCCGCCGACGAAGTCCTCTTCGTCGACCCCGCCCTGCTCGAGAAGGTCGAGGCCAACGCCGACCAGCTCGACACCGTCGAGCAGTACGTCGTCCTGGCCGACGAGGTGCCCGAGACGAGCCTCGAGCCGGTGGTCTCCTACGAGGAGCTCATCGAGGGCCACCCCACGGAGTACGACTGGCCCGAACTCGACGAGGACTCCGAGTACGGCATGTGTCACACCTCCGGGACGACGGGCAAGCCCAAGGGCGTCCAGTACAGCCACCGGGCCATCTACCTCCACAGCGTGATGACCGGTCACACCGACGCCAACGGGATCGGCGAGTCCGACGTCACCCTGCCGGTGGTGCCGATGTTCCACGCCAACGGCTGGGGGGTCCCCTACGCCTCGACGATGGTCGGAGCCAAGCAGGTGTTCCCGACGGTCCACACCGACCCCGAGAGCATCGCCCGGCTGATCGACGAGGAGGAGGTGACCTTCTCGGCGGCGGTCCCGACCATCTGGCTGGAGATGGCGGAGTTCCTCGACGAGAACCCCGAGGTCGACATCTCCAATATCGAGCGGCTCACCGTCGGCGGCTCGGCCCCGCCGGAGTCGCTCATCCGCAAGTACGACGAGGAGTACGACGCGCCGATCATCCAGGGCTGGGGAATGACCGAAACCACGCCGCTGGGGTCGCTGTCGACGCTGCGGAAGGAACTGCAGGACGCGCCGGCGGAGGAACGCTACGCCAAACGCGCCAAGGCGGGCTTCCCGGTGCCGGGCATCGAGACGCGGATCCGCGACGACGAGGGCAACGTCGTCCCCAAGGACGGCGAGTCGATGGGCGAACTCGAGGTGCGCGGGCCGTGGGTGCTGGACAGCTACCACAACCGGCCGGATGCAAACGCGGAATCGTTCACCGAGGACGGCTGGTTCAAGACCGGCGACATCGCCACCCAGGACGAGGACGGCTACCTCGACCTGGTCGACCGCGAGAAAGACGTCATCAAAAGCGGCGGCGAGTGGATCTCGAGTGTCGACCTGGAAAACGAGCTGATCGGCCACGAGGCGGTCAGCGAGGCCTCCGTGATCGCCGTCCCCCACGCCAAGTGGCAGGAGCGGCCGATGGCGTGTGTCGTCCTCCGGGAGGGGATGGAAGTGACCGCGGAGGAGCTCAACGAACACCTCGCCGAGACCTACCCCGACTGGTGGCTCCCCGACGAGTACCAGTTCCTCGACGAGATCCCCAAGACCTCGACCGGGAAGTTCGACAAGAAGACGCTCCGGGACCGCTTCGACGACGTCCAGCTGGGCGAGGAAGAGGAAGCCGGCGACTGAGGCCGGGCCGGGGCGCACCCGACGGTCCCCGGGCGGCCGTCAGCCCAGCTCCGTCCTGACCTCGTTCCCGCAGTTCCGGCAGGTCGCCGTCGAGACCCGCTCGTCGGCATCGAGGTCGACGTCGTGCTCGGTCACCTCCTCGCAGGCGGGGCATGTGAACTTCGAGACGGTTTCGTCCATCCCCGGCGGCGCGCCGAGCGCGAGCGCGCGGACGCCTTCCTCGCGACTCTCCTCGACGTAGCCGTGCTGGAACTCGCCGGGCGCGAAGCGAACCGCCTCCCCGGCAGACAGTGTCATGCTGGCTTCGCCCTCCTCGGTGTCCCAGGTCGCCTCCCCCTCAAGGATGATGAAGATCTCCTCCTGGCTCTCGTGGGTGTGGTACGCTCCGGAGAAGACCTCCCCGGGGTCGAGGTCGTAGTACTTGACCGCCAGGTCGGTCGCGCCGAGCGCGTCGTCGAGCGCGAGACGGCCGTACCCGGTCGAGAGTGCTGCCGGCGGCGCCTCATCGAGTTCGATCCGTTCCATACCTCCCCGCTCTCGCGTCTCCGGCAAATAGCTACGGGACTATGCTGACTGCGGGACTGTGCTAGCTGCGAGATTGTGCGAAGCCTCCACGGGCGCGCGACGGGCCGGCACGCGGCGGAGTTATATTATCCCCGGGACACCTGTGTCAGGTATGCTCAAGATCGTGGCGCTGGTCGAGAAACGGGACGACCTGGACTGGGAGGCGTTCGTCGAGTACTGGGACGAGGAACACGTCAAGCAGATCGAGAAGGTGTCGACGCTGCAGCGGTACACCATCGCCCCGGCGATCAACCCCGGGGACGCCCCCTACGACGGGGTCGCGGAGCTGTACTTCGAGTCGACCGAGGACATCCAGTCGGGGTTCACCGAGGAACTGAACGAGGCGATCCAGGCCGACGAGGCGGAGTTTCTGGCGGGGTCCGAGACGTTCGTCGCGGCCGAGCAGACGCAGATCGACCGGACCTGAACCCTGGTGGTTCGGGAGCCAGCCGGGCTTACGGGACCCAGTGGACTCGCGGGGGTCTCGCGAGCGGAACGACCCGCGGAGCGAGTGGACTCGCGGGGTCCCCGCGAACGGAGTGAGCGGGGGCTCGCGAGGGAATGAGACGAACGAAGTGAGTCGAGTGGACTCGCGGGGATTTGAACCCCGGGCCTTCCCCGTGCCAGGGGGATGATCTACCACTGATCTACGAGCCCGCGGCCGGTAGTTTCCGACCTGGCAGTTTAAGCCTATCGAACTCCGGAGCGGCGACGACCGGCCAACCCACAGGGCTATGTGGACTGAAATACAACCCCCCGGCGAGACGAGATGGATGGGACAGACGACCCCGTCGTGCTGATCGTCGAGGACGAGCCCGACGTCGCTGGGACCTACGAGATCTGGCTCGAGGAGGCCTACGAGGTCCGGGTGGCCGCGGACGGCGACGAGGGATTACGCCGGCTCGACGACTCGGTCGACGTGGTGTTGCTCGACCGGAAGATGCCCGGGCTGTCCGGCGACGAGCTCCTCGAACGGATCCGCGAACGGGGCATCGACTGCCGGGTGGCGATGGTGACGGCTGTCGACCCGGACTTCGAGATCCTCGAGATGGGCTTTGACACCTACCTCTCGAAGCCGGTGGACGCCGACCAGTTGACAGAGACCGTCGAGGCCCTGCTGGCGCGGTCGGAGTACGACAGCCTGCTCCGGGAGTACTACGCCCTGGTCGAGAAGCGGGCGGCGCTCGAGGCGACCAAGGAGGACGCGGCGCTGGCGGAGAACCGGGAGTACCGGCGGCTGACGGCGGAGGTCGAGGAGTTGCGCGACCGGCTCTCGGAGACGATCGGCGGCATCGCGGACGACGAAGAGTTCATCGCGGCCATCCGGGGGGTCGACGATGGCGGGGGCGGCTGACCGCGGCGCCTACGACCTCGGGGGCGTGCTCGACGTCGACCGCCTGCGGTCGGTTCCGTCGGGGACTGCGCTGCTGATCTCCGGCCCGGCGATGACCGGCAAAGACGGGCTGCTGCAGTCGTTTCTGGCCGACGGACTCTCCCGGAGCGAGGCCGCACTCGCCGTCACGACGAGCGGCACCGCGGAGGGGTTCGTCGACGACATCCGCGAGCGGGCGGAGTTCGAGGGGCGAGCACTCAGCGTGGTCGACTGCCGTGCGGAGGGGAGCCGCGAGAGCCAGGAACTCGAGGGCGGCAGCCACGTCCACCGCGTCTCGGACCCCGCGGACCTGACCAGCATCGGCGTCTGCATCACGGAGGCACTCGACCGGGTCGACGTCGGCGGGTACGACCGCGGCCGGTTCGGGCTGACCTCGCTGTCCACGATGCTGACCTACACCGATGAGAAGACCGTCTTCAAGTTCTGTCACGTCCTCGCCTCGCGGCTGGACGGGGCGGGCTTCGTCGGGTTGTTCACCATCGACGAGAGCGCTCACGACCAGCAGACCCTGCAGGTGCTCAAACAGAACTTCGACGGCCAGGTGCAACTTCGCGAGCGCGAGGGGCAACGGGAGGTCCGCGTGCGCGGGCTCGGCGGCGACCCCTCGCCCTGGCGGGTGCTGTAGTCTCCCTGAGCGGTCCGTGGCGGGCCTTTTGTTCTCGAGCTCGAACGTCGACCTAACAGGTTCTCCACTTTCACCAGCAGGCCGATTCTTATTGCTGGAAGCGCTGGTACAACCGGTTAATGGGGGATACTGAATGTCCGGCGTGTGGTGATTCCTACGAGCGGCTCGCGCAGCACTGGGCTATGTCGGCCGACTGTTCTTATCCGCCGCTCGACCGGCGCCGCCATGAAATACTGAGCGGGTTGTTGATGGGCGACGCAACAGTTCACAACCCCCCATCAGCAGCGAACCCTCGGATGGAGGTACACAGCGTCAACTCCCGATTCTTGGAATGGATCGACGAACAGCTGGCGTGGCTTTCGAATACTGTCACCCTCCGTCGGACGAGTGACGAGATCCGCGAAGCGAATCGCTCGTCGGCACTAGAGCGGTTTGCATCCGTCGACTACGAGATCCGTGACCAGTATCTCTTGACGACGCGCCGACATACAGAACTCAATCGGTATGCCGAATGGTACACCGAAGAACAGAAACGCTTCCCCGAGGATTTGCGACTACAGCCAATAACTCTCAAGCTCTGGTACGTCTGTGACGGAAACTTGCTGTGGGGAACAAAAGGACACACACGTCCCCAGGTCTGGATCTCTGCGTACAACGAGAAAGACCGGAAAGCATTCGTCCGCGGACTCTTTGACCCGACGCCCATCACTCCAACATTTCACGAGGGGAGACTCATGCTGACTTCCGATGAGACTGAGTGGTTTTTCGAGTACGTCGGCGAGCCGGTACCGGGCTTCGAGTACAAATTCGAGACCGGGAGCAAAGAAATGTACGAGGAGCTGAAGGAAGCGTTTTACAGGAGGCACACAACCACTAATGCAGCCTGACATGGAAGTCCAACTCGTCGAGGCAACAGAGAACCCGGAGGAGCTCATCTGCAAAGCGGCCCGAAACGACTACATGCAGGAGTTTGTCGGCGACCTCACCTTCGAGGAGACGATGGAGACGGTCGACGGAGACACGACAGAAGAGAAGATGCGGACCCTCATCGGCCACCTGATGGACCACGGTCACTTCGGGCCCTTCGAACACCCACAGGCCACCTTCGCGGTGAAAGGGGTAAGCCGGTCGTGTATGGCCCAGATCACCCGCCACCGCCACGTCTCATTCGACGTCCGGAGCATGCGCTACGTCGCGTTCGACGACGTCGACCCAGCGGCCGTCCGCGACGGCGAGATGGTCGTCGTCCCGCCCTCCGCGACCGACCCGGACTGGGTCGGCCGGAACCAGCGAACGGCCGATGTCGACGAGGAGCAGGTCCGTCGCCGTGAGGAGCTGTTCCGGGAGACCGTCGCCGACGCCGTCGAGAGCTACCAGGAGCTGCTCGACCTGGGGATGCCCCCCGAGGACGCCCGGTTCGTGCTGCCCATCGGCACGAAGGTCAACATCGTGATGTCGATGAATGTCAGGATGTTGATGCACGTGGCTGACATGCGAGCGGCTGCGGACGCACAGTGGGAGATCCGTGAGCTGACAGAAGAGCTGCTCGACCTCGCGGCGGACTGGTGTCCGGTCACCTTCGACTACTACGAGCGCGAGATGAAAGGCCGGAAGAACCGCCTGGCGCCCTGACGGCCGTCGGCTATTTCCATCTGGCTCCTGAGGGGATAGTTGTATGACAGCGACCTTCGAACTGTACGAGGACAACGCAGGACAGTACCGCTGGCGGCTCCGCCACGAGAACGGCAACATCATCGCCGACAGCGGCGAGGGCTACGCGTCCAAGCAGAAGGCCAAACAGGGAATCGAGAGCGTGAAGCAGAACGCGCCGGAGGCGAGCATCGAGGAGGAGTAGCCGGACCAGAGCGGCCGGGTCTCCCCGCAGAGAAGCCGTGGCCGGCGATGGATTATTCGGGGCGGGGCCAAAGGAGGGGATATGGGTGTCGACGACGCGGGGACAGGTGCCGGGGTCGACCCGGCAGCGGACCCCCGATCCGACTACGACTACCAGGGTGGCGCCGAGACGCGCCCCGACCTCGTCGCGGCGCTCGAGGGGCGCGTCGACGGCGAGGTCCGCTTCGACGAGTACTCCCGCCAGCTGTACGCGACCGACGCCAGCGCCTACGAGGTGACGCCGGTCGGGGTCGTCTTCCCGCAGTCGACCGGCGACGTGGCAGCCGCCGTCTCGCTGTGTGCCGACCGGGACGTGCCGGTGCTCCCTCGGGGCGGCGGGACCAGCCTCGCCGGCCAGACGGTCAACGAGGCGGTCGTCCTCGATTTCACCCGGCACATGGACCGGGTCCACGAGGTCGACCCCGAGAGGGAAGTCGCCCGCGCGGACCCCGGCGTCTACCTGGGCGACCTGAACGCCGCACTCGCCGACCACGACCTCAAGTTCGCCCCGGACCCGGCGTGGGGGGACAAGAGCGCGCTGGGCGGCGCCATCGGGAACAACTCCACGGGCTCACACTCCCTTCAGTACGGCAAGACCGACGCCTACGTCGAATCCTGCGAGGCCGTCCTCGCGGACGGGACGGTGACGGAGTTCGGCGAGATAGCGGTCGCCGACCTCCGCGAACGCGCGGACCCCGAAGGGAACACCGAGCAGCGGGTCTACGCCGCCGTCGCCCGCATCCTCGACGAACGGGAGACCGTCGCGGAGGCCTACCCGGACCTCAAGCGCAACGTCTCGGGGTACAACCTCGACCGGCTGGTCGAGGAGGCCGAGACGGGGACGGTCAACCTGGCCCGGCTGCTGGCGGGCAGCGAAGGGACCTTCGCTATCGTCACGGAGGCGACGGTCTCGCTGGAGGCGGTCCCGGAGACGAAGGCGATGGCGCTGCTCCAGTACGAGGACCTGCTCGACGCCAGCCGGGACGTGGCACCGATCGTCGCTCACGACCCGGCGGCCGTCGAGGTGCTCGACGACGTTCTGCTGGACCTGGCCCGCGATACCGAGGAGTTCGGTGCGCTCGTCGAGGAGATGGTCGCGGCAGGGACCGGCGCGGTTCTGCTCGTCGAGTTCTACGCCGACAGCGACGAGGAGGGTCGGGAGAAAGTTGCGGACCTGCTGGCCGACCGGTTTCCGGGAGCGGAAACGGCAGCCAGCCCCGCAGACGGCGCCGCGGAGACGACCGACGCGCCGGCCTACGCGACGGCGGCGGCGGAGGCCCACGACCAGGCCGAGCGGGACCGCTTCTGGAAGCTCCGCAAGAGCGGCCTGCCCATTCTCCTGGGCCGGACGACGGACGAGAAACACATCAGCTTCATCGAGGACGCCGCCGTCCCGCCCGAGCAGCTGCCCGACTTCGTGGCCGGCTTCCAGGAACTGCTCGCGGAGGAGGGGTCGGTCGCGAGCTTCTACGGCCACGCCGGGCCGGGCTGTCTGCACATCCGCCCGCTGGTCGACACCAAGACCGTCGAGGGCGTGGAGACGATGCGGGCGATCGCGGAGAAAGCCACCGACCTGGTCGTCGAGCAGGGCGGCAGCGTCTCCGGCGAACACGGTGACGGCCGGGCGCGCAGCCGGTGGAACCACAAGCTGTACGGCCAGCGGGTCTGGGACCTCTCGCTGTCGCTGAAGGAGGCCTTCGACCCCGGCTGGCTGTTCAACCCCGGGCAGGTCGTCGGCTACCGCGAGCCCGGCGCGGACGTTCCCGAGCGGGCCCGCGTCGTCGAGATGACCGACCACCTCCGTTTCGATCCCGAGTACGACCTCGACCTGGGCTTCGAGCCCCGGCTGGAATGGGACAACGACAACGGGATGCAGGGAATGGTCGAACTCTGTCACGGCTGCGGGGGGTGTCGGGGTCCCCAGGAGACCACCGGCGGCGTGATGTGCCCGACGTTCCGGGCTGCCGAGGAGGAGGTGACCAGCACCCGCGGCCGGGCGAACATGCTCCGGCAGGCGATGAGCGGCGACCTGCCCGACGACGTCACCGACGAGGAGTTCGTCTCGGAGGTGATGGACCTGTGTATCGGCTGCAAGGGGTGTGCCCGGGACTGCCCCAGCGAGGTCGACATGGCGAAACTCAAGGCCGAAGTCGAGTACCAGGCCCACCAGGAGGGCGCGACCACGCTCCGGGACCGCCTGTTTGCCAACATCGACAGCGTGAGCCGGCTGGCGAGCGCGCTCGCACCCCTCTCCAACTGGGCGGGGAACCTCCCGGGAAGCGGGCTCGTCGCCGAGAAGGCCCTGGGGATCGCCCGCGAGCGCGACCTGCCGACCTTCCGCCGGAAGACCTTGACCGACTGGATGGCCGGCCGCGAGCCCGCCGTCGAGCCTGGCGAGGCGGTCCGGAAGGCAGTCCTCTTCCCCGACACGTACACCAACTACAGCCACCCCGAGGCCGGGAAGGCGGCCGTCCGGGTGCTGGAGGCGGCGGACGTTCACGTCCGCCTGGCGGAGGGCGTCGCTCCGAGCGGGCGGGCGGCCCACTCGAAGGGCTTTCTCGACACGGCCCGCGAGCGGGCGCGGACGAACGTCCGCGCGCTGGCGCCGTCCCTCGCCGAGGGGTTCGACGTCGTGGTCGTCGAGCCCTCCGACGCGGTGATGTTCCAGTCCGACTACCTGGACCTGCTCGCCGGCGACACCGTCGAGCGGGTCGCCGCCAACACCTACGGAGTCTGTGAGTATCTGGACCGCCACCGCCTCGACGAGCGCGTCCCCTTCGAGGCGCCCGACGAGACGCTGACCTACCACGGCCACTGTCACCAGACGGCGGTCAAGCGCGACCACCACGCGGTAGGGGTACTCCGGCGGGCCGGCTACGCGGTCGACGCGCTGGACTCGGGCTGCTGTGGCATGGCCGGGAGCTTCGGCTACGAGGCCGAGCACTACTCGATGAGTCGGGCCATCGGCTCCATCCTCGAGAGCCAGGTCACCGAAAGCCCGGGGGAGCGAGTGGTCGCGCCCGGCGCGTCCTGCCGCTCGCAGCTGGGCGAGGAGGTCCTGAAGGGCGAAACGCCGTCCCACCCCGCCGAGGCGCTCGCCGAGGCGCTTCCCCACCGGTAGACACAGCGCTTTTCCCGTCGGCCAGCAGAGGTACCGAACAGATGACCCGACGGTTGGGGGCGGTCGGCCTCGTCGCGGTTCTCGTACTCGGAGCGGTCGCCGCGGCCCCCGCGCTCGCTGCGGCCTCGGCCGCCGCGCCCGGGTCGGCGGGTGAGCCGGCAGCGAACGCCGGACTCGCGTCACAGACCGCTCCCGGCCCCGTCCCCCAGGCGACGCCCGACGGGTTCGACAGCACGGTCTTCCGTGTCACGGCCTACGAGAACGGGTCGGCTCGCTGGACGCTCCAGTACCTGCGCCTGCTGGAGAACGAGTCACAGGTCGCCACCTTCGAGGAGTACGCCGCCGAGTTCGAGCGCACCGAACCGGCGTTCGTCCGCGACTTCCGGACCCGGGCCGAGCGGCTGACCGCCTTCGGGACGAACGCGACCGGGCGGAACATGACGGCAACCGGCTTCCGGCGGGCGGCGTTCGTGCGGACACAGCCCGGCGGGACCCAGGCCGTGGGGGTCGTCGAACTCTCCTTCCTGTGGAGTGGCTTCGCGCAGGTCCGCGAGGACCGGGTCGTCGTCTCGGACGTCTTCGAGGGCGGGATGTACATCGATACGGACCAGCGCCTCGTCTTCGCTCACGGACGGAACCTCAGCTTCGCCGCCGACGGCGTCGACCCGGAGCCGGACTCCGTGGCCGGCGGGGCTCTCGGGGCTAGCGACACCGTCACCTGGGTCGGCGAGCGGCGCTTTCTCGACGCCCGGCCGCGCGTCGCGTACGCGCGAGTCGAGGCCGGAGCGGAAACACCTGGAGAGGGAACGGCTACTCCCGGGTCCGACGGGTCCGGGACGAACGGGGGCGCGGGCTCCGACGGCGCGGGTGACCCGAACGGGTCGTCGCCGAACGACGGGGGCTCCGGGCTGATGCTCCCGGTCGCGCTCGGGGTGGTGTTGCTCCTCGGGCTGGTCGGTCTGGCCTGGTACAGCGGCGCCATCCCGGCCGGCAGGGCGTCCGGCACTGACGGGGAGACCGGTTCGCCGGGCGACGCCGGTGGCCCCTCGGCCGGGACAGCCGGGGCACAGACCCGGGACCCGGCCGCCAGCCCGCCGGTATCGGAGGCGGAACTGCTCTCCGACGAGGACCGCGTCCGCAGGCTGCTCGAGGACAACGGCGGGCGGATGAAGCAGGTCGACATCGTCGACGAGACCGAGTGGTCGAAATCGAAGGTGAGCATGCTCCTCTCGGAGATGGAGGAAGACGGGGAGATCAGCAAGCTCCGGGTCGGCCGGGAGAACATCATCAGCCTCAGCGGCCACGAACCCGACGCCGCCGGCTCGCCCTTCGACGAGGAGTGAGGGCGAAACGCAATGGTTAAAAGCATTCTGTCGCTACGTCTGCTTGCGTTCGGGCGCTCCGATAGTGTAGTCCGGCCAATCATATTGCCCTCTCGAGGCAATGACCAGGGTTCGAATCCCTGTCGGAGCACTCTTCTGAACGAACGGAGTGAGTGAAGAAGGAAGCACACAAAGGGATTCGAGCAGACGAGTCGCGCGCAGCGTAGCGAGCACGTCTCGGCGAGTTCAAATCCCTGTCGGAGCATTCGTCTTCTGTCACCATAGTGGATTTTCACTCCCCCAGGTCCGCCCACGACCCCCCACCGAATTTATTGTACCGGGTGCTGAATGGTGTGGCAACGCATGGCAACCCAGCAGACAGAACCCGCCCTCACCGCGGAAGAACTGACTATCGTCGACGCGGACTCGCACCTGTCCTTTTCGGCGGCCGAGCACCTCGTCGACTACATCGACGAGTCGAACGCCGCCCGTGACATGATCGAAACGGCGGCCGAGAGCGGGATGGTGTACAACGAGATCTACACAGTCACACGCGCGAGCCCCGCCTTCCCGAACGCCGACGCCTACTCGAGTTCGGGGGCGGGCCACGACTCGACGGACCCGGAGGGGAAGATCGGGTTCATGAACGAGTTCAACGTCGACTACAGCGTCCTCACCCCGCCGGGGCTGCTCGGGACAGTCAACCACGACCAGACCGCAGACGCGCTCGCGCGGGCCTACAACGACTGGCTGCTCGACAAGTGGATCGACACGGACGACCGCCTCTACGCGACCCTCTCGGTCGCCAGCCAGGTGCCCGACCGGATGCCCGAGGAGATCGACCGCATGGCCACCGAAGACCAGGTCGTCGGTGTACAGCTCCCCGCGGCGGGGCTGGTGCCGCCGGCGGGGCACCGCATGTACGACCCCATCTACGAGGCCGCCCAGGACCACGGGCTCCCCGTCGTGATGCACAGCCAGGACGTCCAGGCCGCGAGCACGTTCCCCGTCCAGCGCCGGTGGGCCGAGACGTTCTCGGAGAGCCACGCCTTCAGCTTCCCCGTCGAATCGATGTGGCACCTCATCTCGCTTGTCTGCAACGGCGTCCCCGAGAAGTTCCCCGACCTTGAGTGGGTGCTCCAGGAGTCGGGTGCGGAGTGGCTCCCCTGGATGATGTGGCGGCTCGACGACCACTACCTCCAGTGCTCGCAGGACTTCCCGATGCTCACGAAACGGCCCAGCGAGTACATCAGAGACCAGTTCCACATCACGACCCAGCCGCTCGGTCACACCGACGACACCCAGCACATGGGGTGGGCGATGGAGATGGCCGGCGGCGGCGACACGCTGCTGTATTCGACGGACCATCCCCACCCCGACTTCGACCCGCCCAGCGAGGTCCTCAAACCGGCGAAAGCACAGCTCGACGACGACCAGGTGCGCAAGCTGATGGGCGAGAAGGCGATGGAGGTGTTCGGGATCTGAACTACCGCAGGACGTAGACGTTACCGTCCTCGACCTCCACGTCGTAGGTCGGGACCCGGTACCGGTCGTCGTCGATGCTCTTCCCGTCGCGGACGTCGAACTTCCAGCCGTGCCAGGGGCAGGTGACGTTCTTCTGGACGTCGTCGTAGGTCCACTCCCAGCCGTCGTCCGCGATGCCGTACTCGCCGGAGAGGTCGCCCTCGCAGAGCGGGCCACCCTGGTGGACACAGAAATTCACCAGCGCGTGGAGTTCTCCCTCGACCCGGAACACCGCGACCTCGGTCCCGCGGACGTCGGCCAGGACGCGGTCGCCCTCCTCGGCGAGTTCGGACTCCTCGGCGATCAGGTGACGTGTTGGCATTGCTCTCTCCAACCCCAGTCGACCAGTTATAAGTTCCGCTGCCGCCCCAGTCCCGGGGACACAAGCCCGCGACGGGAGTTCCGGGCGAGCGGTCAGAGCTTCGCTTCGACGAAGTCGACGAACGCGTCGCTCTCCATCCCGTAGACCGTGTAGCCCTCCGGCGAACGCCGGCGTTCGATCTTCCCGACCGCCTCTCCGTCGACCTGTACCTCCCACGCGTTCCCGACCTGCGACGCGTACGCGACAAAGCGGATCTCGATCCCGTATTCTTGCTCGAGGTCGTCGACGGTCTCGTGTTTGAGCACCCCGTCCTCGAAGCGCGGCGGACGGTACGGACGGAGCCCGTACCGCCGGAACTCCTCGATGGTTCTCCGCCACCAGTCCGGCAGCTCGGAGATGTCGGTGTCCTCGTACGGGTCTTCCGGGTCTTCCCCCGGGTCTCTCCCCTCTAACTTCTCGACATCCCCGCCACCGTCGGGGTCGGCGTCCATGCGCGAGGGTACTGGCGGGGCGCTAAAGAATGTCTGCCCATGCGCGGCTCCGGGCTTCTCGCGTGCTGCCAGGCCCCGCGCTCACAGTTCGTTCGTCTTGATCCCCAGGTCGCGTTCGTTCGGGACGTTCTCGACGTCACTGTCGCAGTCGGAGCAGGGCTGGGGGTCCGTGCTGATGTAGACAGTTCCACAGTCAGGACACTCGTAGAGCCGCCCCGGTTCGGGGTCTTCGCCGTTCCTTCTCCGGGTCTCCTCGGCTTCAGATCCGGTCGCGAATCGGGCTCGTAGCCACTGCAGTGGTTTCTTCCACACACGCGATACAAGTTGGCAGCGTGACAATATGCTTTGTGGCCGAGACGACTGCGCGGGTGCCGCCAGGACGCTTCCGGGAACGTTCCGGACGCGACTGGTCGAAAACTGGAGGAGCCGGGGGTGAACGGGGGTCGACCCGGATAGCCAGGTGCCGCCGACCCGTGCGAAGAGACACCCAGTCGGGATCAGTCGGCACCCGCCGGTCTCCGGAGTCACCGTCCGGGATGCGGGACGCACCCGTCAGTGCCGACTCACTCGTCACTCCCCTCGCGCTCGTAGATCCGTACCGTCGAGATCCGGGTGCCGTCGACCCCAGTCACCTCGATGGTGTGTCCGGGTACGTCGACGCTGTCGCCGGGTTCGGGCGCACGGTCGAGCCGGCTGAGCACGAACCCGCCGACCGTTTCGACCGCCTCGTGGTCGAGTGCGAGGTCGAGCACGTCGTTGACCGCCGACAGCGGGACGCCGCCGTCGGCGTCGAACCCGCCGTCGCCGCGCTCGCGGACCGACGGTTCGCGCTCGTCGGTGTCGAACTCGTCGCGGAGGTCGCCGACGACGGCCTCGACGACGTCCTCGACCGTCGCGATCCCCTCCAGCGACCCCCACTCGTCGATCACCGCGGCCATCTGCTGGTGTTCCTCCCGGAACTGCAGGAGGAGGTCGTTGATCGCGGTCGTCTCCGGGACGACGAGTATCTCGCGGGCGATATCGCCGGCGGTCGTCGTCCCGGCGTCCGCGCTCTCGCTCGCGCGCAGCACGTCCTTGAGGTCGACGAAGCCGACCACCTGGGTCGGGTCGTCGGCCTCGACGACTGGATAGCGCGTGTGTCCTGACTCGAAGACGGCCTCCCGGAGTTCGGCCAGTGTGGCGTCGGCCGGCACGCTCACCACGTCCGGCAGCGGGACCATGACTTCCCGGACGCTGGTGTCGTCGAGCTCGAACACGCGGTCGATCATCGCCACCTCCGCGACGTCGACGTCGCCCGCCTCGCCGGAGCGTGCCAGCACGCGGCGGATCTCCCGCTCCCCGAGCGTCTCGTCGGACTCGGAGGCCGGCGGCACACCCAGGAGGCTGGTGAACGCGTTGGCCGCCCCGTTGAAGACGACGATGCCCGGGTAGAAGAGGTAGTAGAAGACCTTCATCGGCGGCGCGAGGTACAGCGAGAACCGCTCGGTCTGGGCGATCGCGAACGTCTTCGGGGCGAGTTCGCCGAAGACGACGTGGAGGAAGGTGATGATCGAGAAGCCGACCGCGATGGCGACCAGGTGGATGAGCGACGCCGGGAGGACCGACTCCAGCGCCGGTTCCAGCAGCGACGCGATGGCGGGTTCGCCGGCCCACCCCAGCCCCAGCGAGGCGAGCGTGATGCCGAGTTGCGTCACCGCGAGGTAGTTGTCGAGGTCCCCCATCACGTCCTGGAGACTCTCCGCGCCGGCTCGCCCCTCCTCGACGAGCTGTTCGACCGAGGTGGCGCGGACCCGGACGAAGGCGAACTCCGCGGCGACGAAGAAGCCGTTCAGAACGACGAGAAACAGCGCGAACACGAGCCGGAGCAGCGAGGGGCCGACGTCTACCATCGACCCGTCCGGCTGTCGGCAGCAGTCACGTACACCGAATCCATACCGGACTGTCCGCGCGAGTCCACAAAAAGGGTGGCAACGACCGCCGTTACATCTACCGACGTTCAGAGATGCTCGACTGTCTCGCGAAGCATCTCCTCCGGCGCACTCTGGGCCGGGAGGTAGGCCACCGGCGAGTCGGCCCCGGCCGCCCCGAAACGGTCGAAGCTCTCGGCTGCTTGTTCGGGTGTCCCGGCGGCGCAGAACGCGTCGACCATCTCGTCGGTGACCGCGGCGGCGGCCCCGGCAGGCCCGTCGTCCGCCCAGCCCGCCTGGATGGCGTCGGCCTCCTCGCCGAACCCGAAGTTGGTGACGGCATCGGCGTAGTAGTCGCCCATCGCGCCGACGTAGAAGCCGACGACTGAGGCGGCGTGCTGGCGTGCCGCCTCTGGGTCTGTCTCGGAGATGCAGGTCGGGACCCACGGTGCCACGTCGATGGCGTCGGGCTCGCGGTCGCCGCGAGAGGCACCACGGTGGACGGCCTCGAGCGCGTCGTCGAGCCCCGACGACGGGAGGATAAAGGGCATCCAGCCGTCGGCGAATTCCCCGGACAGCTGGCGGTTCGTTTCACCCATTGCCGCGACGTATATCGGACACTCGTGGTAGGTGTCCACGTCGAGCTGGAACCCCGAGAGGTCGAAGAATTCGCCGTCGTACTCGACGCGGTCGCCGCGGAGAAAACCCCGGACGGTCTCGATGTACTCCCGGGTCCGCCGGAGCGGCGCCTCGAACTCGACGCCGTGGAAGTTCTCGATCACCGCCGGACCGCTCGCGCCGATGCCGACGCGAAAGCGGCCGTCCCCGATGTCCGCGAGCGTGTTCGCCGTCATGGCGACGAGCCCCGGCGTCCGGCTGTAGATGTTGAAAATACCCGAGCAGACGTCGATCGTGTCGGTGCGTTCGAGCAACTGCGTCATCGCCGGTACGGAGGCGGGACCCCACGACTCCCCGACCCAGACCGACTCGAGCCCCGCCGACTCGGCCAGAGTCGCGTACTCGAACAGGTCCTCGCGGTCGCCGCCGCCCACGGTGATGCCAGTAGCCGTCATACGCGCACCTGACGCGACGGGGGGTTGAAACTTTCCCCGGACGGTGGTCGGTCCATGGCCGGGCTACAGTTCGACGAGAACCTTCACCTCCTCCCGGTCGGGGTCCAGCAGCGCATCGAAGCCGTCTTCGACGACATCGTCGAGGGGGATGCAGCTGCTGACGAGGGGCTCGGGGTCGAGCGCGCCGGATGCGAACATCCCGACGACGGGACCGAACTCCTCGTCCGACCGGGGGCCACCCTCGTACGCGAGCGTGCCGTCGAGGGAGCGTTCGCCCATGACGAAGAGGTTCGGGTCGACCTCCACGGCGCCCTCGAACTGGCTGATGACGGTAGTGTGGCCGCCGGCGGTGGTCGCTGTGACCGCATCCTGCAGCGTCTGCTCGACGCCGGCGACTTCGAAGGAGACGTCGACGCCGCCGGCCCGCTCGTGGATCTGCGCGACCGTGTCCGTCGCGGTCGGGTCCAGCGTCCCGTCCGCCCCGACGGCCCCGGCGAGGTCGCGGCGTGTGTCCTGCGGTTCGACGGCGTAGACCGTGTCGGCGCCGGCGGCGCGGGCAGCCTGGATGACGGTGAGGCCGATCGGGCCGGCACCGTAGACGGCGACGGAGTCGCCTGGAGCGAGGGGACTGGTACGGACGGCGTGGAAGCCGACGCTGAAGGGTTCGGCGAGCGCGCCGTACCCGACGGGGAGCGCGTCCGGGAGCCGGACGGCTTTCTCCCGCGAAACGACGACCTCCTCGGCGAGTCCACCCCTGCCCCCGGAGAGGCCGATGAAGCCGCCGGATTCACACCGGTTGTGGTGACCGGCAACACAGTGTCGACACTCCCCGCAGTAGAGGAGGGGATTGACCGTCACGGGGTCGCCAGCGGAGATGTCGTCGACGTCGGCACCGACCTCGGCGACTTCCCCGGCGAACTCGTGGCCCAGCGGGACCGGGAGCGTCTCGCCGGTGAGCGGGTGTGGGTCGTCGTCGGGGATCGCGACCGGCCCGGCGGCGTATTCGTGGAGGTCCGACCCGCAGATCCCGCAGGCGGTGACCGAGACCCGGATCTCGTCCGCCCCGGGACCAGCAGGGGCGTCGACCTCTTCGACGCGGACGTCTCCCTGTCCGTGGTACGTCGCGGCTCTCATGCGGGTACGTTTCAATCCATAGTCATTAAATGTTGAGGGGTCCTGCGTTCCCTCCCTCGTCGGGGTGGGACCGGGGGGCCGACCAGTAGATTTATGATTTTGAGGTAACCATTCCGGGAGACGTATGTGTGACATAGCCACGGTAGAACATAGCACAGTCAGCACCGCGCGGTCCGGTGTCCGGGGGTGTCGTCCGTGGTAGACCTCAACGAGACGTTCGTCTACGACTCGATCACGCACGCGTACAACATGGCGCCCTCGAACTACCGGAACGAGCGCCACGCCGAGGGGATCGTCGGGATGCTCGCCGGCAACACGGATATCGGGCCGGCGGAGTATCACCTTTCGCAAGACGGGTTCGTCCGGGACTGGGGCGTCGAGGAGACGGCGAACATGCTCTTCCGGGAGAGCCGGACGGACATGGCGACCTTCCAGCCCGTCCCGATGTACGCGTTCCACGACGGGCTCGTCGCCAACGAGAAAGCCGCCGAGGTGATGGATCGGTGGCCCGACAGGTTCCGGGCGTACGCCTCGGTCGACCCCCTCCGGGACGGGTGGGAGCGGGCCCTGGAGGAACAGGCCGACGCCTTCGACCCGCTGGGTGTCAAACTGTACCCGTCACACTGGAGCGAGGACACCTACGAGGGCTGGAGCATGGGCGACCCGGAGGTGGCCTTCCCGGTGTTCGAGAAGGCGGTCGACATGGGTCTCGACCGCATCGACATCCACAAGGCTATCCCGTTCGGCCCGGTCCCGCGGTCGGACTACCATCCCGGTGACGTGGACGTGGCGGCCGAGAGCTTCCCCGATATCGACTTCAGTATCGTCCACGCCGGGGTCGCCTTCGCCGAGGAGACTGCCTGGCAACTGGCCAGATTCCCGAACGTCTACGCCAACCTCGAGGGGCTCTTCCCGCTCCTCGTCGCGAACGAGCGCCGCTTCGCCAACGTGTTTGCCGAGCTGCTCAGCATGACCGGCGAACTCGGGGTCGAGAAACTGTTCTACAGCTCCGGGGCGATGTCGATCCACCCCCGCCCGCAACTCGAAGCGTTCGCCGAGTTCCAGTTCCCGGAAGACGTCCGCGAAAGCATGGGTGGAACGAGTGAGGTCCCGCACCTCACTGACGAGCACAAACGGAAGATCCTCGGGGAGAACTACGCCGAGTTCATCGGGCTAGATATCGACGAAGCCAGGTCCCGTATCGAGGACGACGAGTTCAGTCAGGGGGGAGACGAGCTGGCTGCGCCGTACTCGACGACGCAGGCGGCAGACGAGGTGGTCGGATGACGGTCGACCGGGAGCTGGTCGAACGGCGGCTGGACGAGGTCGTCGACCCGTGCAGTGCGGCCAACGGGACGGACCTCGGCCTCGTCGAGATGGGGCTGGTGGCGGACATCGAGATAGAGTCGGCCCACGTGACCGTCTCGCTGCGGCTCACCTCCCCGTTCTGTATGCAGATCCCCTATTTCGTCGACGAGGTCGAGGGGAAAGTCGGCGGGTTGGACGGCGTGTCGTCGGTTACGCTCGAAACGGACCAAGGCATGGAGTGGCACCAGGGGATGATGGCCGACTCGGCGCGAGCGCGACGGGAGGAACGGAAGGCCGCCCGTATCGAGAAGCTCGAGGCGGAGAGTACAGCCCCGGTCAACGAATCGTAGCTGACAGCTGCAGGCCCGGTCGCAGGAGCGACCCGGGACGGTCGATGCCACCCGTTCAGTCCCCGGACGACGGGCTCGTTCAGACGAGGCCGTCGTCGCCAGCCTCGATGAACTCCTTTGCTCGCTGGACGCGGAGCGGGACCTGCTCCTCCATCAGCGGGTAGGTGGGGTCGGCGCTGTTGCCCTCCAGATACCGCCGGAAGAACATCTCCCCGATGCCACCCATCTTGAACGCCGTCAGCGCCCGGTAGAAGCGTTCGTTCTCGAACTCGATTCCGGTCTGTCGCTCGTACCGGTCGACGAGCTCCCGCCGGGTCGGGTACCCCTCGCGCTCGGTGAAGACAGGAGCGGAGTCGCCCTCGCGGGGGCCGGGGTCGTCAGGGTCGCGCCAGAAGTGGAGCATCCACCCGAGGTCCGCCAGCGGGTCCCCGAGCGTGCTCATCTCCCAGTCGAAGACGCCGACGAGTTCGGGCGGAATCCCGGGCCCGAACATCACGTTGTCCAGCTTGTAGTCCCCGTGGACCAGCGTGTGGGTGGGTGCTTCGGGGACGTTTTCCTCGAGCCACTCCCCGACCTCCGCGACGGCCGGGATCGACCGGACCTCCTCGGTGACCTCGAAGGCCCACTCGTACTGCTTCCACCACCGGTCGACCTGGCGTTCGAGGTACCCCTCGGGGTGGCCGAAGTCGCCGAGCCCGACAGCCTCGTAGTCGACCTGGTGGATCTCGGCGAGCGCGTCCACCAGTTCCTCGCCGAGCCGCTCGCGGCGGGCCGGCGTGCCGAACCGGTCGGGCTCCTCGTCGCGGATGACGTCGCCCGCCAGCTGCTCCATCACGTAGAACTCGCTGCCGATCACCGACTCGTCCTCGCAGGCGTGGACGACGGTCGGCGTGCGGACGTCAGTGTCTCCCAGCGCCGAGAGCACGGTGTACTCCCGGAGCACGTCGTGGGCGCTCTCCGCTGTTTCGCCCGGCGGCGGCCGCCGAACGACCAGGTCGCGGTCGCCCCAGGTCACGAAGAGCGTCTCGTTGGAGTGGCCGCCCTCGTGGCGCTCGACGGCGTAGGTGTCCACCTCGCCGAGCACCGATCCGAGATGGGCTGCGAGCGCCTCCTCGTCGGCGATGCGTGTCTCGTAGTCGTCTTCGGCGGACATACTCCCAACAACCCGGGCCATGTCGTAAATAGTTGTCCGGCGGTCGGTAGCCTCCCCTCGGATACCCGCGAGCCGGTCGCGAGCGGGGCTCACTCGCCGACCGGGCGGCCGTCGATGAACAGCGACTCCGCCGGCGTCCCCGTCTCCTCGACGTAGCTCTCGTGGTACTCCATCAGCTGGAAGAGTGCACCGGTCGGGTTCCCCGGCGAGACGAACGCCTCCGTCCAGCCGTCGAACTCCTGGTAGTCCACCACGGCGATGTCCTCCCCTTCCAGGGTGTCGATTACCGCGTCGATGTCGGCCACCTCGAAGGTGACGTGGTGGAGCCCCGGCCCGTTCCGGTCGAGAAAGTCAGTGAGAAACGACTCCTCGGCCACCGGTTCGATGAGTTCGAGGCGCGACGCCCCGCCGAGCGTGTAGTACACCCAGCGAAAGCGGCCCTCGACGGTGTCGTCGACGAGCTTCTCACAGCCAAGCGCCTGCAACACCGGCTCGGCGGCCTCGACCGACTCGACGGCGATCCCCACGTGGTCGACGCGGATCGGCGTGTCGTGCATCGTGTGCCGACCATCGGCACGGCCCGGAAAATAGATACCGCCAGACTGCCGCCGGGCCGGCGACGGCCTCACTGGCGCGTGTACGTCACCGTTCCGATGGCGACGGTCTTCCGCTCGCCGCTCGGCGCCGTGCTCTCGACCTCCACGTCGATGACCGCGTTCGCCTCTCCGAGCCGGACCAGTTCGCCCGTCGCGTACGCCGTGTCCGTGACGGGACGGAGGTAGTTCACCTCCAGGTTCGTCGTCGCCATGGGGACCTCCTCGCCCTCGAGCGCGCTCCGGACCGCCACGGCTCCGGCCACGTCGGTCAGCGTCGCGGTGACCCCGCCCTGCATCACCCCGTCGGGGTTCTGCTTGAACTCCTCGTAGGCGACCGAGAGGACGGCCCTGCCGTCGCCCATCTCCTCCACCGTGAGCCCGAGCCAGTCGTTGAACGTGCCCTCGGGGAAGGAACTGCCGCGCTCCGACGGCGGGGGCTCCTCGTCTCCAGTCTCCGCTCCGGTCTCCGGCGGCCGGTCCTGACCAGTCATCCCTCGGCGTATCCCACCCCGCGCTCAAGAGGATTTGCCTTCGTGGCACGCGTCACAACGGGTTCGTGGCCGCGTAGCGGCACGGACCGGTAGCGGAGGGAGTCTGTTACCAATCATCATATGAATACTTATTAGAACCCTTCCCGGTGCTTGTGACATGCCGTCGTGCCCGAACTGTGGTCGAACCGTCGACGGAGCGGACACGTTCTGTAGCTCCTGTGGAGCGTCGCTCGGTGAAGCCCGGAACGACCGGGGGGACAGCCAGCCGCCGCAGGACTCGCCCCGGCAGGAGCGGCCGAATCGACAGCAGGGACAGGGCGGTCAGCCAGGCCGCGAACAGCCATCTCACGGGCAGCCCCCGCAGAGCCAACCGCGGCAGGGGGAGCAACACCGGGGACAGCCACAGCAGGGACAGCCACAGCGACAGCAGCCACAGCGACAGCAGCCACAGCGACAGCAGCCAGGGCAACAGCAGCCACAGCAGCGACAGCCACAGCGGAAACCTGGACAGCAGGGACGGGGACTGGACGGGGATGGTGGAGGCGTGAGTCGGCGGGCTCTCCTCGTCGCCGGCGGCGTCGGCGTCGTCGCGGTCGGCGGGGGTGCGTTCTTTCTGCTCGGCGGCGACGTGCCCGACGACGTCCGCGCGGTCATCGAGGAGAACGCACAGGCCCTGGAGGCGGGCGACGTCGACAGGTACATGGAGACGATGCACCCCGAATCCCCGATCTACGACCGAACGCGGTCCCAGACGGAAGCGTTGCTCCAGCAGGTCTCGGCCGGGGAGCTGACTGTCGAGGTCACCATCGAGTCCGCCGACGTCTCCGGCGACCGGGCGGACGTCGAGGTCGTCCAGACGACGCGGGCGGACATCTCGGGGTTCAGGGACAACCGCGCCCACCAGACCCACGAGTTGCGAACCTACCAGGGCGAGTGGCGGATCTACAACTCCGCCGTGGAAGACGTCGAGTACCTGTGAACCGCCCACGGCGTCGGGAGACGGGGGTCGGACAGGTCGCGGTTGCCGATAAGTACCTTGTGGGGAGTCGCCGAATGAGAAACCCTCCGGGGGCCTTGAGGTGGCGAGGGCTCGACCGTCAGGTCACATGGGACTGTTCAAACGCCTCAAAGTGGGGTTCGGCATGGCCCGGCGGAGCGGCCGCGTGCTCAGAGCCCACCCGAAACTGTTCGTCTTCCCGCTCGCCGGCGGAGTGTCGGGTATCGCGTTCATCCTGACGCTGTTCGGGAGTCTCTTCCTGACCGGACCGCTCCTGCAGGACCCGGGGCCGGCGCTGTTCGGCGCACTGTTCGTCGCGTACCTGGTCGAAACGTTCGTCGCGTCGTTTTTCACCGCGGCGCTGGTCGCGGCCACGCGCACGGTCTTCCGCGGCGGTGAGCCCTCCATCCGCGCGGCGATGGCGACGGCCTGGCAGCGGAAGCTGCCGCTGCTGGTCTGGTCGGTGGTCGCCGCGGTCGTCGGCACGCTGATCAAGGCCGTCGAGTCCCAGGACAACATCGTCGCGGAACTGCTCGCCGGGCTCTTCGCGCTCGCCTGGGGCGTGATGACCTACTTCGTCGTCCCGGTGATCGTGTTTCGGAACCCGTCGGTGAGAGGGATGTTCGAGGAGAGCGCGGGCACGTTCAAGGACACCTGGGGCGAGTCGCTCGGCGCGATGGGGGCGATCGACATCGTCGCCTTCCTGCTCGCGCTGGTCGGCGTCGCGCTCGGCGGGGTCACCTACGTCCTGACGGCCGGGCTCGGGACCCTCCAGCTGCTGCTCGCGGTGCTGGTCGGTGGCTCCGCGTTCCTGGTCGGGCTGTTGCTCGGCAAAGCGCTCAACGGCGTGGCCAAGACCGCGCTCTATCTCTACGCCACCGAGCGGACGTCGCCGGAGTACTTCGGCGACATGGACTTCTCGCGACTCGGTGGGGACGGGACCGGGGCTGCGGGGGCCGACATCCCGGAGACCAGCGGGCGCGCCGACCGATAGGAAGATTCTCGCCGGTCGGAGAGACGACCGCTCTCACAGCCGGCTCGCATTCCATTCCCTTCCGGAAGACGCCCCACAGCGGTACCCGGACCGACCGGGCCACCGTTGCGCGCGGTGAAACACCGCGGCCCGGTTTATTATCCACCGGGTCGGGGTCCCGGGTATGAACAAGAACGTCTCCAGACGCGAGGTACTGGCGGGCTGTGCCGCCGCAGCGAGCGCGGGCCTGGCCGGCTGCGCGTCCGGCGAACTCACCGCCTCTGCTCCGGTCACGGACGAACTCGCGGCCGACGGGGTAACGTCGCTGTCCGTCGACGTGACGAACGGGGATATCACGGTACGGGACGACCAGCGGCAGTCGGTGAAAATCGACGGGCAGAAGCGCGCGCCCAGCGAGGAGGACCTCGCGGACGTGGGTCTCGAGACCCGCCGGGAGGGTGACACGCTCGTCCTCGCCGCCGACCACCCCGACGACGGGTGGCTCCCGTCGTTCGGCACGAACTCGGAGGTGAACCTCGATCTGGCGGTTCCGGAGTCGCTGTCGGCGGTGGAGGCCGGGACGACGAACGGCGACGTGGAGGCCGAAGGGCTCGACGCCGACCTCGACTCCGAGACGACCAACGGCGACATCGACGTGCGGGACCACCGCAGAGCCGCGACGGCCGTGACGACCAACGGCGAGGTCTCGCTCCGGCTCGACGAGGGTGCCGACGTGACCGCCGAGAGCACGAACGGCGACATCGAGGTCGTCACACCGGCGTCGATGGCCGCGCAGTTTTCGCTGGAGACGACAAACGGCGACGTGAGCGTCGAGGGCGTCGACGGTCTGTCGGTCAGCGACACCGACAGCCTCGAGACGGTGACTGGTGACGGGACACACGAGGTTCGGTGCGAGACGACCAACGGCGACATCACGGTCCGGAACTGACTCGGGTCCGACGCCAGAGACGAGCCAGGGGAGGCTTCAAAATCCGTTATAGCTATCTGAGGGCTTAATCCGCGTAGGGGCCAAGCCCGGATCGCGATGAACGTGCCCTCCACAACCGACGCTCAGAGCAGTCGAGCACCGTCAATCTCCCGTCGGTCGGTGCTTGCCGGTCTCGGAACGCTCGCGACTGCCGGCCTGGCTGGCTGTACAGACCTCGTCAACGCGGTCGCGGACGAAGCGCTCGAGGACGTGAACGTCTTCAACGAAACGCCGGAGGCGCTCTCGGGGTCGGTCACCGTCCTCGCCCCGGACGGGTCGACAGCGCTCGAGGAGCGCTTCGAGCTGAAAGCCAAGGAGCCCGACGAGCCGACCGAGGGCGCGACGGCGGTTTACAGCGACGTCTGGCAGGAATCCGGCGCCTACGAGGTCACAGTCGAGGTGACGGACTCGATGTACGGGGCGGTCGAGAGGAGCCGAACGGCCGAGGTCAACGACCCGGACGAGGAGATGCTCGCCGTCGGCTTCGGTGTCGAGGGTGAGGACCCGGTGACTTTCGTCGTCGCCGACGAGTTCACCGACTTCGCCACACAGTGACGGGTCCCGGGAAATGTCCGTCGGCTGTCCGGGATTCAGTGCGCTCGTAGCGTCATCGACGAACCGGTCGACACCGCGAGAGCGGCGTCCGTCGACGGCGGCCTGCCCCCGGATTTTAAGATGCCGTGCGGGGAATCGGTAGCGAATGACATACACGGACATCTACGACGCGGTATCGGAGACCTACTGGCCGGAGGGCGCCTGGGAGCGGATGCTCGAGGCCGGTGAGCCGGAGTCGTTCAACCTCGCGGAGGAGGCGCTGGGACGGCACGCCGGCTCCAGCGAGACGGCCCTGCGGATCCGCGACTTCGCGACCGGTGGCGACGAGGCCTACAGCTTCGACGAGCTGAACCGGGCCGCGAACAGGGCGGCGAACTTCTTCGAGGGACATCTCGACCGGGGGGAGCGGTTCGGGCTGATGCTTCCGCCCCGGCTGGAGCTGTACGCCGCGCTCTTCGGGGGAGTCAAGACCCAGCGAGTCTTCCTGCCGCTGGATACGAAGTTCGGCCCGGATGCGCTGTCCTACCGGATGGCCGATGCAGAGGCGACGACGCTGTTCACGACCGCCGACCACCTCGGGAAGGTCGAATCCGGGGAGATGCCGGCCCTGGAGCGGGTCGTCCTCGTCGGGGAGGGAAGCGGGTCCGCGGACGGGAGCCGGGCCGTGGAGGGGACCGGCTCTATCGAAGGAGTGGAGATGCTCCACTACGACGAGGTCGAGCGCGAATCCGACAGCTACGACGCGATCCGGATGGCGCCCACAGAGACCTACGGGATGGTCTACTCGTCGGGGACGACCGGCCAGCCCTCCCAGCTGACCTCCGAGCACGCGACTGCGGTGGGGATCGAGCCCTACATCACCTTCGTGGTCGACCTGCTGCCGGAGGACACCTACTTCGCGGCGGCCTCCCCGGCCTGGTCGTACGGGCTGACTGTCGGCACGCTCGCTCCGGGCTTGCAGGGTACGAACATCGGCGCCTACCGCGGCCGGTTCGACTCCGAGATGTGGCTGGATACCCTGGAGCGCTGGGACGTGACGAACGCCATGGTCGCGCCGACGGTGTTCCGACAGCTTCGGGCGGGCGACGTGAACGTGGACGCCTACGATATCGACCTGCGGGTGCTGGTGACCGCCGGCGAGACCTGCGACGGCGACACCGCCGCCTGGATCGACGAGCACTTCGGGACCGCCCCGCTGGACGCCTACGGGCTCAGCGAGGGCGGGATGCTCGTCTGTAACTACCCGTTCCCCGACTGGGAGGTCAAACACGGCTCGATGGGCAAGCCGACGCCGGGGAAGGAAGTCCGGCTCTGTGACGGCTCGGAGTGCCCGCCGGCGACCGAGGAGAACCCGGCCCCGACCGAGGAGATGGTCTTCATCGACGAGCCGGGTGTGGTCGGCGAGATCTGTGCCTACCAGTCGGGCGGCTCGGGTCCGATGGCGGGGGAGAGTCCCGAGGGATGGCAGCGGATGGGCGACCTCGCGGAGGTCGACGAGGACGGCTACTGGTGGTACCGCGGCCGCGCGGACAAGGTCATCATCTCGGCGGGCTACCGGATCGGCCCCGGCGAGGTCCAGGAGACGCTCATCGACCACGACGCCGTCGAGGAGGCGGGCGTCATCGGCGTCGACCACGAGACCCGCGGCAACGTCGTCAAGGCCTACGTCACCCTGGCACCCGGGTACGAGGAGACGCCGGAGCTCCGGGACGAGCTCGTCGAGTTCGCCAAGTCCGAACTCTCGAAACACGAGTACCCCCGGAAGCTGGAGATAGTCGACGAACTCCCCAAGACCGCCAGCGAGAAGATCAAGCTCGGCGAACTGGAGAAACGCCACGAGCGCGAACACGGCGGGGCCTGAACGGCCGGACCCGACAGCCGGCCGAGACGAGCCGGCCCCGAACGCACTGTCGGGGCGGAATCACGTCCCTGCGGCCCGGGAACCACCGCCTGGTAGGCCAAGCCACGGACGTATGCCTGTGACAGTGTAACACGCACATGCCGTCCACCCACTGAGAGACCCACCATCGGGACGGACGGTAACAGGACCAGAGCCCCAAACGGTTACGACTGTCATCCTGTCGCCTTTCGACATTACAGCAGCCGGGAGGTGCCCCACACCCACACCTTCCCGGTGCTGTGTTCGGTCCGGTTTCTGCAGTCGGTCAGACCACCGAGGGTCGCTGAGCCGGCGGTGGGTCGGCGGTAGCAGAGCCCCGCTGGAGTGTCTGCCGTCGTCACGTCCGGGATCCGGTGGCCCGTGGTCGCGTCGAGCGACACAAGATTTGTATGTTGGGAGTTATCATGGAACACGAATCATGCCGACAGGTCCCCGCCGACAGTTCCTCCAGCTGTGTGGTGCGGCTGCGGTAGCGTCACTTGCGGGCTGTGCGGGCGGCGACGACCCGGCCGAGGCTACGACTTCCATGGACACCCCGGTCGATACGCCGGGTACGGCCACGGCGCCCCCGGCAGAGACGGTGACCTCCACAGCGGCTCCCACAGCGGAGTTCGCCGCCGCCGACGCCTGGACCGCCGACCGGCTCTCCGGCCGGGTGGATACCCTCCTGCTGCCCGGGTCCGGACCGACCGACGACCCGGCCGGCCCACTGTACGCCGCCACGGAGTCCCGGGAAATCGCTCGCCTCACGGCCCGGAAAGGTCGCCTGGAGTGGACAGCGACTGCTCGCGGCGCCGAGGAACGCGACCCGGGTCTCACCGTCACCGAGAGAGCGGTCTACGCGGTCAGCGAGACGTTCACCGACGAGACGCTGGCCTCCCACGTCGAGGCGCTCGAGCCCGCGACCGGCGACGTTCGCTGGACGTTCGAGGAGGGTTTTTTCCTCCGGGTGCTCGGCGTCCTCGGTGACGTCGTCGTCCTGGCGGGCGAGGAGATCGCTCGCCACCCGAACGAGATCGGGCCGAACCAGTCGCCGCGGGGCGAGGGGCGCCTCTACGGCCTCGACCGCGCCACCGGCGAGGAGCGCTGGCACGTCGACGTGCCGGAGCTTCGCGGCGCCGACGTGGCGAGTCACGGCGCCTACGCGCTGGAGCGAAGCGGCCGCGACACCAACCAGCTGCGGCTGCGCGCCGTCGACCCGGACGGAACCGAGCGGTGGAGCGTCGACACCGGAACGGTAACCCCGCTCACCCCGCTGGCCGAGGAGGGTATCCTGCTCGCCGGTGCGGGCGCGGAGGGGACAGAGCGCGGCGGCGTCGGCCGCTACGACCCGGCCGACGGGTCCCTGCTGTGGACGGCCGGCGACTGGGAGCGCGGGCCCCGCGACCTGGGACTTCAGGACGGGACGATCCACGCCGGGGTCGGTCCCTTCCTCGCGCTTGATCGGAACGGCGAAGAGCAGTTCCGGGTCCCGTACTTCGGTGTCCCCGAGGTACCGACTACCCCGGAAACCCTGTACAACGACGGCGGGACGCAGATCCCCGCCGTCGACCGCGCGTCGGGAACGGTCCGCTGGCGCTACCGGCCCGCAGACTACGAGTACACGCACCTCCGTGCGGTCCTGGCCGACCACGTCGCCGTCGACCGCGGCATCGGCCCGGACCGCGAGGTGGTGGTCCTCGGAGAGGTGGACGGCGAGGTACGTGGCACCTTCGAGACGCCCGGGCCCTACCTCGGGACGGTCGGGGCCGGCAACCGGCTGTTCGCCGGCGTCGGGAGCGACGTTATCGCCTACGACATCACGGACGACCGGACCTGAGCCGGCCTGACGGCGTCGCGGCCGCCACCACAACACGTTTTATCAGCGAAACTTCATATGGGGTATGGACGAGAAGGCGCGCGAGTGGTGGAACAGTTGGGCCGACCGGTTCCAAGAGGAGTACGGCGACGGCGAGATCCAGGTGGGAATGGACTGGGGACCCGGCGCGCCCAAGGACGACGACCTCGGCCTGCTCGGAGACCTGGACGGGACGAGGGCTATCGAGCTGGGCTGCGGTGGCGCGCAGTTCGGGATCGCCGTCTCCAAACGGGGAGCAGACGTCACCGGCGTCGACATCTCCGCCGCACAGCTCGGTCACGCGCGGAAGAACGCCGAGCGCCACGGCCAGGATATCGAGTTCATCGAGAGCAGTGTCACGGACCTGTCGACGGTCCCCGATGGCGCCTTCGACCTCGGCTTCTCGGCGTTTGCCTTCCAGTGGGTCGAAGACCTGGAGGCGTGCTTCGAGGAAGCTGCCCGGATTCTGACCGACGGCGGCAGGCTAGTCTTCAGCGTCGACCACCCCTACTACAAGCTGCTCGACCCCGGAACCGGGGAGTTCGCGCGGAGCTACTTCGACCCCAGCCCGCGCCGGGCCTACAGCGAGGAATTGGACGCCGAGATGGTTATCCACCGGCGACCGGTGAGCGAGACGGTGAACCTCCTGGTCGACGCCGGATTCGCGGTCGAAGAGGTCCGGGAACCCGGCTACGCCGACCCCGAGGCGTACGTCTCCGAGTTCGGGAGCTTCGACCCGGAGCTCATGGCGAACGTGCCGCCGACGGTCATCTATGCGGCCCGCAAGGAGTGAACCGCGGCCGGCGTCACCGGGGCCCAAAGGACCGGGCGCTCCCACGCTGCGCGCCTGAGCGGACTGGTCCGCCGCGCGAGCGAAGTAACATATTACTTTCAAAATCGGCGTTGAGCGGCTCGCCCGGATCTGCATCCATCTCACTCGATAGCGCGCTCGTGGCCTCAAAAACCCGGCGAGCCGCTCAATACCGATTTTGAAATAGCCCTGTTAATTTATCAAATATTCGATAATATTTATGTAGCTATCCGCCGACGTTCCGGGTAGGTGACGCGACAGATGAGACGCACCGAACGGTCCCCGGAGGTATCGTACGCAGACCATCACACCCCTCACCCGTCGAGGAGGGACGAGCGATGAACGACCCGCTGCGGAGCGTCTTCGATTTCGTCACCGAGCACAACCTGGTGACGCTGCTCCTGTTGCTGGTCCTCTCCGGCGGCGTGGTCGCGGGCGCGAGCCAGCTACAGTTGACCAGCGAGGCCGACGCGACCGGGGCCGCCGGCGACACCGAGGTCGCCGAGACGCTGACGTACATCCAGGACAACTACGGGCCCGGCGGCGGGCAGAACGGCACCGACACGGAGTCGGCGGCCGTCTACGTTCGCGCCGAGGACAACGCCCTCTCGAAGGCAGCACTGCTCGACTCGCTGCGCTTCCAGCAGGCGGTCCGGGAGAACGAATCGGTCGCGGCTGCGCTGGGCGACCGCGAAGTCGTCGGCGTCGCGAACCTGGTCGCCGTCCGCGCTGCGGGCGACCCAGGTGCGGGACTCGAGGAACAGACCGCCGCGCTGGAGGCCGCGAGCGCGTCCGAGGTCGAGCGCCTCGTCGAGCAAACGCTGACGGAGGGGTCGCCGGCGCTGGAGTTACTCCCCGAGGGCTACGAACCCGGGACGGCGAGCGCCGAGAGCCACCGGATGGTGTTCCGCTTCGCCGAGACCGGTGACCGGTCGGCGGCGACTGCCGTCCTCTACGAAACCGCGGACCAGCGCCAGAGCCCCGAGTACTTCACCGCCGGCGAACACGCGAGTGCTGAAGCTAACGCCCAGTACATGGGGAACACGATGGGTCTCGTCGTGCCGGTCGCCCTGTTGCTCATCCTCCTGGTGCTGGCCTTCTCCTACCGGGACCTGGTCGACATCCTGGTCGGCTTCACCGGGGTCGTCCTCTCCGTGCTGTGGATGTTCGGGATCCTCGGCTGGCTGGGGATCCCGGCCGGCATGTCGCTGATAATCGGCCCGGTCCTCATCGTCGGGCTGAGCGTCGACTACGGCCTGCACGTGTTCATGCGCTACCGCGAAGAGCGCAGTCAGGACGAGAGTATCCACGACCCGATGGCTCGCGGGCTCACCTCGCTCGTTGCCGCGCTGGGGCTGGTGACGCTGACGGCGGTGGTCGGATTTCTCTCTAACACCGCGAACGAACTCGCGGTCATCAGACAGCTCGGCGTAGCCATCTCGCTGGGTGTGGTCTCCACGTTCGTCGTCTCGGTGACGCTGGTGCCCGCACTCAAAGTCACGGTCGACGGCCTCCTCGAACGGGTCGGTCTCGACCGCCGCAAGGCCCCGCTGGGCAAGACCGGGTGGCTCGAGGGAGTGCTGCGCCGCGGGGCCAGCCTCGCGAGGCGCGCTGCGCCGGTCGTGGTCGTCCTCGCGCTGGTCGTCGGAGCGGCCGGGGCGGTCGCCTGGGCCGACCTCGACAGGCAGTCCGTCCAGCAGGGCGACGGCGGCGTCGCGGAGTGGAAGCAGGACCTGCCCGGGCCGCTGGCCTGGGAGGTCGCCGAGGAGGCGAACGAACGGGCCTACGTCGCCGACCACTACCGGGCGGCCGACGAGGACGCCCGGAGCCGGTCGAACGTACTCGTCGAGGGGGCAGTGACCGACCCGGCCGCGCTGGAGGCAGTCCAGGCCGTTCACGAGACTGCCAGCGAAACCGCGGTCGTCTACCAGCAGAGCGGCAGCGGCGCTACCCCCGTGACCTCGCCGCTGACCGTGATGGCGGCGGTCGCCGAGGAGGACCCCGCGTTCGCGGAGACGCTCGCCGCCGCGGACACCGACGACGACGGCGTCCCCGACCGGAACCTCGAGGGCGTCTACGACGCGCTGTACGCGGCCGCCCCCGATCGGGCCAGCCAGGTCATCGACCGGGCCGGGACTGCCGGCGACGGGGACGCGGCCGGCGCCGAATACCGCTCGCTGCGGGTGGTCGTCCCGGTCCAGCCGGACGCGACCATCACCGTCCAGGCCGACGGCATGCACAGCCTGGCGGCCGCTGCGGACGGACACGACGGCGTCTCGGCGACCGCCGCCGGCAGCGCCACCCTCCAGGAGGCCGGCCTCTCACAGACCGCCGACAGCATCCTGATGACGCTGGTCCTGGCGCTGGGGGCTGTCGGCGTTCTCCTCACGCTCGTCTACCGCCTCGTCGCCGGCAGCGCCTCGCTGGGCGCGGTGACGGCCGTGCCGGTCACGTTGGTGACGGCGCTGGTCGTCGGGGGCATGTGGCTGTTCGAGGTCCCGCTGACGCTTCTGACGGCCCTCCTGTTGAGTCTCGTCATCGGCGTGGGCATCGACTACAACATCCACGTCAGCGACCGGTTCGTCCACGAGCGCGAGCGCGGGCGGTCGGTCCACGACGCCCTGGTCGAAGCGACCACCGGCACCGGCGGGGCGCTGCTCGGGAGCACGCTCACCTCTGCGGGCGCGTTCAGCGCGCTGTTGCTCCACCCCCACCCGCAGTTCCAGAGCTTCGGGACGCTGGTCGTGCTCGCCATGGTCACGTCCTTCGTCGTGGCGGTGTTCGTCCTCCCGAGCATGCTCGCCCTCTGGGCCCGCTACGGTCCGGCGTCAGTCGACGCCGACGCTGCGACCGACGGCGTCGCCATCGCCGACGACTGAGGGCTGCGGGTCCACGCTGTCTTTCGTTTCCTAAGTTCTACCCAACTGATACGGTGGAGCTGCTGAATAGCGAGCATTAGTCAGCAATCTCTGTAAGCGATACAGCCGATTAGCAGCAGTTGCTTCCCTCGGGGTTCCACGTACACGCATTCCCTGTCGTCAGGCTGTTTTCCTCGATGTATGCCGCGAGACACGCGTAGTTACAGAAGTACTGGGGGGAACCGCAGCCGTCGTCACAATCACGGACACAGATCGGGTCGTGGTCGAAAATTCGGGAGTCGCAGTACGCGCAAAGTTCGTCCGCATCCGGAGTCGCCACAGTCGTGGACATATCTGACGTAGGAGAAACAGCCGGAAAACGTTTCGTGAGAGACGCTCCATCCTGTGACCGATACACCCCCTGTACTCATCGGCGCCTTCGAACACGTCTCCGCTTCTGTCAATACGCCCTGACCCATACAGGGGACGCATTCCGCAGACGGCGATTGGTTATCCCAGTGCGTCGCCACCGGAGTAGCCGATAGATAGGCCTGCGTTCGATCATCCAAGGTGTTGGTTGGCAACGCCGCGGCCATATTGTTGCACCGCACGTAACAGCGGTCGTGCAGACACGCGTCGGAGTATCGATTTGTCTGGTGGTGTACTGCCAGCGAGTGAAGTTTCCCAGCCGGTTTCGGTTTGAAGTCGTTCCCGCTCTCGTGTGGCGGCTGTGCGAACGCTCCTGACATCCATCGATTGGACCGCCCGCTCCTGCATCAGAATCTCACCGTTAACAACGACCGTCTCGATGTCTCCTGCAGTCACCGAGTTCATCAGCACCGACGGGAGGTTGCTGTATGGCTGGTGGCGGGGAGTATCGGCATCGATGACGACGAAGTCAGCGCGTTTCCCGGGTTCGAGACTCCCGATCTGGTCGTCGAGCCCGAGTGCGCGTGCGGCTTCGATGGTAAGCATTTTGAGCAGGTCATACGAGGACCACTGCTGGGCACCGTACGCGAAGTTCGACAACAGACGGGCGTGTTTGGCTTCTTGGATGAGGTCCCAGCAATCGAACCAGAACGGGTCGTCCAGGCCGATGACGACGTTCGCGCCGAATTCGCGGAGCGCAGGGAGCGGGAACCAGGTTCGATCCCCGGCCTGGAAATAACTGTACACCGTTGGACAGTGCAGGACGTGTGCGCCGGCGTCCGCGATCCGTCGCGCGTCCTCCCTGTTTGCATGCAGTAGGTGAGTTAGTAGCGTTCGTTCATCAAGGAGGCCGTATCGGTCAAGCAGGTCGAGCGGGTCGCTGAAGCCGCTTCCGGCGGCCATCGTATCTGCCTCAGCCGAGTCGTATAGGTGAGTGTGGAGGCGCAAGTCGGGATAGTCGGCTCGCAGTTCAGCCACACCCTCCCATAGTTCCCGCGAACAGCCGGCTTCACCGCCCGGTGCGATACTCGCGGTAACTCGCCCATCGTAGGTATCGTGGTAGGTTTCGATGAATCGACGGGCATCCGCGAGCTGTTCGGACGCGGAGGCGGGATTAACGAAATCTGCAAGTTCTGGGCCGATCACGCCGCGTAAGCCCGACTCTCCGATGGCTTCCGCCCCGAGTTCCGGCGTGAAGTCCATCGCGTTGACCGTCGTGACGCCGTGGGTAAGCTGACGCAGGCAGGCGAGTTGCCACGCCGCGTCGAAGAATGATTCTCCCAGCGTCGGTTCGGCGGTGTGATACAACGCAAAGGCCTCTTTCAGCAGTTCACCGCCATCAAGATCGCTGAACAAACCCTGGACGAGCGTGAAATCGGTGTGTCGGTGGGCGTCGATAAGGCCAGGGACCACGATCTTGCCACTGGCATCGATCACGTGACTCGCGGTTGAGTCTCGGTCTGCGGGTTCAGTCGGTTCGACCGACAAAATAGTTCCGTCCGTCACCCGAATAGAACCGCTCTTCAGTATCTGATTCTCTCGATTCACCGTGACGACAGTCGCGTCGTGAATCAGGAGATCAGCCATTACTCGGTTCGTCCGTCCTCCTACCTCAATAGGGTATTGGGCACTCTCCGCTGAATGTGCGCCCTGTCTCTTGAACTGCAGATATCGACCTGCTGATAAACTGTCCAGATCCTTTTACTGGAGATCCCGACCGACTATCTCGGTCACGGCTTTTGCGAGCACCAGTAGGACCGGGCCGTAGAAGATACCAACGGCGCCGAAAAGCGAGAGTCCGGCTAGGACTCCGATGACGAAGAGACCCGGATCGAGTCCGATCTCTGGCGCTCCGAGAAACGGCCGGAGAACGTTATCAACGGACCCCACGACGAGAAACCCGTAGATGAAGAGACCGATGCCGGCCGTCACGTTGCCGAGGATGACGAGGTAGGTCGCCGCGGGCACCCAGACCAACATCGACCCAACGAGCGGGATCAGCGCAAGGAAGACCGAAACGAACGCCCAGAAAATGACATTGTCGAACCCCAAGACCAACAACCCCAGCGCTACCAGAAGCCCGTCGACCACCGCGACAGCGAAGTTACCGACCACGACGAAATACATCAGCTCGTTCACTCTGGTTACGAGGCGTGTCTGCGTCTCCTCGGGCATCGGCGCCACGTTGCCCATCCACGAGAGCAGCCTGTCACCGTCTTTCATCAGGTAATACCAGGTGAACAGCAGTACCGTCAGATGGACGAACACCTCGGAGATGCCGCCGAACGTACCGACGGCGCTCTGTGCCAGCTCGAGCACGTCGCCCTGACGAAGAAGCTCCACCGCCGACATTCCCTCTTCAATTTGGATACCGAAAACCTCCTCCAATAGCGCCCGCACTCCGTCAACTTCGGTGACCGTATCTCCCTGACCGATCGCCCGTTGCAGTTCATTGACTCCCTGGAAAACAAAGGACGTAAGCAGGACAACCGGAACGAGAAGTGTTGAAAGTGTAGCAAGGATCAGCGATATAGCAGCGATCCGTTCGCCGACACGAGGGGCCAGCCAATCGTAGGGCGCTGAGAGCAAGTACGCTAACAGAATCGCTCCCAGTATGACGGACAGAAATGGACGCAATAGCAGGAACACCAGCACCACGGCAATGGCAAGCAATACGAGCTGGAATCCGCGCTCGGCGTCCATACGTGACCGAGTTAGCCCCAGGGTGTTATCATATATCGGGGTCGTCCTCCATGCAGTGCGGCCGCTGGCAGGAAGCCCCTGCCTCAAGGAACGAGCGGCTACGCCGCGAGTGAGTAGGCAGGGGTAGTTCACTACCTGTTGTGTCCGCCGGGGGCGCAGAAGACATGTCCCTCGTGTGTTCTAGGAAATACGCGCCCAGCATTCAGCACGTGAACTGGAACCCACAGGACGGTGGAGTGTCGGCAGCTCCGTGTTCAGGTTTGTGTTGCCGGGCTGTCCGCGAACACTCAGGACCGGCGACCGCGCTGGTCCCTGCTCCGGACGCGCTCGGTCCGGGTGACGGTCGCCTCGTCGTCGAGGTAGAGCCGCAGCGTCGCGGATTCCTGTTCGAGCTCGACGCGGTACTCGTCCGGGTCGGTGTCGACGCGGTCGGTAGTCCACCGGCCGTCGTGGAGGCGGTCGTGAAACTCCCACAGGCCGGTGCCCGCGATGTCGATACCGTGCTCCCAGTGGAAGGCGACCGACTCCGGGTGGTAGGCGGCGGCGTGTGACAGCGGCAGCCCGAGATACCGCAGACACTCCCGACACTCACTCGCAGCCGCGAACGACGTCGGCACCGTCTCCCCGCTCGGCACGTCGTCCAGGTCGATCACGTCGGTGTCGAGCCGGCCGGCACAGTCCGGGCAGACCCCCTGGCGCGTCTTGAGCAGGTCGCCGGCCAGCTCCCAGGTCACGGCCTCGACCAGGTCGGCCTCGGCGTGGCTGCGCGCCTGCGCCGGCGTGACCCGGTACGTGAAGGTCGGCCGCTCACAGTCCGGGCACCGGAGCACGAAGTACTGGTCCTGGAGGACCGCCTCCAGGCCGGGCTCGCCACAGCGCAGGCAGGTCCCGTCGGCCTCGACCGGCCCGATGTCGGGCGGCTGGCGGTAGTTCTCCGCCAGGATGAACCGGACCATCTGCTCGCCGGCGTGGCTGAAGGCGTACCCTTCGTCGTGCTTGCGGAGGAACGTACCCGTCAGCTCGCCGAGATGGTAGGACAGCTTGGAGGTCCCGTCGACATCGACCCGGTCGTAGACCTCCGAGAAGGAGAGTTCGGCGACGCCCGTCCTGTGGTCCTCGTTCTGTGCCTCCGCCACCGTCCGGAGGATGTCGAGGCGAGTCTCGTCGGAGAGCAGCCCGAACACCTCGGCCGCCGTCCGCTCGGTGTCCATGCCGGCGGGTCGGCCCCGTCGGTAATGAAATCCCGGGGCGACCCCTGGCGGGGGAGTCCCTCCGGGGGCGGCCTCACGCGGGGTCGATCTCGAAGGTCGTGACCATCCCGAGCAGGCCGGTGGAGCTGTCCCGCACCGACAGACCGGCCTCGGCGACGACCTCGTGGGGCTCCTGAGTCCAGCGACACCCCATCTTCGCGTAGTGGGCGTCCTCGCGCCACTCCTGGAAGCGCGCGACCGGGCCGACGTCGCTCTTGCCGTGTTCGACGAGCCGGATGGTCCCCGAGGGTTTGCAGACGCGCTCCATCTCCCGGAGCGCGGCGACAGGGTCGGGGAACGTACAGGTCGACAGCGCCGAAATCACGGCGTCGAAGCTGTCGTCGTCGAACGCCAGGTCCTGAGCGTCCATCCGCTCGAGCGTGCCGTCGACCTCGAGGTCCGCGAGGCGGTCCGCGGCGTTGTCGAGCATCTCCGGGCTGATGTCGACCCCGACGAGGTCGACCGTCTCGGGGAGATACCGGAAGTTCGGCCCGGTCCCGCAGGCGACATCGAGCACCCGGCCGGAGACGTCCCCGAACCGGGCCCGGCGGTACCGGCCCGCGACCAGCCGGTCGGCCCACTCGAACCGGCCCAGGCGGTCCGCGTAGTCGGCGTAGGCGTTCTGGATCTCCCCGACCGTCATCGGCCGGTGCGCTGCAGGGTCATTGTCGTCGTGCGCGCCGTTCGCGTCGTCACTGTGTGAGCGCCGTTCTGCGTGGTTGGTGGAAGGTGTTGTCATTGTCGGTGGCTCAGAGATGGTCCTCGAAGAACTCGACGGTGCGGGTGATGTACTCGACGCGGTTCTCTGTCTTGACGACGCCGTGACCCTCGTCCTCGAAGAGCAGGTACTCGTGGTCGACGTCACGCTCGGCCAGCGAGTCGACGAGCTGTTCGGCCTCGCTCTGTGGGACGCGCGGGTCGTTCGCCCCCTGGACGACCAAAAGCGGCACGTCGATGTCGTCGGTGTAGGTGACCGGCGACCGCTCCTCGTAGAGGTCGGGTTTCTCCTCGGGCGTGCCGCCGAGCTTGCGCATCAGCACGTCGCCCAGGTAGGCCCGGGCGTTCTCGACGGCCGTCGCCCAGTTGACGACGCCACAGACGCTGGCGCCGGCGTCGAAGGCGTCGGTCGCGCCGACACCCATCAGCGTCATGTACCCGCCGTAGGAGCCACCCAGCAGCCCGACCCGCTCGCGACCCCGGCCGCGGAGGTACTCCGCGCCGGCGACCACGTCCGTGAGGTCGTCCCCGCCCAGGTCGCCGTCGCTGGCTTTCCGGAACGCGCGTCCGTAGCCCAGACTGCCCCGGAAGTCCGGCGCCAGCACCTCGAAGCCGGCGTGGACGAGCGTCTGGGTCACCATGTCCAGCCGGTTGTAGTGCTGGGCTTCCGGACCGCCGTGGGCCTTGACCAGCCCGCCGACTGGATCCCCTGCCGGCCGGTAGAGCCGGGCCGCGACGTCCTGGCCGTCGAAGGATTCGTAGGTCAGTTCCTCGGGCGCGACCGTCTGGATGTCGACCTGTCCCGTGTCGACCACGGTCTCTCCTTTTCGCTCTCCCTTCCGCCGGAGGTCGCCAGCCGTCGCCGGGCTCCAGTGCTTGTAGTAGACCTCGCCGTCGGTCGTCTTCACGTCCATGTTCATCCCGGTCCGCTCGACAGCCGTCACGTCGCCGTCCTCGAGGACGCGCAGCTCGCGGTTGCCTCCCCGGGCTTCGAGGAAGGCGATCCCCCCGTCGTCGGTCCACTGCGGGTCGTACTTGTCGCGGTTGTTGACGTAGCGGAGGTCGTACTCGCCGTCGCCGGCGGCGACCGCGAGCTCGCGGTAGCCGGTCCGGTGGTTGGTCGTGAAGACCACGCCCGCCTCGGACCAGGCGCCGGCGCCGTCGTCGGTGAAGGCGATGGACTGCTCTGAGTCGGGCTCGTCGACGAAGACGTCGTCCCGGTCCAGCTCGAGGCTGACGACCCGCAGCGCCGACTCCTCGAAGGTGCCGGCCTGGTAGACGAGGCGGTCGCCGTCGGGCGACCACGCGTACCCCAGGACCGGCTCCGCCGCCTCCGAACGGCGCGTGACGGTCCCGTCCGCGAGGTCCAGCGTGTACAGGTCCAGCGACCGGTCGCGGTTGGAGACGAACGCGACCCGGTCCGGGTCGGTCGGGTGCTGTCGGGCCTTGACGTTCATGTACTCGTCGTCGAGGAAGGGAGTGACCTCGCCGGTCTCGGGGTCGACCTCGAGCAGGTCGAACTGCTCGTTTCCGTCGACGTCCCGGAGGGCGAGCAGTGTCTCTCGCCCGTCCAGCCACTCCGGGGACGTGACGTCGCCGTCGGCGTCGGTGAGCCACTCCGTTTCGGTCCGCAGGTCGTAGCCGCCGTCCGCGTACGCGGCGTACACGACCGTCCCGTCGGGTGTGGTCGTGTACCCCGAGATACCGTGCGTGCCGGCGAGGCTGTTCACGTACTCTTCGAGACGTTCGGCGTCCGCGTTTGCGTCGGTTGTCGCTGTCATGGCGTCTGGACGGTCCCGCTCGCACCCCATAAATATATCGTAAATTTGATAATTTGTCGCGGGCGTTTCAAAATCAGATTTGAGTGATACAGGGCCAGAACCGGCACATCCGGGGACGTACGAGCGGATACCTATATTCCCGCCTCGATCCTCTCAACGCTCATTTTGTGAGTGGGTTGTTAAGACCGGACCTCAGTGGGTGGTTCAGGCTCGGGCGCGCGGTCCGACGTGTGAAGGCGTCGTCCCGGCAGCCGGTCGGCCGGGTGACTGTCCCCGACCGGCCAGGCCCCGGGACTGACAACCCCGGAGCGGCAAACGGGGCGTATGACCGACGCAGTCGTGGTCGGCGGTGGCATCGTCGGCTCGGCGGTCGCCTACCACCTGGCCCGCGACGGGCACGGGACGGTCCTCGTTGACCGCAGGGACCCGGGCCGGGCGACCGACGCTGGCGCGGGGATCCTCTCCCCGCCGACCAGCAGCCGCAACGCCTCCGACGAGTGGTTCCGGCTGGCCGCGCCGGCCGTCCAGTACTACCCCCACCTGGTCGACGAACTCCGCGAGACGGGGGTTGAGGAGACCGGGTACACCCAGTGTGGACTGTTGGCCGTCGCGATGGACGACGACGCGGTCGGCACCTTCGAGGAAGTCGAGCGGCGCCTGCGCGAGCGGCAGGCGACGATGGGCTACCCCGCCGGGGGGACGGTCACGGAACTCGCACCCGAGAAAGCAGTCGAGCGAGTGCCGCCGCTGGCGACGCCCGAGCGCGCGCTGTACTACGAGCGCGGCGCCCGCGTGGACGGCAAACAGTTCGAGGCGGCACTCCGGGCCGCGGGACGAACCCACGGGCTCGACGTCCGCGACGGCGCCGTCGAGCGCCTCCGGACCGCGGGTGGGACTGTGACCGGCGTCGAGACCACCAGTGGGGAACTGGCGGCCGACACCGTCGTCCTCGCCGGCGGCGCGTGGTCGCCGGCCTTCGCCGACCAGCTCGGCCTGGACGTGCCCGTCGATCCGGTCCGGGGACAGATCGTCCACGTGGAGACGGAGGCCGACACCGGCGGTTGGCCGGTCGTGACGGGCTTCGGCCACCGGTATCTCGTCCCCTGGGACGGCGGGCGGGTGGCCATCGGCGCGACCGACGAAGAGGTCGGCTACCGCGCCGACACGACGGTCGCGGGCGTCCACGAACTGCTCGGGACGGCTCGGGCGCTGGCGCCGGGGCTGGACGACGCCCGCGTTCGCGACCTCAGGGCCGGACTCCGGCCGGTCGCCGCCGACGGCCTCCCGCTCGTGGGGGCGGTCCCGGGCGTCGATGGGGCGTTTCTCGCGACGGGACACGGCGCGACCGGACTCCAGCTAGGGCCCTATACGGGGAAGCTGGTCGCGGACCTCCTCGCCGGCCGGGACCCGGAGGTCGACCTGGACGCGTACCGTCCCGGACGGTTCTGAGCGCCCGGTCACTCCGAGCGCAGCGCCGGGAGGACGCGCATCCGCGCCAGGTAGACGCCGGCGACGATCCCGCCGAGACAGCTCACGGCGACGGCCAGGCCGAGCCCCCCGAGCAGGATGGCCGGGGAGACGGTGACGAGCCCCTGAAAGCCCGTCACTGCCTCGGCGACGTAGTTGACGCCCCAGAGGCTCGGGACGGCCAGCGCCACCCCGACCACCCCGCCCAGTAACCCGATACAGACCGCGTTGCACCCGACCAGGACCAGCAGTGAGGTGCCGGACACGCCGGTGGCTTTGACCGCGCCGAAGCGCTCCCGGTGGCGGGTGACGAAGGAGAGCTGGAGGTTCAGAAGCAACAGCACGCCCGCGAGGACAGCGAGCGCGACCAGGCTGGCGCCGCTGACGAGGACGACCGCCTGGTCCTGCAGCGTCGCCTCGAGCTGGTCGCGGTTCGTCCGCACCGTGTACTCCGGATACCGGGTCGCGAGGTCCCGTTCGACCGCCGTCACCGACGCCCCGTCCGTGAGCCGGACGGAAATGAAGGTCGCGCGGTCGCTCGCTGTCGTGCCGACGAGCTCCTGGAGTTCGCTGAGATGGAGCGTGGCGGTCGGCGCCCCGACGAACCGGGAGTAGGTGGGTGAGATGCCCACCACGCGGAACTCGTGTTGCCGGGCCGCTGCGAGCGTGCCACCGACGTGGACGGTGTCGTTGACCGACACGCCGAGCAGGTCGGCCGCCCGCTCGTTGAGGACGGCCTCGTAGGTCATTGGCCCCGAGTAGTTACCGTCGCCGTAGTGAACGTCGCGGTACTGGAACGGCCGCCCCTCGGTGATCGTGACCGAAGGGCCCCGTGCGGGCGCGCCCACGGCCACGACCGTCCGGAATTCGGAGGTGTTGGCACTCGCGTACACCGTCTGGAAGGTCATCGGTACGGCCGTCGAGACGGCCTCGTGGTTCTCGATTGAATCCGCGAGGTCGTGTGCCCCGACCAGCGAGTTCTGAAAGCCACCGACAGAGCCGGGGCGGAGCTGGACGGGGCCGCCGGTGACCCACAGGTCCCGGCCGGACTGGTCGAACTTCTGCTGGCCGGTCTCGACGACGCCGGCCCCGACACTCACCAGCAGGACCGAGGCGAGCACGGCCATCGCGACCCCGAGGACCGCGAGGACCGTCCGCGTCCGGTCGTGCCACAGCTGTGCGCCGGTGATACCCGCCAGCGCCCGCACCCGCGCCAGCCGGCTCACCGCGGTAGCACCCCGCGTACCGGTCGGGTCACCGCGCGACCACCTCGAGCGGGTCGGTCCGCCGGCTCAGCAGGATGGGGTACAGTGCCCCGAGCAGCCCGATGACCGCGGCCACCGCCAGGGCGTACCCCAGCAGGAGCGGGTCGAACCTGGCGACGGCGCCGACCCCGGACGTCGCGCCCCCGAGGAAGTTCATGGCGAGGATGGCCAGCAACCCCAGGACGACCCCGACGACGCCACCGAGCAGCGAGACAGTGACGGTCTCGGCGGCGACCAGGAGCGACCGCGACCGCCGGCCGAGGCCGAGCGCGGCCAGCGTCCCGAGGTGGCGGCGGTCCGCGTTCACCTCCAGTCCCATCAGCGTCGTCACGAAGAGCACCCCGACGACGACAGCCGAGACCAGGGCGGCGACGGCGACGGCCAGCGGCAGGTTCGACGCCGTCACCTGCTGGGCGGCGAGCCCGCTCCGCGTCACGACGGTCGTCCGCGGGTAGACACGCTCCACCCGCTCTCTGACCCCCCGGTCGTCGGTGCTGACCAGCACCTGGTCGGCCAGGTCGCCCTCGGTCGCGCCGGTGAGCGACTGGAGTTCGCTCAGGTGCACGAGCGCGAGAGGGGGCGTGCCGACACCGGTAGTCGTCTCGCCGGACCCGACACCGGAGACGGTCAGCGACCGGTTGGCTCCACCCCGGACGAGGTCGAGGCGGGCACCCGTGGAGGCGTTGGTGAGCGTCGCAGCGGCTTCGTTGAGCACGACATCCCCGGTCCAGGGCCCGTCGTAACTCCCGTTCGCGTAGTGGGGGTCCCCGGGAGCGAGCGGGTCCGTCGGTAGCCCCAGCACCGTCCCCTCTTGGCGCGCGACGACGCCGACGGCGAGGACGTACGTCTGCTCGCCGGTGGTCGCGTCCCGCACCGGCAGCAGTTCGAGCAGGACCGGTGTCGCGTACTCGACCCGCGGGTCGGCCGCGAGGCGCTCGCTCGCCCCGTGCACCCCGCCGAGCTGGACCCCACCGGTCGAGACTGCGAGCGACTGCACGTCCGCGCCTTTCGGAACGACCCAGTAGTCGACGTCGTCCCCCTCGATGACCGTCTGGGAGGCCAGCCCCAGGGAGATACCGGTGACGGCGACCATCAACCCAACCGCCAGCCCGACACCCAGCACGCACAGGAGGACTCGCTGTGGGGCGATCCGGACCCGGCCGACGATCCGGCGTGCGCCGAGGCCCACCAGTGCCACGAGCCGGTTCCCGGGCATCTCAGTCGTCCTCGCGGAGCGTTCCGTCCCGGAGGTGGAGCACCCGGTCGCAGACGTCGAGTGCTTGCTCGTCGTGTGACGCGACGACGACCGCGCGCTCGTCGGCGACCGCCTCGAGCGCCGAGAGGACCGTGTCGCTCGTGGCTGCGTCGAGTTCGCCGGTCGGTTCGTCCGCGACGAGCAAATCCGGTTCAGTCACAAGCGCCCGGGCGATGGCGACGCGTTGCTGTTCGCCGCCGGAGAGCTGCCCGGGTTTGTGTCTCACGCGGTCATCGAGCCCGACCTCCTCGAGGCGGGCCTCCGCTCGCTCGCGTCGCGTGCTCTTCCCAAGCCCCTGTTCGACCAGCGGGAGCGCCACGTTCGCCCGCGCGGACAGCGCCGGCAGGAGGTGAAAGCGCTGGAAGACGACCCCGACGTGGTCCAGCCGGAGCCGGGCACGACCCCGCGCTCCGAGCTCGCCGACGTCCTCGCCGGCGAGTCGGACAGTCCCCGAGGTGGGCGTGTCGAGCCCTGCGAGCAGGTGCAGGAGCGTCGATTTTCCGCTCCCGCTCGGGCCGGCGGCCCCGACTACCTCGCCGCGCGCGACGGACACCGAGACACCGTCGAGTGCCCGGACGGTGGGTCCGTCGCTCGTGAACCGTCCCTGACCGCGGGTGTACTCGCGGACGAGGTCGTCACCCGAGACGACCGTCTCCCCGACCGTGGCCGTCTTCTCGTCGGTCTTGCTCGCAGTCATGGGTGCTCGTGACCGGCACTGCACCGCTCGGGCGCGGGTACCACATCCCACCGAGTCGTGGCCCCCACAGAGCGGCCGAGCCGGCGTGCAGGCACGCGGTGCCGGCAAAGGGTGACGACGGGGTCGGGGGAGCTACTCCGTCCGGCGGTCATACCACACCCCTGTCGCGAGGAGGCCGAGGATGACCAGGACGAGCACCACCAGCCCGAGCCCGCCGAAGCCGTCCTGACCGTCCGAGTCTCCCGGTGGCGTCGCCGTCCCCGGGCCGGCGGTGCCCTGACCGGGATTGCCCGGCCCGGTCGACGGCGTCGTCGGAGTCAGCGACTCGACGGTGAGCGTCCCCGCCGTTGTCCCGTTGATCGCGACCTCGTAGTCGCCGGCGGTGTCGATTGCGACCGGCACTGTCGCCGTTTCGGTTGCGTTTGCCGGCACCGAGATTTCGGGGGTCGCCAGAACTTCCCCGTCGGCTGTGACCTCGAACGTGGCCGTTCCGTCGGCCCCGCCCGCGTTCTGAACCGTCACCGAGAGGTCGACGCTGTCCCCGGCGGTGACGGTCGCCGCACCGAGAGAGGCTTCTGTCACCCGCAGGTCGGCCGCGGGTGCCGGCGGGGCACCGACGGCGAACGTCGAGAACCCTGGCGTGGTCGCCTGGAATCGGTTGCCACCCATGTAGTCCGTCTCGACCGGGACGTACTCGCCGCCGGTGAAGCGGTACATCACGATGTCTTCGGGCTCGACATCCGTCTCGTCGAGAAGCGACTGTGAGACGGTGAATTCGAAGGTTCCGGGCGTCGTGTCCGGGTCGGTGACGTTCTCGAGGTCGGCGGTCACGTAGCCCACCGATGCCGCGCGGTCGAGTGCGGGCGTGCCACTCGGCGGCCCCTGCCCTGTCGTCACCCGGGTCGTGACGTTCGTGGCCGGTGTGGAGGGTGTGACCTGCAGGCGCTCGACGGTGATCCCACCGCGGTCAGTCGCGGTCGACAGCGAGACGTCGAGTGCGACGGACTGGTTCGCTGCCACGGAGGGGACCGTCGCGGTGACCGTGTTGTTCGTTCTGGTCAGCGGCGGCTCGATCACCACCGGCTGTTGTGGGGGTTCGGTCTCACCGTCGTCCGGGGGCTCGGGTTCCCCGTCACCGTCGTCGCCGTCACCGGGCGCGCCGCCACCGCCCGGGGATGTGCCGCCGTCTCCGGGAGGCGGTCCGCCACCGCCGTCGCTGTCGTCTTCGTCGTCGCTCTCCTGTTCGATGGTGACTGTCCCAGTATCGGTGACCATCTCCCCGCTGTCCTCGCCGACAGCAACGTAGACGAACCGATAGTCGCCAGTCGTCCAGTTGTCGAACGTCTCGACGGTGATTTCGGTGTCACGATGGGTCGTGTTGATGACTGTGGCCGACCCGTCGAGGACGATGTCCTGGTCGTCCGAATTGTCCTTCACTTCCGGCAGGTCGGTGCTTGCTTCCTCGCCGATGAAGTCGACGATGGTCCCGACACTCGTGGGTCCCGAGACCGTGCCGTCACTGAAATCGACCCCGAGCGCGCCGATCCGGTCCGCCGTTCGCCCCACGCCGTTGACCTCGTCGATATCGGAGTAGAGGGTGCTGTCCTCGCTGAGGTTGAAGTCGCTGGTGACGCTCGCGTCTATCTCGTGGACGAACGACTGGGCAACGAATCTGTCCTCGTCGTAGAGCACGACCGCCTGCTCGATGTCGGTTCCCTGGATGCTACTTCCGGCGTCGACGTCGAAGGTCGCGTTGTCCCCGGGCTGGATCGAGCTGGGTGGGGTCACTGACCCTGAGCCCTTGCGGACGACGACCTGCTCCATCCCGACGACCGTGACCTCACCGTCGACGCCGACCCCACCGTCCGTGACGGTGAAGCCGTCCTTGCCGGTCTCGTTAACGGCGACGAAGTAGAGGTAGTGGCCGCTCTTGCTGGGCGTGTCCGAGAACTGCACTGTCCCATCTCCACCGACGGCGAGCGACGGGTCGACCTCGGTGAACGTCGCGTTTTCGTTCGCGTTGGACGCGGTCACCTGGTCGAGGGCGTCGGAGAACGACGACGGGACGGTCCCGTCTCCAGACTCCTCGATACGGGCCCGGACGACCTCGACGTTCTCGTCGGCGAATCCGGCGTAGTTCGCGAGACTGTCGTCGAAGGTGAACGTGATCTCCGTATCTGTACCGTAGACCGCAAGCGGGTCCTTGTTCAGGTTGGCCTCGTTGTCACTTGTATCGACCACCCGCCACTCGGCGTTCGGCACCGTGTAGGCTGCGCTCGCTGTGTCGGCGCGGAGCGGGAGGACCGCCCGGTCCCACGCCGACACGCTGTCGCTCACCTCGAACACGTCCGCCTGCGGTGGCGGGTCGGTGTGGCCGGTGGCTCCCGCGGCCGGAACGTACGAGAGAACTGACACGATCACGACCAGGGCGACTACCAACGCGGGGACACCCCGTCTCCCCCGAGCAAGAGACATTTATGTCGAACAAGATAGGCGCAGATTAAAACTCTTTATCCAACACTTACCCGGCGGGCAGGTCGGCTACCGGCTTCGCGGCTTCGGGTCGGAGACGTGCCCCCGAAGACTCGGGTATCCGTACCTTTCTTGGGAGGCGACCCCGGACGTGGAGCTATGCGTCCCCGCGGGCTCCTCGTCGTACTCGTTGTGGCACTCAGTCTGAGCGCCGCCCTCACCGCGGCGAGTGGCTATCAGGTCTCCTCGGACAGGGCCATCGACGTCCCGGAGCGGACCGTCGACGTCCAGCAGCAGTCTCACACCATCGACTCGATGATCCGCGCGAGGGCCGGTGACCAGGTGACGGTCAGCGTCGACGCCCCCGAAGAGGTGTACCGACTCCACATCCGTAACAGCGAGGAGCGGATCGAAGCCTCGAAACGCGGTGATGGAAGTGACACCTTCACCTACGACCTCTCCGGGTACGAACCGGGCTCCTACGCAGTCTCGCCGTACGCAGACGGAGTCTATCAGGACGTGCTGCCGCTGCTCGTCAGCGGGTACGAGGTCGCCGCCGACGCGCCCTCGGAAGTCGAGCAGGGCGACCAGTTCCAGGTGGCTATCGACGTATCGCGCGTGGACACCGCCGTCCCGCCGGAGCCCGCGAAGGTACAGGCCGTGCTCGCAGGCGACGGGGAGGTCAACACCGTCGAAGCCTCAGCATCCGGGTCGGGGTACGTCGCGACGGTCGACGCCTCCAGCCTCGATGCGGGCGAGTACACCCTCTACGGCATCGCCCAGGGCGAGGAGGAGGCCTTCGGCCGGCAGGAACTCCTCGGCCAGAGCGACGGGCGCTCGCTCACGGTCCGGGAGGGGGCCGCGAGCACGCCGCCGTCGACCGACAACGGTGACCGGGGGGCAGGCGACGGGACCGAGGTCCCTCCGCCGACGACGAGCGTCTCGTCACCGGTGACGCCCCCCTCGACGACCGTCACGCCGACGAGTCCGCCGGAGCCACCGACTGACTCGGGGCCGGGAACTACATCTCCTCCGCCCTCCGGTGACAAGACGGGAAGGGCAGCGACACAGTCAGCGACCTCAGACGGCTCGGGAGAGTCCGCCATCACGCCACGGACCCGAACGGGGACGCCCCCCGCCGAAACGACCGGTGATGGCACGCCAGGATTCACCGTTCTCGGGACTGCTGTGGCGGTGCTTGTTGCCCTCCTCCTGCTCGGGCGGCGGTGAACACCCCGCGGGCGGGGACCGGTGTCTGACGCCCCGGGTCCGGGGCGGTGTATCGAGACAGCCCTCACCGTGAGAGGGTCTCAGCCCCGCGTCCGGCGGACGAAATCGGTGACGTACTCCGCGAGTTCTCCCCCGGCCTCCTCCTGCAGGAAGTGGCCGGCGTCCTCGATCCAGATGTCGGGCTGGTCGTCGGCCCCCGGCACCAGTTCACGCAACTGGTCGCGGTAGTGGCGCGTCACGTCGTCGGCGTCCGAGAACGCAGTCAGGAACGGCTTGTCGTACTCCTCGAGGTCCTCCAGCAGGTCGGCGTGGAGGTCCGCGCCCGGCATGTCGGGGTCCTGGGGCACCATCGGCGGCCAGGCGTAGGCGCCGGCCTTGGTCTCGTCGTCCGGGAACGGAGCGTCGTAGGCACGAGCGGCCGACGGTGACAGCGTCCCCTCGCAGGAGAAGTCGATGAGGCCGGAGATGTCGAACGTCGCCAGCGGGAGGTCCCGTGCCGCCTCCACCATCTCCTTGAAGCCGTACCAGGTGTCGGTGAGCGTGGTGTCGCGCTCGCCGTCGGTCAGCAACGCGTTTGCTGCGACGACCCGGTCGAACCGGTGGGGCTGCTCCGAGACCGCGAGCGGCAGGCCGAGCACCGACCCCCAGTCCTGGCAGATGAGCGTCGCTTCCTGGAGGTCCAGTTCCTCGACGAAGGTCTCCAGGGACTGGTAGTGCATCTCGAAGCTGTACTCCTCGACGGTCGTGTACTTGTCCGACCGCCCGAAGCCGACGAAGTCGGGGACCACGACCCGCCCCTCGGTGCGGAGCTCGGGGATCATCTTCCGGTACAGGTACCCCCACGTGGGCTCGCCGTGGAGGCAGAGAAACGTCTCCTCGCCGCTGCCAACGTCGACGTAGGCCATGTCGGCGTTGCCGTCGACCGCCGTGACGTACTGTGGCTCGTAGTCGTACCCCTCGAGGTGGTCGAACCGGTGGTCGGGCGTTGAGCGAAGCGCCATGTCGTGGGCAACACTCGGCGTCCCAGTAAATCTGGGGGCGAGCGGCTTCGAGGCGGGTGGAATCTGGCCAGCGATAGAGCCGAGTTAGAGTCCCGTCAGGTCTCACCGCCGTCGGCGGCAGCCCCGGCAGTCCTGTGACATCGATACCCTTCGTACAGGGCCGGCAGCCCCAGCGGTAGCGCGAGGACGCCGAACAGGCCCAGCGCGTACGGGGCGACGCTCAACCGGCGGGCGGCGACGACCGTCGCACCGACACCCAGTACAGCAACGAAGTACGCGGCGTTGCTCCAGAGCGGGTCGTACGACGAGCAGTACAGCCAGCAGACCAGCGTGTACGACGGGGCGTTCCACGTCGCCGGCTCGAGTTTCGGCCAGAAGAACCGACAGTAGGTGGTCCAGGCGAGCATCGCGAGCACCGGCAGGCCGGCGAGCCACGCCGTCGGCCCGCCCGGGAGGCGGTCACCGTATCGGCGGTACCCTGCGAGGAAGAGTGCCGGGAACCCCAGAATCCAGAGCCAGATGCCGAGGGTGTACGTCACCGGCCAGTGTTCGACCCGTGGCTGGGTCACTGGCAGTCGCAGCGACGCTGGAAGCGTCGCCCACGGAAACGAGGGGTCGGGCACCGGGTTCGTGAACAGCGCGACGACCGCCAGCAGCGTTCCGGCACCCAGTCCGTAGAGGGCGTAAGTGGTGTACCGGTCGAGCCAGTGCGGCAGGGACGGGCTGGCACGCCTGTGGTCAGCGAAGGAGGGCTGGGTCATGGTTTGGTTTGTTTGGTCAGATGTCTCGTTGAAGTCTCTCGCGTCGGCTTTCGTACCCCTCATCGGAGAGGTCGCCCCGGGCGTAGGCGAGACGGAGATCTTCCAGAGCCTGGTCGGAGTCGTCCTCGTCAGTCAACGCGTGGTAGAACAGATAGCCCACGGCGATGACGACGGCGAGCGCCACCAGCCGGAGGACGACACCGGCCAGGGTCATCCACCAGGACGACTGTCTGGTTCCCCAGACCCCGCCGTCCCACATCCCAGTCATTGCGGGGCCGAATCCCATCGCCCCGCCCACTAACACGGGCAACAGCAGGACCGCTCCGAAAAGGACGAGCACGAGCGTGACGAGCTGTCGGTCAGTCTGTGACATCGTGATCACCATCGGGAAGTGGCCATGACTGGCGCTCAACTATACCTACAGAGTCCTCGTTCAATGCGCTTATCGTTACGAACACTCCGCTCGTTCGGAACGAGATTTTGGGTTCGAAACCGAGCGTCAATCGCTTCCGAAGTATCGAAAGAAAAGCCGCAAAAGAGGCCGACGTAGATATCGATATGACGACAATCACCGTCGAGGGGATGTCGTGTGAGCACTGCGAACAGACCGTCGAAGAGGCGGTGTGTGAGCTGAGCGGCGTCAATGGCGCCACAGCCGACCGCGAGTCACAGCAGGTCGAGATCGACGGCGACGCTGACATCGGCGACGTGGTCCGCGTGGTCGAGGACGCTGGCTACACCGCTTCTGCCTGACGCTGTTAGGATAGAGAAAACTACTCCTTTCGCTGAATCGGGGTCGGACACCGTTCGATCCAAACTCCGCGTGACCGGCTAAGGACCGGCTATCGGGTCATTGATCGTCGGAAACCCACTCAATCCGGGATCCAAACTCCGCTCAGAGCCCGCAAGTAGTGGCTAATTCGGAGTTTGGATCGGTAGTCTTGGAACCGCCCCCCGGCTGTGGGGATGTAGACGTGACCGGATTCCGTCTGGCGATTCCGAACGTGGGAAGACTGTCCGACGTGAAAGGTCGCTCGTCATTTGTGAGTTACTTCGGGCCGGCTTCGGATCCAAACACGGTTGCCGTCTTGCGGTTTGCTGGTAGCCACCTCGGTGGGCTGCCCACCATCAGAGCGACAAGATTTCAAACCAGGGCGCTGAGCACGTCTCCGGGGTCTCTTCGGCAAAAATAAGATTATTACGAGAGTTGACTCTCGCGGACGAAACTGGTCCAAAACCGGGATCAAAACTCCGAATTCCCTCTACTTGCGGGCTCTACGGCCGTGTTTGGATCGCAGTTGACGGCCGTAGCTTTCACTTCCGTGCCGCTTCGGGGATCTCGTCCAGTAACGCGGAGTTTGGATCACAGGTTCGGCCTCGTTGAGACTGGCGGGGAAATATCAATCGTCGTGGGATTGTGCCCGCCCTGAGGCCCGATGAGATCCCTTCCTGGTAGTACCCGGGGTTGTCCTGGTAGCACAGCCGCTATCGAAGTTCTTCGACGAGGGCAGCAACAGCCTCGTCGACGATATCGCTCTCCAAACGGCCTTGCCAGAAGTCGATGTCTTCGTGGTCGATCGACTGGATACCCCACGGGACGACCCGACTCTCCTCGGGTGTCCCACCACAGACCCAACTTCCATCGGGGATGTCGACGAGCCCATCCATCCAAGATTGCGAAGTCAACGTCACCGCGAGGTACTGCTCGGCGTGGAACGGGCGCCCCTCGTGGTTCGAGAGAACGAGCCAGGGTCGGGCATTCTCTTCACTCTTGAATGGATCATCACCGTAGACGACATCCCTCGCTCGAAGACTGGGCACTCTTCCTCGTCAGTCACTGCTCGCTCTCCACGTTCGGATGAGATTCACCGGGTGCGTGCTCACGCCACGATTCCTTGTCTTCCGCTCCGAGTCGCTCGTTGAACAGTGCCGTCGCCCGCTCGTAGCCACTGTACCCCTCGAGCCGGTCTTCGTCGTCGGTCACCGCCCAGTACGTCGCCTTGTGTTCGACCAGCCCTCGCTCTTTCAGCCGCGAGAGTGCGGTACTGACTGCGCCCTCGTCGGCACCGAGTTGGGAGGCGACCTCGCGCGCTTTGAAAGCACGGTCATCGTTGGCAACGAGAAACCCGAGTACCTGGTCAGGGACGGAGAGGTCCGCGAGTTCTTCCTCGCTCGTGTTCTCGAAGGTGTCCCGGTCGATCGACATGCCTGTGTACGAGTACGGCGAGGATTGTAAAAAGTAATAGGAATGAAAGGTACGAAAGGACTGAAATACTGCTGTGAGGCATCCTTCGAAACGGTAGGCAATGGGTCCACCGACACCTCCACTACCCTTGCGGTGAGTTGTTGATGATTCTCCTAACGACAGTCTCAGGCGAGGACAGTCTGCACAAATGGGGATCCCAGCAGGTGTTAGCTTCACGTTGCCCTCGCCCGTTCGGAGACCTCCTCCGCCTGGTCGGTGACCTTTCCCCAGTCGAACTGTCGCGCTCGCTCTCGCGGATCGCCTGTTGGGGCCTGTCCGGAAAGCCCGGCGTCGGGTGCAGCGGCGACGCCCTTGCGGGTCGGCACTGGCAGGTAGCCCGCGTCGCCGACTACCTCGTCCGCGGCGGGGTCGGGATGGTCAGCGCCGACGACGAGACAGCCGGCGGCCATCGCCTCGGCGTAGGTGATCCCGAAGCCCTCGCGGGTCGACGGCGACGCGAACACGCTAGCGGCGCGCATGTGGCCCAGGACAGCCTCGTACTCCACCAAGAAGCCGAGGAAGGTGACTTGGTCGGCGTGGTCGAGCCGGCGGGCCTGTCGGCGCAGGCGCTCTGCCTCGGGCCCGTCGCCGATGATGCCCAGGGTGGCGTCGTGCTCGGCGGTGACGGCGTCGAAGGCCTTCAGGAGGCTGTCGACGTTCCGCGAAGTTGGGACTAAGCTACGTCAGCGACGCTTGAGGTGATCGACAGCAACTCTTCTTCGTGGTTATACCGCCGCTGCGTGAGTGGCCTCAGCGTCTCGTGAATCGAGCTGTCTATCGGAAGGGGCGACTCCTCGAGCGTAGCCTCGCGCAGGTCGTAGGTCTCCTCACGGGCCACTTGTCCGTCCTGCCAGGAAACGATCTGCTTTGCTTCTTCAGTTCGGACTGCGATCAGATTCCGGTCGGTCCGCCCGTCGTAATCCGACGCGACGGCCCAGTTACCGACCTCCGGCCGGTCGTCGCCGCCAGTGAATTGGGAGACGATCGACGGGACCTGCGTGAGCGAGAGCGGTTTGGTGTGGTCGTCGATCCCGTCGACGGCCTCCGAGACAACGAGCGGGACGTGGATGTTCTCCTCGTACAGCGAGGGATAGAAGTGCCCGTATATATCCCGCTCGCCGAACGCTTCGCCGTGGTCGCCAAAGACCACGTACACGGGGTCGAACTCCGCCAGCCGTTCCTGGAGTTCGTAGAGCAGCACGTCCCCGAAGCGGACCGAATCGTCGTAGATGTCGACGATCTTCCGGACCTCTTTCTCCGAGAGGTCAGGGTCCATCTCGTCGATGAGCTGATTGCACCGCCAGTTGTAGTAGTACTGCTCGAAGAGGCTGCTCCACTCCCGGTGCTGTCGGGGAGTGAGATGCGGAAAGTGTGTATCGAGCGAAAAAACCCACAGCAGGAACGGCTCCGACTGGTCCTTACACCACGCCTCGATCTCATCGATGTACCGATCCCAGGTCTTGAACGCCTCCTCGCGTCGCAGGTAATTCCTGAAGTTCCGGACCAGCGTGTACAGCGTGGAATCCGAGAGGTGCTTCTGGAAGACCTGCTGGTACTGGTCGCTGGAAAAGAGGAAGTCCTCGAAGTGGTCGAAGCCTCTGTCGAAGCCGTAGTGGCGCGACGCGTAGGCGTTCGGATTGAACGCACCGGTCGTGTACCCCCGGCCGGAGACTTCCTCGGCGAGCGTGCCGTAGCGCGCGAGGTGGCGGCGGGCGTGGTCCGGGTCGGCAACCCGGTCTCTGGCAACCATGGGCTCGCCGGTAAAGACCCCGGCCATCGACGGGTTCGTCCGCGAGGCAGGCGAGATGGCGTTCGTGAAGCCGACGCCCTCCTCGGCCAGCTCGTCGAGATTGGGGGTCGTGTCCCGCTCGTAGCCCATGTACCCGCAGTGGTCCGCCCGGAGGCTGTCGTAGGTCACGATGACGACGTTGCGCTCTGTCACGCGACGACCACCTCCTCGTCCTGTTCGAGCAGGTCGCGCAGGCCCGCGACGAACTCGACCTCGGGCTCCCAGCCGAAGTCAGCCCGGATGCGGGAGATGTCGGCCTGGAGGTGCGGCCGGTCGCTCTCCCTGACGCGGTCCTCGTCCTGAACGACCTCGATCTCCTCGCCGAGGGCCTCGCTGGTCTGCTCGACGACCTCCCGGACCGACCACTCGGTGCCTGTGCCCACGTTGTAGGTTCCGTAGCCGCCCTCGAACTCCGCTAGCAGCGTCCTCAGCGCGCGTGCCACGTCAGAGACGTGGACGAAATCACGCTTGGGCGTCAAGTTTCCGAGTTCGATCTCCCGGTTGCCGCGGCGGACCTGCTCGAGGACCGCGGGGACCAGGTGTTCGTTCGTCTCGCTGGGGCCGTAGACGTTGAACAGCCGGGCCGTCACCGTCGGCACGCCTGTCTCCCTGTGGAACAGTCGCATCAGGTCTTCCCCGACCAGCTTGGTCTCGCCGTAGATGTCCATCGGACCGGTTTCGGAGGCTTCGCTGTTCGGGCCCTTGCGGGGCGGATAGACGGCCGCCGAGGAGGCGAAGACCATCGTGTCGAGGCCAGGGAGGTCGCGGGCCGCGCTGACGAGCTTGCGGGTGCCCATGGTGTTAACCTGGAACGCCTCCTCGGGATTCGCGTTACAGTAAGGAATGTAGTGGAGGGCAGCGAGATGGACGACGTCGGTGGGCTCGAACGCGCGGATGAGGTCCGCGAACTCCTCGTCTCTGATGTCGACAGTTTCGAGACGGGCGCCGGCCGGAACGAGCGACGGCGTGCCCGAAAAGCAGTTGTCGGCGACGAGCACGTTCGCGCCAGCGTCGGTCAGTTGCCGGACGAGATGCGAGCCGATGAACCCTGCCCCCCCAGTGACGAGGATATCGCGGTCTGACATCAACTGGTTAGCCGTCTGCCTGCACGGCACTTGAATATACGTCTTCGAGGTCGTCGACGATCACATCCCAGTCGTGGGCCCAGCCGAACTCCCTGGCTCCGGTAGAAAGGTCCGCGAGGAGGTCGTCGTCTGTGAGGAGGTCGACGACGCGGTCGGCAATGGCCTCGGCGGAGACCGACGTAATGAAGCCGGTGACGCCGTCCTCGACGACGGCCGTCGACCCGTTCTCCTCGTGGTCGACGACGATGCTCGGGACGCCACACGCGTTCGCCTCGAGGATCGTGTTCGGGAACCCCTCGCGGGTCGAGGGCAGCACGAACACCGAGCCGGCCTTGATATTCCCGATGACGTCGTCGTCGGCCTCAACGAAGCCCAGAAAGTCCACCTGGTCGGCGACGCCGACGTCCTTGGCGTGCGCTTCGAGACGGTCGCGCTCGGGGCCGTCGCCGACGATACAGCAGGAGAGCTCGCGGTCCATCCGCCCGGAGGCGATGGCCGCGGCGTCGAGCAGCAAGTCGACGTTCTTGTGCTCGGAGAGCCGGCCGACGTAGACCAGGTCCCAGTCGGCGTCCGCTGCGGGGATATCCTGGAGGCCGTCGAAGTCGACGCCGTTTTCGACGACCTCGAGCCCGTGCGTGCGGCCGATGGCCCGCAGGTCCGAGGCGATGTACTCCGAGATGGGGACGACAGTGTCGGCCAGCCGGACGGTGGCGCGCTCGACGGCCTGCCCGAAGACGCCCTTCCAGCCGAGGTAGTCGTGCCAGTAGTCGTCCCAGACCTCGTACCACGTGACGACCAGCGTCGAGTCCCGGAGAAGTTCGTGACCTTTCCCGACGAAACAGGGGAAGTAGGGGAACTCCTGGCAGTCGATGATATCGAAGTCCTCGCGCAGGAGCGGGGGAACGAGGCTGGCGGCGAAGGTGAGCGCCTGGGGGATTGACCGTCGGCCGTCGACGTACAGCTCCCTGGGCTCGCAGACGCCGTGGAGGGTCACACCCTCTTTGGTCATCACAGCCGGGCCGTCCCAGTAGTGCATCCCGTAGAGGTGGACGTCGTGGTCGTCGGCCAGCCGCCTGGCCAACTCCCAGACCCGCTTCTGGGCGCCGCCTTTCTCCCATGGATGAACTGCGTCATACAGGTATGCGACCTTCATCGAGCGGGATTACTCGTTCAGGTAGCCCAGCGACTTGAGCCGTTCTTCGACCTGCTCCTCGTCGACTGTCTCTCCGGAGAGGTCGTTGTCCTCGCCGGCCTGGTGGAGTACCTCCTCGAGAACGTGGGTGACGTAGGCGTTCACGTCAGCGAACTCGGTGTGCTCGACGCGGTCCGCAATCTGCGACCGGACGTCGGCCGGGATCTCGACGGTCGCCTGCTCCCCCTGTTCGCTCATGCGTGCATGCTCTGATGCGAGCCGAAAAGGCCTGTCGGTTGGCGGGGATTTCGAGCCGGCTTCCGGGGGACTTCGGCTGGTGCACAGGCCGTGCACGTTGAGGTCCGACCAGCCCTCGTCGCCCGTCTCGGCCTCGAGTTCGTCGGCGGAGCCGCGCCAGCGCTCCAACCGCCGGCGACAAACGCTCCCACGCCGATTCTCACCAGGGCTCGCCTCGAGACAGCAGAGGGCCCGTTTTTACTGGGGTGAGTGTCGGGGAGGACGTCAGCAGCCGACACCGACGGTCGAGCGGGTTTGCGGGCGTCGCTACTGAACGATGTCGACGGACAGCAGTTCGTGAATCGGTTGCTTGTCGAAATCGGTCTTGTTTCGGGTGGCGAGCGTACACCCGTGCTCCCGGGCGGCTGCTGCTATCAGGAGGTCCGGGACAGCGAGAGACGTGCCGGCGGACGCGAGACGAGTCCGCAGGTTCGCAGCCTGGGTGGCGACGTCGGCATCGACAGGAATGATTCCGTCAATGGCGTCCTCGACGGTTCGTCGCTCCGTCTGAATCGTATTGTGCGCCGAGTATCGCTGCAGGTACTCGAACAGGACAATCGAGGGGAGGAGCCACGGCTCGGTGCTGTGAGCGGCGAGGTAGTCGGACACCGCTGGATAGGATTCCTGTGAGGCGTAGCGGCTGAACACGTCGTTGTCCAGGCAGATCATGCGTCGAGGCGGCCGTCCCAGTCCTCGCGGGCGTCTTCACGGGCGTCTGCCATATCGGAGACGACATCGTCGTCCGCGAATCCGCCGAGTTCGTCGACATCGCGCTCCCGCCGGGCAAGGCGGGTGAGAAACTCGTCCCAGCTTTCGTCGTCCTCTTTCAGCACGCTCAGCATAGCTTTCGTGTCGTCGGAGAGACGGATGGTGGTGCTCATACGTATACGCTGTATACGGAGTGGTGTAATCGTTTCGACGGTCCGTGGCTCTGTCCCGTCAGCGACAGCCAACCGACGGTTTCGCGACTTCCTCTGGAGCGAGGGACTCCGGGGAGATCGTGGTGTCGACGGCACTGCGGACAGCAAGAAAGCCCCCGCTCGCTCGGCTAGTGCGACTCGCTGTGCTCCTCGCCTCGCTGCGGTGTCTGCTCACGGGCCTTCGGCCCGTTCGCACGGGCCGAGGCGCCGGAGGCGCCTCGCGGCTTGCGTCGTCTCAGGCGCCGAGCGCGAGGTCGGCTCCGCCGACCTCGTCATACCGTGGCGGCGAAGCCGCCACGCGAGCGGCCCCTTTCAGCCCCACCCGCGTTGCCCAGCCAGACAGGGCATTTTCGGTGGAGTGCGCCGGAGTGTCTCGGACCGACAGCTTCTAGAGGGCCGGGCGCCGTCAGCACATGAGCGTCGCGCCGCCGTTGGCGTACACGGTCGAGCGCGCGCTCGTGTCGAGGTCGGAGACGTTCATGAAATCGTTGCTGAGGTGAGCGGAGGGCATCCGGATCACGCCGGCGTCGACGCTCAGCGGGCTCAGGTAAATGCAGCTGTCGCTGGTCGCCGCGGAGACGTTGCCGTGGTAGTCGTACGCCGGGACCGGCCCGCGGATCTCCCCGGAGGTGGGGTTGCCGGGCCAGCCGCTCCCGTAGACGTCGCCGGTCCCGTGGCGGGCGAGCCAGTCACCCCCGCGGGCGCCCGTATCAGGGAGGGTTTGCTTGTAGAGGTAGCTCTTGCTCTCGGCGTTGCCCTCCCGGATGACGCTGTCCTGGTAGACCAGCACGTTCGGCGAGTAGTCGTTGGTCACTGTCGCGGCCAGCAGCCCCGAGGAGAAGATGAAGAAGGGAAGGAGGATGGCCAGACAGGCGGCGGTGGTGGCCCAGCGGGGGACCGCCGACCGGCTCGGGATGGCCCCGAGGATCCCCTCGACGCCGATGGCGAAGAGGGGGGCGACGACGGCCAGCGAGACGGCGATGGTCCGGGCGGTGTTGAACCGCTCGACGGGGCCCAGCGTGACGGCGGCGAGCGCGCCACCCATCGTGGCCATCGCGAGGTAGGAGACGTTGGTCTCGATCCCGTCCTCGCCGCGGACCGCGCGGGAGGCGGCCACGAGCCAGCCGATGCCGATGACGGCGAAGAGGACGATTGTCAGGAGCTTGATCCCGTTCAGCGAGAGCGAGGAGAAGGAGCTGGCGGCGTAGTTCGCGGTCGCGGAGTTCGAGGGCTGGAAAAAGCCCTCCTGGAGGCGGGCGGCGAACTCGGTGACGAAGCCCACGAGCGTGTTCAGCGTCGCGGCGTCGGGCGGGGCGTAGGTGTACCACGCGTAGTCGATGAGCGCGATGAGGGCGACGGATGGCCCGGTGAGGTGTTCGTGGAACCGGGCCTGCTGGCCGGTCAGGCGGCGGCCGACGGCGCCGACGACGAACCCACCGAGGAGGATTGCCAGGAACATGTAGCCCGCGCCGTAATGGGAGACGAACACGGAGGTCCCGAAGGTCACCAGCAGGACCCGGCGGGTGCGGGCGGCGAGGTCGGCGTCGAGCAGCACCTTCACGAACAGGATGATGAAGAGGATAGCGATGGCGGTCCGGGTGTTCCGGGCGAGAACGGTAAAGAAGGAGAAGAAGAACATCAGCGCGCCGGCGGCCAGGTAGCCGGCCTGGGCGCGGCCGCGGGTGGCGAAGGTCCGGTACAGCGCAACTGGGGCGGTCGCAAAGAGGAGCGGGTGGGCGATCTTGAAGACGTGGCGCACCTCCAGCCCCGTCAGCAGGGAGTGCAGCGGGTGGAGGAGGACGATCCGGAGCATGACAGCCTTGTTAGCTTTCGGAAGGTTCGAGGGGTCCCAGTGGCCGGCCTGGAGGACAGTGTAGACCAGATTGGCTTCCTTGCCCTGGTCGCCCCACAGCAGGAACTCGCTGATGAGGCTGTTGTGGAGGAGCAGGGCGAGCGCGACGGCGAAGATCAGCATCGCGCGGTGGAACGGCTGGAATGCCCCAAGGAGGTAGACGAGGCCGACGAGCCCCAGCGCCAGGACGACGAAGACGTTCGTCCCGGCGCCCGCGACGACCAGCGCGCCCACGGCCGCGGCGAGCGGGAGCGTGGCGAGGAGGTAGGGCTGTGGCGAAGAGGAGAGAGCGATGTCAATGCGGTCGCCAGGGACGCGGCGCTCGACACAGAGTCCGAGCACGCCGAGAAGCGCGGCGAAGGAAATCCAGACCGGGAGCGGGCGGATCGGGTCGATGAAGAACAGCCGGTTGGCGAGATTGACGACGAAGCCCAGCGCCATCAGCAGGGCGGCCGAGAGGCCGAAGCCGTAGAGCGTGGCCCGAATGTCGACAGTATCCGAGGCGGTGAGGGCGAGATAGCCCAGGAGTCCTGGAACGAGGAGCACGAGCAGCAGAGAGGCCGGCGCGACGAGCTGGGCGGCGAGTGTCTCGGGAAGCAAGAGCGCGACGCCAGCCGTCCCGAGAGAGGCCGTCGCGAGTACCGCGTAGAGGGTCCGCTTGGAGACTGAAATCATCAGTGTGGACCGGTGTCCGGTAGTTGCCTGATCGATTGCCCTTCCTGGGTTTATGTGTACCGGAGTGTGCAACACGAGCCGTCCGCGGTCGAGACCGGTCAGGCGCGCTTATTCGAGTCCGGTGATTCTCCGCGGAGAGCGGCCTCGTAAACGGCTTCGGTCTCCTCGGCGACGACGTCCCAGGTTCGCCCCTCGGCGAGCGCGCGGGCACGCTCTCCCATCTGCGCTGCTCGCTCGGGTGACTCCGCGAGGGTGTCGATTGCACCTGCCACCGCGCTGGCGTCGCGGTCGACGATCAGCCCCTCCTGTCCGTCCGTGACGAGGTCGGGGAATCCTCCCACGCGGGAGCCGATCACTGGCGTACCCGAGGCCAGCGCCTCTAGGAAGACGAGTCCGAACCCCTCGTATCGTGAAAGGAAGAGAAACGCGTCACTACTGGCGTAGAGCGACGGGAGATCATCTTCCGGAACAAACCCCAAGAACGAGACCAGGTGGCTGATACCGAGGTCGCGTGTCTTCTGTTCCAATCTGTCTCTGTGGGTCCCGGTCCCTGCGACGAGAAGCTCGACGTCATCTCGATCGAGTGTGGCGAGCGCTTCGAGACCAAGGTCGACATGTTTTCGTGAGACGAGTCGGCCGACATGGAGGAGGGTGAATCGGTCGGGGCTCACATCCGGGTGTCCAGCGCAATCCGGACGAAATCGGTCACAATCGACGCCATGTGGAACCCGGCGCACTGCATTGTCGCTCACGGGATAGCGGCCCTGCAGTTCCTTCTGCGAGTCCCTGCTGATCGCGATGACCCGCGACGCATGCCTGATGGTCGCTGCATCCATCAGGACGTTCATCGGATGAAAGAAGAATTTCTTCAGGTAATCTGTTGGGACTTCCAACTGGTGGGAGCGAACCTCTCCCAGCGAGGTACCGTGACTAGTGAGCACCAGCGGTGCGGAAGGAGGACGGACCGACATTGCAATCGGCGAGGCAGGCATGAGCGTTCCGTGAATCAGGTCGTAGTTCTCGAAGTGGACTTCCCGACGGGTGAGCAGGCTGTAGTAGAGCGTCTCGAACGTGACCAGATACCGGCGGCGGTCTGCAATGAAAGTCACCGAAAGTCCGTCCGGAAGCGGATCCATGTCAAATGAACCACCGTCACCTAACGCAAACACGTCGACGTTGTGGCCCCGTCGCGCAAGCGCTCCCGATACTTCGTATGCGTACCGCTCAGAGCCACCCCCGCTCGGGTCGAATTGTTTCGAAATAAAACAGATGTCCATTCGCTTCGCAGGAGGGACGCATCGCTCCCAAAACAATTTTTATATTCTACTGCATTTGAGAGAGATACAGCGACGATGAACGTTCTCCACGTCACGGTCGACTGTCTCCGCCGTGACCGCTGTGGGCTCTACGGCCACCACCGGGACACGACTCCGACGCTGGACGCGCTCGAATGCATTGAGGATGAGATCGAGAACTACGCGCAGGGTGAGGTTAGCAGGCGGGACTCGCAGTCGGGAGTTAGCGCGGAAACGACAGATAACTTGAATCAGTTCGGATATACGATGTAAAATAACCAAACTGGTGTAACACATTCAAAATCAACAATGAGCGAAAACCACCAATTAACTTATTTTATCAATACATTGGACTGGGGTGGCGCACAAACCGGAATGGCGAGACTTCTCTCTGGTCTAGATAAACAGATATTTGATATCAAGATTGTCTGTTTTCGTATTGATGATAAGGAATTCCTCACTCAATTACCAGATCATGTTGATATTGTCGAACTCAATGTGAAATATAAATATCAGATAGCCAGTCTTGCGCCCCTCATCCGGATTTTCTCAAACACCGATATATTGATCTGTTCAATGTACCACTCATCATTAGTTGGTACAGTACTGGGCAAGGTGATGCGTATTCCAGTGATTTTCAGGTGGCAACACAGCACGAAAATACAGAACTGTATTAGACAACCAGTCCACCGGCTTACCGCAAGTCTCGCTACAAAGGTATTAGCCGACTGTGAGGAATCTGGCTTCATGTTAGAAGAGGAACTTGGGATCTCCGAAGATGACATTGAGGTATTGACATTGGCTGGGATTAATCCAGACTCATTTCCGGAAGTATCCGTAACTCAAAACAATGTTACAAAAGTGGGTGTGGTAGGCCGCCTTCAGCCAGAAAAGAATCTTGGAGCTGTCGTAGATATTGCTAGCCACTTTAGAGCTGAGAATTATCAGTTCAATATTGTGGGAGAAGGGCCAGAGGGCACGTTCCTAGAACAAAAAGTATCAAAGGTTGATGGAGTCCAATTACTTGGGCAACGAACACAGTCCGAGCTGTACAACTTCTTCCAACAAACGGACATATATATTCAACCGTCACTATCTGAGGGGCTTTGTATCACAGTGCTAGAAGCGATGGCTAGTGGGTTGCCAGTAGTAGCCAGCCCAGTTGGCGGTATATCTAAGTCAGTTGTAGATGGAGAAACAGGATATTTGATCAAGCCGGGTAATATTGAAGAATATGCAAAAAAAATAAAGAAGCTATCGTTTGATAGCGAACTAAGACGCAAAATGGGAAAAGCGGGAGCTAAGCGTGTGAGAAATCATTATTCACACGATCTTCTTGCTGCTAAATTCACCAAGCTTGCCATGAACCTGCTGTCGGAAGCGAATTGACTGCCACAATACAGTGCAAACGTTCCGTCTGTCTGGATGAAACACTCGCCCATTCAAATAATAAAAAATAATAGCTATGATCCAGATTATCTTAACGATGGATCTGAAAGGTTGGTTGAATGATTCGTTCTCCCACATCCGCTCTGATGGGATCGCAGGGGTTTCAGAAGCATTATATCCAGTTTATAAAAAATTTCTTCATCAGGTATTCCGGTTTTCGCCGGATGGTACTCCTATCTATAATCGCAATTGGGACGTACTAATAGTACTTGATGGCTGTCGTCTTGATCTCATGCAGGAGGTTGGTCCCGAATTCGCGTATATTGCGGGGGTGGACCAGATCAGGTCGGTAGACACAATGACTCGTGAGTGGATGAAGAAGAATTTCACAACCGAATTCAGTGACAAGATCTCGGATACAGCTTATATATGTGGAAACCCGCATTCTGATTGGCTTCTTGATGATAAGACATTTTTGGCATTAGAGGAAGTTTGGAGACATAGCTGGGATCAGGAACTAGGAACCTTGCCGCCGAGGCCTGTGACGGACCAAGCTATTTCATTCGCTCGCTCCAATTCACCGCCCAGAATGATAATCCACTATATGCAACCACACTATCCGTTCATCACTGCTCCGGAAATTGATTACGGAATTGATATAAATCGATTTGGCGAATTACCATGGGACAATGTTTGGGATCGGCTCCGCAAAGGTGAGCTAAACGAGACTGATGTATGGCATGGATATCGAGAGAATCTGCGATATGTCCTCAAAGATATCGATCTCCTGCTGAAAAACATAGATGCTGAGAATGTCGTGATCACTGCTGATCACGGGAATGCTGTGGGTGAGTGGGGAATCTACGGTCACCCAATCCATATGCCAATTGACGCTGTACAATTAGTCCCGTGGATTGAAACAACAGCGGTTGACGAAGAGAGTTACAAACCCAAGGAGCACAAAAATACAAAAGATGATCAAACTGTTGAGGACAGACTTACTCAACTTGGCTACAAATAAATAATCATGCTTATAAGAAACGAGTCCAACCGAGTCTCTGCGACCGTTGCATCCACCAAACAAGAACCGCGATGATATCACATATACGTAATTTCCGTATACATTTCAACAGGGGCGGTATTGAGGGCGCTAAGTGGTGGGTTCGGAAACAGTACCACCGCATCAAACCAATGAATATTGAAGGTACAAATGTCTTTGATCGGGAATGGGATTTGCTAATAATTATCGATGGATGCGACGTGGGATGGGTCCGGGAGATCGTCCCAGAACAACAACTCTTTAATAAAGATAACGTCGGTTCAATAATCTCCGTCGGATCCGGATCCGATGACTGGCACGAACAGACTTTCGCCCGGACGCCCAGCGAAGTACTAAGACGAACCGCTTTTATAACCGCAAATCCATTTATGGAAGCCCACAAACCGCCGTCGCTAGGTTTTGTCGAAGACGTCAGGGAATGGGGATGGGAGTCCGATCTCGGTACTGTTCCTGCTCACAAAGTTACCAATGCAGCCATCAAAGTTGGACGAACAACTGACTTTGATAGATATGTTGTACATTACATGCAACCACACGCCCCATTTATAACGAGAACAAATCAAAACAACCGAGAGGCTGTCGAGCTCTCGTACCCAGCTAAGGACTGTCGGGAACCGTGGTATCAGGTCATGCGTGGAGAGCTTGAGAGTTCCAAATTACACGAATTATACTTAGACAACCTTCGATACGTACTGGAGGAAGTTAACAAACTTTGCCAAAACTTTGATGCTAAGGAAGCAATTATTTCTGCTGATCACGGTAATGGAGTAGGATATAATGGATTATACGGCCACCCAGCGAGAGTGGAAATTAAAAGCCTCAGAGAAGTACCCTGGGCTTCTGTTCAAGCAGCCGATAGGCAGACTATAATGCCGACGATCGATCGAACATCTACGAATATCTCACGGACAGAACAACTTGAGGCTCTCGGATACCAATAGTCATGCAGTACTATCATTACATTCAGCTAGTTAGAACGAAGCTATAACTGCGTCTTAAGAAATAAAATTAAGAGGAAATTACAGCAATGTCCCGATCCGTCTCGCTTTCAAATTATAAGTTTTGAACAATTATTTGATGATACTGAACAAAGTTGATCTTAAAGGGATTTCAGCAAATATGTTATTCTGCATCTTGGTTCATTCCATATATCCAAGATCTTTAAGTTGGCGGACTGTCTGCTCGTCCATCTCTTCTCTTCCTTTTGGAGAGATATGTTCAAGATTCGAGATATGATCCTCTAACAGTCCTCTTAATCTACCCGTTTGTCCATGCTCGGCAAACTTGCCGCTCTGGTAGTCCAAGGCGACGTAATCTGTCGGTGAGCGCCACACCACGTACTCCTCCAGAAAGTGTGTTTGCCCCACGGGATCACCAGCATGGGTGAACGCTACTTCCGGCGGATTATTTGTAATTAGATTCGTAGCATCTGTTTCAGGAACGTTGATATCCAGCAAGTCAGCCAAGGTCGGGTAAAGGTCAATAAGTTGGACAGTCTGTTCAATACTCGAAGATGGTAGAGTATCAGTCGGATCTCTAATCATCAACGGAACGTGAGCCACCTCCGGAATTGGCGCATTGTGACCAATCTCACCATGTTCTCCGAATGCTTCCCCGTGGTCTCCGAAAATGACAACGATCGTATTTTGAAGAACGCCTTCATGTATGTTGGTGAGCAGATTTTCTACGTGATGGTCGACTTGGCGAACAGCCCCAAGATACAGGTCCTTCATTATCGCCATTTTTTCACTATTTGCAGGTGAGGTAGGATTATCCTCGTCGAACAATTTCTGTTGAGTTACCGCTCTGTTCCAAGCCAGTTGCCACGTCGGTCTCTCAGTGGCCGCCTTATGGAATGGAGCTGTCGGGGAGTATGGCCAATGAGCGTCATTCAGGTGAACAAAGTGGCAAAACGGTTCCTCAGTACTGTTGATTGCCTCAATTGCTCCATCTACCACATGCTGATCGTGCATGTGACCTCTAAAGCTCCCTCTATATATACCACGGGCAACCTGTCTTAGAGTTGATGACTGCTTAATTGACTCCTTTGCTGTTTCAATTAGCCAATTAGATCTCTCTCTTTTATCTATTTCGTAATCACCAAACCCCCTAAGAATACCACCCCCTGTGAACCAGTTAAGTCGGAAATTTGCGCCTGTCTGATATCCTCCATTTTTGAGCAGTTCCGCAAGCGTGGGATGATCTCCGAGCGCTCGGTCTCCTGACACAACACCATGTTCGGTTGGATACAGGCCGGTAAAAACCGAAGTGTGGGAAGGGACTGTCCACTCGGCCTGAGAGAAAGCACTCCTGAACACAGTTCCGTCTGATGAGAATTGCTCAATGAAGGGGGTATTTTCCAGATTTGGATTAAGTAGTGAAGTCGCGTCTGCTCGCAGTGAATCAATTGAGATTATAAGCACATTCGGCTCCTGCATGCTTACCTGTCGTTTGATAAGTATAGTCGCACTTGCTGTAATAGCGCTATCGGTCCTTCTTCTCGAAGAACTTGAATCGCGCTTTCAAAATTATCTGAGAACGATCCGAGGGAACCTGCCTCAATCCATCTGCCCTCTGTCGTTGTCATGTTGTTGTATCCCCACTTGTTCAATAGATGTTCCCTACCGTGTGCGGTCTTTTCTGGATCCTGGCGGTTGAGCAAATACTCCGTGTCTCCACCCGGATAGTGCAGCATTTGTACGCTTGGTGATATGGAGAACTTCCAGTCTGTATTTTTCCAGTGAGAAAGAAAAAAATCTGTATGCTCATATTCAGTGAGAAATGCCTCGTCCCATGCTTGTTCTTCTAAACATTCACGTCTGAATAGTGTCGCGTGTGGAATGAAGTCGAATTCAACAAGTGGGGCGCCTTTCACAATACGTATATTTTTTTTACTTTCTATCCCGTGCGTTTCTCTGACAAGTTCCCGGCTCCCGTTAGTTGAAATCTCTCGGAAATCAGCAGCTTGGGAGTATAGTCTGTCATTCTCGGGCTCTATGATCAATGAGCCGATGCCTCCCATTCTGGGGGAATCTTTGATTTGTTCGTAAAGTAATGAAACTGTCGGCGGCAGTTGATGATCTGGGTCAACAATAAAAATGAAATTTTCGGTAACCGCATCAACTATGGCGTTTCTCCCGGCACCCACCCCCAAATCGTATTCAAGATCCAGAACAGTCAATTCAAAATCATAATTGGAATTATATATGGCCAATTTTTCTTCAGTCATTTTCCCGTCATCAGCGATATAGACTTGTGAAATCCAAGAAGGAATTGATTCCATCAGGCGATATAAATCACCGGGCCGGCTGAAGACTTTTGTGCCGAGAGCGACCTCCTCATCTATTTCGTTCATCTACTTGCTTGGCCTTTAGGACGTGTCGTTTCTTAAGTTTGTACGTTTATCCCCAATCTAACAGTAATATGATAAGTGTCATCCCCATATCCCGAGAATTCATGATGGAAATTAATTATTGTTTTGGTCGAATGCAGCTCGTTTTAAAAAAAGCAATGGTTTGTGAGTGAATTTACCGCACAGTGCGGCTAAAGCATATACGTAGGCTTGCCGCTGCGAGGGATATTCGCGTATCGAGCGATGAAGACTTTTTCTAGCTATGGAGTACTCACCAGCTTTGAGGGCAGTTATCCCGAGTCCGCGATACAATCTTGACCGGAAACGTTCGGTCGCTTTGGGACCAAATCGTTCGGGAAGAGGGGTATGCCAATCGAGTATTTTTTGTACTGCTTGTTGTTTTTTCATCACATACTCACTAGAAACGTGATTCACAGAGCTAGCGACGACTAATGTATCAGGCACACATGAATACTCATAATTGTCCGCCATTCTCAGACCAAATTCCACATCTTCAAATACATCGAGCGATTCATTGAAGTATCCAATATCATCAAAGACGTCTTTTTTAACACATACTGCGGGTGGGCCTGGAAATCCCCCATCAGGAACCTCCGTCCTAACCATCCCTGTACTTGTTTTGGTCGATCTTCCCGTGACAGTTCCATCTTCGTCTACCCTTTTCAGCCAGGTATAACAGAAAGAGCGGTCATCGTTTTCTAACGAGGCGATTTGTTTCTCTATTTTTGACTCTTTCCAAACGTCGTCGTCGTCAAGAAATGCTATGTACTCGCCGTTTGCATCTTTGATTCCTGTATTTCTCGCTACGGCAACGCCTTGATTTGTGTCGTGTTCACAAATAATGTACGAGTCCGTATCGAGAGCATTTGAAGCTATGCGGTTAGCGTAGGTCTTGTCAGAGCCGTCGTCAACTATCACAACTTCGATGTTTTCATAGGTTTGTCTATTGACTGACTCCAAAGCCTCAGCAAATTGATTGGGTCTATTATAAGTAGGGATGATTGTCGAAACGAGAGGAGCACGCATGGTGCGAACTAACATCTCAAGGGTATATTTGTTCCGTTCTGATTGGTGCGCTTATAGCCGATTCTTGAGTCGAAAAGCGTTGTTGAAACCCTCCTTAGATGATAGGTTGCAGCAGTCTTGCTGAATAGAGAGCGCGAGTCTTGGAGTAGGATGAGTGGCACATCAGAGGATGCAGTTATCGGAGAAGCCAAGGGAGCTCTTGACGGGTTTTCATCGCAAACGCGATCTGGAAAGGTGGCCGCCGATCAGGTCACCTCTCATCAGTATATCGAAAATCCGGTATTAATTTCAGGAGATGTCAGCGAATACAATGCGGCGTTCGTTGCGGATCCGATCTGGTATCGGGGCGATAGTTTATTTGAAGTTACAGGGAATGGCAATTCCGATATTGGTCGGGCTACCTTTGAGGATTACTCGGGATGATACGAGCAGATCATCGTCGACAGTAATAACTTCAGGAATGGGTTTTCAATGCCGCAAGGCTTCGGCTAACGGGGTCACGAGTATGTCACCCCTCCAAGACGGGTGGTCACTTCAAATTACTCGAATGGAACGGCTTCGAGTCAGACCCCGGGTCTCATACTTTTGTTGAGGATTATAGCGTTAGTGCAGACATCGGCAAACACGGTTTTACCGTTCAACGAGCGCTTGTAGATGATTGCTGAGAACGGCAGCAACAACGACAACCGCTTGTTATATGAGGACCAGTATCCCGACCTTCCTGGCATCTCGTGGACGGAACGCCCATCAAGCCCGTTTTTGCCCGGGAATGACGGCCGGTCTGTCTTTGGCCCGACCGTCGTCAAGTAGGAGCGGGTATTAATTCCCAGCGGACAGACTCTGCAGTACACAGTTTTAACCGATCTGTCGACATCCAGCGCAACGGCCCAAAATCTCAAGAACGTCGCATCGCAGTATGAAGGGATCGGGTTTGACTATACGCAAGTGCAGGCTCTCGACACCTACACCGTCTGGCAAGAGATGTTAGCAGTCACGGACGCTAACAGCAACAGCAACTACACCATCGGAGTGTTCGCCGTGTCATAAGAAACGACATAGGCAGCCCGCTTAGAGGCCGACCAAACAACGACTGTGACGCCCCAATCAAGCGGCAGCGGGCAGACGGTTAACATGGGCAAAAGCGGGTTCAGCACTGATTATATTCCCCGGATATCCTATATCTGCAATATACTGCGAAGAAGCCGCGGGCAATGACTGAAACAAACGCGAGTGTAGCCATTTCGGGTATCTCGGGAACCCCGTTTTTGCTCCAACTCCGTATCGTGAATGGACAGGGATCCACAGTTGCATACGACGAATACCGTGTTGAGGGTACAAGATCCACCTTCACAGTGGCGGGTCCGCCATCGCCTGCACCAGATAAAGCGAAGGCAAATTACCAGTTGGACCTGTAACAAGACTCGGGGGCTGATATTACCGTCGACGCAGACACCTCAAAAATACACATCGCTGCGTCTGCTGTTGGACTCATGCCGTGACAGTCAAACAGCAATTTTGCTATAGATACTAAAAGCTAAGGAAAGCGTCGTTGTGTATGGGAGTGATGGGGCGTAGATACACCATTGAGGCCGCAATCCGTGCCTTGAGCGAGCCTGGCCGTATTTATGGAGAGCTACGACGAGTTGGCGCCACTGTGAATAGGTCGTTGTCGTCGCGCTCTCATACTGGATTTGACGTGATTGCCGCCGACTGGGATATACTCGTAATTCTTGACGGCTGCCGCTTCGATCTTTTCCAACAGGAATCAACGCTTGAGGGCGAGACGGACAGCGTTATTTCTGCAGGTAGTGATTCAAAGGAGTTCCTGGAGATGAACTTTCATGACAAGCAGCTCTGGGAAGCCGTCTATGTCTCAGCGAACCCTTTTACCAGCGATCTCCCCGAGGAGACATTTTTTGACGTGAAGAACGTCTATGCCACGCATTGGAACGATGATTTAGGAACAGTTCCGCCTGAGGCGGTCGCTGAGGTCGCCAGTGCTGCCGCTGAAGAATATCCGAACAAACGACTCATTGTGCACTTCATGCAGCCGCATTACCCCTTCATCGGAGAAATTGGCCGTTCATTCGGCTCTGGCGACCTCAAGAGCGGCGGTGAAGATATTTGGACGCTATTGCAAAACCTCCGCTGCCCCGTTGACAAGACGACGGTGTGGGAGGCATATGCGGAAAATTATCGCTTGACAGAGCCGGCCGTGCGCCGCTTGCAGAACGAGCTGGTGGGCAAAGTAGTGGTCACCGCGGATCATGGGAATTTGGTCGGAGAGCCTCTTTCCCCGCTCCCAGTTAGAGGATACGGCCATCCAAGAGGGATCAGGCATCCCGCTCTTGTTACTGTCCCGTGGCACGAACTGCCCACTGCTGAACGTCGGGAAGTGGTCCCTAACACGCCGAAGAATTTAGACGAGCCTGACGACTCGGTGGTTGAGGGAAGGTTAGAAGCACTCGGGTATCGGTAACTCCTGACGCTGTACCTACGCGCCCTCGCTGTACCGCTCTGCTGATTACATCCTCTAGGCCTTGTTTAGACGGAGAGACTTGATCAGTCTGAAGATTGTTCCACTAGTGTCGTCAAACTAGTAGCTCTAACAGAGTACCAAATCTACTAGGAAGTGAAGCGGGACGGATTGGGTGTGCAAACCAAGACCTCCCGCTTCGCAGAGATGGTTGCGTCGCTCTCCAAAAAAGCCGTCGCTGGCGAGCCAGCTCCGGCATACCGACCCGGAAGAGAAGGGTATGCCGACTGGGTAATTCTCGCTGTTCAGGGGCTCAAAGAGTATCTCAACCACGATTACAGGAAGCTGATGGATGTCCTGCGAGAAATGCCGGGAGTTGCAGAATCACTCGATCTAACCGTTGAGACGCTCCCTCACTTCTCCACGATCTGTGCGCGGAAGCAAACGATTCCGATGAAGCAGTGGCGAGCAATCCTCGACGCGTCGGTTGAACTGTACGAACTCGGAGATGTCCAAGCAATCGACGCAACCGGCGTGGATCGTGTCCAAGCGAGCCAGCACTACGCAAAACGGACGGACTACACGTTCGAGGCGGTGAAGACCACGCTGCTCGTCGATTGTGAAACGAGTGCGATCCTAGATATACACTGTTCGATGAAACAACCGCATGATACACAGGTCGGTTTGCAGGTATTGGTGCGGAATCTCGACGAGTTGACGGCTGTGGCGGCCGATAAAGGATACGACTGGGAAGCAATTCGCAAGAGGTTGCGTGCTGAACGTATCACACCGCTGATTCCGCAACGCGGCCCAGGTTTCCGAGGCTGGGCGAGAAACTTACTCATCCACGACCGGGCGTATAACCAGCGTTCGAATGCTGAATCCGTGTTTTTCGGCTTACGCCAGCGATACGGTGAGACGCTGTGGGCGAGAACGTGGTTCGGTCAATTCCGCGAACTTGTCATGAAATCAGCGGTGCGAAACATCGAACGCGCAATCGAGGTGGCTGACCGCTGAACGCTGGCGTCTAAACAAGGCCCATCCTCTATATTCAGTAGTTAGTTCCTCTCGGAATCCTCAAGATTCGTCCCCATGTGAAATGGCGAGACCTCGGTCCAGATTATGAACGATGCATTTGATGACGAGCTCGCAGAGCTGCTTCCACCAGAGACGTGACTGAACGAATATACCGGATTTCTGTTTGACCGCCGTATTGACTGTCTCGTGCATTTCCGTTGGAACAGAGTTCGCTAACCAGCCGAGTATCCCGCGCCTTGTAGAGAGATGTGAACTCACGGTGCTTAATGAGTGGCCGGATGTCGTGACGCCGGACGAAATGCGGGGGCTTCTGGTCATCTTATGCCTTATCACCAATCAACACCCCGATGGAGGCTGCGTTCCGTTTCACTACCTGTGATGCGCTATGTGTATCGCGTTATCGTGTCGTCGTTACGTGGATCTCGAGAACGGCGTCGGTAGCTGTATCGACCAATAGCGTCGGCTTCAATTGCTGGATGGTGAGATTCATTCGCTTAGTGTAGTGAGTTGAGGTATGCGCTCGCTCAACCCCGGAGGCATCAATACCGGTGCCACCGTTGAGCGGCAAGTCCGCGAGGTAAACATTCAGCAGCACCCGCCAAATGACCATCTTCAAACGGTCGAAAGCTTCGTACAGTGTCGAGGGTGCAGGAACAGAAGCGAGGTCAAGGGCGTCTCGAATGCGCGACGTCTCGATGAGTTCGTCAACAAGTTCGCGGTAAATTATAATATTTTTGATATTCAGGCAGAGCAGAACGGCGTGTTGCCAGGGTGTAAGTCGCTTCCGTGAGTATCGGGTTGAGAACCGTGGAACAGCATGTCGAGCCAGCACCATAGCACGCTCAACGTACCGGAGAAGACGCGATCTCGGGAGGGCGTTCATCTCACCTCCCGATAATCACTGGTCATATTTCCCAGCAAGGGTTTCAACAAAGTCAGATATAATCGTGGAGAGTGAATATATGAATTTCTATATACTACAGACATGAATAGCTGAATTCTGACTTTTGATTATGATTGAGATGTATATAATCCCGCATATTGGCCGCCTTTACTTAACAATTCATCATGTGAACCCTGTTCAACGATCTTTCCGTCACTCATTGTAATGATCTGATCTGCCCCCGTCACTGTCGACAGGCGATGAGCAATACCAATCATTCCGTAATTGCGCTCCATCGACTCGATAGCTTGGTGTACTTCTTCTTCAAGATGGGTATCCAGATCACTTGTTGCCTCGTCTAGAATCAATAGGTCGGCGTCCTTCAGCAGGGCACGAGCGATTGCTACCCGTTGGCGCTGTCCGCCTGATAGCCGGACCCCGTTATCACCCAGAATCGTATCGTACCCATTTGGCAGTTCGTCCAGAAACTCAGTCACACGTGCAATTTTGGCGACGCGTTCGACGTCGGTTTGTGTCGCGTCTCGGTTCCCGATGGTGATGTTCGTTCGGAGGGTGTCGTTAAACACGAACGGGTCCTGCCGGACGACTGAGACCCGGTCACGCCACTCAGAGATGTCGAAATCCTTTATCGGTGTTCCATTGGCCAAGATTTCACCCTCGTCTGGGTCGTACAACCGGGCTAGCAGTGAGACGATCGTTGATTTTCCTGCCCCTGACTGACCTACAAAGCCGATGAATTCCCCGCGATCGACGGAGAATGAAACTCCGTCAAGAACCTGCTCGTTACTGGTTTCGTAACTGAACGACACATTATTGAATTCCACCGTGTCGACGGACTCGATAGGTCGGTCAACAGACGAAGACTCGGCCCGGGCTTCCAGCCGTTCTGTAAACCGCTGCGTTCGAACGAGATGAGGTAAGTCTGCTTCTAGCCCGTAGAACACGTCGTTCATGTTGCTCACTTTTGGACCCAGCCGGAACATCGCAAACAGGAACAAGCCAAGGCTACCAAGCGACAGGGAGAACACCCGGAGTCCGAGATAGATCAAGCCGAAGATTGTCGCCGCGATCGCGAAATCATTCACGTTCCGTATTACAGACTGGTTTCGCCGCTGGTCGATCGTCCCCCGGACAAATTGGTCCACCGAATCTTTGAACTCCTTGTACAGCTCTTCCTCCATGTTGAACAGCTTCACGTCGCGGATGCCCTGCATCCCGGCCTGGATAGCCTCCTGCACGCGCTCGTTCGCGTCCGCGACGCGGCTGCCCACGCTGGTCCCGCTCTCCAACACGCGACGCACCCCGAACACGAACCCACCCATCACGATCCCCGTCACGAGTGTCAGCGTGGGCGCGATGTACATCGCGATCAGTACGTACACACCTCCGACGAGCACGAGTTCAAGCACCCGGACGGTCCGTTGGATCGCCCGCCCGGCGTACTGGGTCTGGGTGATGATCGCGTTCAGGATCTCGTCGGAACCCTGCTGGTCGAAGTAGGAGACCCGCGCGTCCAGCCCCTTCCGGAACGCCTCGTCCCGGAGGTGGCGCACGTAGACGGCCTCAAGGATCCCCCGCAGCCACTGTACGGCAAAGGCCGCGGCGTACCGCACCGCGAGCACGGCTCCGACGCCGGCAATGATGTACTCCAGCGTGAACGGGACGCCGATGGCGTCGTAGAAGCTCGCAAACAGCGCGGCCAGCCCCGACGGCTCGGCCTGCCCCTGGGCCACCTGGATGATCGGGAGGATGAACCCCAGGCCCACGCCCTCCAGCGCCGCGGTCGTCACCCCGAAGACGATGATCCCCACGGACAGCAGCGGTCTGTGGGTGGCCACCTCGACGATCGCCCGGAGCTTCTGCCGGGCAGAGATGTCCTCCGTGTCGACGGTCTCGTCGTCCATATCTCAGAAGTCGTTGGTAGCGGTCCCGACGGTCGGCGCAGCCGACCACGCACGAGTGTTCGTTTTACCGGTACGGTGACAGCATTCCACGATTAGGACAGTCGGGCTGAACTTCTTAGTTCTTAGGAAAGCGTCCCGGGCGAGCATCCGGCCCGGGAGAACTCAGAGCCCCCCGGCGGCGAAGAACGACGTCCCCGTCGGAACGTCGAAGTCACCCGAGAGGAGGAAGTGTGACTCACCGTCCAGCACCTCCTCGACCCGCTGCAACTGGAACCGCAACCGGAGCACCCCATCCTCCACCCGCACCTGCTGTGGCGCGACCCCGGGCTCCGTGGGCGCGGCGAAGGCCCCGAACGCGTTCAGCTTGACCGACTCCGGCACGACATCCTCCAGGTCCACGCCCTCCGGGTCGTCCGCGAAGGAGAGGTCGACCCGTAGCTGTCCCTGGCCCCGCGTCGTGACGTCGTCGACGGCCAGCTCCAGCAGCGCCGGGAAGTCGAACGTCTCCTCGCGCAGGCTTCCGGACTCGTCACCGGGGTGCCACTCGACGACGATGTCGTCGAAGCATCGCTCGATGGTCGTCGGCTTGCGCGTGTTGCCGGCCCCGAAGCCCACCCCGAGCAGGGTGGCATCCGGGAACTCGTCGCCGAGCACGACCTCCTCGTCGGGGCCGTCCCTGAGCGAGCGCGCCGTCGCGGCGGCGGCCTGCCCGGTCCGCAAGTCTGCGAGCGAGACGTCCTCGACCTTCCAGTCCCGGTTCTCGATGGCCTCGAAGACGTCCACGCTCTGCCACTCCTCGACTGGCCCCTCCTCTCCGACGTGGGTGACGGCCAGCTTGGCGTCACCCTCCGGCGTCAGCAGCGTCACGAACAGCTCGTCCGGGACGCTGCCCGTGTTCTCCGACCCCTCGTAATAGTCGAAGGTCAGCCCGCGGAGCTTTCCCAGGTGGATCCGCTCGTCCAGCCGCGAGGCCACGTTCACCATCGCGTGGGCGTAATCCTGCGTCGTCCCGTCGGAGGTCACGCACACGACCCCAGTCCGCGGCGTCGGCCCGAACTGCTCGTCGTAGGCGTTCTGGACCGCAACGAGCTGCTCGCGATCCAGTTCGTCGGGCAGGTCGGCCTCCTCACCAGGGAACCCAAAGAGGTCCTCCGCGATCTCCTCCCGGGTCCGGACCGCAGTCGCGTCCCCGGAGAACGGCTGACGGTTGTAGATGGCCTGGACCTGGCCGGTCGTCTCGATGCTGAGGTCCACGAACGGATGGCCGTGCTTCGCCTGCGAGATAGTGTCGAGACTGGTGGCCGGACCGGAGGGAAGCGGCCCGAACTGTCTGTCGTAGTCGTTCTGGACCTCGATGGTCCGTGCCCGGTTCAGCGCATTGAAGTGCCCCCCGTAGCGGTCCCGGGCGATCTCCTCGCGCGTGTGGACATCCCCGGGCCCCGTCCCGTCGGGGAACGGCTGGCGATTGAAGATGGCCTGGACTTGCAGGGTTGTCTCCGGGCTGAGTTCGTCGAAATCGGAGTTGTACTTCGCCTGCGCGATCTCATCGCGACTGAACTCGACACCTGCCGGGTCCCCAGGGAGGGAGAAGTCGGTGTCGTAGTGCCCGTTCAGGTCCAGCTCGCAGAGCACGGCCCGGCCGCCCCGCGGGGCACAGAAGGTTACGCTGCTGACCGGCGGCCCTCCGGAGCCGACGTCGACGCTCCCCTCGAACCCGCCCTCGAAGTACGTCCGGTCGGGGCCCGCGCGGGCGCTCACCACGGCGACGAGGTCCGTCGCCTCCCACTCGAAGGCGGTCGCCGGGCCGGGACCGCCGACACCCGAGAAACTCACGACATCGTCCCCCTCGACGAACTGGACCCCTCCACCGTTGACCTCGTAGCGCGCGAGCGGTGTCGTCCCGGCCGGACAGGCGGGTGCCGACCCGGGGGGCCCGGACCCCCCTCCGGACCCCGAGCCCGACCCCGGCGGGCCGCCCCTCCCGGGGTGGCCGAGCACCGTCGAGGCCCCGCCGAGGCCACCCAGCAGTACCGCTGCCGCAGCTGTTCCCTTCAGATACGTACGCCGGTCGAAACTCATGATTGTGGCTCCGTGGTGTGTTCGGCTCACTCCCAGTATCGACAGCAAACGGTAAAACCCTAAGTGCGTTGAACATTCCAGTCGCGCCGAAGAAAGGGTCGGCTTGGCCCGAGGTTGGCGGTGCTGGCTCCGACGATACCCCCGGGATAGTTGCCCGATACGTCCGGGACGGTTGTCCACTCGCGTTCCCGGGGATTCGCCGAGTCTCCCGCAAGCCAGTCGGCTCTCCGCCCACAGGAAGGTCGCTCGGACGGGGACGGCCGGCAGTCGCGTCGTTCCCTGCTGTCACCGTGCGCGCACGCTGGCGCCCGAGCGAGCGCACTCGCAGGCCGAACGAGCGGCGGCCCTACCCCCGGAGCTCCGGGAGCGTCGCGGTCCGGCCCGCGTACCAGCCGGCGACGAGCCCACTCAGCGTCCCGACGCCCACGGCGACGGCCGCGCCCAGGAGGTACACCTCCGGGGGCGTCCGGAGCAGCGACTCGAACCCGACGACCGCGGCGACAGCGCGGTCGAGCCCGGCCGCGGCGACGGGCGTCGCGAGCATCCCCAGGGTCGCGCCCCCGAGGCCGACCAGGAGGCCCTGGGTGCCGACCGTCAGCGAGAGCGTCCGCGGGGAGAGCCCGATCGCCTGGAGCGCGGCCAGCTCGCGCCGTTGCTGGGTGACCGTCAGCAACAGCAGATTGAGCGCGAGCGCCAGCCCCAACGCGACGCTCAGCGCGACCAGCGCGGCCGCGCTCCCCACGACGGGCGCCTGCCGGCCCAGAACCGCGGTGAGTTGCTCGCGGTTCGTCCGCACCTCCAGGTCACGATAGGCCGCCTGCAGGTCAGCCCTGACTGCCTCTGGGTCCGCACCCTCCCGCAGCCGGACGGTCAGCAGCGACGCCCGGTCCGCACCGGTCGTCCCCGTCAGCGCCTGGAGTTCGCTCAGGTGCAACACGGCCGTCTCGGTCCCGAGAAAGTTCGAGAACGTCGACGAGACCCCGACAACGGTGAACCCCCGCTCGCGTGCGCCCGCCCGGCTCGCGCCCACGTGGACCGTGTCACCGACCGAGACGCCCAGGCGCTCGGCGGTCCCCGGGTCCAGCAGCACGTTCCGGGTCATCGGCCCGTCGTAGCTCCCGTTGGCGTAGTGGACGTCCCCCCGTTCCAGCCCCTCCCCGCTGTCGACCGAGACGGCGGTCCCCGCGGGGGCTTTCAGCACGCCCACAGCAGTAATCAGCCGCAGGTCCGAGGCGTTCGCGCCGACATAGATGGCCTGGAAAGCCATCGGCGTGGCCACGGCGACGTCCTCGTGGCTACGGATCCCCGCGGCCACCTCGTGGGCGCCGAGGAGGCTGTTCTCCAGCGGCGCGGTCTCCCGGGCGCGGATCTCGAGTGGCCCACCGGTCACCCACAGATCCCGCCCGGAGCTGTCGAACTTCTCCTCGCCGGTCGCCGCCACGCCCAGGCCGACACTCGCAAAGAGCGTCACCGCGAGCACCGCGAGCCCGACGCCCACCACCGCGAGCGCGGTCCGCCGGGGATTCCGCTGGAGTCGAACCCCGGCCAGCCCGACCGCGCCCCACGCACGCCTGAGCCGCTCCCCGGTCACCGCCCGAGCACCTCGCTGGTGGCTGTCCGGCGCGCGACGGCCAGCGGGTAAGGCACTGCGAGCAGCCCCGCGAGGACGGCGACCCCAACGCCGTAGACCGCCAGGAGCGGCGAGAACTGGACGGCCACCGGGAGGCCAAGCAGCGCGGGTACAGCGACGTTCAGGGCGACCACGAGGCCCGCACCCAGCACCACGCCCACGAGGCCGCCGAGCGCCGCGAGGCCGACCGTCGTCGCGGCGACGACGGCCAGCCGGGAGCGGCGGGCGACGCCGACCGCAGCCAGCACCGCCAGGAACTGCCGGTCGGTCTCGACCTCCAGGCCCATCGTGGTCGCGACGAACAGGCCGACGACGCCGAGCGCGACGAGCAGCGCGGCGGCCGCGACGGCCAGTGGGAGGTCCGAGTCGAAGACCTGCTCCGCATTCAGTCCGCCCCGCTCGAGGACTTGCGCCCCGGAAGCGGTCGCCTCCAGTTGCGGTTTCACACCCGATCCGGACGTCCAGACGAGGACCTGCGTGGCCTGGTCGCCCTCCGCAGCTCCGGTCAACGCCTGGAGGTCACGCAGGTGAAAGAGCGCGACCGGGGCGTTGCCGGCCGGCCCCCGCGCCCGGCTGTCGGCGACGGCCGTCACCCCGTACCCCGAGTACTCGACCGTCCCGGACGCCGGGCTACCCACCACCAAGTCGTCGCCAGCCGAGGCGTTCAGAAGCGTCGCCGCCGCCGGCGAGAGGACGACCTCGCCCGTGGTCTCGCCGCCGTCACCCGCACCGGACCCATCTCCGCTCCCGTTCACGAACCCGGAGTCGCCGGGTGTCAGTGGCGCCGTCGACAGCCCGCCGACCCGGACGGGCTCCTCGGGCGGGACGACCCCGACCCCAAGGACGTACTCGGGGGCCTCGCTCGCCGGTGCGCGCAATCGGACGACCCCGACGAGCACGGGCGTGACCCGACGAACGCCATCGACGGCTGCCAGTTCCGCGGCCCGGCCGTGAGCGTCGCCGAGCGCCGGGTCCCCGACCGCGACGACGGAGCTGAGCGTGCCACCCGACTCGGGGACGACCCGGAAGTCGGCGTTCCCGGCCCCGACCGCGGCCCCCGAGGCCAGCCCGAGACTGAGCCCGGTGACGACGACGAGCAGCGCGACCGCGACGGCGACGACCAGCACCGTGAACGTGACGCGGTTGAACAGGCCGTCTGCCGTCCGGCCGCGGAGGCGGCGCCCGGCCAGCCCGACCAGCCCTCGCCACCGGGCCCACCGCGACCCACCGTCGTCGGGAGCAGCCATCGCTATCGGCGGGCCTCGATGCCCGCGGACGCGAGTTCGCCGTCTCCGAGGCGGTACACCCGGTCGGCCGCCGCGAGCGCCGCGCGGTCGTGGGAGGCGATGACGACTGCCCGCCCCCCCGCGGCCTCGGTCAGGACGTCGAGAACAGTCCGACCCGTCTCGGCGTCGAGTTCCCCCGTCGGCTCGTCGGCCAGCACCACGTCCGGCTCGGTCACGAGCGCCCGCGCGATGGCGACCCGTTGCTGTTCACCCCCGCTGAGTTGGGCGGGCCGGTGGCCGACCCGGTCGTCCAGACCCACCCGTTCAAGGAGCGTCTCTGCCCTTTCACGCCGCCGGGATCGCCCGACCCCGCGCTGGAGTAGCGGGAGCGCTACGTTCCCCCGCGCGGACAGCGAGGGCAGCAGGTGGAACCGCTGGAACACCAGCCCGACGTGCCGGAGCCGGAAGGCCGTCCGCTCGCGGGCCGACAGCGACGCCAGGTCCGTCCCTGCAACCTCGACGGTGCCGTCGGTTGGGACTGTCAACCCGGCCAGCAGGTGCAACAGCGTCGACTTCCCGCTCCCGCTGGGGCCGGCGACACCCACCACCTCGTCCCTCTCAACAGCCAGCGAGACGTTCTTCAGTGCTGTGGTCGCCGTCACCTCGCCGGAGCGCCAGGGCAGCAGCCGCGACTCCCGGCTACGGTACTCGTGGGACACCCCGGAACAGCGGACCGCGTGCTCCGTGGCCGACTCGGCACCCGCCTCCCCCCGCTCCGTGTCGGCGTCCGTGCTGGACGACATCTCGCGATACTGTCATCAATATGACTTTTCGTGGAATAAGCGTTGTTTCCGGGTCCGTTCCGAATAGATACCGGTCGAGTACTCGTCCCTGTCCGAGGAGCGTGTTCTTTCGACCGAGCTGGACTACGACACCGTCGGCCTCGACCGCATCCCGTTAGAACCCGACTGACTTAGACGTCCATCGGACCGAACAGTTCCGACCGATGCAGAACGGGCCGGGCCCCCAACACCAGATGAGAGGAAGAGCTAGCTACCGAGACCCGGTCTCTGGAGCGACCAACTCGACGGGGTGGGTCGCCGCGCGGTCGTACAGCGCGTCCAGCTGCGTCCGGCAGGAGGTCCCGCTCGCGACCAGTTCCTCCCCCGCAACGTCACCCAGGTCCGCCCGTAGCCGCTTGCCGACGTCCATGCTCACCTCGTAGTACTCGGATTTGTACCCGAAAGAGCCGGCCATCCCGCAACACTCCACATCCGACTCCCGCAGCTCGTAGCCGAGCTCCTCCAGCACGGCCGTGGTGTAGCGCTCGACGCCCAGCGTCCGCTGCTGGCAGTGGCTGTGGTAGGCGACCCGTTCGTCTCCCCTTCCCTCCCCCTCACCCGCGGGCCCCGCGAGGGCATCGGCGTCGGCCCCGTTCTCCAGCAGGCCGTAGATGTATTCCATCACGTCGTAGCTGTGCTCGGCCAGGCGCTCGTGGGAGCGCTCGGGCAGCAGGTGCTCGTAGTCCGACCGGAACATCGCCAGGTCGCTTGGCTCGATGATGACCACGTCCCGGCCGTCGTCGACGTGGCCCACGAGCGCGCCGTGCACTCGCTCGGCCTGCTCGCGGGCGGTCGCGACCATCCCCTGCGAGAGCGGTGCCCGGCCGCTCTCAGGCACCTCGGGGATCCGCACCCGAACCCCCAGCGCCTCCAGCGCCCGGACGGCCGCCTTCCCGCGTTCGGGCTCGAAGTACTCGGTGTAGAGGTCCGGATACAGGACCACCTCGCGGTCGGGGTCGTCGACGCGGGGCCCGCGGGCACCGTACCACTCCCGCAGGGTCTCGCCGGCGAACTCGGGCAGGTCTCGGCGCTCGTCGACCCCCACAAACCGCTCCAGCAGCCAGTCCGCCAGGCTCGTGTCCGCGAGCGCGTTCGCCAGCCCGGGCGCCAGCGACCCCAGCTTCGCGACGGTCTCGATGTTCCCGAAAAAGCGCTTCTGCAGGTCGAGCCCCGAGGGCTCCTCGTCGGGTGTGAGTCCGTCGACCAGGAAGTCGAAATCGCCGGGTTCGGCGTCGCGGTTGGTTCGGTCCTGCACGACGGTGTTGATCCACGGGATGTCGATCTTCACCGGGCACTTGGGCACGCACCGCGAGCAGCCTGTACAGAGTTCGCTCATCTCGCCGGCACCCTCCATCTCGTGAACGCCGGCCTCCCAGCCCGTGCCGATGCCGCCGGTGTAGGTCTCGCCGCCGAAGCCGTGTCCCCCCAACGACTGGAAGTTGGCACACGCGTTATTACAAGCGCCACACCGGATACAGTACAGCGTCTCCCGCAGATCCTCGTCCTCGCGCATCGCCATCCGGCCGTTGTCCACGAGCACGAGGTGAAAATCCCGCTCCTCGGCGGGGCGGAACTCGTCCGCCTCGAAGTCCGGAATCGGTGTGTCGACCGGCGGCGAGAGCAGGGAGACGTAGGAGGTGATGTCCTGGCCGGTCCCCGTTCGGGCGATGAGCTCGGTGAAGGGCTGGAGGTCCGAGACCGTCGGGACCACCTTCTCGACGCCCGTGACCGCGATGTGAGTGTCGGGCGTGACGGCGGTCTTGCGGGCGTTGCCCTCGTTGGTGACCAGCATGATCGACCCGCTCTCGGCGACGACGAAGTTCGCGCCCGTCATGCCCGCGTCCGCGTCGAGGATGTGCTCGCCAACCCGCTCGCGGGCGAATTCGGTCAGCTCCGCGGGGTCGTCGGACAGGGGTTCCTCCAGGTCGAACGCGTCGTTGAACAGGTCAGCGATGTCTGCAGCCGATTTGTGCATCGCCGGCCCGATCATGTGTGAGGGCGTCTCGTCGGCCACCTGGATGACGTACTCCCCGAGGTCGGTCTCGACGACCTCGTAGTCGGGTTCAAGGTGGTCGTTGACCTCCAGTTCCTCCGTGGTCATCGACTTCGACTTCACCAGCTTTTCGGCCCCCCGCTCGTCGAGTATCTCCTCGATGATCCGGTTGGCGTCGGCAGCGTCCTGCGCGACGTGCAGTTGCCCGCCGTTGGCGCTGACGGCCTCCTCCAGCCGGTCGATCAGGTCAGGGAGGTTCTCGATGGCCGCTTCCTTGGTCGCGCGGGCCTCCTCCCGAAGCTCCTCGTAGCGGTCGAAGCTGCCGACGTTCTCGGCGGTGAGCTGGTTTATGAGCTGGGTGTTCCCGCCGATGGCTTCGCCCTCTGATTCCATCAGCTCCCGCAGGTCATCCGCGCGGTCACGTCGCGAGCTCATCGGTCGGTCACCACCACGACGTGGGTCTCGTGGGGCCCGTGAACGCCCCGGAGCAGTTCGCCCATGTCGGCGGTCGAACTCGGCCCGGTCGCGAGGATCTGGGTGTCCGTCCCCGCGGCGAAGTCCTCGCTCAGCCGGTCGTAGGCCGCGGGCATGTCGGCGACGAGGTCGCTCTCGGCCAGAACGGCGACGTGGCGGGTGCAGTAGAGGCTGACCACCTCGCGGGGTTCCTCGCTTGCGGGCAGCGTGATGGTTCCGTAGTTGGCGACGCCCAGTCCTGCGGGCGTCACGCCGGTCTCCGCAGCCAGGACGTCGGCCGGCGAGGGTGCGGTCTCGACCGGCGTGTCCGCAAGCGAGACGTCCTCGGTCGGGATATCCGTCCCCACGGCTGGCTCGACAATCGCGCCAGCGAGTGTCTCCTCAAAGTCGGCGGCAGCCGTCCGGTGAACGGTCGACACCCCTTCCAGTTCGGCTTCGAAGGTCGCGACGCGGTCCGTTCCCATGCCACGCGCTTTCGGGACCGGCGTGGTAAAGATTCCGTGCCGGTAGTGCCGATGGACTCTTAGGCTCCGGACACGCGCCACCGGTATGGTCGTCGCAGACTCGCCGGTCCCCCGTCTGGGGCTTGGCACCTGGCAGAACACCGACCCCGAGCAGTGCGCCGAGAGCGTCCGGACCGCACTCGAGGTCGGCTACCGTCATATCGACACCGCCGAACTGTATGACAACGAAGCGCCCGTCGGCGAAGGGATCCGAACCGCCGACGTTGACCGGGAGGACATCTACCTGGCGACGAAAGTGCTTCATCCGCGTGCGGTCGAGGGCTCCCCCGATGACCTCGACCGCGCGCAGGTCCGGGCCGCCGTCCAGGGGTGTCTCGACCGCCTGGGCGTCGACAGCGTCGACCTCATGTACGTCCACTGGCCCGCGCAGTGGGACCTCGAACTCGTGCACGCCGCGCTCGCGGAGTGTCGCGACGACGGGCTGGTCGGGGGTGTGGGCGTCAGCAACTACGAGCCGGCCCACCTCCAGACCGCCCTTGACACCGACCCCGGGGTCGTCGCCAATCAGGTCGAGTGCCACCCGCTGCTCCCGCAGGCTGCCCTCCGGGACTACTGCGCCGAGGTCGGCGTGGACGTGGTCGCGTACGCGCCGCTGGCCCACGGGAGCGTCTTCGACGTGCCCGAACTCAAGGAAATCGCCGACGAGCGGGGCGTCAGCGTCCCGCGGGTGACCCTGGCGTGGCTGCTCGAGCTCGGGGTGGCCGCCGTCCCGAAGGCCACGGGCGAGGACCACATCCGTGACAACTGGGCCGCCCGGCGGCTGGAGCTGACCGACGACGAACTGGCGACGATCGACGGGATCGACAGGAAGGAGCGGTTTTTCGACCCCGACTACGCGCCGGACTGGTGACCTGATCCTGTCGTGACCATCGGCGAGGGTCCCTCACATTCAGTCGTGAGCCAGTACATTGATTTAGCCGCTGGCGTGAGATAGCCCATCCCGGTCGAGAATGAGTTCTGAGACTGGCGACGGACGCGCCAGCGGGGCCGATAGCGACGCAAGCGAGGGCGAGGCGTCGCCGCCCTCGGAGGACCCGGAAGCGGCTCTGGCCGACCTCAGGACTCGCGTCGAGGTGCTGCGCGAGGAGAACCGTCGGCTCCGCAAGGAGTCACGGCGGCTCACGCAGGCGCGGTACAGACAGACGGCGCTCGGTCTGCTGGGTGTCGCCGCGGTCGCCGCGGTCGGCGGACTCCTCTTTCCGGCCGCCCGGTCGGTGTTCGTCGTGCTCGCGGGGATCGGCGCCTTCGGGGCGGTGTTGACCTACTACCTGACACCCGAGCGGTTCATCGCCGCGTCGGTCGGCGACCGGGTCTACGCGACGCTGGCGGCGAACGGGGACGCCCTCGTCGAGGAGTTCGCTCTCACCGACCACCGCGTCTACGTGCCGACCGGACAGGGGGAGGTGCGGCTGTTCGTTCCGCAGCACGAGGAGTACGCGGTGCCCGATGCGGCCGACCTCGACCGCGTCGCAGTCGTCCCCGAGGACCGGCGCGAGCGCGGAGTCGCACTCGAGCCGACCGGACAGCGCCTCCACGAGGAGTTCGAACGCAGCCGGGTCACAGACGGGTCGTCCGAGGTCGCCGCGGTCGCGGACGGGCTCGCCGACGCCGTCGTCGAGCAGTTCGAACTCGCCGCGGCCGCCGACCCCGAGGTCGATGCCGAGGACGGACAAGTGACGGTCGCGGTCCATGACAGCGCGCTCGGTGCCGTGACCCGCTTCGACCACCCCGTCGCCTCGCTCGTCGCGACCGGGCTGGCCAGCGACCTCGAGCGGCCGGTCAGGCTGACCGCCGAGGAACTCGACGAGGCCGGCGCGGACGCGCACGTGACCTGTCGCTGGAGCGCGGAAGACACCGAGGGGTCGTAGCGGTCGCCCTCACCGTTCGGGCGGGGACTCACTCCCGAGTCGGCGCCGCGGACGGCTCGCTCGCCTGGCGGCGCGCCCGGACGGCGAGCCGCAGCCAGACGGCGGCCGCGAGTCCCGTGAGTGCGAACCCGAAGAGTGTGAGCTCGTCGAATTCGAAGGCCAGGAAGTGCGCGGCGAAGCTCGGGTCGAGCTCGTACTCGGGGAGGGCCAGCACCGGCCACCCGAGATATGAGAGATCGGCCCACCGCCCTGCCAGCGCCGCCCCGAGCCCGTCCGTGAAGAGGTGGGAGACGTACCCGACCGCCGCGCCGAGCGCGACCGCGGGCCGGTCGAAGCGGCCGGCGACCACGTACCAGCACAGGACGGCCAGCGGGAGCGCGAACAGAAGCGAGTGGCCGAGCGAGCGGCCGGCCGGAAGGACGGCAAACGTCCAGGCCAGCGGCTTGTCGAGCAGGTCGGGTGCCTGGGTTCCAAAGAGGGTCGCGAGGACCGGGACCCCGCGGAGCGGTAACCCCTGGCGGTGAGCGTAGGCGACGTAGAGGAGGTAGCCGACGGCGGCGTGGGCCCAGGGCCACATACCTCCACGGTCGCCCCGGTGGGTGATATGCTCCACGTTTCGGTCCCGTCTGGCACGGCGTCAACGAGCCGGTCTCCCGTACGGGCGGTCGACAGCCCTAAGCCGGACCGGCCTGTGGCTTCCGGGTGATGGCAACGCGGCGCCGCCAGCAGTTCGTCGTCGGCACGCTCGCCTGGCAGCTCGCCGCAGCGCTCTGTCTGGTTGCACTGGGCGCGCTCTCCTACGAGCTGTTTTTCGTCGTCTCGCTGGTCGGCTTTCTGGTCGTCGTCGAACTCACGGCCCCGTTCAACGTCCGGCCGCGGTGGCGCTCGCGGCTGAAGTGGCTCATCGGACTGGGGCTGCTCGTGTTCGGGTATATCGTCGTCCGCCGCGTGCTCGCGATCCTCCCCGAGGGGGTCGTCTGATGCGGGTACTGGGAACGGACGTCGACCTGCCGCGAGCCCTGCTCGTCGGCCTTGCCAGCCTCGTCGCCCTGACGCTCGTCCTCGCGGGTCTGTTCTCGACGGCCGCGTTCGGCGCATACAACCCGAACTGGGACGGGACGAGCGACCTGCGCGCACTCGCCGACGACCGCGCCGGGGACACCGTCATCGCCCGCGACGTCGGAGCCTACGGGGACACCGAGCCCGACGAGACCGTCGCCTTCGTCCTGTCGCCGACCGAGGCCTACACGGCGAACGAGACCAACCGTCTTCGGACGTTCGCCGACCGCGGCGGGACGCTGGTCGTCGCGGGCGACTTCGGCAGCCACGAGAACCCACTACTGGCAGGGCTGGGCGTCGAGACCCGGCTTAATGGCACGCTGGTGCGCGACGAGCGGTTCTACTACCGGAGCCCCGCACTGCCGACGGCGACGAACGTCTCGGCGAACCACACGCTCGCGTCGGGCGTCGAACAGGTGACACTCAACTACGGGACCGTCCTCGAGCCGGGGCCGAACGCGACGGTCCTCGTGGGTACCTCGGCGTTCGCGTACCTGGACACGAACGCCTCCGGCGAGCTCGAGGACAACGAGACCGTCGCCTCCTACCCCGTCGTCGCCGTCGAGGCGGTCGGCGAGGGTCGGGTCGTCGTGGTCTCCGACCCCAGTGTCTTCCTCAACGCGATGCTCGAACGGCCCGGAAACCGTGCGTTCGCAACGAACTTCGTCGACGGACCCTCAACGGTGCTTTTCGACCTCTCGCACACCACGGGCGTCCCACCGCTCGCGGCGGCCGTCCTGATACTCCGCGAGTCGCCGCTCGCGCTCGCAGCGACCGGGAGCGTCGCCGTCGTCGGGCTCGCGCTGTGGGGGCGTGGCCGCACTGCCTGGGTCACCGCCCCGGTCCGTCGACGGCTCGCGGTCGACCGGGGTGACGACCGCGATACCGGGACAGAGGCCCTCGACACGGAGGAGGTCGTCGACGCGGTGAAGCGCCAGCACCCCGACTGGGACCCCGACCGGGTCGAGCGCGTCGCACAAGAGATTAACCGCCGCCGCCAGAACGAACGGATAGATGAACGGACGTAGCCGCTCGACCAGTCGGTGGGTGGAGCCATGACGGCGCCCGAGGAGACGGGCGACCCGGAGGCGGTCTACGACGCCCTCAGCGACGAGGTCGGCCGCGTGCTCGTCGGCCGCGAGGACGTCGTCGAACAGCTGACGGTGGCGCTGTTCACTCGGGGCCACGTGCTGATGGAGGGGGTTCCGGGCGTTGCCAAGACGACGATGGCGACGCTGTTCGCGCGAGCCAGCGGCCTCACCCACTCCCGGGTCCAGATGACGCCGGACATCCTCCCGGCCGACATCACCGGTACCCACGTCTACCGGGAGGCGACTGGGGAGTTCGACCTCCAGCGAGGACCGGTGTTCGCCAACGTGGTCGTCGCCGACGAGGTCAACCGGGCGACGCCGAAGACGCAGTCGGCGCTGCTGGAGGCGATGCAGGAGCGCAACGTCACCATCGAGGGGGAGACACTCCCGCTTCCGGGGCCGTTCATGGTCGTGGCGACCCAGAACCCGATCGAACTCGAGGGGACGTTCGAGCTTCCGGAGGCCCAGCGCGACCGCTTCCAGTTCAAGATCGACGTCGGCCTGCCCGACCGGGCCGAGGAGCGGGGGGTCCTCGACCGGTTCGACGACGAACCCGAACTGGGGCCGGAGGACATCGAGGCGGTCGTCTCGCCCGATGAGGTCCGGACAGCCCGTGAGGCCGTGGCGGACGTCCACGTCGCCGACCCGGTCAAGGAGTACATCCTCGACGTCGTCGCGGCGACTCGTGACAGCACGGCCGTGGAGTACGGCGCCTCCCCGCGGGCGTCTCTGGCCTTCCTCGACGCCGGGAAAGCCCGGGCGGCTCTGCGGGGACGCGAATACGTCATTCCTGGCGACGTGAAGGCACTCGCCCGCCCGGTCCTCCGCCACCGGCTGGTGTTGAGTGCCGAGGCAGAACTCGGCGAGCGCAGTCCGGACGCGGTCATCGGGAGTCTGCTCGATGACGTCCCCACCCCGAGTGCCGACGCGGAGTTCGCGGCCGCCTCGACGGCCCGGGACTGAACCGGCCCCTGACCCCCTCGCGACACTCGCTCGGGGACGGCGCCGGAAACTTTGCCCAAGTGGTTCGTTTGTTTACATACCACAACTGTCCGGCAGTAGAGCTTGAAGTGCTACCGGTAGGCATAACCGTTCCGCGGTTTTGTTGCCACCACAAGCTATTTGATGGCTGCTGATGACATCCGACTGTCGTCTCAGTCAGAGACGCGGGGAGCAACAGACGGGGGAATTTCGGGGGAGACCGGGCGTAGACGACCTGGCATCACCCTCGCAGCGCCAGCCAGCCGGACAGGTTCGCTCGCGCAACGACGCCGGCCTGCGGTTTCGCGACAATGACAAGTACGACACGAAAGGGGACCAGACCGGGGGAATCGCTCACACAGTCCGACCCGGGTGAGCGGGGTGAGCACGAGACCGACACGCTTCTGGTGGGGGCCGACAGCGACCAGTCGCCGGTGCTGAGCGTGGTGATGCCGACCCTGAATGAGGAGGAGGGCGTCAGGGAGTGTATCGACCGCATCAGGACCGCAGCCGGGAAGCTGGGGGTGCCGACGGAGGTGGTGGTCAGCGACAGTTCGACCGACCGGACGCCGGAGATCGCCGAGGCTGCCGGGGCTATCGTCGTCGAGCCCGACAGGCCGGGCTACGGCTACGCCTACCGGTACGCCTTCGAGCGCGCCCGCGGCGACATCATCGCGATGGGCGATGCCGACACCACCTACGACTTCGAGGAGCTCCCGAAGCTGGTCGCGGAACTCGAGCGCACCGGCGCGGACATGGTGATGGGGAGCCGACTCGATGGCACGATCAAACCGGGCGCGATGCCCGCGCTCCACGAGCACGTCGGCAATCCGCTGCTGACGGGCTTCCTGAACGTCTTCTACGGAACGGAGGTGAGCGACGCCCACAGCGGCTTCCGGGTGTTCACCCGCGATGCACTGGAGGCGATGGACCTCGAAACGGACGGGATGGAGTTCGCGAGCGAGATGGTGATGGCCGCAAGCGCCGCCGACCTCGACGTCGCGGAGGTGCCGATCACCTACCACGAGCGCGAGGGCGAGGAGACGCTGGACAGCTTCCGGGACGGCTGGCGGCACGTCCGCTTCATGCTCACGAACGCGCCGACGTACCTGTTTGCGGGCCCGGGGATCGGCGCCTTCGTGTTCGGCGTCCTTCTGCTCCTGTTCGCAGTCACCGGGACGGCCGTGTTCGGCCGCTCGTTCGGCGTCAACTCGATGATCGCGGGCAGCGTGTTCGCCATCGTTGGAACTCACGCCGTGGCGCTCGCCGTGTTCTCCCGGGTCGCCGGGCGGACCATCGGCCAGCCCACGGACCCGGTGACGACGTTCCTCGTCGAACACGTCAGCGTCGAACGGGGGGTCGGCGCCGGCCTCGCGCTCTTCGTCGCCGGCGTCGGCTACGCCCTGTATCTCGTCTGGACGTGGGCGGGCTCCGGCTTCTCGGTCGTGCCCCCGACAACGCAGTCGCTACTGGCGTGTCTGGGGATCATACTCGGGCTACAGACCGTCTTCTCCTCGTTTTTCCTCAGCGTCATCGAGTAGCGGCCGCCCACCACACGGGTGAGCCGTCTCATCCCCCGGTCACGTTCACCCAGAGCTGAGTCTCCCGGTACGCGGTCTCGACAGCGGGGTCCGCAGGCGGCTCCCCGCGGTACAGGAGGAAGGCCAGCCGGAGCCGCTCGCCGGTCGTCGTCGGCCGGACGTCGACGGTCCGCCGGTCGGTCTCGTTGTCGCCGAGGTCGATGCCATAGCGGTCGAGCTCCGTCGATCCCTCGACAGTCAGGTTCGTCCCGTTCGGTCCCGCCGGTCGCACCTCCTGTAGCTCGACGACCACCGTGTAGTCGACCGGCTCGTGTTCCTGGTTGGAGACGCCGACGACGACCGGCTTCGACTCCCCGACGGTGAAGTTCGTCGGGTAGCCGTCGGCAACCAGGTCACCGTCGTCGGTCTCGGTCAACAGGTAGAACTCGGTGAAGGACTCGCCCTGCTGGGGGACCGTGACGGCGAAGGCGACACTTGAGACGGCGAGCAGGACGCTCACGACGAGAACGACGTTCAGCGCCGCGTCCGTCCGCGAATTCGGTGTGAGGAACTCCCCGCGAGCGGTCGCGTACCACGCACGGTACGGTACCCGGAACCGGTCCTCGGGCGCCAGCAGCCGGCGGCGCCGCGCGGCCACCGCGGCGGCGGCCGCCGTGACGAGACTCACGCCCGTCAGCACCGGCACCAGCCGGATCCCGAAGGGCGTGAAGTTCAGCACCAGTCCCACCAGCGGGACGATGGCGATGCTCAGTCCGAACGAGAGCGCCACGCGCTCGACCCCGGCGACCCCGCTGCCGTCGCGTCCGCCGTCGTTCCCGCCCTCCTCGCGCTCCGAGGACGCGCCATCGTCCCCGGCTTCCGGGAACAGCGCTGCCACGAGCGCGTAGCCCGGGAGAAAGAGCACGAACGGGAGGCCGAAGACGACCCGTAGCGGCGTCTCCCGGACGACGGGAGCGAGCGCCACGAACAGGGTCGCGCCCGTCAACAGCAGGACCGCGGCGAGGTCAGCGGGCAAGTCCCGGACCGGGCGGGGGACGAGTGCTGCCCACTGGGAGTCGGCCATACGAGTATCCGATCCGCCGGGCGAACTAAAGCCGCCGGGTTCCCGGCCCGGAGCCAGGCCCGGATCCGGTCTCTCCCTCGCCCGGCAGACCTGGAACCACGCGAAGCCAGGTCAGCCGGTTCCGTCTCCGAGCAACTGCTCTCCTGCGGTGAGTGCCGTCCGCGCACGCCGTTCCCCGACGGCCGTGGGTGCGAAGGCCGCCTGTTCGTAGGTCTCAGTCACCGTCCGCAGCGCGTCCCGGACGTCGCCGTCGGCGTCGGGGACGGACGCGACCGCGTCGTAGAATTCCCAGTGAGTCCCGCCGTCGGCGACCCCAGCGCGCTCGGCCAGGGAGGCGCGCACGAGCGCGTACAGCTCCCGGCTTGCGCGGTTATACTCCCCGGCGTCGATAGCTTCCCCGACGAGGTCGACCGGGGCGGGCGAGGCTGGCTCTTCCGGGCCGGCACCGTTTCCGTCGCCGCCGCCGTCGCCCTCGTCGGCGGCCGCCGCTGCGGTACCTGTCCCCTCGTCGGTCCCCCGCTGGAGGGCGACGACCGCGACCCCCCCGATGACCACCGCGAGGCCGAGCAGGCCGGCGAGAGCCAGCGGAAGCGAGTCGTTACCTGGCCCGCCTTCGCTCGGGCCGCCATCTGCTCCCGATGACGTGCCAGACCCGTTCGCCGTGTCGTTGCGCGCGGGGAGCTGGATTGCCGCGCTGCTGCCGTTCAGGTTCGTCCCCCGCCCCGAGAAGCGGACGGTGACGGGCGTCGGGTCGGTGCTACGGCGCTCGAGGCTGACCGCATAGCCCCCATCCGCGCCGGTCCGCGCGGTGACGGTCGCCAGCCCGGGCGCGTCGAGGCGAACCGGCTGGTCCGGGACCGGCGTCCCGTCGGCCGTCGTCAGCCGGCCGCGAACCCGTGCGGGGTCGTCCCCGCGGGTCACCGCTGCGGTGAGGCTGGTGTCGGTCTCGTTCACGACGAGGTCCGTCGACGCGTTCGACGGGCCGACGGCGCGGCCGCTCACGGCGAGTTCCGCGGTGACCCGACGCTGACCGTCCGGGACGTCCGCGGGGAACGCACCCGCGAGGGAGTACGAGCCCTCCCCGTCCGTCGTGACGGTGCCCAGCCGGCGGTCGCCGGCGCGGACCAGGACCGGGACACCGGGTACCGGCCGGTCGTTGGCCGACACCGTGCCGTCGACCCGCAGGTCCCGGGTGAACCGAACGGAGTCGGGGGTGGTGGTGACGTCGACCGAAGAGGGAGTCTGTTCGACGTCGAGTTCGACGGCAGCCCGGCTCTCGAGATACGGCGTGGAGGGTCCCGGGAGGTACCGGACCGTGACGTTCCCGGGGCCAGCGGGCACGAGTCGCGGCCGATACGCGAACGCGAACACGCCCTGGTCATCGAGCGCGACGCGGCGGGTCGTCTCGCCGACCCGAAGCGTCACCTCATCCGGGGTATCGATGGAGGCGTTTGTGACGGCGAGCCGCCCGGTCACGAGAACCGGGTGGTCGAAGGCCGCCGTCGTCCTATTGGTCGAGGCCGTCAGCCGCGTCCCGACGAACAGCGAGGCCGTGATGTTCTCCTGCTCGGCGAGCACTTCCCGGCGAAGCGCCTCGAGACGGGTCTGCGTCTCCGCCAGCGAGACGTCCGTCCGGTTCTCGATGGCTGCGGCCCCGCGGCTCACGTCGAGCGCCGACCGGTTGACGCCGTCCGCGAGACCCTGGAGGGCCCGCGCGAGCCTGCGAGCCCGGCTGACGTTGTCCGCCTGCTGGGCCTCCCGGTATTCCCGAAGCGTTCGTTCGTACTCCCTGGTTCGATTGACGAGCTCTCGCTGGTCCTCCTCTACCTCCTGGAAGGTGTCGGCCGCCTCGTCGTCGGCCGCCGAGTCGGTCTCGCCCGCGACGTCGACGTAGCGGCCCAGATGCTCCTCGAACCCCTCGGTCACGAACTGGTCGGCGAGCTCGTACTCCCCCTGGCTGAGCTGGAGGGTACTCCCCTGGAGCTGGTCGCCCAGACGGTTCGCCAGCCAGGCGGCCACCTGGCTCTCGTCACCCTCCTCGGAAACGCTGTCGGGGTCCTCGTGTTGGGTCGTATTGTTGGTCTGTCCGAGGCCGGAGGGCAGGCGCTCGAGGCCGTCGCCCGCTCCCAGAACCCCGCCGTTCCCGCCGTCGGCGGGACGCTGTGCGGGTGCCGCGTCTGCCGGGCCCGCTGTCGCGGCGGCCGGGGCAGCCAGTACCAGGAGGAGCACGCACACACGGAGTACAGTCCCGGTCCGGAGCGCCCTCACTGTTCCGAGGATGCACAGGGTCGGTGAAACGTCTTGTCCTTACCAGCAGGCCTAACTGTCCCTTCCGCCTGGGAGGGAGTAATGCGGTTCACGCGTCGCTTCCGGGCGGCTGCCGGAGCGTGTGCAACACTCGGCGGACTCGCAGCCGTGGCCCGGGAGCCCGTTCTGCTCGTCGGCAGCCTCGTGCTCGGGGCGTGGCTCGTCGGCGCGGCGGCGGCCTTCGTCGCCGGCACGCGGCGGGCGGTCGAGGGGCTCGACATCGACATCTCTGCCGCGCCGGCGACCGTCAGGACCGACGGGGAGACGACGGTCACCGTGAGGGCGAGCCGGGAGCCCGCCGCGGCCGGACTCCAGGTGACCGTCGACTGTCAGCTTCCGGCGGTCGCTGAACTCATCGACGGAGACCCGACGTTCGCGGTGACACAGGGAGGGGGGACGGACGGGACGACCGTCCTCCTGACCGCCCCGGTCGCCGGCCGGTTCGAACTCGGGCCCTGTCGGCTGGGCGTGGCCGACCCCCTGGGCCTGTTCGAGACGACCGTCCCGACGGAGGGCTCGACCGAGCTCGCGGTGCAGCCACGCCGACCCCGGGACGTCCACGTCGGCGAGGGCGGCCGGCGGCTCGCGGTGGCCTACGGGGAACACGAGACCGGTCGGGGTGGTGCCGGACTCGAGCCCGCAGAGCTCCGGCAGTACATCCCGGGTGACCCCACGAGCCGCATCGACTGGAACGCGACCGCCCGACTCGGCGAGCCCTACGTCCGGGAGTTCGAGGCACAGGTCGACCGCGAGACGCTTCTGGTCATCGACCACCGGGCGACGATGGGCGCCGGACGGACGGGCGAGACGAAACTCGACTACGGGCGCGAACTCGCCCTGGCAGTCGTCGACAGCGCCGACGACCTCGCGGACCCGCTGGGGCTGGTGACCGTCGGTGACGGGGGACTCACCGCACAGTACGACCCGAGCGCAGCGGACAACCACTACCGCCGGGTCCGGACGCGGCTGGCCGACCTGGTGCCGACCGACGGCTCTGGCGGCCGGTCGGACCCCCGGGGCCCGGGCGAAACCCGGGAGGTCGCCGCCCGGCTTGCCGACGACGAGTCTGCCTTCGCGGACGCACTGGCGCCGCTCCTGTCGGACAGCGAGGCCTACGTCCAGCGCGTCCGCGAGAGGCCGCTGCTCGACGCCGTCGGGACGGCGCTCGCCCGGCGGTCGCGCACCGAGCTGGCTGTGGTCGTCACCGACGACACCGGCCGAACGGAGCTCCGGGAGACTGCGCGACTCCTGCGGCGCCAGGGAGTTCAGACCGTCTTCTATCTGCTACCGGGCGCGCTCTACGGCGCCGGTGCGCTGACCGACCTCGACGACGCGTACGCCTCCTACGTAGCCTTCGAGGAGTTACGCCAGGAACTCGCGGGGCTCGGCGGCGTGACGGCGTTCGAGGTCGCACCGGCGGACCGGCTCGCAGCCGTCCTCTCGGCGGGCCGGGAGCGACCGACTGCGGGGGTGAGCCACGAGTGAGTATCGTCGGGTCGGGGAGCAACAGCCCGAATCCGCTGAGTGCTCTCGCCGCCGGGGCTCTCCTCGTGGGCTTCGCGGCGGTCGACCCGGTCGCCGGCACCGGTGGCGCGGTTCTCCTCGGAGCCTGTTGGGCGGTTCTCGGCCCGGTGCCGGCCTTCGCCGTCGGACAGCTCGTCGCGGCCGGGTTGGCCCCGCGGGCGCTCCCGGTCCTGGCCTCGCTGCAGGTCCCGCTCGTCGCGGTCCTCCTCACCTCCGTCTCTGGCGCAGCGGCACCGGGCCTGCTGCTCGCCGTGGCCGGGGTCGCCGTCGGGGCAGCTGGTCTGGTGACGGTCGTAGCGTGGCTGTGGACCGCCTCGCTCGCGGCCGCGGCGCTCGCAGCGCTCGCCGCCCTCGCCGCCGGTCTGTACGCCGTCTACCGGTACGAGCGAGTCACCGTCCAGCCGGACCCCGGCTGAGTCGGCTCCGGGAGGCCGGGAGGAAGTTTTATCAATCTATAATTCGTCTCAGATAACATGTATGTGGGGGAACGTACATCGCACTCGAGTGAGCACAGGTCCCGCCGTCGGGACTCAGGGGGCTGCTCCGGTCGGGGGTGACTTCGCGGCGGAGCGAGCGGCCGCGTAGCATGGTCTCGACTCGTCAGGCGTACTGTCCGCAGTGTGGTGAGGTCAGGACCGTCGTGAAAACGGTCCCCTACCAGCCGGACATGTGTCAGCGGTGTGGGGCGGACGTACGGGGGAACGACGGGCCGTAACCCGCCCTAGACGAACGTCCGAACGTTGTAGGGGCTCTCGTCGGCGACCCACTCGTAGAGGAGTTCGAGGCTGTCGAGGCTCTCCCTGGCCCCGTCGTGGTCGGTCTCGAGGGCGACGTTCGTCGCCCCCTCAAGCGCCGGGCTCTCCGGGCGTTGCATGAATAGCGGGTCCTCTGTCCCGCGGATGGTGTAGTAGTCCACGTCGCCGGGCGTCTCGTTCTCGTTGAGCGCGGCGAGTGGGCTCTCCCCGGCCGGGCCGTCCTGGAGAAAGCGACACACCCCGTAGGTCCCCTCGGTGAGGCCGACCCGCACAGCCAGCCCGAAGAGTTCGCTGCCGTGGTTGGCACCGGCGATGCCGACGAAGCTGTCGACCCGGTCGTAGCGGTCCTCGCGGGCCAGCCAGTAGCGCAGCCCCGTCACGCCCAGGCTGTGGCCGACGACGGACACCTCCTCCGCCCCGGTGTAGGCACACACTCGCGAGACGAACTCCTCGAGCTGGTCCGCCATGGCCGGGTGGGTCGGGCTGGCGTCGCCGAAGGAGACTGCCCAGAGTTCGTCACCGCCGTACGAGCGGTTCAGGAAGAACTCGGCGTGGGGGTCCCAGTCGCAGGCGTCGCGCTGGTTGCCGTGGACAAAGACCACCGGCGGTCGCTCGGTCCCCGGCTCGGTGCCGTGGTACTCGTGGCCGCCCCAGCCGCCGTAGCCGTCGGCCTCCCAGGGGAGCCGGCTGTCGTCGGTCCGGTCGTGGGCACAGTCGACCCGGCAGCCGCCGTTGCGGCGACACCGCCGGATGAGGCTGTAGTCCACCGAGAGAACCTGCCTGAGCGACGCCGACGAACTCCGGCCGCGCCTGCTTGACATCGTGACGTACGTCATCGCGTCCCACGGGCACATAACCCTACCGGTAGGAGACTCCTATGCTGGCGAACGGTTCAGATAAGCTGAAATTACGGTGTATGAGAACAGGGCAGGGTCGCGGCCTCATCAAATTCGAGGCGGAGGCCCCACCCTCAAGGAGCGCCGGGCTTCCGGCCCCGGCGGAAGCACAAGCGAGTAGGGTGGGGAGGAAGCTGACCCGGTATCGACCAGCCGCCAAACTGGTGCCTGCCAACTCCCAACGATTATGTAACCTCAACCTGGCACGTGAAAATATCGTGGACTGCCGTCGAACCGCCGTTATCAAGCTCGAAGCACCCGAAGGCGCGGATGCACGCCTGCGGGAGACTGTCGAGCAATTCAAATACTGCGCCAACACCGCGAGCGAGTGGTGCTGGCACGGCGATGACGGCTACCACGTCACATCGAAAGTAAAGGCCGAAGATGCGCTGTACGACCAGCTACGCGAGGACACGGAGTTGACCGCAAATCTCGTCCAGAAGGGGATTCGCCAAGCTGTCGAATCAGTCAAGAGCGGCGTCGAGCGGCTCAAAAACGGCCAAGATACGTCCCGTCCGACGCTCACAGCTGATACCGCCGTCTACGACAAGCGAAGTGCCACCTTCCACCGTGACCACGTGTCGCTCTCGACACCGGATAGGCGTATCGAGTGTGACTATATTCTCCCCGACGATACCGACGTACCGCCGACAAAGTACGTCACAGACGAGGACTACGAGTTTCGGCGGGCAACACTCCATCGACGCGACGGCGACTGGTATCTCCATGCGTCGATGCTCAAAGAGGACGACGACACCGACACCACCACCAGGCACAGAACAGTCCTCGGGGTGGACCTCGGTGTGAATCAACTCGCGGTCGCTTCGACCGGGCGGTTCTGGTCGGCAGACGAGTTCAACCACTGGAAACGAGAGTACGAGAAGCGGCGTGGCGACCTGCAACAGTGCGGAACGCGAGCGGCACACGAGGCGATAGCAGGTGTCGAGCGCAAGGAGGACGGACGCTTCGAGATGTTCCTGCATCGTGTTGCCAACGAACTCGTAGTCGAAGCCGTCGAACACGACTGCTCGCATATCGTATTCGAGGACCTGACCCACATCCGTGAGAACGTCCCACAGGCGTCGTGGCACCATCTGTGGGCGTTCCGTCACCTCTATGAGTACGTCGAATACAAAGCCAGAGAGCAGGGCGTCGAAGCCGTCCAAGTAGACCCACGGAACACCTCGAAGCGGTGTTCGACCTGTGGGTTTACTCACGACGACAACCGCAACGGTGAGGACTTCGAGTGTCAGGATTGCGGCTACCAGAACCACGCCGACTACAACGCGGCGAAAAACATCGGCCTTCGGTATCTCCGGCGTCGGCAAAACGCAGACGACGGAGGCGCACTTGTAGACGTGCGCTTGAATCGCGGGACGTTGAACGTGAGTGGAGAGGACGACCTTCCCACCGCTGATGCGGCGTAGAACGGGAGTCCACGCGAAAGCCCTCCCCTCAACGAGCGAGCGGGGCCATTGCCCCCGAGCGAAGTAGGGTAGGGTAGTTTACTTGTGCCCGCGGCTCGCACGGTGGTACTCGAAGACCGTCTCCATCCCGTCGACGAGCCCACGGAGGTCGACGCTCTCGGTGTCGAACTCCCGGGTCCGGACGTTCGCGTGCTTGGTCCGCCACCGCTGGCGAAAGCGGGCCTCGACGTCGCTGTCCTGGATCGCCGCGACCGCCGCGTCCGGTGATTGCTGGAGCGTCTCTGGGGTGACGACCCCCTCTTCCAGGGCGAGAACGACGATCCCGGCGGTGTAGTCGCCCTCTCTGACCTCCCGTTCCCACGTGGTCAGCCAGTTGCCGATCCGGGCCAGTTCCTGCAGGTCCCACAGCAGGTCCCGGAGCGTGCCGAAGTCGGCCAGCGAGAACGACGGCGAGTACATCAGGTCGACGTCCGCGTAGGGGAACATGACCATGTTGTGCGCGTCGTACCGGCGCGCGCCGCTGAGGTTCGCGATCCGCGGGTGACGGTTGACGACCGCGCTGTAGTGCATCGCGTTGGTCGTCTGGCGCATGTCGTAGTCGAACACGTCGGCGAACTCGTCGTGGCGCGGGGCGTCCCCGATCCCCGCGGCGAAGGTTTCCCAGAGCTCCTCGATGAACGCGAACTGCTCGTCGGTCACCTCGACCCGGTCGCGGTCGACCGCCGCCGGGTCGCGGCTCAGCCGCCGGGCCTCCTCGAAGGTCCGTCTGTCGCCGTGGTGCTCGACGAGGTCGTCCAGCACCGTCACGTACATCGTCAACACCGTCTTCTGCGTGCGGACGTGGCGGGCGTGAGTCTCGGGCACCGACGAGAGGGTGAAGGCGGGGAACAGCGAGTAGATCCACCGCCAGAGAAACCGGTCGCGTTCCTCGAACAGCGCGTCGTACTCCTCGGCCAGCGAATCCACCGGCTCCGGCAGCGTCACGCTATCGATCCGGTCGAGAAACCCCGTGTCGGTAGCGCGGGCGTCGTTAGTCGCCATGGTTCGGGTCGTCGGTCCGGTGCGGTAGGGAGTCACTTACAGGGGCGGTCGTCTCGACGGGTCGGGAGTCTCGGTGGTACACGACCGGGTATGAACTACCTACTCTAAAGACTATTTTTGCGTGACATCAGTGGGTTGGTCCGGATTACGTACCGGTTCTCCATACCTGGATACCAGCAGCGTCGTGGCTAGTATCCAGGCTCTCGACTGCCGGACCGGGCACGAGGTAGCCGTAAGAAGTGCTTACCGGCCGCTTTGGGGCCGGAAACCCGGAGAAGACCGTTCGGACTCCGCTCAGGAGAGGGCGCTCGGGGTGGCTGCTTCCACGCCCTCCGTGTACGTGACGGAGACTGTCCCGGTGTCGTCGACGGTGACCCGGCAGCCGGCCATCCGGAAGGAGACGGTCACGTCGATGGCACCCCGGCCGTCCGTGTTGAACAGAGAGTCGAGGGCGTCCGGGTCGACGTGGTCGTAGAGCCGGTCGTCCAGCGAACACGGTTCGACGCCATTCGCCTCCGCGACACACTTCACGACTGCGGTACTCGTCGGTTCGTCGGCGGACAGCTGGTAAGTTGTCGTCTCCGTCATGAGTTGACCTACATAGCGGTACTGTTCCCCGTATAAACCACGTTGTGGGTAAGCTGTTAGGAGGTGTTCGACCCGGGGGGTATCTATCTAGCGCCGCCGGCCGTCGGCCGGGGGAGACGAGCCTGGCATGTCAGGCAGTCTCGAACAGGATATCGAGAACGCGTCCCGTCCCCTTCCGGAGGTGGCGGCTGACCGTCGGCTGGGAGACGTCGAACTTGCCGGCGAGGTCCTGGCCGGTGGTCCTGCGGGGCCACTCGAAGAAGCCGCTGAAGTAGGCGGTCCGGAGCACCTGGAGTTGGCGTTCTGTCAGCCGCTTCTCGACAGTCGCTCGCACCCCACGCTCCGAGCGGTCCGCGATGTCGCGCTCGCGGCGCGCGGTCAGTTGCGCCGAGCCGTAGAGGGCGTCGAGATACTCCACCAGCCCGCGGACGTCGAGTCCCGGCGGAAGCCGAACCGTCGCTGACAGGCCCGACTCCTCCGCCCCTGCGTACAGCGAGCTGACCCGGACGCCGCGGTCCAGAAGGGTCCCGGGGACGGTGTCTCCGGAGACGACTACCTCGTAGAGGGGGGGCGCCTCGCCGTCATCGTCTGTGACCACCGTCACCGACCGGACACGGGTCAGGTCAGCACAGCAGTCCCGGACCGCCCCGGTGTCGGCGCCGTCCCCTATCCGGACGAACAGCCGGGTCGTTCCCGCCTCGTCGGGGACGACACCAGCACAGTCGACACGGGTTCCGAGCCGGTCGGCGAGTTGCTGGAGCGGGTCGGTCGGAGCCGACACCGACACGTCCAGCTCGACCGTCGTCGCGCCCGAGCGCTGTCGCCTCGACTGGATCTCACAGACTGCCCTGGCAATCGTCTCCCCGAGTTCCGCGAACACCGACCGGAGGGTCTCGTCGAACGCCGATTGCTCTGTCCCGTAGACGGTCAACACGCCGTAGGTGAACTCCTCGTACTGGAGCGGGACGCTCAGTGCCGACCGGAAGTCCCGCGACAGGGCCTCGGTCCGCCAGGCCTCCTCGCGCAGGTCCGCCGCGACCGAGGAGACGACGGTCATCTCCCGGTCTCGAACGGCCCGGACCGCAGGCGGAGGCGCCTCGCTGCCGGTTTCCAGCGGGACGGCGTCCAGGTAGTCCGACCCCCCGCCCGCCCACGCGCGGGCGTCGAGTTCCACGCCGTCGGACGCGCCGACCCACGCAAAGGAGACCAGGTCGGAGTCCGCGAGCCCGTCACAGACCGCCTGCTCGACCTCGGCCCGGGTGTCGGCGTCGACGAGCGCGCCGTCGATCCGGCGGATGATGGCGTTGACCTCCTCGAGGCGCCTGAGACGGCGGTTCCGGGCCAGGAGCTGGTCTTCCTGCTCGCGCAGCGCCTGCTCGCGGTCGACGCGGGCCAGCGCTGCCTCGGTGTTGGCGGCGATCACCTCCATCACACCGACCACGTCCGAACACTGCCGTTCGGCCCCCAGCGAGACGTAGAAGACGCCGTAGGAGCCGAGCGGGAAACAGAGCCCGGCGACCTCCGCCCCGTCGGCGGAGGAGTCGGACGCGGCCAAGCGGTGGCTGCCGTCGGCCGAGACGGCCCTGCGCTCGTCGTCGACGAAGGCGTCCCAGACCGGGCTGTTGCCGACGTCAACGGCGGTCGACCCGTCGACGACGGTTAGCGACCCCGAGACGGTCTCGGGGACCAGGCGGTTGGCCGACTGGTCGAACCGGTAGATCGCCGCCCCCTCCACGTCGAGGGCGTCCGTCGCCGAGCCGACCACAAGCCGACTCACCTCCTCGGTGGTCTGTGCCTCGAGGAGTTCGCGGGTGGAGCCGTGGAGGGTAGCGAGGGTCTCCTCGAACTGCCGGCGGTCGGAGATGTCGCGCACGACGCCGACCTGCCTGTAGTTCCCGTCGGAGTCCCTGTAGGTCGAGAAACGGGTCTCGACGGGGAACGTCTCGCCCGCCGCGGTCCGCAGCTCCGTCGTCAGCGTCCCGACCTCACGCTCGCCGGTGCGTAACTGTTCGCTGAGTCTGGCCGCCTCGTCGATGGTCGACTCGTCGGTCAGAACCGTCGCCGGCTCGCCGACCAGCTCTGAGCGGTCGTAGCCCGTCATCGACTCGACGGCCGAGTTGACGGTCTCGATCACGAACGACTCGTCGAGGACGTAGATCCCGTCCTCGATCGTCTCGAGGATCCGCTCGTACTGTTCGCGCTCGCGCTCGTGGCGGCGCTTTGCCGTGACGTCCCGGGCGACGCCGACGAAGTAGGTCCGGCCGTTGAGCTGGTGGCGGTCGAAGGCCAGGTCGACCCAAGTCCGTCGCCCCCGCCCCGCGCCGGCGACCGGGGTGGTGACGTACTCGCCGGTGCCGTCGTCGCAGTTACCGACCACCTGGTCCCGGGTCAGGGCAGGGAACACCGTCGACACCGGCTCGCCCCGCAGCCGCGCCGGGTCGCGGCCGAACTCCTCGCCGAACTGTGGATTCCCCGCGACGACGGACAGCTCCCCGTCGACCACGAGGACCGGGTCCGGAACCGTGGCCAGGAACTCGGCGAACACGCCGGGCGCCGCGGTGTCGTCCTCGCCCGCGGCGGCCCCCTCGCCCGTGGCCTCCCCGTCGACTGCCTCCGCCGTCCCGTTCGTGGCACCGCCAGTCGCCACTCCCCGCCCATCGGGTAGCTCGTCCATACCCCGCCGTTCGTGTCGACACGGGAAAGTGTAGTTCCGGCTTACATGCGGGCTGGCGCCCGGTCGCGTGCGGGGAGCCCGCGTCGTGGCCCGGGGCACCAGCCTCCCGAGCCGGGGCAATGCCGGCGATAGGATTAACCGGAAACCGGTGTTGTCCGGAGGTATGGCAGACGAACCAGACCCCGCCGCGCGGGAAGTCATCGAGATGTCCGAAGCCGTCCCGGTGCCGTCGAGCGACGGCCTCTCCCCCGAGAGCGCCCGGCAGCGCCTGGAGGACATCATGGGCGACCTGCCCGTCGAGGACGTCGAAAACACCGAGGAGTACAGCATCGCCGGCCCGGAGACGACCGACCGACCCATCCCGCTGCGGGTCTACGAGCCCGACGCCGAGCCGCCCTACCCGATGCTGGTCTACTACCACGGCGGGGGGTTCATGGTCGGCAGCCTCGACACCCACGACAACGTCTGTGCGGCGCTGACCAACCGCGCCGACTGCCTCACCGTCTCGGTCGACTACCGGCTCAGCCCCGAACACCCCTTCCCGGAGGGGCTCGAGGACGCCTACCGGGCCGTCGAGTGGGCCGCGGAGTTCGGCGAGAAAATAAATGGCGACCCCGACCGCCTGGCCGTCGCGGGCGACAGCGCCGGGGGTAACCTCGCCGCCGCCGTCTCGCTGATGGCCCGCGACCAGGGCGGCCCCGACCTGGCCTACCAGGGCCTCATCTATCCGGGGACGGCCTCGCCGGTCCTCCACGACATCCCCAGCCACGAGGAGAACGCCGAAGGCTACTTCCTGGAGACCGAGACCGTCGAGTTCTACTACGAGAACTACGTCCAGAGCCCCGCGCACGTCCGCAACGCGTACGCGTCGCCGCTACTCGCCGACGCTCTCTCGGGGCTGCCGCCCGCGACGGTCATCACTGCCGGCTTCGACCCGATCCGCGACGAGGGAATCCGCTACGCCGACCGGCTCGTCGAGGACGGCGTCGACACCGAACACCTCCACTACGAAGACATGATCCACGCCTTCGTCAGCCTGCCCGAGGCGATCCCGCAGGGCCAGGACGCGCTGGACCGGCTCGGCGAACACCTCGCCGACGCGTTCGGAACGGCTTGAGAGCGGACCGTCCAGTGCCCGGTCACACCTCCCGGTGCCGATACGGGGCGCCCGGTGGGTGCCGCTGCGGCGGTCGTGGGATTGCGCTGGTAGTGTGCGTGCACACTACAATTCATCAGTGGCGACGCCGTAGCTCCCGGTATGAGTGGTGAGCGGGTCGACGCCGAGAGCACCGTGTCGGGGAATCAGGCGAACATCCCCGCACACATCCGCCGGGAACTCGGTATCGACGACGGCGACAAACTCCGGTGGCGGATCGACGACGACGGGACGCTCCGCGTCCGCGTCGTCCAGCAGCGCAGCGGTACGTTTCAGGACTTCGAGGGCTACGCCGGCAGCGAGGAAACCGACGTCACGACCGACCACGACGCGTGGGGCGTCGACGTCGAGTAGATGCCCCGGGCGCTCGTCGATACGACCGTCCCCTTCGCCGCGGCGTACCGCCGCGACGGCGCCCACGAGCGTGCGCTCCCGGCCCTCCAGGGGGTCGACGCCGCCGACCTTCCGGAGGCAGTGGTCCTCGATTACGTGCTCGCGGAAACGCTGAACGGCCTGGCGACACACGCCGGCCATCAAAATGCCGTCGACTCCCTCGGACACCTCGAGGAGAACGCGCGGTTCCACGTCGATTCGCTGACTGCGGACGCCTTCGCGACGGCGAAAGCGCTCTTCCGGCAGTACGAGCGGTTCTCGTTCGTCGACGCCTGCATCGTCGCGTACATGCGAGCCGAGGACCTGGACTATCTCTACGCGTTCGACGACGATTTCGACGCCCCTGAGAACATCTCCCGCCTCGGGACCGCGACCAACCCCTATCGACCCGGGTGACGGAAGCGACCGGGATACCGCGTGTCGAACGTGCGCCGCCGGTCAGTACCAGGCGCCGCCGGAGGCGACGTTGAGGTCCTGGGCGGTGATGTGGCGGCCGTCGTCGCTGGCCAGGTAGGCGATCATCTCGGCGATGTCGGATTGCTCGACGAACTCCGGCACCGCCAGGTCCGCGAGGTAGTCGTCCTGGCGGACCTCCTCGACGGGGCGGCCCTGCGCTTCGGCCTGGGCCTCGATGACCTGCTCGATGCGGTCGCCCGCGACCGGGCCGGGACAGATCGTGTTGACAGTCACCCCGTCGCTCCCGAGTTCGTGGGCCCAGGTCCGGCTCATCCCGATCATCGCCATGTTCGCAGCGGCGTAGGGCGACCGGTTCGGGTAAGGGCGTTTCCCGCCGACCGAGGAGATGTTGACGACGGTGCCCCGGTCGCTCTCCCGGAGGTGAGGGACGCTGTGTTTCAGACACAGAAAGGGGCCGAAGACCTTCACGTCGGTCATCAGCTGCCACTCCTCGGCCTCGACCTCCTCGACGGGTGCGGTCGGGCCGGAGTGGCCCGCGTTGTTGACGAGGATGTCGAGCCCGCCGAAGGCATCGACGGTCTCCTCGATGGAGGCGGCCACGTTGTCCTCCTCGGTGACGTCGGTCTCGACGGGCAGCGTCCGGTCGTCGTCGCCGATCCGCTCGGCGGTCTCGTAGATGCCGTCCGACCGCGCCGCGAGGGCGACGTTCGCGCCGTACTCTGCGAGCGTGACCGCGATCTCCTCGCCGATCCCCTGACTCGCGCCCGTGATGAACGCCGTCGAGCCGTCCAGTTTGGACATGCCCGTCGGGTTCGACGGGGTCCCTCTTAGGCGTGCCGGCGCCCGTGGGGCCCCGGTCCGGCCCGCCCTGTCCGCGACGGCTCGACGCCGCTCCCCCGTCGGTCGACACAGGTCCCCCGAACGTTATGTCATCGCCGGACACACTCCTCCCCATGGACCCGACAGCAGCCGACGAACCGCATCCCGACGTCCAGGACGTGCTCGCGGAGATCGAGGAATTCGGCGTGCTCCCGCTGAACCAGTACGGCGCCGAGGGGGCCCGCGAGGTCTACTCGGAGCTGCAGCCGGACGTCGACGGCCCCGGCGTGAGCGAGGTCGAGGACCGCACCGTCCCCGGCTACGACGGCGGTCCAGAGGTTCCGGTCCGCATCTACCGCCCCGAGGGGGAGGGGCCGTTCCCGACGGTCGTCTTCTACCACGGCGGCGGGTTCGTCATCGGCGACCTGGAAAGCCACGACATCACCTGCCGGTACCTGGCGAACGAGACCGGTAGCGTCGTCGTCGCCGTCGACTACCGGCTCGCGCCCGAACACCCCTTCCCGGCGGCCGTCGAGGACTGCTACGCAGCGACGGTCTGGGCGGCCGGCGCCGAGGACCTGGACGGCGACGGCAACCTCGCGGTGATGGGCGACAGCGCCGGGGGCAACCTCGCCGCCGCCGTCTCGCTGATGGCCCGCGACCTCGACGGCCCCGACATCGACCGGCAGGTGCTCGTCTATCCGGCGACCAGCCGCAGCGACGACTGGCCCTCCATGACCAAGTTCGGCGAGGGCTACTTCCTCCAGGCCGAGGACATGGACTGGTTCCACGACTCCTACGTCCCCAACGAGGTCCACGAGGCCAACCCCTACGCCAACCCCCTCGAGGCGGCGGACCTCTCGGGGCTGCCGCCCGCGACCGTTATCACCGCCGGCTTCGACCCGCTGCGGGACCAGGGTGCCGCCTACGCCGAGGCGCTCGCTGAGGCGGGCGTCGGCGTCGAGTACCGCAACTACGAGGAGATGATCCACGGCTTCTTCACCATGCTGGAGGGCATGGCGGAACTGGACGACGCGCACGCGGCGCTGGGCGGCGTCGCCGAGGACCTCGACGACTCCTTCGAGTAGCGGCGGCGGGCGACCGCCGACTCCCTACCGGTGACGGCCGGCGCGTCGTGGCCGGCGTCGTCGCCGGCCGGCGACGGGTGCCGACCGCTCGCGGCTCCCGCGAGGCGAGTCTGCCTCGTCCCCGCCCCCGTCGGAGCGGAACCGGGAGACGCGGGCCCGGAGGTCCCGGAGCGCGGCGGGGCCGGTCGCGCCGACCAGCAGGAGCATGGACTCGCTGGAACCGCTCTCGCCGGAGGAGACGGCGCTGACTGCGACCCACACGAGCAGGGCGACCGTCGAGAGCGCGACGGCGTATTTCACACCCGAGACCAGCTCGACGTTGCGGATGTACCCCGCGATGAACGAGGAGATGACGGCCTGCAGGGTGACGGCGTGGAAGAACAGCAGCGAGAGCACCTCGGTGTCGACCCCGCTGAAACTCCCCGCGGGGTTGGCACCGCTCCCCCCGCCGGACCCGCCGGCGGACTGGGCCAGCCCGGCCATCACCTCAAGGAACTGCAGCTTCAGGAGCGCCATCACGCCCAGCAGGGTGAAGTAGGTCATGATGATGATGACCATCTGCATGCGCGTGCGGGCCTTGCGCTCGCGGTCGATGTCGTCCTGGTTCTCGGAGGCCTGGGCGGCCGTCGAGAGGACGTCCTGGATCTGGTGGGAGGCCTCCTGGGCCTCGCCGATGAGCTTGACTGTCCGGGCCAGCCGCGGGATGTGGTACTTGTTGTTGAACTCCCGCAACGCCTCCTTGAGGCTGGTCCCGTAGTTGACCTTGGCGTGCATGGTCTCGAACTCATCGGCCAGCTTTCCCGAGGAGGTGTCGGAGACGACACGGACCGATTCCAGCAGCGTCATCCCGGTGTCGTTGGCGCTTGCGAGCTTCCGGAGGTTGTCCGAGAGGCTACCAAGTACGCCCCGCCGCGAGCGGACGTTCCACTCGTAGAAGACCGCCAGCGGGAGGAAGTTGATGTACATCGGCACGTAGAACCAGATGAACGTGCTCCAGACGGGCTGGGCGACCATCCCGTCGAAGGAGAGCGGGGCGTTCCCGGTGAGGACCGCGCCCAGGAGCACCAGAACCGAGAAGGGGATCGTTACCGCCAGCACCAGCATCGGGTGGTCCTTGAAAAAGAGGTGTGGCGCCCGGAGGATCTCGAGGAGTTCGTGGGTCCCCTCGCGGCGCTTGATCCGGTCGAAGACGCCGTGGTCGCCGGTGTACTGCTCGACCAGGCCGGGGTTGAACACGCCGATCCCGCCCTGCTGGGGGTCGATGTCCTCGGCGGTGTCGGCCCGGATGTAGCCGTCGCCGATGCTGTCCTGGGTGACCGTCGAGACGAGCACCAGAAAGCCCACGCCGATCAGCGGGATCAGCCCGTAGACCGTCCCGTACAGCAGCATCGCCTGGGCCTCGCCCATCATCTGCATGATGACGAGGATGATGATCAGAAGGAGGGGGAACAGCGAGAGGGTCATGTACATCTCGCCGAACAGCTCCAGGGTGTCGAGCAGCTTCTCCTGTTCCTGCTTGGCGGTGCGCATGTGCTTGTCCTTCTGGTCCTCCAGGAAGCCGGTCATGTCACCCCCGGAGTTGATGATCGAGAGCATGTCCGTCAGGAACTGCGAGAGTTCGTCGCTGGGCGTCTCGATGGCCTGATTCCGGATGGCGGTCCGGTAGTCCGTGTCGAAGTACTCGGTCTCGAGGACGATCGACTGGAACTCCTTCGCAACCTCGCCGTAGGTGTCGTCGGCCTTGGCCATGGCCTGGAGGATCTCCAGCTGGTTCATGCCGCCGACCGAGAGCGCGTACATGAAGGAGATCGAATCCGAGAGGAGGACGTTGATCTCGCGTTTGCGCGCGCTCGCCCGGAAGTAGGGGATCGACACCAGCGAGCCGAAGCCGATCGTGAAGCCGATCGACCCGAACAGGAGGCCGGCGAGGACGATCAGCAGGGGGCCCTTGATGGCGTTGACGACCGGCAGGAGACTCTCGGGGACCGGCAGGCCGATCAGTGTCGTGCCGGGGTCGACGAAGGCCTGGACGAACAGCCAGCCGCCGAAGACGCCGAGCACCCACAGCGCGAGGCCGGCGATGGTCCCCACGGCCAGCGCGCGCGAGAGGAACATCTCCACGTTGTCGGCCATCCGCGCCTGGCCGAGCTTCTCCTCGATGCTGGCGACGAACTCCCCGTCCCCGTCGAACAGCCGGTCGTAGAGGGGGTAAAACGTCGCCCCCAGCGAGTCACCGCCGAGGGTCTCGCCACCCTGACGGTCGAGGCTCACGGCTGTCCCTCGCTCTCCTCGTCCTCACCCGCCTTGGGGACGAACTCGCCGAAGTCGAGGTCGTCGCCGAGCCCGCCACCCTCCTCGATAGGCGTCTCCGAGATGGGGGTCTCGGGGATCGGCGTCTCCTCGCCGGCCTCCTCGTCGGTAATCCCCTGGAGCGCGTTGACGATGTCGCCGGCCTCCATCCCCCGGTAGCGCTCGAACATCGGCTCGGCGTTCTCCATGATCTCCGCCGTCTCGTCCATCAGGTCCTCGCCGGGGTCCGGCCGCGGCGTCAGTTCCTCCTTCTCGGGGTCGACCTCGATCTGGACCGACTCCATCTCCCGCAGGTCCTCCAGCGACCGCTCCAGGCGCTCGTTGGCGATGACCGTCAGGATCGTCTCGGGGTCGTTGATGAAGGCCTGGATCGTCGCCGCCACCTCGGTGTAGCTGTTGAGCCCGTTGCGGATGAGGTAGGCGAGCACGACCTTCCGCTTGAACAGCTCCTCGTCCAGGCGCTCGCGGGTCCACCCGCGGTCGAACTTGATCTCCTCGAGCGTGCTCGAGGAGCCCATCTGGAGGAACTCGTCGGTCTCCGCGCGCCACTCGTAGACGTCCCGGACGTTGATCTCGTCGTTCTCGGGGGTGTACTCGTTGATCTCGGTGAGGGTCTTGCTCCGGCGGACCTTGTGGCCGTCGACGCGGGTCGAGGTCTGGATCGAGACCAGGTCCAGCGCGGTGAACAGCGTCTTCGAGACGTTGATCGGCTCGGTGGTGAACCGTTTGATCACCTCGCCGACGGAGTCCGCGTGGAAGGTCGTGTAGGTGGTGTGGCCGGTCGACATGACCTGGAAGAGGGTCCGTCCTTCCTCCCCCCGGACCTCGCCCATCACGATGTAGTCGGGCCGTTGCCGGAGTGCGGCCTCCAGCAGGTCGAACTCGTCGACGTCGCCCTTGTCGTCCTCGCCGAACGAGGGCCTCGTTACGGACGCCACCCAGTTGCGCTGTGGGAGTTCGACCTCGCGGGTGTCCTCGATGGAGACGATCTTGGCGCTGGAGGGGATGAAGAGGGAGACGGCGTTCAGGCTGGTGGTCTTCCCGGAGGCGGTACCGCCGGCGAAAATGAGGGACTTGTTGTTCTCGATGCAGAGCCACAGGAAGGCCATCTCGTCGAGGTTGAACGTGTTCCAGTTGATCAGGTCGACCGGAGTGAAGGGGACGTCCTTGAACTGGCGGATGGTGTAGTTGGTGCCGTGGTCCGAGACCTCCTGGCCCAGCGTGAGCTGGGCACGCGAGCCGTCGGGGAGGGTGGCGTCGACCTGGGGCTGGCGTTTCGAGATGCCCTTCCCCGAGCGCTGGGCCAGCTTGACGACGAACTCGTCGAGTTCGCTCTCGCCGTGTTCGACGTTGGTGATGATCTGCTCGTAGTCGGTGTGGTAGACGAACACCCGGGAGTTGTAGCCGTCACAGGAGATGTCCTCGACGTTGATGTCGTGTTTGACCGCATCGATCCGGGCGTAGCCGATGAAGTTGCGCTTGAGCAGGTACAGCAGCTTCTCGACCTGGTACTCGGTGAGCGTCTCCGGGTCGTCCTCGAGGATCGCCGGCTCGGGGCGGACGGCGATCCCCTCGAGTTCGCCACCGGTCGACTCGCTCTCGGCGCCGTTCATCCCGAGCATCCCCTTGAGCTGTGCCAGCATCCCGTCCTCCTCGTCGCCGCTCCCGTTCGTGTGGACCGTCGTGCCGTCGTAGAGGTCGTACCGGTTGAGCAGGTTCTCGGCCTCCCGCTGGATGACCTGCGCCCTGTCGGTGTCGCTGCCCTGGACGACGACGTCGTCCTCGGAGTACTTGATCGCAGTCTTGAGCTTCCGCGAGAGGAAATCGCGGAGCCGCTCCTCGATTTCGTTGCTGTACGGTTCGATGACGTAGTACTTGCGCTCGTTTTCCTTCCGGGAGTGGAAGATGACGACGCAGGCGTAGGGCTTGTTCACCCAGTAACGGTCCTCCTCGTAGAAGTGGGTCTTCTTCTCCATCGGGACTGCCTTCTCCAGGTCGTAGCGGTCGACGACCGTGCAGTAGCCCTCCCGGGTCGAGAAGAAGTCGTCCTCGTCGAGCTCCTCTCTGACGTTGACGGTCCGCTCCTCGACGATGTCGGCGAGTGTCTCGGCGGCGTCCTGCCCGCGGGAGAGCCGTGGCTCGGTCTCGGCGGGGTCGAATCCCAGATATCCCGCCGGCTCGAAGGGGATCTGCTCGCCGGCCTGGTTGCGCGGGAGCGCGCCGCCGGCCTCGTAGTAGTACTCCCGCTTGAAGTGTTCCCACTTGTAGGTGTCCTTGACCACCGGGGTCGTCTCGGGGTCACAGAACGCCTGGAAGTGGTCGTCGAGGTCTGCGGCAGCGCCGGCTGCCTCGCGGAGGCGGTCCCCGAGGTCCGCGGGGTCGAACCCGAGATACTCCGCCCGGTCGAGCGACCCCTCGCCGTCGGTCTCGCGACGGAGGTCGGTCCAGGAGTACTCCCCGACGGCCACCCGGGGGTCCTCCGGAGCGACGCCCTCCCGTTCCGTGTCAGCCGCCCGGTCGGGGTTCGACCCCGGGGTCGACCCCCACTCCAGCTCCGATTCGGCCGCCGAGTCCGGGTCGGCCTCCGGGTCCGACTGGCCCTCCTCGCCCCCCGTCTCGTCGGTTGCCATTAAGGCCTCCCTACATGTGCCGCGTCAAAAAGATTGTCCCCCGATTTCAGCGAGTGGATCCGGCGAAATCAGACGATACAGGGGGGATCGTCCGGAAAGGAGTTCCTACCCGTCCGAGACCGGCCGGGGCCCCGACCCGTCAGTCGAGGAAGCTCTCGATGCGGGCGAGCGCCTCCTTGAGCTCGCCCAGCCCGGTCGCGTAGGAGACCCGCAGATGGCCCGCACCCCCCTCGCCGAAGACCCCACCGGGGACCGCCGCGACGCCCTCCTCCTCCAGCAGCCCCTCCGCGAATGCCTCCGCGTCGCCGCCGGGCACCTCGGGGAAGGCGTAGAAGGCCCCGCCGGCCGGGAAACAGTCCACCCCGAGCTCGTCGAACCGCGAGAGCACGAAGTTCCGCCGGCGGTCGTACTCCCGGCGCATCTCCGCGACCGCCCCGTCGCAGCTCTCCAGGGCCTCGATGGCGGCGTACTGGGCAGTGGTCGGCGCCGAGAGCATCGTGTACTGGTGGATCCGGTTCATCGCCGTGACCGCTTCCGGCGGACCGAGCGCGTAGCCCAGCCGCATGCCCGTCATCGCGTAGGCCTTCGAGAACCCGTTGAAGACGACCGTCCGCTCGCGCATCCCGGGCAGGGTGGCGATGGAGGTGTGCTCGTGCTCGTAAGTGAGTTCGGCGTAGATCTCGTCCGACAGGACGAACAGGTCGTGCTCGCGGGCGAACTCCGCCACCTCCGCCAGTTCGTCACCGGTCATCGTCGCGCCGGTGGGGTTGTTCGGGTAACAGTACATCAGCGCGTCGGCGTCGGCCGCCCCCGCCCGCTCGAGGCGCTCGTAGGTGAGCTTGAACTCGTCTTTCGGGCGGGTGGGGACCGCACAGACCTCTCCGCCGGCGAAGGTGACCGCGGGGACGTAGGAGACGTACGTGGGCTGGGCGACCGCGACCGTGTCGCCGGGGTCGACCAGCGCCCGGCAGGCGAGGTCCAGCCCCTCGCTTGCGCCCGCCGTCACCAGCACTTCCTCGTCGGGGTCGTAATCCAGCCCGTAGCGCTCGCGGGCGTCGTCGGCGATGGCCTCCCGGAGTTCGCGACGGCCCCGGTTGGCCGTGTAGGAGGTCTTGCCCTGCTCCAGGGAGGTGATCGCGGCCTCCCGGGCCGCCCACGGGGCCGAGAAGTCGGGCTCGCCGACGCCCAGCGAGATGATGTCCTCCTTCTCCTCGGCGAGTTCGAAGAACCGTCGGATCCCGGAGGGCGGGACGCGCTCGACGCGGTCGGCCGGCTTCATGGCGAGACCGAGAGCCGGTCGTCGTCCTCGCCGTCGCCGAACTCGATGCCCTCGTCCTTGTAGGTGTCCATGACGTAGTGGGTGACCGTCTGGGTGATCTCGGGGACGGGCGCCACCTTCTCCGAGATGAACGAGGAGACCTCGCTCATCGACTCCCCCTCGACTTCCATCAGGAGGTCGTAGTCGCCGCTGACGAGGTGCAGCGACTCCACCTTGGGGAACTTGGCGACGCGCTCGGCGACCTCGTTGTAGCTGGTCTCGCGGTCCAGGGTGACGTTGAGCTCGACGGCCGCTCGGACCGGCTCGTCCTCGACGCGCTTCCAGTCGACGACCGCCCGGTACCCTCTGACGACGCCGCTGGCCTCCAGTTCGGCGACGACCTCCTCGACGTCGTCCTCCTCGAGGCCGGTCTGACGGGCGATGTCCTCGACGGAGGTCCGGGCGTCGGTCCGCAGGATGCCGAGCACGTCGCTGTGGCTGCTCATACCTGTAGGGACCCCAGCGCGAACAAAATCCTGTCGGTCCGCCGCCACCCGCGGCGCCGGCCGCCGGTTCCGCGCCCGGAGATGCGACCGCTCGCCGGCGGCTGGCGACCACGGCGCGAGATTTATGCGTCGGGACCGGAAACATTGCTACATGGCAACGTATGACACGACCGGCGGCGGGGCACTCGAGCGGCTGCGGCGCCGGTACGAGACGACCGAGAAGAAGTGCCCGGCCTGCGGGTTCGTCGACGAGGCGGGCAACTGGACCAGCGAGACCGACGGCCGGCGGGTCGTCTACCACCACGTCTGTCCGAGCTGTGGCGCCGACCGCGAGCACGTCATCGAACTCGGGTAGGCGGGGCGCTGCGCGCCGGAACCGGGCCCGCACCGAACCGTAGCGACTGAAACCCCCTCGGGGCGTAGTCCGGGCCATGAACTACGTGCTGTGGGCGCTTCTCGGGATGGCGAGCTACACGATGGTCGCGCCGCTGATGAAGATCGCGCTGACGGACGTGCCAAGCGACGTGGCCGTACTGCTCTCGAACCTCATCCTCGTGGCCGTCGCGGGCGGGCTCGTCGCCGTGTCGGACAACAGCGCCGTGGACTTCCTGACACACTCGAAGACCCCCTACGTCTACGCCGCCGGGCTCTTTCTCGCGGTCGGGATCATCGCCTACTACCGGGCGCTCTCGCTGGGGCCGGTGAGCATCGTCGTCCCTATCTTCGCGATGTTCATCGTCACGAGTTCGGCGGCGGGTGTGGTGTTGCTCGACGAGACGCTCACCCTCCGGCGCGGCGCCGGGATCGTCCTCGCCATCGTCGCGGTGTACCTGACGGCGACCGGCTGAGCCGCGACCCGGCAGGCAGGCAGGCCGGCGCTGCCTCGACAGGTCAGCGCTGCCCTGAAGGATGGCGCGCCCGAAGGTGCGGTATGGTCGCACTCGACTCCGAGGAAGTTCTGGAGCGCGGCGACGAGGCACCGGCTTTCGAGCTACCCGGCACCGACGGCGAGACCCACGCACTCTCCGAGTTCGCGGACCGCGAGGCGCTTCTGGTGGTCTTCACCTGCAACCACTGCCCGTACGCGAAGGCGAAATTCGACGAGCTGAACGCCCTGGCAGAGGAGTACGACGAGGTGGCCGTCGTCGGGGTCAACCCGAACGACGAGGAGGAGTACCCGGAGGACTCCTTCGAGAAGATGCGGGAGTACGTCGAGCGCGGCGACGTCCGGTACGACGCCTACCTGCGCGACGAGAGCCAGGAGGTCGCGGCGGCCTACGGCGCCGTCTGCACGCCGGACCCGTTCCTCTTCGAGAATGTGAGTGGGACCTTCCGGCTGGCCTACCACGGCCGGCTGGACGACGCGCTCAACCCCGACGACGAGCCCACCGAGCGCGAGATGAAGGGACACATCGAGACGTTGCTGGCCGGCGGCGAGGTCGACGCCGGATTCAAAGCCTCCCGTGGCTGCTCGATCAAGTGGAAGCCCGGTAACGAACCCGACTACGCCGGGTGACAGGAGACCGCGTCGGGGCAGCGGTCGGGACGGCCCCGTGGCTCGCGGTCGGAATGTCGGAGATGAATGGGTGCGCGGTAACCACCCGGACCCGGACTGGAGACGTTTTCCCCACGTCCGTTACGGCTGTGCCGGCGTGTTGCCGGGTTCCCACCGGCCGGTTTCCCGGCCGGCGGTAGTTGGCCTTCCTCCGCCCCCTCCGGAAGGGACGGCGTCGGTGTGGTGCGGTTCTCCTTCGGACCACCGCCCTTATGATTTCGGGAGGCGTTCCCAGCCCGTCGCTTCCCTATCGGTCTTCGACGGACCGTCCAGTTGGCCCGGATGACTTCCCGCGCAACTGTGAGGTTGGCGCCAGGTGATAGTAAGCTTTGTTGAAATTTGCGTGTCAATATCTCACGGAAACTGTGACCGCGGACGGGCCAGGGTTTAGTCCGGTCGGGGCGAAGGCCGGCCATGGACGTCGAGGCGGTCTTCGGACGCGAGGGGGCGGTGGTCGGGATGGTCCACCTCCCGGCCCTGCCCGGCTCGCCGGGGTACGGGGGCGAGAGGAGAGCCGTCCGGGAGCGGGCGCGCGCCGACGCGGCCGCCCTCGCGGAGGGTGGCTGCGACGCCGTCCTCGTGGAGAACTACGGCGACGCGCCCTACCACCCCGAGTCGGTCCCGGCCCACGTCGTCGCGGAGATGGCGGCGGTCGTCGAGTCGGTCACGGGCGAGGTGGACCTCCCCCACGGCGTGAACGTCCTCAGGAACGACGCCGAGGCCGCCCTCTCGGTGGCGGCGGCCACGGGTGGGTCGTTCGTCCGGGTGAACGTCCACACCGGGACCCGCGCGACCGACCAGGGGGTGCTCGAGGGGCGGGCCCACGGGACGCTCCGGCTGCGCGAGCGACTGGACGCCGACGTGGCCGTCCTGGCGGACGTGGCCGTCAAACACTCCGGGGCGGTCGCCGACCGCAACCTCGCGCGGCTGGCTCGGGAGACGGTCGACCGGGGGCTGGCCGACGGGCTCGTGGTGTCGGGGCCGACGACCGGCGAGGCGGCCGACGGCGACCACCTGCGCCGGGTGCTCGACGGCCGGGACGATGCCACCCGCGACGTGCCCGTCTTCGTCGGCAGCGGCGTCACGGCCGACAACGCCGCGGACCTGCTGGAGCTTGCCGACGGGCTGGTCGTCGGGACGGCGCTGAAGAGAGGTGGCGAGACGGCCGCACCCGTCGAGCGCGAGCGCGTCCGGGCGCTGGTCGAGGCGGCCGGGCGCAACCGGTAAGCCCACGGCGCCCGCCAGGCCGGATATGTCAGATGTCCTCCCGGAGGAAGTCACGGCCCTGGCCGAGGCGGTCGGGCCCGAACCGGACGAGCTGGTCGAGGAGATGGACGCCCGCGCCGAGCGGGAGGGGTTCCCGACGGTCGGCCCCGCCGTGGGTGGGTGGCTCGCACTGCTGGCTCGCGTCGTCGACGCCCGCCGGGTCTTCGAGTTCGGCTCCGGCTTCGGCTACTCCGCCTACTGGTTCGCGCGGGAGCTGCCCGCCGACGGCGAGGTCGTCCTGACCGAGGTCGACCGCGATGAACTCGAGGACGCCCGGACGTACTTCGAGCGCGCCGGCCTGGCCGACCGGGCACGCTTCGAGCACGGCGACGCCATCGAAACTGTCACCGAGTACGAGGGGCCCTTCGACGTGGTCCTGGTCGACAACGAGAAGTCCCGGTACGTCGAGGCTTTCGAGGCGGTCCGGGAGAAGGTCCGGGAGGGCGGGCTGGTGCTCGCGGACAACGCCGTCACCGCCGGCCCCATCGACCGGACGGACGTGCTCGCGCTGCTGTCCGGGGAGTCCGTCGAGGCGAGCGATGCCAGCCGGGGGATCGCCGACTACCTCGGCCACGTCCGGGAGGCCGAGGGGTTCGAGACGGCGCTGTTGCCGCTGGGGGAGGGCGTCGCGGTCTCGGTCAGGCGGGACTGAGTCCCGTCTCGGGAGCCGGGCCGCCCGTGCCGACCGCGTCCCGCCCGGGGTCGGCGTTCCTCGTGTTTTTGCTTGCCGAGCCCCAACAGGGGACATGGACCTTCTCGACGAGTCCATCGTGCCGGAACACGCACGGGACGTCAAACGCGAGGCCCGCGAGTTCGCCGAGGAACACATCGAGCCCGCCGCCGAGGCCCACTACGAATCGGGGGAGTACCCCTGGGAGGTGCTGGAGGCGGGGATGGAGGCGGACCTGGTCGCGCCCGACATCCCCGAGGAGTACGGCGGCCGCGGGTTCGACCTGCCGGAGATGCTGGCGCTGGCCGAGGAGTTCTACCGCGCCGACGCCGGCATCGCCCTCTCCCTGCAGCTGGCCAGCTTCGGCGCCGAGATGACCTACGAGTACGGCACCGAGGAACAGATCGAGGAGTACATCCGCCCCGTCGCCGAGAACGAGCAGATCACCGGGCTCGCGGTCTCCGAACCCGAGACCGGCAGCGACCTCGGCGGGATGACCACCAGCGCCGAGAAAGACGGCGACGAGTGGGTCCTCGACGGCGAGAAGTACTGGATCGGCAATGGCGTCGAGGCCGACTGGGTCACGGTGTACGCGAAGACGGGGGACACGGGCAACCGCTACGACGACTACTCGATGTTCATCGTCCCGACCGACACGCCGGGCTACGAGGCCGAGCACATCCCCGAGAAGATGGGCTTTCGGGCCTCCAAGCAGGCCCACATCACGCTGGAGGGCTGCCGGGTCCCCGAGGAGAACGTCGTCGGCGAGGTTGGCCAGGGCTTCTACATGCTCTTCGAGTTCTTCAACCACGGCCGCGTGGTCGTCGCCGGCCACGGGCTCGGGCTGGGCGCGGCGGCCATCGAGGAGGCCAGCCACTTCGTCCACGACCGGGAAGCGTGGGGCCAGTCGGTCAGCGAGTTCCAGGCCGTCCAGCACGACCTCGCGGAGATGCGGATGGCCTTCGAGTCCGCCCGGGCGCTGACCTGGCGCGCCGTCGAGAAGGTGCAAAACGGCGAGCACCCCGGCTACTGGGCCGCGCTCGCGAAGGCCACTGCCACGGAGGCCGCGATGGACTGCGCCGAGACCGGCATGTCCCTGCACGGCGGCCGGTCGGTGCTCAACGAGAACAAGATCTCCCGCATCTATCGGGACGTCCGGATCCCCGTCATCTACGAGGGGGCAAACGCCATCCAGCGCGACCTGATCTACGGGCAGGCCCCGCGGTAGTCCGCCGTTACCGGGCGCTCCCCAAGATTGATACCGTTGCCCTCGTGCGCTCCAAGGGACGAATGAGCCAGGCCACCCTCGGGTCAGCCCCCTACCGGAACTCGAACCTCTTCTCGGGATACTACCTCGACGAGCGCGTCGACGACCTGGAGGGGTGGGACTGCGACAGCGAGGCCGAGGCCGCCTTCGAGACGCTGCGGGAGCTGTGGGCACAGGAAGGGGACCTCGTCGCGGGGTACAAGGAGGACGAACTGCTCGCCGCCTGGGTCGACGAGGTGCTCGACACCCTCGGCTTCGGCTCGCTCTCGGAGCCGACGCTACCCGACGGCGGCGGCTACAACGACCGCCTCCTGTTCGAGTCCGAGGGAGCCCGCCGGGAGGGCGCCGCGCGGCGCCGGGACGGGAACGCCGAGGCGATGTACGCCCGCGCGGCGGCGGTCCTGGAGGCCAAACAGTGGGGCGCGGACTTCTCGGCGCGGTTCAACGAGGCCCGCTCCTACCGGGACGCCTCACACCAGGTCAAGTACTACCTGGAGCGCACGCCCGAGGACCTCCGGTGGGGCGTGCTGACCGACGGCAAGAAGTGGCGCCTCTACGGCACCAAGGACTACGCCACCGAGACCTACTACGAGGTCGACCTGCCGGAACTGCTGGAGTCGGGGAGCCTGGAGGAGTTCAAGTATTTTTATGCTTTTTTCCGGCCGGCGGCCTTCCGCGAGACGGCGGGGACCTCCTTTCTGGACCGGGTCTGGAACGAGAGCGAGACCGCCGCCCAGGAGCTGGGCGAGGACCTGCAGGACAACGTCTTCACCGCCCTGCGGGTGCTGGGGGAGGGCTTCGTCCACACCAACGACCTCGACATCGACCCCGACGACGAAGCTGCCCGCCGGGAGCTGAAAGAGCAGTCGCTCGTGCTCCTCTACCGGCTGATGTTCGTCCTCTACGCCGAGTCCAGGGGGCTGATCCACCCCGAAGAGCCCGCCAAACAGGCCGAGTACGAGGAGCACTTCAGCCTCGACCAGCTCCGGCTGGAGGTCCACGAGGACATCCAGTCCGGCGACAGTTTCGAGGACTACAGCGGCTTCGCCACCCAGATCTGGGGGCGACTTGAGGACCTGTTCGGCCTCGTCGACGAGGGCGAGGAGTCGCTGGGGATCCCCCCGTACAACGGCGGCCTCTTCGACCCCGAGGAACACGAGTTCCTCGCCGAGCACGAGGTCGCGGACCGCTACATCGCGGAGGTAATCTACCGGCTGGGGACCACGGAGGCCGACGGCGCGGGCGCCGCGGGGGACGGAGCGGGTGAGGGGTCGTTCGTCCTCGCGGACTACGCCGACCTGGACACCCGCCACCTCGGGAGCATCTACGAAGGGCTCCTCGAGCACGAGTTCCGGATCGCCCCCGAGCAGTACGCCGCGGTCGCCGCCGACGGCGGACAGGTCTGGAAGCCCGCCACGGAGGTCAGCGTTGCCGACGCGGTCGAGACCGTCGAGGAAGGGGAGCTGTACGTCGTCAACGACGAGGGCGAGCGCAAGGCGACGGGCGCCTACTACACCCCCGACTACGTCGTCTCCTACATCGTCGAGGAGACCGTCGACCCCCTGCTGGAAGACATCGAGGCCGACCTGCGCGCGGACGGACTGGAGCCCAGCGACCGGGAGTACTTCCGGCGGTTCTGGCAGGCCGTCAAGGACCTCCAGATCCTGGACCCGGCGATGGGAAGCGCCCACTTCCTGACGAGCGCGACGGGCTACCTGACCGAGCGGGTGATGGAGGTCGTCCGCGAGCAGGAGATCCAGTCCTACGACGAGCAACACCTCCGCCGGGAGATCGCCAAGGAGTGCATCTACGGCGTCGACGTGAACGGGATGGCCGTCGAGCTGGGGAAGCTGTCGATGTGGCTGGAGACGCTGGCGGCCGACCAGCCGCTCGCCTTCCTGGACCACCACCTCAAGACCGGGAACTCGCTCGTGGGTTCGGACATCACCGAGGTGCTCTCGGAGGACCCGGAGGACGGCGGCGGGCAGCTCACCCTCGGGCAGGCCTTCGCCCGCGCCCGCCAGGAGACCCTGGGCCACGTCATGGAGCTGATGCAGGACCTGCTGGCCATCGACAACGAAACGCTCGAGGACATCAAGTCGATGGAGGAGATCTACGGGGAGATCCGCGCCGATCCATTATATCGGCGGCTGTTCGAGGTCGCCAACGTCCACACCGCCGAGCAGTTCGGGCTGGACGTCCCCGAGGGCGTCTACGAGGAGATGGCCGGCGCCATCGAGGATGACGATGCGTGGGCCGACATACAGGAGCGGGACTGGTTCGCCAGCGCGCAGGCGATGGCCGACGAGGAGGACTTCTTCCACTGGGAACTGGAGTTCCCCGAGGTCTTCTTCGGCGAGGACGGGGAGCGGATGGAGGGTGCAGGGTTCGATGCCATAGCTGGAAATCCGCCGTATGTCAATATCATTCGAATCCCAGACGACCAAGCCACCTATTTCAAGGACACGTACGAGACAGCCTTTCGGCGGTTTGATTTGTACGTGCTATTCTCCGAATTAGCCGGCTCGCTGGCCCGGACCAGCGGCTATTATTCCTATATTGTGCCCGATAAGATCCTAACAGAGTCGTACGCCTCCGTCTGGCGCGAGACCGTTCTCGATGATGGCGACATTCACAGGATTCTGGATCTACGTGAGCAGAACGTTTTCGATGATGCCACGAATGCGCCCGTCGTGTATATCTCTCAATCGGGAGGACAGGCTACGACTATCGGTATTGATGTGATGAATCAGTCAGGAGTGACTGAGCGGTGCCACCTCCCTGTTGCAGAGTATCAACGTCTACCAGGTGCACAGATCCGCATTGATTGGACTGAGAAGACCCCCGATATGCTGAGGGCGATTCGGGAGAATTCGTTTCCTCTCTCACGATTATATTATGCGAGCTGGGGAGCCCAGCCTGGGAACGCCAGCCGGTTTGTTTTCGACGAATACCCCTCTGATGTGGAGGGCGAGGTCGTCGAATTGATCAAGGGAGCGGACATCTCAAGATATTCAATCTCGTACAATGGCAGATATCTATGGTATGACCGGCAAGAGCTACACAGGCCGGCATTTCCCGAACTATTCGAGAATACAAAAGTGTGTATTCGGAAGGTAGCTGGAGCAAACGGTCTTGTAGCCGCCATCGATGAAGAACAGTATTATACTGAAGATTCAGTTGTCAACGTCATTTCCAAAGCCGATTTAGTAGAAGCTGATGACAGCACTCTCTCTGCACGCGGCATCGAAATCGTTGAGCACACTCGGCCAGCTTCTGATTCGGACGAGTCCATGGTCTACGACCGGGATACGACGATTTACTCCGATGATTTAGAGCGATCCCAGAATGTACAGGCCAAGTCTGTCCTCGGCATCATCAATTCGTCGTTGATGCATTATTATTACATGCAAGCTATCAGCGGACAGTTGAACGTCTTTCCGGAACATATCAGAAAACTACCGCTGGTGTATGACTCATCGACTTACGAATCCATAGATGAGAAAGTACAGAAAATAGAGCAGTTGACGGTACAGCGACGGAATCTCAATGATAATCTGTTAGACCACCTCGGTTCGTACTCGGACGGCCAGACCCTCGCGGACGCGGGGTTGACCCAGCCACCGGAGGGGGCCGCCGACTCCATCCTCCAGGCCACCGCGGAGGAGTACCCCAACCTCCGGGTCGGGGAGGCCACGGTGGCCCGCGAGTCACCCACGACGGTCACGGTTCGGCTGACGGCGCGGTACAAGCCCGACGACGAGGATGCGTATGAAACGGACCAGTGGGGCTACACCGAGACCGACCCGCTGCCGGCGCTGCGGGTCACGGACCTGAGCGAGACCGAGGCCGACCTGGTGGAGGCCTTTGTCCCGGTGGCCGTCGACGAGGCCGGCGGCTTCGCGGGCTTCCGGGAGACCGCCACCAAGACCAACTCGCCGGTCGACCGCCTGCGCGCGCTCACGCTGCCCGCGGTCGCGGACGTCCGCGAGGGGCTTGCGAGCTATCGGGAGACGCGGGCCCGCGCCGACGAACTGGAGGCGAAGATCGAGCGGACGGACGACCTGATCGACGAGATCGTCTACGACCTCTACGGGCTGACCGAGGAGGAGGTCGCGGTCGTCGAGGAGACCGTCGGCGAGTGAGGGAAGGGGGGTGGCGACCGGTTTTCCCGCTCGTCCCGTTCTCGCCCGGAACGGGTGGGCGCGCGGTCACTATCGGAGCGGAGCGGGGCGACAAGAGCTCCCATGGTGTGCCATGCCACAGGCGTATCGGTCGGGGGCCTGTTGGTCGACCGTGTTGGATCCTTCAACAGTGGACGACATTTTCGATGCGCTCTCCAGTCCCTACCGGCGCCAGTTGCTTCTCTCACTGTTGAGACACAACCCCCAGGACGACGACGACCGGGACCCGCTGAACGTGGTTTCGGAGGATATCGAGCCGGAGGTGCTCGAGCTCGACATCGTCCACAACCACCTGCCGAAGCTCGAGGAGATGGGGTTCATCGAGTGGGACCGGGAGGCGAACAAGATAAGCAAGGGTCCGAACTGGGGGGACATCGCGCCGCTGCTGGTCCTGATCGAGAACCACCGGGACGAATTCCCCGACGACTGGCCCTGAGCGGGACCCGGTCACTGCGCCTGCGTTCGGCCCTGGGGACGAGGGTCCGGACCGGCAGCCCGGAGGGTCAAACGACCGTCCGGCCTTACGCTTCTTTTTTGTGTCGCTCGTCGGATCAGTCCGAGCATGGACCGGACACGCGGGCTCGCGACCGTCGCGCTCGTCGCCCTGGTGGTGCTGGCGGGCTGTGGGTCGCTCGGGGGCGGCGGCGGGGCCGCCAACGCCGGCGACGGCGGTGGCGGCGGTGCCGACGGGGCGGACGGGCCGGCCGGCGGTGACGCTGGCGCCGAGGCCGGCGGTGGGGACGCGGTCGCCGGCCAGGCACAGGTCGACAGGGCGGTCATCAGGACCGGGACCGTCGAACTCCGGGTCGGGGACTTCGAGGCCGCGCGCTCGGCCGTCGCGGACCGGGCACGGAGTCTGGGCGGCTACGTCAGCGAGTCGGGCTCGACCCGGAACACCCGGGACAACCGCTCGTGGACGACCGGCTACGTCGTCGTCCGGGTGCCCGCCGAGCGCTTCTCCGACGCGCTCGCCGACGCCAGGGAGCGCGGGACCGTGCTGAGCGAGGGGACCGAAACCGAGGACGTCACCGACCAGCTCGTCGACCTGGAGGCGCGGCTGACGAACCTGCGGGAGCGCCGGGACAGGCTGCGCTCCTTCTACGACCGGGCGAACTCGACGGAGGAACTCCTGCGCGTCGAGGAGCGGCTCTCGTCGGTCCAGTCCGAGATCGAGCGGCTGGAGGCAGAGCGACGCGCACTCGAGAACCGCGTCGCGTTCTCGACGCTCCGGGTGGAGCTGCGCGAGCCAGAACCCGGAGCGGACGCTGAGGACGACGCCGGGAGTTCGCCCGTCTCGGCGTTCCTGGGCTCGGTGGGGGCGCTCGGTGACCTGCTGTACGGGGCCGTGCTTCTGGCCGCTCGCCTCGGCCCGTTCGTGCTCTTCGGGGGCGCCGTCCTCGCCGCCGGCCTCGTCGCGCGGCGGGCGGTCGGCGGGCGTCCTCCCTGGCGCACCGACGACCCCGCTGCAGGCGGGTCCGGACCCCCCCGGGACGGCGACCCTGGCGACGAGCGCGACCCGTCAGAGGGCGAGGGCGCGCCTGCGGACGAGGAGACCGGGGAGTGACCCGAACCCGGACGCGCCGCCGGGGCTCCGTGGTCGGCCGGCGCAACGGTTTCGTCGCCAGCAGGCGTCGGGGCCCACATGCCCTCCAGCATCCGCACCTCGTACGCGAGTGTGGCCGACTGGCTCCACGAGCACGCCATCGTCTGGTGGCTGATACTCGCAGTCGTCCCCGGCGCCACCTACGGGGGTGCCGAGATGGTGTTACACGACGGCTCCCCGACCCGGGCTGCGGTGCTCGGGACCGCATTCGGTGTCACCTTCGCTACGGTGAGCATCCTCGTCCGGCGGTGGCGGCGGGGCTGAGGGCCGGCGTCGTTCCCGTTCCCGGGCGGGGCTCGTTCGCCAGCCGTCGACACGGAAACCGGCAACAATTTGAGCCCGAGACCGGTCGGGGGTTTCTATGAGGCTGCTCCGGGCCCGGCTCGCCGACGGGCCGGTGTACTACGGCTGGCTCGTCGTCGCGGCCTGCTTTCTGGCAAGCGGCGTCGTCTTCGGGATGACCTACTCCTTCGGTGTCTTCCTCGACCCGCTCGCGGCGACGTTCCCGGCCTCGACGGCCCGGATTTCGCTGGTCTTCGGGGTGCAGCTGTTCGTCCTCTACGTGGTCGCCCCGCCGATGGGCGGGGTGGTGGAGTGGCTCGGGCCCCGGCGGGGGCTCGTGCTCGCGGCCGCGCTGCTGGGCGGGGGGATGGTCGCGGGGAGCCGGGCCGGCAGCCTCCCCGTGCTCGTCCTGACCTACAGCGTCGTGACCGGGGCCGGGATGAGCGTCGCCTTCGTCGTCGGCTACGCCACGCCGCCGCAGTGGTTCCGGCGCCGGCGCGGCCTGGCGACCGGCGTCGCGAGCGCCGGCCTCGGGGTCGGGATGGTCGTCATCGCCCCGACCGCCGCCGCGCTCGTCGGCCGGGTCGGCTGGCGAGGGGCGTTTCTCGTGCTGGGAGTCGCCCTCGCGCTCGCGCTGGTGCTGGCGGCGCTGCTGATGGCCGACGACCCCGCAGGCGTCGACGCCGCGGTCGACACCGAGTTCCCGGACGGGCGACCGGAGGCGACTGGCGGCTGGCGCGAGCAGCTGCGCGGGGTCCGCGCGGTCGCCGGGAACCGCGCCTTCCTCCTCCTCTTTGCCGGCTACGTGCTGCTGTACGGGACGCTGTACGTCCTGCTCAACCACCTCGTCAACTACGCCGCCGGGCAGGGCATCCGGGAGACGGGCGTGCTCGCGCTGAGCGTGCTGGGCGGGACGACTGCGCTCACCCGCCTGGCCGTCGGCGGGGTCGGCGACCGCCTGGGTCGGCTGGCCGTCTTCGTCGCCTGCGGGGCCGCGATGGCGCTGGCGGTGCTCGTCCTCCCGCTCGCGCACACCTCGCTGCTGGTGCTCGCCGTCGCCGTCTTCTTCGGCGTCGGCTACGGCGGCACCGGCGCACTGCTGTCTTCCGTTCCCGCGGACCTGTTCGGCGAGCGAAACCTCAACGCCCTGTTCGGGCTCGTCTCGCTGTCCTTCGCGGTCCCCGGGCTGCTCGGCCCCTTTGTGGCCGGCGTCGGGGTCGACCGGCTGGGCAGCTACACGCCGGTCTTCGTCGCGACGGGCGCGGTCGGGCTCGCCGGTATCGCGCTCGTCGCGGTCGCCGCGCGGCTCCAGGGGGAGCTGTGAGCCGCCCGTGACCGGACACTGGGGGGACGGGGGCAAAACGAGGGTCAGTCAGGCGAGCGTTGACGGGACCCGCGTCGGCGATTCCCGGGGGATCGCCGAGGCCGGCCCCACCCCCTCCGCGACCTACTCACTCGCGTCGGCCCGCGGGAGCGCGATGACGGGCCGGTCCGCATCGGTGACCAGATCCAGGGAGACGTCGCCCGAGAGAAACTGCATGAGTCGGTTGCCGCCGCGGGCGCGGTAGGCGATGGCGCTCGCGTCGACCGCCTCGGCGGCCTCGAAGATCGCCTCGGCGACGTCCCGGCCGTAGGCGGTGTGTTCGTCGGCGTCGGGGAAGACCTCCCGGACCGCCGCGTAGGACTCCTCGGCCAGCTCCTCGGACTGTTCGACCGGAGTCTTGTCCGGGACGCCGCCGCCCTTCTCGACGACGTGCAGCGCGGTCACCCGCTCCGGGTCGTACGGCTCGAGCCGTCGGGCCGTCGCGAGCGCGTCCTCCTCGTGTGCGACCGGGAGCAGGACGTGTTCGAGAATGTTCATCGTCCCACCCGCGCCCCGTCTCGGGCCAGGTCTGTGCGGCGCATACTCCGGCCTCGGCCGCGGCGGATATTAAAAACCCGGTCGGGCGACCGACGGGCCGGGCGGAGAGTCGGACGGTCCTCGTCTCCCGCCCTCAAGTACCCGGCAGCCCACCGCCGCCAGTAGCGGCGCTCGGGGAGCGGTGCGGGGATTCCAGTCGCGTCCCGCGGCCGCCGGCACGGCCCGCAGTCCATCACGATCGTTATTCATCCATTCGGTGACAAGAGTTTAGTCCCGTCACGACAAAGGTTGACATACGGCACCCGACCGGGGCCGACACCGACATATGACAGACCAGACACTAATGTGGCGGATCGCCGGCGGGTCTGGCGACGGGATCGATTCGACGAGCCAGAACTTCGCCAAGGCGCTGATGCGGTCGGGGCTCGACGTCTTCACCCACCGGCACTATCCGTCGCGGATCAGAGGCGGCCACACGTACGTGGAGGTACGGGCAGCCGACCAGCCGGTCCGCTCGCGCGGGGACGGCTTCAACTTCCTGCTCGCGCTCGGCGACTCCTTCGCCCGCAGCCCGCAGGAGGGGGCCTACTACGGCAACGAGAAGGTCAAGCCGCTGGCCGAGAACCTCGACGACCTCAACGAGGGCGGGGTCGTGGTCTACGATACCGGCTTCTTCGAGGAAGAGGACATCGCGGAGATCCGGCTGGAGGAACGCGCCCAGCAGGAGGGCTGGCACGTCTACCCGATGGACCTGCGGGCACTCGCCCGCGAGCACGGCCGCGAGGTCATGCGCAACACCGCGGGCGTCGGCGCGACGGCCGCGCTCGTCGGCAAGGACGTGAGCTACTTCGAGGAACTCGTCGAGGAGGCGATGTCCGGCGAGGTGATGGAGGCAAACCTCACCATCCTCGAAGAGGCCTACGAGCAAGCAAGCGAGTTCGAGTTCACTCACGACCTGCGCGTCCCGACGGGGAGCCACGAGACCGACCAGGCGCTGATGAGCGGGAGCAACGCCATCGCCTACGCCGCGCTCGATTCGGGCTGTCGGTTCATCGCCGGCTACCCGATGACCCCCTGGACGGACGTGTTCACGATCATGTCCCAGAACCTCTCGGACTTTGGCGGCATCGCCGAGCAGGTCGAAGACGAGATCGCCGCCGCCGCCCTCGCGCTGGGGGCCTCCCACGCCGGCGTGAAGGCGATGTCGGGCTCCTCCGGCGGCGGGTTCGCGCTGATGAGCGAACCCCTCGGGCTGGCGGAGATGACAGAGACGCCGCTGGTGCTCGTGGAGGCGATGCGGGCCGGCCCCTCTACAGGGATGCCCACCAAGACCGAGCAGGCCGACCTCGAGCACGTGCTGTACACCAGCCAGGGCGACTCCAACAGGGTCGTGTTCGCGCCCGGGAATCTGGAGGAGGCCTACGAGCAGACCCGGACTGCCTTCCAGGTCGCCTACGACTACCAGATCCCCACCATCATCCTCTACGACCAGAAGCTCGGCGGGGAGATGCGCAACGTCGGCGTCGACTTCTTCGACCGCGAACCCGACCCCTCGCTGGGGGCGACGCTGACCGAGGAGGAGATCAGCGAGGCCGCCCACCACGAGTCGGGCAAGTTCGAGCGGTTCCGGCATGACCCCGAGAACGGCGTCAGCCCGCGTTCGATACCGGGCCAGACCGGCGGCCGGTTCCTGGCCTCGGGCAACGAGCACAACACGGTCGGCCACATCAGCGAGGACCCCGACAACCGGAAGGCCCAGATGGACCGCCGGATGCGGAAACTCGAGCACGTCCGCGAGGAGCTGGACGGCCGCGATCAGTCCCACCAGACCCGCCACGGGCCCGCGGACGCGGAGTACGGTCTGCTCGTCTGGGGGAGCCAGCAGGACACCGTCTTCGAGGCCGTCGACCGCCTGAACGCGGCCGGCCACGACGTGAAGGCGCTCGGGGTCAGCGACATGCTCCCCTACCCCGAGGCCGAAGTCCGCGAATTCCTGGAGAGCGTCCGGGAGTGCGTCGTGGTGGAGATGAACGCCACCGGCCAGTTCCGCGGGCTGACCCAGAAGGAGCTGGGCCAGTACGGCGAGAAACTCTCCAGCCTCCTGAAGTACGACGGGGAAGCGTTCGAACCCGGCGAGGTCGTCGACGGGTTCGAGTCGAGCATCGACGGCGGCCAGCCGGCCGCCGGGAACATGAAGTTCGTGCCAGCGGCAGGTGACTGATATGAGTGCATTCACAGGGATCGGAGAGGACCGCGAGATAGACCAGGAGGAGTTCACGCCGGGGATCGAGCCACAGGCGACGTGGTGTCCCGGCTGTGGCGACTTCGGCGTGCTGAAGGCGCTGAAAGGCGCCATGCCCGAAGTCGGCCGCACGCCCGACGAGACGCTGCTGGTGACCGGCATCGGCTGTTCGGGGAAACTCTCCTCCTACTTCGAGAGTTACGGCTTCCACAGCATCCACGGCCGGGCGCTCCCGGTCGCCCGAGCTGCGAAGCTCGCCAACCCCGGCCTGGAGGTGATCGCCGCCGGCGGCGACGGCGACGGCTACGGCATCGGCGGCAACCACTTCATGCACACCGCCCGCGAGAACCACGACATCACCTACATCGTCTTCAACAACGAGATCTTCGGGCTGACGAAGGGCCAGACCTCTCCGACCAGCCCGAAAGGCCACAAGTCCAAGACCCAGCCCCACGGCTCCGCGAAGGACCCCGTCCGGCCCATGTCGCTGTCGCTGGCCTCGGGGGCCTCCTACATCGCCCGGACCGCCGCAGTGAACCCCCGGCAGGCCCAGGAGGTCCTCGTTGAGGCCATCCAGCACGACGGCTTTGCCCACATCGACTTCCTGACCCAGTGTCCCACCTGGAACAAGGACGCCAAGGAGTACGTCCCCTACACCGACGTCCAGGACTCCGAGGAGTTCGAGTTCGACACCGGCGACCGCCGCGAGGCGGCCGAGGCGATGTACGAGGCCGAGTCCCGCCTCTACGAGGGCGAGGTGCTGACCGGACGGTTCTACCACGACCCCGACCGCCCCTCCTACGGCGAGGAGAAGCGAGCCCAGGGGGACGTACCCGAAGAGCCCGTCGCCGAGCGGTACTTCGGGGACGGGGAGTGGGAGCGGACCGCCGACGAACTCATCGACCGCCACACCTGAGCCGGGTCGCGTCCCCGTCGGGCGGGCGCTCGCGCACTCGGTGACGGGAGCCCGGCACGGGACTTTCGGGTTCGGAAGGTATTTTTTCACCGACGGCAAAGAACGGTGCATGAGCACCGAAGCGACGGAGAAACAGATCCTCTCCGTGCTGGAGGACGACGCCCAGGCCTCCTACGCCGAGATCGCCGAGCGGGCGGGCGTCTCCAAGCCGACGGTCAGGAAGTACATCCGGAAACTCGAGGAGGAGGGGGTCATCGTCGGCTACTCCGCGGACGTCGACCCCAAGAAGCTGGCGGGTCAGTCGATCGCCATCGTCGGCGTCGACGTCGAGAGCGAGCGTTACGTCGAGGTCACGAACGCGCTCAGGGACCTCGACGCCGTCGAGGCGCTGTACACCTCGAGCGGCGACCACATGCTCATGGCCGAGGTCCGGGCGGGTGACGGCGACGAACTCGGCGAGGTCATCAACCAGGAGATCACGAGCATCGAGGGCGTCGTGGCCTCCCACCCCTCCTTCCTGCAGGAACGGCTGAAGTAAACTACCCTCCCCTACTTCGCTCGGGGGCAATCGCCCCGCTCGCTCCTTGGGGGTGGGGCCTCCGCCTCGAATTAGGTGAGCGCGACCTTTTAGAGTCGGGGGCTCCGACCGGGGGTATGGACACGCGGGTGGTCCTGGGGAGTGGAGCGCCAGCCCGCACGGTCGGCAGCGCCCTCGTCGACCGCAGCGGGGACGGACCGGTCCACGTCGTCACGCCGGAGGAGGCGACCGCCGAACGCATCCGGGAAGGCGGCGGCTCGGCGACGGTGGCCGACCCGACCGACCGGGACGCGCTCGCCGCGGTCGACGGTGTGAGCGGGGTCGTCGTCGCGACGCCGGACCCCGACCTGGCCCTCGGGAGCGCGCGGGCCGCCCGGGCCGCGTACCCGGGGGCGGCCGTGGTTGCCTACCTCGGCGGCGACCGGGAGGACGAGCGGTGGGCGGCCGCGGCCGAACTCGCGGACCGGACGGTCGACGCCGGCGGCGTGGCTACGGACTACCTCCTGGAGCGGGTGACCGAACGAGGGATGCGGGCGCGCCAGCTCCGCCGGGTGCTGCGGGGGGTCGACCGGCTGGCGGTCGTCGCCCACGACAACCCCGACCCGGACGCCATCGCGAGCGCCGTCGCGCTCCAGCGCGTCGCGGTCGCCAGCGGCTGCGAGGCGACGGTCTACCACTACGGGTCGATCGACCACCAGGAGAACCGCGCGCTGGTGAACCTGCTGGGGTTCGACCTGACGAGACTCGACCCGGGCACCGAACCCGACGCCGACGGGGTCGCGCTCGTCGACCACTCGCGGCCGGGCGTCAACGACGGGCTCCCGGGAGAGCAGGACGTCGACGTCGTCATCGACCACCACCCGCCGCGGGGCCCCGTCGAGGGCCGTTTCGTCGACCTCCGGAGCGAGGCCGGCGCCACGAGCACGCTGCTCGTCGACTACCTCGACCGCTTCGGGATGAGGCCGGCGGCGGACCTGGCGACCGGCCTCCTGTTCGGGATCCGGACCGACACCCGGGAGTTCAGGCGGGGGGTGTCGGCGATGGACTTCGAGGCAGGGGCGTGGCTGCTCCCGGAGGCCGACCTGGGTACCCTGGAGCGGGTCGGCTCCCCGAGCATCGGCACCGACACCTTCGAGACGATCGCGGCCGCGATCCGCAACCGCCGCGAGGAGGGGACGGTGGTGCTCAGCTGCGCCGGCCAGCTCACCGACCGGGACGCGCTCGCACAGGCCGCCGACCGGCTGGTCGACATGGAGGGCGTCTCCACGGCGGTCGTCTACGGCGTGATGGAGAGCACGATCCACATCTCGGCGCGCTCGCGGGACCCGGAGCTGGACCTCGGCGCGGCGCTGCGGGAGGCCTTCGGCCGCGTCGGGAGCGCCGGCGGCCACGCGGACATGGCGGGCGCCCAGATAACCCTGGGCGTCCTCGAGGCCGTGGAGGACGAGGAGTCGCTGCTCGACGTCGTCGAGGCCTTCGTCGACAACCGCTTTCTCGAGGCGGCCGACACCGTCCCCGGCCGGGCGGCCGCGAGCCCGACGTCGGTCGAAGCGCTCGTCGACCGGTACCTGTCCCCGGAGGAGAGCGACGCCGTAGACCTCAGCGGCGGGACGCCAGCGCCGGAGGAGGAGTCGGGCTCCGGTGCCGGCGGGACCGATGCGGACCCCGGGGCCGGCGTGGCATCCGACGACGCCCCCGTCTCGGACCGGGGGGAGTGACTCCGGGGCCGGGGAACTTTTCTCCCGGCCGCCCATCCAGGGGAGTGATGACAGACGAGGGAAACCCCACCGTCGGCGACTACATGACCCGGGACGTCGAGACGGTCTCGCCCGACGAGACGGTGGCCGACGTCGCCCGCCGGATCGCCGAAAGCGATAATCACAGCGGCTTCCCCGTCTGCGACGGCCGCCACGTCGAGGGCTTCGTCAGCGCCCGCGACCTCCTGCTCGAGCCCGAGCACGTCCCGGTCTTCCGGGTGATGACGACCGACCTCCTGGTGGCTCACCCGGAGATGGAGGTCGACGACGCCGCCCGCGTGATCCTCCGGTCGGGGATCCAGCGGTTGCCGGTCGTCGACGACGCGGGCAACCTCGTGGGGATCATCTCGAACGCCGACGTGATCCGCAGCCAGATCGAGCGCGCGACCCCCGGCAAGGTCGAGAAACTCCGGGAGACCCTGGAGAACATCCACGACGTCGACACCCGCGAGGAGCGCCGGGACGTCTCCCTTGCCGACCTCACCCCCACACAGGGGAAAGTCTACGCCGACGAACTCGAGGGACGGCGGTACGAGCTCGAGCGGGGGCTCGCGGAGCCGCTGGTGGTCATCGACACCGGGACCGACCTGCTGCTCGCGGACGGCCACCACCGCGTGAAGGCCGCCAGCCGCCTGGACATCGACGAGATGGACGCCTACGTGATCGTCATCGACGAGCCCGTCGACCTGGGGATGGTGAAGACCGCCGAGAAGGAGCAACTCGAGTCGATCGAGGACATCGACGCCGTCGACTACGCCCACCACCCGCTGATCGAGACGACCGAGCGGCTCCGGCGGAACGGCTAGGACCCCGCAGGCGCTGCCCCCGCGGGGCGGCCGCGCGTTGTCCGGTGACTCCCCCGGTATTCTTATTCCCGTGGTGCGAAACGGTGGCACATGTACGACGAGGAGGACCTGGACGCGATCCGCTCCGCCAAGGAGGAGTGGGAGGAGGAGACCCTCGGCCCGGTGCTCGACGCCTACGGCGAGCGCCAGGACCGCTTCGCGACGGTCTCGAACCACGAGCTCGACCGGCTGTACACCCCCGACGACGTCGCCGAGACCGACTACGAGGAGGACCTGGGCCTCCCGGGCGAGCCGCCCTACACGCGGGGTGTCTACCCGACGATGTACCGCGGCCGGACCTGGACGATGCGCCAGTTCGCCGGCTACGGGACCGCCGAGGAGACCAACGAACGGTTTCACTACCTGATCGACGAGGGCCAGACCGGGCTCTCGACGGCCTTCGACATGCCGACGCTGATGGGCCTCGATTCGGACGACCGGATGAGCGACGGCGAGGTCGGCAAGGAGGGCGTCGCGGTCGACACCCTCGACGACATGGCCCGGCTGTTCGACGGGATCGACCTCGGGGAGGTCTCGACCTCCTTCACCATCAACCCCAGCGCGCCGGTCATCTACGCGATGTACGTCGCGCTGGCCGACCAGCAGGGCGTCCCCCGCGAGCAGGTCCGGGGGACCCTCCAGAACGACATGTTCAAGGAGTTCATCGCCCAGAAGGAGTGGGTCATCCCGCCGGAGCCCTCGCTGCGGCTGGTGACCGACGTCATCGAGTTCTCGGTCAACGAGACGCCGAAGTTCAGTCCCGTCTCCATCTCGGGCTATCACATCCGCGAGGCTGGCTCCACCGCCGCCCAGGAGCTGGCCTTCACCCTCGCTGACGGGCTGGGCTACGTCGAGGACTGTCTGGACCGCGGGATGGACATCGACGAGTTCGGCCCAACCCTCTCCTTTTTCTTCAACTCCCACAACGACCTGCTGGAGGAGGTGGCGAAGTTCCGGGCCGGCCGGCGGCTGTGGGCCCGGCTGACTGACGAGTGGTACGACGCCGGCGAGCAGGCCCAGCAGATGAAGTTCCACACCCAGACGGCGGGCCAGTCGCTGACCGCCCAGCAGCCCCTGAACAACATCGTCCGCGTGACCATCCAGGCGCTCGCCGGGGTGCTGGGCGGGACCCAGAGCCTCCACACCAACAGCTTCGACGAGGCGCTGGCGCTGCCCAGCGAGGAGGCCGTCCGGGTCGCCCTGCGCACCCAGCAGATCATCGCCGAGGAGTCCGGCGTGGCCGACACCGTCGACCCGCTGGGCGGGAGCTTCGCCGTCGAGAAGCTGACCGACGAGATGGAGGCCGAAGCACTAGAGTACATCGAGGAGATCAAGGACATGGGCGACGGCTCGGTCCGGGACGGGATCCTGCGGGGCATCGACGACGGCTACTTCCAGCGGGAGATCCAGGACTCCGCCTACGAGTATCAACAACGGGTGGAGCGCGGCGAGGAGGTCGTCGTCGGCGTCAACGAGTACACCATCGAGGAGGACACCCGCCCGGAGACGATGTCGGTCGACAAGGAGACCCAGGACCGCCAGCGCACCCGGCTGGCGGAGACGAAAGAAGAACGCGACGACAGGGAAGTCGAGACCGCCCTCGACGGCGTCCGGGCGGCGACCCGCGAGGGCGAGAACGTCATGCCGGCAGTCATCGAGGCCGTCAAGGCGAAGGCTACAGTCCAGGAGGTCATGAGCGTCTTCGCGGACCACTACGGCAGCTACGGCGGCGGGTTCTGAACGGGGCCGACTCACCGGCTCCCGGAGTATTACTCCTGTTCGCCGCCGTCGACGGCCGCGGTGTCGTAGCGCTGGGAGACGTAGTTCACAGCCAACAGGAGCACGCCGAGCACGAGCGCGACCGTGAGCATGCCGTACAGCGCCACGCCCGCCGGTGTCGGGGGAAGCGAGATGACCCCGAGCAGCCGTGGGTCCAGGTTCTCCGGGCGCGCCAGCCCGATGATGTACCCGAAGACGCCCGTGACCGCGACGAGGGCGACGTAGATGAGGATGACGAAGCGCTTGCCACCCCAGACTGCGGGGTCGGACGTGGCCCCGGAGTCGGGCTCGGTCTCCGGGTTGGCCCCGGGGTCGGACTCCCTGCCGGGGTCGGCTCCCGGGTCCGACCCGGTCTCGGCCTCGGACATATCACGGATTCGGTGCCCAGACGAATAGCCTTTACACATTCCCCGCCAAGGTAGCGGTATGACAGAGAAGGACCTGCTCTTTCTCGTTCTGGCCGGCGTCGCGGCCATGATGTTCGTCACGGGCCTGGTGCTGATCGCGACCGGGTGATACGGCCTCTCGGGCAGGGGACAGAGAGGGGAACGCTACCTCGACTGGCGGGAGAAACGAGAGCGACAGAGAGCCCCAGCGTGTCGTGGTGTCAGACCGCGTCGTCGTCCGAGGACGGCTCGGCGCCGTCGCCCTCAGCGACCGCCGCTTCGCTCGCGGAGCCGCCGTCGGTAGCGACTTCCTCGCCGCCGTCCGTGGCCACCTCGTCACCGCCGTCAGTGACGGCCGTGGTGATGCGGTCCTCGTGCCACTGGAAGTCCTTGTCGACCATTCCGTTCTCCTTCAGGTCCCAGGGGTCGCCGTCCTCGACCTCGGGAGCCTCGAGCCAGGAGGAGACGAAGTTCCACAGGAAGACGACCTGGCCGGCGAAGAGGATGAAGGCACCGACGGAGGCGAGTTGGTGGAACAGCGTGATGAGGTCAAGCGGGGCGCTCGCGACGGTGAGCTGGTAGGAGGCGTACCGGCGGGTCATCCCCAGGTAGCCCAGCACGAGCATCGCGAAGAAGGTGACGTTGGTACCGACCATCGTCAGCCAGAAGTGGGCCTTGCCGAGCTTGCGCTGGTACATCTTCCCGGTGAAGATGGGGTACCAGTAGTAGATGCCGGCGAAGACCGCGAAGGCGATCGCGCCCATGATGACGTAGTGGAAGTGGCCGACGACGTAGTAGGTGTCGTGGAGCACCTCGTCGACGGGGACGGCAGCCAGGAAGACGCCGGTGATCCCGCCGATGATGAAGTTGGCGACGAAGCCGATACAGAACAGCATCGGCGTCGTCAGGCGGATCTTCCCGTTCCACATCGTCGTGATCCAATTGAAGGTCTTGACCGCACTGGGGACTGCGATAGCAAGCGAGACCGCCATGAACGAGGCCCGAAGCCGGGGGTCCATCCCGGTCGAGAACATGTGGTGGGCCCAGACACCGAACGAAAGGACACCGATGGCCAGCGTCGAGTAGACGACGAACTTGAAGCCAAAGAGCTTCCGGCCGGCGAACTTGGGGATGATGAGGCTGACGAGCCCCATCGGCGGGAGCACGAGGATGTACACCTCGGGGTGGCCGAAGAACCAGAACAGGTGTTGCCACAGCATCGTCCCGCCGTTCTCGACGGCGAAGAACATCGTCCCGAGGTTGCGGTCCATCAACAGCATGACCAGCGCGCTCCCCAGAAGCGGGAACGCGAAGAGGATGAGCGCGGACTGGGTGAGGACGGTCCAGGAGAAGATGTCGAGGTTGGCCCAGTTGACGTCGTCGCCGCGCTCGGTGAAGATGGTGGCGATGAAGTTGATCGCCCCCATGGTCGCGGAGACCCCTGTCAGGTGCAGTCCCAGAAGCATCAGGTCGACCCCGGCGGTCGCCTGCGCGCCACAGCCGGTGCCGGAACAGGCCGACAGCGGCGTGTACATCGTCCAGGAGGTCTGGGCGGCCTCGACGGCGCCGCCGGTCAGCGGCTCGAGGAAAAAGCCGGCCCAGATGAGTACCGCGCCCGGGGGAAGCAGCCAGAACGCGATGGCGTTGATCCGGGGGAATGCCATGTCGTCCGCGCCGATCAGAAGCGGGACGAAGTAGTTGGCGAAGGCCGCGATGATCGGCGTCCCGAACAGGAAGAGGAGGGTGATCCCGTGGGACGTCAGCAGAGCGTTATAGAAGTTGTTGCTGAACAGCGCCCCCTCGGGCGAGGTGAGGTGGACCCGCATCAGGAAGGCCATCAGCCCGCCGACCACCAGCGCGATGATGGCATAGGCGCCGTACAGCATGCCGATGTCCTTGTGGTCGACCGTCGTGAGCCAGCGCATGATCCCGCCAGGTTTCTCGCTGTGGGCGTAGCCGGACTCCCCGGCGTGTCCGGCGCCGCCCCCGGCGAGCGGGGTGTACGACTTCCAGTCCTCGATGCGCGTCAGCAGCGCAACGATGGCGACCAGAAGCACCCCCATGAGGGCCGTCAATAGGAGTTGCTCTCCTGCCATGGATCCGATTCAGGACTGGGGGGTAATCAAAGGTTAGGTTCGCGGTTCCCGACCGCGGTCACGCCGTCTCCTCGTCCGCGTCGTCGGCGTCCGATCCGGAGTCGCCCTCGTCGTCGCTCTCAGACGCCGTGCCGTCCCCGTCTTCGCTGTCGCTCTCTCCGTCCTGGTCGTCGCCCTCGTCCAGTTCCGCTGGCTCCTCGTCCTCGAGTTCCTCCCCGTCGTCCCCGGACCCGAGCTCCTCCGTCTCTTCGTCCTCCTCGAGCGCCGCGGCCGCCTCCATCTGGTTCTCCGCGCGCGAGACGGCTGCGCCGGAGTAGTAGGTCAGCGCGGCCAGCGCGACGAACATCGCGCCGATGATCGCGAACTGGATGCTCGAGATGACGCTGCCGAACCCGAAGGGGTTGAAGACGAGGTAGAGAACGATGAACACCAGGAGAATACCCAGCGGGATGAAGTTGACCGTGAGGTCGAGGACGGTTTCACGGTCGAACAGTTCCTTCTCCATACCGGGCATTCGAGAAGGGGAGTAAAATAGCGTGTTGGTTTCCCGCTCAGACGGGCTGGCGACCGGCGACCCGGACCGTGGTGCCGACCGCGGCGAGCAGCACACCGGCGATAGCGACCGCGAACCCGCGGTACGCAAAGCCGTTGGCGGGGTCGAGCAGTCCGCCGACCGCGAGCGTCTCCCCCCACGCGACGACGACGGCTACCCCCAGCAGGCCGAAGAGCGCGCCGATCGACACCATCGCTCGCCAGGACTGACCGATGTAGCCCGACTCCTGGAGGATCGCGCCGACGGTGCCGCCGAAAAGCAGGATGCCGACGACGGTGACCGAGAAAAAGCCCAGGATCACGCCGACCTCGGAGAGGACGAAGCCCAGCGCGACGAACAGCGGCCAGGGGCTCGCCTTCCGGTACTGCTCGCTCAGCCCGGGCTCTATCTCCCGGTCGAGCTCGCTGTCGATGTCCTCGTCCATGGACGCGCGTACGGGGCGCACCGAATTATGTCCGTCGCTTGCCCGCAAAGTATTTGTCCGGCATCGGGTTTGTACACGTAAATGAGCACACGCGTCGCGGACCGGGTCGACGGCTGGAAACAGCAGTCCTTCGCCGACGGCTACCGCGGGCTCGGAGACCTCGCCGACGCGGACTTCTCCGGCGTCGTGCGCGCCGGCGGCGCCGACCTCTACATGACCAAGGGCACCGTCGTCGGCATCGAGGACGGCTCCATCGAGGACTTCGAGGGGGCGAGCGGAACTGCCTACCGCGCCCCCTCGCCGGCGCTGCCCCTGCTGGCGGTGATGCAGAGCCGCGGTGACGAGGTCCGCGCGAAGTACTACACCGAGGACACCCCGATGGCCGAGGTCGACGAGACGCTCTCGGAGGGCGGGTTCACGGGCTACGTCGAGCTCTCGGAGAACGTCCTCAGCGGCGACTACTACCTTGTCTACCACCAGGGGCGGTCGATGAGCGTCGCCTTCGTCGGCAACAGCCAGCAGCTCGTCGACGGGGAGGAGGCCTTCGAGACGGCCAACGACGAGGTCGGCATCTACGAGGTCCGGCCCGCCGAGGTCGACGCCGTCGACATCCCGGAACCCGAGGAGCCCGACCCGGAACCGGAGTCCGGCGCCGGGACAGAGGCGGGAGCGACAGCAGGCACGGCGGCCGGGGCCGACGCTGGTGGCGACGAGCCCCGGGAAGGAAGCGACGATGCCCCGGACCTGGGTGTCGGGGCCGCGGGAGGCGAGCCCGACGCCGGGTCCGGGCGGGGCGGTCCTTCCGATACCGGGCCGGACCGGACCGGCGCGTCCAGCGACGACGGTGCCGGGACCGTCGACGCCGGGGCGACCGGGGACGCCGGCGCGGAGTCGGAAGCGGTCGAAACGCGGGAGAACCCCGGAGAGGGCTCCGGGAGCCCGCAGACCCCAGCCGACGGGCGTGTGGAGGCCGACGCCGAGCCGGACCGGACGGAGCCTGGAGCGGCGCCGGGTGGGGACCGGCCCGACCGACCGGAGAGTGGTCGGCCCCCGGAAGACGCGGAACCCGATACAGGGGCCGGCTACGGTGCCGGCGCCGGGAGCCGCGAGCGCGACGAGGAGGGGGCGGGCCGGGAGGGCGACGGGGCGAGCCCGGACCGGGAGCGCGACGAAGCGGCGGCGGGGCGCGGGCGCGCCGAGCGCCGGCCGGCCGGGGCGGATACCTCCGAGCCCGAGGCAGAGCGGACGGAACCGGACCGGCAGCCAGTCGACGAGCAGGGATCCCACGGGCCGACCGCGGCGACTGCGGGGGCGGCCGGCGGGAGCGGGGCCGACGCACAGCAGGCCGGCGAGGGGGCGGGCGTTGCTCTGGAGACCCGGTCGGTCCCGTCACTCGACCCGGAACGGACGTCGGCTCCGGAGCGAGCGGGCGGAGACGCCAGTCCGGGCGCCGTGCCCGGCGCGGGTGCCGGGTCGAGCCGGAAGACGGCAGCCGGGTCGTCGCCGACCGCGGACCGCGCCGGACCGGAGCCCGAGACCGACCCCGGACGCGAGCAGCGCGTCCACGAACCGGGTGACAGCCGGTCCTCCGGCGCCGAGCCGGACGGGGCCGAACCGGAACAGGAGGCGGCGTCGACCGGGGCTGACCCGGACGCGGAAGGGGAGACCGAAGTAACCGCCGACCTCCGCGAACGGCTCGGGGACCGGGAGGCTGAAGTCGAGCGGCTGGAGACCGAACTCGCGGAGGCGACCGAGCGCCGGGAAGAGCTCGAGACACAGCTCGCGGAGGTTCGCGAGGAGCGCGACGAGCTGGCCGCGGAGGTCGAGCGGCTGGAGACCGAACTCGAGCGCGTCGAGGAGGAGTTCGACGTCGCGACCGGGGCGTCCCAGCGGCTGACCCCTGCGGAGGCGCTGGAGGGGACGGACCTGTTCGTCCGCTACCGGTCGAAAAACGGGACGACTCTGGCCGACGCTCACGACGGCAACGGGCGCCGGGAGGACGTCACCGAGAACCTCCGGCTGGAACAGCACACCCAGTTCGACGCGAGCGAGGTCTCGGTCGACGGCCAGGACTACGACGCGTTCGTCCGGAGCCGGGTCGAGTACCAGTTCGTCACGTGGCTCGTCGAGGACCTGCTCTTCGAGGTGCGGGACACTGGCGGAGCCGACGGGCTGGTCGACCTCTACGACGCGCTGCCCGACGTCGACCGGGCGGAGCTGAACGGGACCGTCGCGGTCAGGTACACCGAGGACGGGACCGAGCAGCGCGACCAGGAGACGTTCGACATCGTGTTGCGCGACCGGATGGGCGACCCGCTGTTCGTGGCGAACCTGAACGACTCCCGACAGGGTGCGACCGAGGGGATGATGGAACGGCTGATCACGGCGGCCGAGCGGGTCGGCGGCTCGAAGGACACGCTCGCGGGCGCGTTTCTCGTGACTGAGAGTTTCTTCGAGCCCGAGGCCCTGGAAACGGCGGCGGAGGCGACCAAAGGCGGGCTCCTCAGCCGCGACAAGCGCAGGAGTTTCGTCAACCTCAGCCGGAAACGCGGCTACCACCTCTGTCTGGTCGAGGCCCGAAACCAGAACTTCAACCTCGCGGTGCCGGAACTCTAGCCTTCAACCTCGGCGACGTCCTCGATTTTCATCCCCTCGAGCTTCTCGATGATGTGGTCGACCTTGCCGTCGAGGTCGTCGACGAACTCCTCGGTCTCCTCGGTCGTGATCGCACCCTGGCTCGAGGGCTCGATGAGGTTCTCCTCCTCCAGAACGCGCAGCGAGTAGCGAACCTTGTGGTGGGGGTAGCCAGTCTCGTTAGACATCTTGACGATCCCGATCGGCTCGTTCTCGATGACCATCCGCAAGACCTGCAGATGGCGTTCCAGCATGTCAACTTCCTTCTCAAGGCGGTCTATCATGGCAAGTGTTAACTTGTGTTGGCCGGATTTAAACCTTGCCGTCAGGGGACGTGAATTGCCGGTAGTCCCCGGCTACACCGGAATGACTTCCCTACCGCGGGGCGATAGTGAACCTTTCGCGCACGGGTATATAAACGCTCGTATAGAGACAAAACGGGCGGACCGTAATCTGTTTACCAGCCACGCGGAAAGGCGGGGATGATGACCGTGACAATCGTCGGGTCGCAGCTCGGCGACGAGGGGAAAGGCGGGGTCGTCGACCTGTTCGGCGACGCCGCGGACGTCGTCGCCCGGTACCAGGGCGGGGACAACGCCGGACACACCGTCGTCCAGGGTGGCGAGGAGTACAAACTCTCGCTCGTACCGAGCGGGGCCGTCCGTGGCAAGGTTGGAGTGCTGGGCAACGGCTGCGTGGTCAACCCGCGGACCCTGTTCGAGGAGCTGGACACCCTCCGCGAACGTGGGCTGGACCCCGACGTGCGCGTCGCCGAGCGCGCGCACGTCATCCTCCCCTACCACCGCGTGCTCGACCAGCTCGAGGAGGACGTCAAATCCGACGACGACCTCGCTGCCGGGACCACCGGCCGCGGGATCGGCCCGACCTACGAGGACAAGGCCGGCCGCCGCGGCGTCCGGGTCGGCGACCTGCTGGACGCCGAGACGCTGCGCGACCGTCTGGAGTACGTGGTCCCCCAGAAGCGGGCGCTGCTCGAGGAGGTTTACGACATCCCGATCGAAGACCACGACGAGGTCGACCCCGACGCCTTCGATATCGAGGTCCTCTACGACCAGTACCGCGAGTTCGGCCGGCGCCTCGAGGCCGAGGACATGACGGTCAACTGCGGGGCGTTTCTCGCCGACCGCCTCGAGGCGGACGAGAGACTCATGTTCGAGGGTGCACAGGGCACCGCCATCGACATCGACCACGGCGTCTACCCCTACGTCACCTCCTCGAACCCCACCGCTGGCGGCGCGGCCGTCGGGACCGGGCTCGGCCCCTCCGTCGTCGGCGACGGCGAAGTCATCGGGATCGTCAAAGCCTACCTCTCGCGGGTGGGGACGGGGCCGCTCCCGACCGAACTCGGCGCTGTCGACGGGCAGACCCCCGAGGACGGCGGTCGACCCGGCGGGGCCGACCTCGCGGAGTACATCCGCGACGAGGGCGGCGAGTACGGCACAGTCACCGGCCGCCCCCGCCGCGTGGGCTGGCTCGACATCCCCATGCTCCGCCACGCCGCCCGCACGAGCGGGTTCACCGGGCTCGCGGTCAACCACGTCGACGTGCTGGCCGGGCTCGACGAGGTCAAGGTCGGCCACTCCTACACGCTCGATGGGGAGAAGCTGCTGACGATGCCGCCGACCACCGAACGGTGGGCCGACTGCGAGGCCAACTTCCGGACCTTCGAGGGGTGGCCGGACGTCGACTGGGAGACCGTCGCCGAGGAGGGCTACGACGCGGTCCCCGAGAACGCCCGCGCCTACCTGGAGTACATCGAGGCGGAACTCGACACGCCGGTCTATGCCGTCGGCGTCGGCCCCGACCGGTCCGCGACCGTCGTCCGGGAATCCCCCTGGGAGTGACCTCGAACCCTCCGGCGGGACCGACCCGGCGGACGAACCCCCACCGCTTTTTACCGTTCCCCCCCTCGCCACCGATATGAAGGAAGACCTGCTCGACATCCTCTGCTGTCCGCTCGACAAGGAAGCGCTCGAACTCGAGGCGACCGAGACCGACGGCGACGAGATCCTCGAGGGGGAACTGGTCTGCACGGAGTGTGGGGAACGCTACCCCATCGAGGACGGCATCCCGAACCTCCTGCCGCCGGACATGCGCGACGAGGCCGCAGCCTGAACCTTTTTGCCCGCGCCACGCCGAGATCCGGCCGTGCCAGACGAGTTGCCCATCCACATCAGCCGCGAGGAACTCCACGCGGTCGAGGCGCCGGCCGGCTTCGAGACCGACGGCTCCTTCGACGTGCGGCTGGTCAACCACGGCAACTCGCTACACGTCCACCTCCACCTCGACGACAGGCTCTCGCGGGTGGCCCGGATGGACGCCACCAACCACTACGTCGAGGGCGACTCCGAGCGCGTCGTCCGCGTCGAGGTGGCCGGGAACCGCGAGGAGGACGCGTTCGGGAAGCTCAAGGTCGTCTCCGCCTACGGCGCGCAGACCCGGTGGGTCGACGTCGAAGTCCTGGCGCCCGAGGAAGGCGGGGGACAGGTCCAGGTCGACGAATCGCTCGGCAAGCCCAGTCCCGAGCCCGAGCCCGAGCGAACGGGGCTCAGAGACCGCCCCGAGGTCCTCGTCGGCGCCTTCGGCCTGCTCGCGCTCGCAATCGCGGGTGCGAGCGTCGCAGTCAGCGGCAGCCTCATGGTGACCGCCGGCGCCCTCGCCGTCTTCGGCGGGGTCGTCGTCGCGGCACTGCTGTTGCTGGAGTAGCTACCGGCACCCCCAGAGCCCACGGCCCTCGGCCTGCGCCCGGTCTTCGACGGTCGCGAACTCGTCCCGGTGCTGGAAGTCAGTGTCGTACAGACGGGCGTGCCCGCGAGCGAGCAGCGCGCGGTTCAGCGACTCGCCGTCGACACTCACGTAGACGAGTAGCCGGCCGTAGGACCCCCGGCGGTCCGCCGTCGGGTCAGTCCGGACGCTGACCGTCCCGCCCTCGAGTGTCTCCTCGACGAAGCCGGTCGCGTTCTCGCCGGCCGCCCGGAGACACGCCCGACCCGCCCGGGAGTCCGGGACGCCCTCGAACTCCGCGGGGTCGTTGTCGGCGTAGGTCTCCGGCGTGTCGACCCCGAGCAGCCGGACCGTCTCCACCCCGCCGTCGGGCATCCGGACCTCCAGCGTGTCGCCGTCGACCACCTCGGCGACCGCCACTTCGCGGTCGACGGCCGGGGTCGTGTCGCCGGGGTCCGGGGCGACGGAGAGGCCGGCACAGCCAGCGAGGAGGAGGAGCCCGACGAACGCGAGCAGGGCGGTCCCGGGGCGTCGCATCACGAGCCGGAGCGGGTCGGCCGCAGCCGGACGGTCGCCGACCGGAGGCTGCTGCGCTCGATGTAGACGACAAACAGCAGTATCAACAGGCTGTTGAGGATCAACACGCCGATGTTCGAGACGCCGGGCGTGCCGGTCCGGAGCGACTCCAGGATGGCGTAGCCGAAGACGACGAACTCGGCCATCGCCACCGCGAGAATGCTCCCGGCAAGGAGTGTAGAGTCCGGGCGCTCGCCCGACGGGCCGTCGTGGTAGACAAAGCGAGCGAAGGCGACGACGGCCAGCAGCGCGTTCACCGCGAGCGAACCGAGCAACAGGAGTCCGACAACCATACCTGCTCTTTGGAGTTCAGTCTGTATAAACGTTCGACGCGGGCCGGCGCCCGTGTCAGCTCCCGCCGCTGGACTCGGTGAAGGTGATCGTCGTCCCCTCGCGCTCCCAGACGACCTGGATATCGTAGTCCGAACTTCCCCCGAGCGCGAGCGAGTCGAAGGGGGCGATCATGTCCCCGTTTTCGCCGCCGGAAACGTTGCCGCCCAGCTCCGACCAGCTCCCGGTGCTGTCGACCCCGTCACCCCTGACGTAGACGTCCTCGGGGGAGAGCTCGACGCTCGACGCGTAGGTGATCTCGACCTGGCCGGCGTCGCTGTTGTACTCGACGGCGAAGTCGAGTTCGCTGCCGCCCTGTGGCGTCTCGACGTCCGCCGTCGGCGTCGAGTCCCCTCCCCCCGAACAGCCGGCCAGCGCGCCGGCCGCCGCGACCGCCGTGAGCCCGCCGACGCTCTTCAGTGTGTCCCGCCGTGACAGCCGTTTCTTTCCCATATTTTGCCCCGAGATGGCAATCCCTGAAATACGTTACTATTCGAATTTTTCTCCGGATTTTCGACAGACGTAACACGATCCAAAAATGTAGATTGAACGACACCACGAGCGCGCCGGCGGTAGCGGGGTCGGGAATAGCTGGGGGCTCCGCAGCCGACCCCGGGTCAGCGAACTCCCGGAGAAGGGCCGCTATACGCCGGGGACGCCGAGGGCTTCGAACGCCGCGATGTCCAACAGCGCCAGGACGTACAGGACAGCGAGAGAGGCGGCCCAGGCGACGAACGCGATCGCGACAGCTTTGAGGTAGCCACCGGGGTAGCGGAGGTTGATCACCGTCACGTAGGCGAACAGCGCTGCAAGCGGGCCGAGCAACGGGATCCAGCCAAGAAAGAAGGCCACCACGGACCAGACGATGGCGCCGATCAGCGCCGTCACGATGGCGTACCGGTAGTCGTCGCGACCGGCGATCACACGGGCACCGACGTAGATCCCCAGTGCCCCGATCAGGAGGCTGACGACGAACACGACGACGCTATCGACGAGTGTCATACTCTCCTTTCCCCGAAGCCGCGAATAAGAATACGCGACCTATCTGCAGTAGTCCCGGGCAATCCTGCCTGTAGTGGCCCCACCGCACCCACTCAGGTATCTGCCAGGAACGGGAGGAGGGGAGCGGTTAGATTCGAGCCGCCGTCCCCAAACTGCGGTCTCGGTCCTGTGGCTGGTCTGGCTCGAGGGAGCGACGATCCGACACCTCCAACAGCGTCGAAAAATCGGGACGGAAAGCTGCTATCACTCGTTTTGGGGTGGATCCGCCGAGGTGAATGGCTCACTAGTGACGCCGTTCACCCGGACACCGCGTGAGCAGCCGGACGCGAACGAAGTGAGCGGCCGGTCTTTTTCGCCCACGTTTTTGCCGCGAGAGGTGCGCGAGCGAAGCGAGCGCACCCGAGCGGGAAAAAGGTGGTAGTGGGACCGCCGAGATTCGAACTCAGGTCCGACGCACCCCATGCGCCGAGGATACCGCTACCCCACGGTCCCGCACTCGGTGGTGGGACGGTGCCGGGATTAAGCCCTTCGATCCCCTCATCGTGACTGGCGTCGTCGTTCCGGTATCGACCGCCCGACTGCGGGCGCTCACACCGGGAAAACAGCTACAGCGGTCACTATCAGACGAGGACGCGGTCGGTGTCGACGACGGTCCCGCGGTCGGCGCCGGGGTCACCGACCAGCGAGCCCAGCGCCACCGCCGACCCGTTCGGGATGGTGCAGACGACAAGGTCACCCTCCTCGGGCCGGCCGCCGCCGTGTGGGGCGGGTCGGGTCTCCAGGACGCCCGGCGCGTAGACGGGCGCACCCTCGGCCACCTCGCGGGCGGCGCTCCCGGCGATGACCACCCGCGGGAGCCCCGCGAGCGCCTCCTCGGCCGGCGCGACGGCCTCCCGGAGCGGGCCCGCCTCGCCGTCCTCCCGCCAGAAGGCGAGCGCGTCGGCGAGGTCGTGCAGCGTCACCAGCGAGGTGTCGTCGAAGCGGCCGGTCGCGGTCCGGCGGAGGTCGCCCATGTGCGCGCCCGTCCCGAGCGCGAGCCCGAGGTCGTGACACAGCTTCCGGACGTAGGTGCCGGCCTCGCACTCGATACGGAGCAGGACCTGCCGGCCGTCGCGGTCGAGGACCTGCAGTTCGTGGACCCGGCGGACGCGGCGCTCGCGGACGACCGCGCTCTTTCGCGGGGGCGTCTGGTAGATATCGCCCTCGAACTCCCCGAGCACCGCCTCGAAGTCCGCGGGCGGCGGCCCCTGCAGTTCCAGCACGGCGACGTACTCCTTGCCGAGGCCGTCGAAGACGCGGGCGGCGCGGGTCGCCCGGCCGAGCAACAGCGGGAGCGAGCCGGTCACCTTCGGGTCGAGAGTGCCGGCGTGGGCCGCCCGCTGCTGGCCGGTCATGTCGCGGACCCACCCGGCGACCTGGTGAGCGGAGGGACCGGGCGGCTTGTCGAGGTTGACCAGGCCGAAGGCGAGCAGGTCTGCGGGCGAGCGTTCGTCGGGCGGGTCGGGGAGCATCGACGGGGGTCAGCCCTCGAAGTCGTACTCGACGCCGGGGACCGGGAACGCCCCCTCGTCCCCGTCGGGGTCGTACCGCTCGGCCGCTCCGAGAACGATCCCCAGCACGCCGTCGGGGTCCCAGCGGGCCGTGTTGACCACCAGGTCGTATATCGAGCGGTCCTCGATGTCGATCCCGTAGTAGTCGAGATAGCGGCCGGCCTCGCTCTCGGCGCGGGCCCGGGTCTCCTCGCGGGCCTGGTCGACGGGTTTCCCCTCGCGCTCGGCGATACGCTCGGCTCGCACACGCGGGGGCGCGTCCAGCCACACCCGCAGGTCGGCGTACTCGCCGGCCATCCACCCCGAGAGCCGCGACTCGAGGACGAGGTCGTCGCGTTCCCGGGCCGTCGTTCGGAGCCGCCGGTCGAGGTCGCGGTCGATCGCGTCGTCCTCCTCGGCGCGACGGTTGAGCTGGAGCGGTGTCAGTCCGCGCTCGTCGGCGATCGAGCGGAAGATGTCGCCGCCGGAGACGTGGTCGTACCCCAGCCGGTCGGCCAGGTCGGCAGCGAGCGTGCTCTTGCCGCTGCCCCCGGGACCGGAGACGGTGATCAGCATATCTACGCTGGCATCGGCAGGGGCAAAGAGGTTGCGAGTCGGCTCCGGCGCGGCCGTGTCACGGGGTCTCCTGGCGGTCCGAGGCGGGCGGGGGCAGCGAAGAGCGTGTGGCGGAGCGGGTCAGGTCCCGGTCGGCGAGACCTGCACGTTCAGCGCCTTCCGCATGATCTGCGAGAAGCTGAGCGAGCAGACGAAATACCAGACCAGCCACAGCTGGATCGGTCCGACCACGGCCGTCTGCCAGGTCGACACCTCGCCGACCAGCGGCAACACCATCGCGGTCCCGGTCTCGATGACGTGGCCGTCGAGCACCATCCAGTAGATCCACAGGAAGACGGGGATGGTGAGCAACATGATCCACACCATCGGGCGGAACTGGGCCTTGAACACGCCCAGGTCCATCTCCTCCATCTGCTCCTGGCGCAGCTCCTTGACGCGCTCGTCGTCGCCGCGCTCCTTGGCCTCCTCGATCTTCTCTTTGAACTCCTGTTGGGTCTCCTGGTAGTCGGACATGATGGAGGTGTCCATCATGTTGTCCTGGAGGACAGCGGTCCACAGCCCCGTCGCCAGCGCGAGGATCAACACCACGACGTGGAAGGGCAGCGTTGCGTTCAGCGGCCCCAGCACCAGGTTGATCCCGTCGCCGGCGATGACGTCCCGGAGCCCCTGCTGGGAGTAGGCCAGAAAGAGCAGGAGGACGCCGAGGCCGGCGAGCTTGTCCCGTCGCGACCAGCTGAGGTCTTTCTCCTCGCTTTCGGCGGGCTCGGCCTCGGAGAGCGCCTCGCGGACGCCCTCCGGGTCGTCGAGGACGAACCCGTCACCGTCGGCGTCGACGAGCAGGCCCGACTCGATGAGCCGGCCCCACTCGCCGCTGGAGAGGTCGTCGCTGACGTCCCCCCACGAGACGGTACCTTTCTCGTCGGCGACGGCGAGGACTGCCGACAGCGCGTCGGCCATCTCCTCGCCGTCGCCGACGAGGTCCTCGACCCTTCGCTCGGTCTTTGCCATCGTTGTGTTGTGTTGTCGGCGTCGGTTATGAACCTTTTACTCCGCGTCCCCGACCCGCTCGCGGACTGCGGCGTCGATGTCCGCCCAGACGTCGGCGGGGGGCTGTTCGCCGTCGACCGCCACGAAGGCGTCGTGGTCGCGGTAGTGCTCGACCACCGGCGCGGTGTTCTCGTCGAAGACGTCCAGCCGGTTCTCGACGGCCTCCGGGCGGTCGTCCTCGCGCTGGACGAGCTCGCCGCCACACTCGTCACAGACGCCTTCCTCCTCGGGCTGGTCGAACTCGACGTGGTAGTTGGCGCCACACTCGTCACAGACCCGGCGGCCGGTCAGCCGGTCGACGAGCTCCTCGCGGGAAACCTCGAGCGAGAGGACCACGTCGAGGTCGGTCATCCCCTCGAGCTCCTCGGCCTGCTCGAGGTTCCGGGGATAGCCGTCGAGGACGAACCCGTCGGCCGAGGACAGGGCCTCCTCGACGATGGCGTTGACCACGGCGTCCGGGACGAGGTCACCGGCCTCCATGTACGCGCGGGGCGTGTCGTACTCCGTGTCCATGTCGGAGATGTCCATGTCCTTGTTCGACCGGAGCGCGTCCCCGGTGGTGACGTGCTCGACGCCGTATTCCTCGGCGATGTTCCCGGACTGGGTCCCCTTGCCGGCCCCCGGCGGCCCCAGGATCAGGATGTGTGGCTGGCTCATAGCTTCCGCTTCCGGTCGCGGGGATAAATGGTTGTCCAAACGCCGCCGGCGGGCCGAGGCGCATGCGGGGGCACAGGGCGGTCCGCAGTCGGCGCCCCCGGATGGAAAGCCCTTATCAGGCGACCCGCCAAGTGCCGGACAATGGGAGCCGACCACCTGCTCGTCCGCGCGGCCCGCGGGGAGCGCACGGAGCGCCCGCCGGTCTGGCTGATGCGCCAGGCCGGCCGCCACATCCCCGAGTACCGCGAGCTTCGCGAGGAGTACTCCTTCCTCGAGGCGATCAAGAACCCGGAGGTCGCAACCGAGATCACCCTGCTCCCCTGGGAGTACTACCGCCCGGACGGGCTGGTGATGTTCTCGGACATCCTCACCGTCCTCGAGCCGCTTGGCTTCCCGTATCACATCGAATCCGGCGTCGGCCCGGTCGTCGAAGAGCCCGTCGAGGGGCCCGACGACGTGGACCGGAGCCACGGCGACGTGGCCGAGGAACTGGACTACGTCGGGGAGCTGCTGGTGCGGCTGAACCGCCGTGTCGGGGACGAGACCGCCATCATCGGCTTCGCCGGCGGACCGTTCACCCTCGCCTCCTACGCCGTCGCGGGCGGGCCCAGCAGGACGAACATGCCACTGCGGCGGCTCCGGGCCCGCCACCCCGAGGCCTTCCGGACGCTGCTTTCCTCCTTCGCGGACATCGTGCGCGAGTACCTGGCCTTCCAGGTCGGCAACGGCGCCGACGTCGTCCAGCTGTTCGACACCTACGCCGGGAGCCTCTCGCCCGCCGACTACCGCGAGTTCGTCCTCCCGTTACACCGGGAGATCCTCGCGGGCCTCGATGCCCCCTCGATAATCTTCGTGCGACAGATGGGCGGTCGGCTCGGCCAGCTCGCCGACAGCGGGGCCGACGTCGTCGGGCTGGACTGGACCGTCGACATGGCCGAGGCCCGCGACCGGCTGGGCGAGACGCCCGTCCAGGGCAACCTCGACCCCTCGGACCTGTTCGCGGAGCCGGCGACGGTCCGCGAGCGCACCCGCGAGGTCATCGAGAAGGCCGGCCCGGCCGGGCACATCCTGAATCTCGGCCACGGCGTCAACAAGGACACCCCCGTCGAGTCCGTCGAGGCCTTCGTCGAGACGGCCAAGTCCGTCCGGCGGTAGCTCAGGCCGACTCTTCCCTCGAGACCTCGAACCGCTTTTCGAACTGCTGGACCGCCTCGTCGGTCCCCACCAGCACCAGCTGCTCGTCGCCGGTGAGCTCGCGCTGGGGGTCGACGGTCGCCGACAGGGAGTCCCCGTCGTCGACAGCGACGACCCGGCAGCCGGTGGTCTCGTAGATCCCCGAAGAGGCGATAGTCGAGCCGGCGAAGGGGGTCGCGGGAACCCGGATCAGGCGGATCTGGCTCGCCGGGGCGAGCACGTCCTCGCCGCGGAGTTCGCCCGCGACCATCCGGGCGGAGACCTGGGGGACCGACAGCACGTAGTCCGCCCCGGCGCTGAGCGCCTTGGCCGTGGCGTCGGTGTCGCTGACCCGCACGAGGGTCTCGATGTCCGAACGCAGCGACCGCACGGTCACCGTCGTCAACAGCGCCGCGGAGTCGTCGGGCAGCCCGACGATGACCGCGCCGGCGTCCTCGATGCCGGCCTCCCGGAGGGTCCGTTTCGTGCGGGCGTCGCCGACGACGTCCACGCCCTCGCCGTCCCTGGTGTCGATAGTCACGGTTTCGATGCCGGCCGCTTCCAGAACCGCCAGTGCGGGCCGGCCGACCTCGCCGTGCCCGGCGACGACGACGCGTTCGTGCCCGCGAAGCGAGCGCGCCGGGCGGGTGAACTCGCTCAACTCCTCCAGGGAGCTGTGTCCCCCCGAGACGAGCAGGACCGTGTTCGGCCGGATGACCGCGTCGGGGTCGGGCGGGAGCTGGAGCTCGCCGTCGACCCAGGCGCCGATGATGTTCGCCCCGGTGCGCTCCCTGATCCCGGAGTCCCGGACCCGGGTGCCGACGAGCTGGCTGTCGTAGTGGACCGGGATCTCCGTCACCTCGATGTCGGCGCCGAGCTCGATGGTGTCGCGAAGCCCGCCCCCGAAGGAGGCCACGGCTTTCTCGGCCAGCCGCCGCCCGAGCACCGCCCGCGGCGAGAGGACGCTGTCCGCGCCCGCGTCGAGGAGCACGTCCTCGAGGTCGCTGTCGTCGGTCAGCGCCACCACTTCGACGTCCCCGCGGACCGACCGGACCGTCAGGATCGTGTTGACGTTGGCGTCGCCGGCGTCCGTGATGACCGCCCGGGCGGTGTCGATGCCGGCGCGCCGGAACGACTCCGCCTCCTGTGGGGAGCCGTGGATGACCGAGTAGCCGGCGTCCGACAGCGACCTGGCCTCCTCCTTGTCGGAGGAGATCAGCACGTAGTCGACCCCCAGTTCGCCGAGTTCGTCGAGCAACACCGCCGAGTCCCGGCGGTACTCGCAGATCACGACGTGGTCGCTTTTCGGCGTCAGGCGGCTGTCCAGGTTGACCTCCGCCTCGGAGAACAGCGGGATGATGATGAGCCGGAGGGTGAAGAAGCCGATCGCGATCCCACTGAGTTGCATGAACACGACGAAGCCGTTCATCACCGGGGTGGCCCACGGCGAGTCCGCGCCGTAGCCCGTGGTCGTCATCGTCTCGGTCACCGTTTGAAACGACCGGAAGACCGACTGCGGGCGCCCCTCGAAGACCCGCATCCCGGCGTTGTACAGCAGCGTGTACAGCAGGACCACACCCACGATGGCGAGCACGTAGTAGACGACCAGGCGGTTCCGCCGGGAGAGGTCGATGTCCTCGAGCCGCCCTGGCATCGGGGTCATGCCGAACGCACGGACGGTTCGCCGCCCGAGGCAAAAACCCACCGGCGCCGCCGGCGACCCCCACGGCGGACGACGGGACTACCCACCTGCGAGTTCCTCGGCCACCTGCGTCGCCTCGCGCACGCGGCTCGGGATCCCCATCCGCGCCGTGTAGTTGGTCGCCAGGTGGACCCCCGGCGGGGTCTCGACCTCCTCGGTCCCCCACCAGGTGTGGTCGTAGGCGGGGAACCACCGCTCGCGGCGTTCAACGTCGAGCACCGTCGCTCCGGTCCCCGTCGCCCGCTCGAACTCCCGGCGGGCGGTCTCGCCCAGCCGGTCGTCGGACTCCTCCAGCAGCTCCGGTTCGTGCATCCCACCCAGAAAGGCCGTACAGAGGTTGTCGCGCCCGAACAGGACGCCGTTGAACGAGACGCCGAGCGTGTGCAACTCCTCCTGGTAGCTGACCTGGTAGCCGAGGCCGTCGGCGGGCTGGCCCTCGCTCTGCAGGTAGACCAGCGCCAGGGGATTGTAGGTCAGCTCCCGGAGCCGGTCGGCGCCCGGCGCGACCCCCTCCAGAAGCTCGCCGGCGACGCCCGCCGGTGCGGTCACCACGACGTGGTCGGCCGCGTAGCTGTCCCCGGCCGTCTCGACCGTGTAGCGCGGCCCCTGTCCGGAAGCGCTTCCGGTCGCCGCCCCGCCGTCCGCCGCGGCCGCGACGGAGTCCGGGGGCGTCGCCTCGCCGGCGGGACGGATCGCCGTGACCGGTTCGCCGAGGCGGACGCGGTCGTCGTACCGGCCGGCAAGCGCCTCGGGGAGTCGCTGGAGGCCGCCCTCGATGGTCGCGGGCGGGGCCTTCTCGCCCTGCCCGACCCGCTCGAGGAACGCACGGAGCATGCTGCCGGCCTCTTCCTCCCGCTCCATCAGCCCCGAGAGGGCGAAGGCGGCGGGCATCTCCGCAGGGTCGGAGCCGTAGAGCCCGCCGTACAGCGGGCCGATGAAGCGCTCGTATGCCTGCCGGCCGAACTTCCGGGTGAAGGTGTCGGCGACGGTCTCCTGGTCGATCCCCGGGCGGGTCAGCGGCTCCGCGAGCAGCCGGAGTTTCGCCGGCCAGGACAGCAGGTCCGTCCGGAGGAAGGCGTCCCTGGAGGTCGGTGCCTCCCGCAACTGACCGTCCGCGTAGACGAAGAGCGTCCCGTCCCCGGCAGTGACCAGCTCGTCCTCCAGGCCCGCGGCCCCGACGAGCTCGCGCACGCCCGGCGTCGCGCGCATCCGCTGGGGACCGACCTCGGCGACAGTCCCGTCGACCGGGCGGGACTGGATCACCCCGCCGGCCGCCTCTCTCGCCTCGAGCGCGACGCTGTCGACGCCCCGCTCGGCGAGCTCGTGAGTCAGCGCGAGCCCGGTGATCCCCGCCCCGACGGTGACGACGCGCATGTCAGTCGTCGGCCTCGAGGTCGGCGTCGGCGGCGTCGACCGCGACGTCCTCGGCGTGGGGCGTCTCCTGAGGGGCGTTCAGACACATCGTCCCCGGCACGTCCCGGCACTTGCACTGGCGGTACTGGTAGTACTCCGGCGCGAAGTCCGCCAGGAAGGGTTCCAGCAGGTCCGCGAACACCTCCGGCAGGCGCTCGTCGTCGTGGGGGATCGGCACGCGGTAGAAGTCCAGCCCGGCCTCCTCGGCCTCCTCGCGGAGGTCGATGTCGAGTTCGGAGAGGGTCTCGCTCTGTTCGTGCAGGAAGCTGACCGGCTCGACGACGACCCGCTCGGCGTCCAGGCCCGCCACGAGGTCCTCGACCTCGGGTTCGGTCCAGGGGATGTCGCGGTTCTCGTGGTTCTGGAAGCCGACGTGGTACTCCTCGACGCCCAGAAGGGAGGCCACGACCGAGGTGTACTCGTCGACGTAGATGTCGTAGCGGCTCCCCTCCTCCAGGTAGTGCTGTGGGGTGCCGTGTGCGGAGAAGACCAGTGCGGTGTCCTCGTCGGCCAGGTCGACGCCCCACTCCCCGGCGTAGTCGGCGATGTTCCCGGCGCGGACGTGGTTGTACCCGGGGTGTTTGTGCCAGCCGGTGATCGCCTGAAACGGGACCTCCCACCCGAGGTCGTCGATGGACTCCTCGAGTTCGTCCAGCGAGACGACGTTCGTCGACGGGCCACACAGCGGGTAGATCGGGAGGCCGATCACCCGGTCGACGCCGTCCCCGTGGGCCGCGGCGGCGGCGTCGGGGATCAGCGGCTCGGTGTACTGCATCCCCAGGTAGGTGGCCACGTCGAACCCGCGGTCGCGGAGTTCCGCCTCCAGCGCCTCCGTCTGGCCGCGGGCCTGTTCGTTCAGCGGCGAGCCGCCGATCTCCTCGTACTCCTCCATCAGGCCGGGCGCCCGGCGCTGTGCGAGTTTCCGGGAGCGCTCGCGGGCGGCCTCCTCGGAGTCGTACTCCTCCAGGTCCGCGTTGGCCATGAAGATGCGCTCGAGGTAGTCGAGGACGGCCTCGCGGTCCGGTTCCGACGGCTCGCCGAAGTTCAGCAGGACGACCCCTGTGGTCATATTCATGTGTTGGGCGAGAGCGAGGAAAAGCTGTCGTTGTCCGGCCGTCCAGCGGCAGACCCGGCCGGCGGGTGGAGAGTCAGGACCGCCAGTACGCCCGCGTCAGCAGGACAAAGACCGGCAGGATCTCCAGCCGGCCGACCCACATCAGGAAGACCATCACCAGCTTCGAGAAGTCCGTGAAGGGGAGGTAGTTGTTCATCGGACCGACGACGCCGAAGCCCGGCCCGACGTTGCCCAGCGTCGCCGCGGTGGCAGAGATGATATCGAACAGCGGGATCGTCTCGGCGGCCCGGGAAGCGTCGACCGCCAGCACCGCGACGCCGGCGAGAAAGATGACCAGGTACAGCAGGGTAAACGAGAAGATGCCCCGGACGGCGGTCTCGTCCAGCGCCCGGCCCCCCAGCCGGACCGGCGAGACCGCCTCGGGGTGGACCGTCGTGAACAGCTCCCGCTTGACCGCTTTCAGGATGACCAGCGTCCGGACCATCTTGATCGCGCCACCAGTCGACCCCGCGGACCCGCCCAGGAAGAGGGCGACGAGCAGTACCGACTGGCTGGCCCCGCTCCAGGTGTTGAAGTCCATGCTCGCGTACCCGGTGGTGGTGATGATCGACACCGCCTGGAAGGCGCCGTGGCGCAGTGAGTCCTCCAGTTCGCCGGGGATCGGTGCGACCTCCACCGGGAGTTCGGCCAGACCGATCCCCACGCCCCCGTAGAGCAGACCGGCCGCAAGCGCCGTCCCGACGCCGAGCAGGCCGGCGTAGTACCGGAACTCCGCGTCCTCCAGCAGCCGCGAGGGGCCGTCGGTGAGCGCCCCCCAGAACAGCGCGAAGTTCGTCCCCGCCGCGACCATGAAGGGGATGACTATCCACTGGACAGTGGCGGAGAAGGCCTCGATGGAGCGGGCCTCCGGGGAGAACCCGCCGGTCGGCATGGTCGTCAGCGGGTGGAGCACGGCGTTGTACAGCCCCATGTTCGGCGCCAGGCCGGCCAGGTGGGCGCCGTAGAGCAGCAGGAACTCCAGAACTGTGAACCCGAGATAGACCAGCCAGAGCACCCGCGCGGTCTTGGCGATCCGCGGGGTGAGCTTCTCGATGCCCGGGCCCGGCGCCTCGGCGTCCATCAGCTGGGCGCCACCGACGGAGAGCTCGGGGAGGATCGCCACCGCGAGGACGACGATCCCCATCCCGCCGAGCCACTGGGTGAGCTGGCGCCACAGCAGGAGTGCGTGGGAGTGCTGTTCGAGCCCGATCGACCCCATCACCGTCGCACCGGTGGTGGTGAACCCGCTCATGCTCTCGAAGAGGGCGTTGACCGGGTCGGCGAGCGTCGAGGCGGTCCCCATCCCCGCGAGGACGTAGGGGAGCGTGCCGACCAGCGCGACCGCGAGCCAGGTGGCCGCGACCATCAGGAAGCCCTCGCGGGCGCCGATATCGGGGTCGGTGTCGAGCCGTTCGAGCCCGAAGCCGACCGTCAGCGTGACCGCGGCGACGGCGGCGAACGTCAGGACGTCCTCGCCGAAGTAGACCGCCACCCCGAGGGGAAACAGGAGCGGAAGCGAGAGGTACTTGAGGACGCTACCGACGAGGCTGCAACTGGCCCGCCAGTCGACGCGAACCGAGACCATAGTTAGAGAGCGGCCGTCGCCTCTTCCAGGACGTCGGTGTCGACGAAGACGACGACGGAGTCGCCGACCTCGACGGTCGTCCCCCCGCGCGGGATGACGAAGGCGTCGCCACGAACGATCGCGCCGACGACGACGCCGTCGGGCAGGTCGGCGGCGGCCTCGGCGATCGTCTGTCCGGTCAGGACGCTCTCCTCGTCGACCGTGAACTCGATCACCTCCGCGCGGTCGGACTCGATCAGCGCGACGTTCTCGGCGTACCGTTCGCGGGTGAACCGCGTGATCTCCTCGGCGGTCACCTCCCGGGGGTTGATCCCCACGTCGACCCCGACTTCCTCGAACAGGCGGACGTAGGCGCCGTCGTCGACGATGGCGACCGCCCGGCCGGCGCCGAGCCGCTTTGCGAGCAGCGAGGCGAGCAGGTTCTTCTCGTCGCTGTCCAGTGCCGCGACCACCGCGTCCACCTCGCTGATGTGCTCGCGTTCGAGGAACTCCCGGTCGGTCGCGTCGCTCTCGAGGACGGTCGTGTCCGGGAGCTGCTCGGCGAGTTCGCGGGCCCGCTCGGCGTCGCGCTCGATGAGCCTCGGGTGGAGCCCCCGCCGCTCGAGCAGGCGGGCGACCTGGTAGCCGATGTCGCTGCCGCCCACGACGAGCACGTCCGAGGCCCCGCCCGCGTGGGGCGCGACCTCCGCTGCCATCGCCTGGACGCTCCCGTTCGAGCCGATGACGACGACCTCGTCACCCGCCTCGATGACCGTCGCACCCGTCGGGATGATGACGTCGTCTTTGGGTTCCTCTCCGTCCTCCTCACCCTCGCAGGGGCGGATGACCGCCGCGAAGGTCAGCGAGTCGAACCGGTCGGCCTCCTGGACGGTCTGCCCGCAGAGCGGGCTCCCCTCGGGGACCTCGAACTCGGCCATCTGGACGCGCCCGCCGGCGAAGGTGTCGACGTCCCGGGCCGCAGGCAGGCCGATGACCTGGGTCGCCGCCTTCGCCGTCAGGAGGTTCGTCCCGACCATGAAGTCGACGCCGAGGGCGCCCTCCGCCTGCTCCCAGGTCTCCAGGTAGTTGGTTCGCTTGACGCGGGCGATGGTGAAGGGGTCGCCGACGGTCTTGGCCGTTCCGCAGGTGACGATGTTGGTCTCGTCGGCGTCAGTGCTCGCGATCACCATGTCGGCTTCCTCGATCCCCGCCTCGCGCAGCGTCGACAGCGAGGCCCCGTCACCCTGGATGGCGAGCACGTCCAGGTCGTAGGTCAGCGCGTCGACGCGCTCCTCGTCGATGTCGACCACGACGACCTCGTGTTCCTCGGCGAGGCTCCCGGCGATGGAGGAGCCCACCTGTCCCGCGCCGACGACGATCACGCGCACGACCCGGTCACCGTCATTGGCGGGGCTTCCGCCGGGGCGTGTAAGTGGATTTCCATTCCGCGCGTCCCCGCCGTCGGGTCCGCGGGCGTGCGGACAGGCCCGAGCACGGTCGCGCTGACGGCGGCGGACGTGAAACCTTAAGCGTCGTCGGGCCGACTCCCCCGGTATGACTCCGACCGCCACCCGACGTACAGTCGTAGCTGACATGGGGCAAACAGTGACGGGTCGATGAGCGGGCGCTCGGGCCGGATCCTGCCGTCGGACTTCCTCGATAGCGTGAACCCGGAAGCGTCCGACGGCGAGAGCCGCACTCGCGAAGTCGCCAGCGGAGCTGGAAACGACGCGAGAGCGGGAGTGGTCGCCCCGTGAGCACGGGCGAGGAGGACCTCGCGAAAGACCTGGGGCCGCTGGCCGCGCTGACCATCGGCGTCGGGACGATGATCGGCGCCGGCATCTTCGTGTTGCCGGGGGAGGCCGTGCTCCGCTCGGGGTCGCTGGCGGCCGTTGCCTTCCTGCTCGGCGGCGTGATCGCCATGTTCACCGCGCTCTCGGCCAGCGAACTCGGGACGGCGATGCCCCGGTCCGGCGGGGCCTACTACTACGTCAACCACGCGCTCGGCCCGCTGTTCGGGTCGGTCGCCGGCTGGGCCAACTGGCTCGGGCTCGCCTTCGCCAGCGCCTTCTATATGGTCGGCTTCGGCCGCTACATCGCCCGGATCTTCGGGCTCTCGGGTGGGTTCGACCTCGGCGTGGTGACGCTCCCGTTCGTGACCGTCATCGCGCTCGGGGCCGCGGCCTTCTTCGTCGCGGTCAACTACGTCGGCGCGAAAGAGACCGGCCGCCTCCAGAACGTCATCGTCATCCTGCTGGTGGCCATCCTCGCGGTGTTCACGCTGCTGGGCACGCTGCGGGCCGACCCCGCGAACCTCCCCGACGCCCGCAGCGTCACGGCGACGCTCGAGACCACCGGCCTCATCTTCGTCTCCTACCTTGGCTTCGTCCAGATCACCAGCGTCGCCGAGGAGATCAAAGACCCCGGCCGGAACCTCCCGCGGGCCGTCATCGGCAGCGTCGTCCTCGTCACCGTCATCTACGCGCTCGTGCTGGTCGTGATGAGCGCGGCCGTCCCGGACGGCTTCATCGCCAGCGTCGTCCAGACCGGCGAGAACCCCATCGCCGTCGTGGAAGTCGCGGAGTACCTCCAGGGGGCCGTGATGGGCGGGGCGCTGCTCTTCGGGGGGCTGCTCGCGACCGCCTCGAGCGCCAACGCCTCCATCCTCGCGTCCTCGCGGATCAACTTCGCGATGGGCCGGGACCGGATCGTCACGCCGGACCTCAACGAGATCCACCCCCGGTTCGGGACGCCCTACCGCGCCATCGCGATCACCGGGGGCCTGATCCTCCTGTTCATTCTCGTGGGCGAACTCACGCTGCTGTCGGGAGCCGCGTCGGGACTCCACCTGGTCATCTACGGCCTGTTGAACGTCGCGCTCGTCGCCATGCGCTACGTGAATCCCGAGGAGTACGCCCCCGACTTCACGGTGCCGCTGTACCCGCTGGTGCCGCTACTTGGAGTGGTGTTCTCCTTCGCCCTGCTCGTGTTCGTCGAGCGCGACGCGCTGGTGCTCACCTTCGCGATCACCGCCGCAGCGGTCGTCTGGTATCTCGTCTACGCCCGGACCCGGACCGACAAGCAGGGGATCCTCGGCGAGTACATCCTCTCCCGGTCCGACGAGATGCCCGAGCCCGCAGTCTCGGCGGCCAGCGCGGTCCAGCCCGACGGCGGGGAGTACCGCGTGATGGTGCCGCTGGCCAACCCCAGACACGAGAAGGCGCTCGTCACGCTCGCGTCCGCGATCGCCAAACAGCGCGGGGGGACCGTCGTCGCGACCCACATCGTCACCGTCCCCGACCAGATGGCGCTTGCGGGGGCGGCCGAGCACATGGACCGGATCGACGAGACCTCGAAGGAACTCCTGAAAAACGCAGAGGAGCACGCCGCCCCCTTCGACGTCCCCGTCGAAACCCACACCGTCATCTCCCACCGCTCCTTCGAGGAGGTGTTCGACGCCGCCGAGACCTACGACGCCGACCTGGTGGTGATGGGGTGGGGCGGCGACTCCCACGGCTCGCCCGGCCGCGCGGAGAGCGCCTACGACGAGGTCACGGGGGACCCGCCGTGTGACTTCTTGGTCTTCCAAGACCGCGGGTTCGACCCCGACCGGATCCTCCTGCCGACCGCGGGCGGGCCCGACTCCGACCTCTCCGCGGAGACCGCCGCGACGCTGCGCGAGGAGTTCGACGCGGATCTGACCCTCCTGCACGTCACCGACGAAGGCGAGGAGTCTGCCGGCAAGGAGTTCCTCGCCAACTGGGCCGAGGAACACAGCCTTGAGGACGCCGAGTTCCGCGTCGAGACCGGGGACGTCGAAACCGCCATCGCGCGGGCGGCCGAGGACGCCACGCTCGTGGTGATCGGCGCGACCGAGCGCGGGCTGCTCTCCCGGCTCGTCTCGGGGTCGCTGGTGCTCGACGTGGTCGACGAGGTCGACTGCTCGGTGGTGCTGGCCGAACGCTCCCGGGCCCGGTCGCTCTGGCAGCGGCTGTTCGGATAGCGGCGCCGGCCGTTCTCCGGTCCGGACCCGGAGAGACCTGCCCGGGACCGTACCGCTCGGGCCGTCTGCCGGGCGTCTGACGGAGAGTTATGTGGCCGGCTCCGCCAGGTCACACAAATGGCAGAGACCGAAGAGATCACCGTCGCCGATGTCAGTGACGGGCCTGGCAACGACGGGACGCCGGGGGCGCCAGTGTCCCTGCCGGTCGTGGAGCTGCTGACCGGTCGGGGCTTCATCACCGGCAAGAGCGGCAGCGGGAAGTCGAACTCCGCGAGCGTCGTCGCCGAGAAGCTGCTCGACAACGGCTTCGGGCTGTTCATCGTCGACATCGACGGCGAGTACTACGGGCTGAAAGAGGAGTACGAGATCCTCCACGTCGGGGCCGACGAGGAGTGTGACATCCAGGTCGGCGAGGACCACGCCGAGAAACTCGCCTCGCTGGCGCTGGAGCAGAACGTCCCCATCATCCTGGACGTCTCCTCGTTTCTCGACGAGAGCGAGGCCGAGGCGGTCCTGACGTCGGTCGCACGCCACCTCTTCGCGAAAGCCAAAAAACAGAAACAGCCCTTCCTGCTTCTGGTCGAGGAGGTCCACGAGTACATCCCCGAGGGCGGGTCGGTCGGGGAGTGCGGGAAGATGCTGATCAAGATCGGCAAGCGCGGCCGGAAACACGGGCTCGGAGTCGTGGGCATCAGCCAGCGGCCGGCAGACGTCAAGAAGGACTTCATCACCCAGTGTGACTGGCTGCTCTGGCACCGGCTCACCTGGGACAACGACACCAGCGTCGTCCGCCGCGTGCTGGACGGGGAGTACGCCACCGCCGTCGAGAACCTCGACGACGGCGAGGGCTTTCTGATGACGGACTGGTCCGAGTCGGTCCGCCGGGTCCAGTTCTACCGCAAACAGACCTTCGACGCCGGCGCGACGCCCGGCCTGGAGGACGTCGAGCGCCCCGACCTGAAGTCCGTGAGCGGGGACCTCGTGGCCGAGCTCGAACAGATAAGCGAGGAGGAGCAGGCCCGCGAGACACGGATCGAGGAGCTCCGCGAGGAACTGGACCGGAAGAACTCCCGGATCGCCGAACTGGAGGCCGAACTCCAGGACGCCCGCGACCTGAGCCGGATGGCCGACCAGTTCGTCGACGCCCTGCTCGACCAGGCCGACGGGGCCGCGCCCGGCCGCACCGAGCAGGAGCGCATGCGCGAGCGCCGGGCGCGCCGCGGCGAGGTCGCCGAACCCGCCGACACGTCGGGAACCGAGAGCGACACGGCGGCCGGAGAAGCCGACGATACGCCGCTGGCCACTGCAGGGGAGAACGGCGAGGACCCGTTCGGAGACGACGAGACGGGCGACGCCTTCGCGGCGGCGATGGAGACCGTGACCGAGAGTGCGGACCCGGGAGCCGCGAACGGCGACGCGAGCGTCGAGGGGCCGGCCGCGAACGGAGCGAACGGGGCGGCGGGCCCGTCGACGAACGGAGCGGTGAACGAGGGTGCGGTCGCCGACGCGGTTGGCGGGGACGCCGCGGGGACGTTCAGCGCCGAGGCGACGCTCGGAGCGCTGAGCGACCCGGTCGGCGAGATGGCGAGCGGGGGCGGCTCCGACAACTGGAGCGTGACGGCCGGAGAGGAGTCGCCGGGTGAGAGCGACGGCCGGGCGGGTGGGATCGGCGACGGGGAGGAACCCCTCCTCGTCCGGGAACTAAAGGCCGAGATCGGCGGGCTCGACACCCGCTCGCGGGAGATGCTCGCCCACTACGCCGAGTCCGGACCGGGGACGCCGCTGGACGCTCACCTGGCGGCCGGCGGCGACGGCGACCGGACCCACGCCTACGCCCACAACCGCCGGCTGCGGACCCGCGGGCTCGTCGAACACGTCGGCCGCAGCTACTACGACTACCGGCTGCGGGACCTCCTGCGCGAGGAACTGGACGGGGCGACCGGGGACGAACTCGACGCCTACGTCGAAGCCATCGAGGAGACGGTTCTGGACTGAGCCGTCGTGGCGGGTGGCCTTACAGCGGGTCGACCAGGGCCTCGAGCGCCGCCCGTGGGTCCTCGGCCTTCGCGACGCCGCTCGCGAGGAGCACGCCGTCGGCCCCCAGCTCGCGGGCCGCAACCACGTCCTCGCCGGTCGAGATCCCGGCGCCGCAGTAGACGTCGACGTCGGGGTCGACGCGCTCCGCGGCGGCGACCGCGTCCTCGACGATGTCGGGGTCCGCGCCGCTGACCGGCGTGCCCGTACCGATGAGCTCCGGCGGCTCGACGGCGACCGCGTCGGGGCCGAGTGCCGCGGCGGCCGCGACCTGGTCGGGATTGTTCGCACAGACCACGGTCCCGAGACCGGCACGACCCGCTGCGTCGAGGGCAGCGTCGATGTCGGCGAGTGTCAGGCGGCGCTCGGAGTGATTGAGTAGTGTCCCAGTGGCGCCGGCGTCGGCGGCCGCCTCCGCGAGCGTGCTGCCGGTGTGGCTGCCGCCGGCGACGGGACTGACGTGCTGGGCCCAGGCGTCGGCGCCCGTCGCGGCGACGCGCTCGAGGTGAGCGGCCTGCGGGGCGACCGCAACAGTCGCGTCGGCCCCGGCGTCGACCGCGGCCGCCGCCTCGGCGACTGCGACCGGGTCACACGGATAGGCCTTCAGGTTGACGAGAACGAACATACGGGGTGGGCGGCCGGGCCGGGCAAATAGGTTTCCTAGTCCTTGCGTTCGACCACGTCACCGAGCGTGTACTCGCCCGTCGAGGAGCCGCCGCTCCACTCGGCGTCCTCGTCGCCGCCGCTGACCGTCAGGTCGACCTCCAGGGCCCGCTCGATCTTCCCCTGGACGTCGTCGCTGGGGAGGGTGTCGCCGTGTTCGAGCTTGCGGATCAGGCTGGCCTTCTCGTTGAGCTGTTTCGCGAGGTCCTCCTGGCTCATCCCGGCCCCCTCGCGGGCCTCGCGGATCCGGTCGCCGTAGTCCGGCGCGAGTTCCTCGAGGTCGTCGTAGACGTCGTCCCGGCGGCCCCCGCCCGACGAGGAGCCCGTCGAGCCCCCGGAGGACCCACTCGACGAACTGGAGCCGGAACTGGACGTCGAATACTTCGTCGACGTCGAGGAGGGCTCCTCGGTGCGGACCTCCGTCCCGAACTCCGTGCAGTTGTCACACACGTCAAGCTCCGCTCCCTCGATCTTGACGCGGTTCGGGTCGGACGTCTCGGCCCCGCACATCTCACACTGGACCATACTCCCGCTTGGCTACCCCACCGGATAAATCGTACGCCAGGCCGCTGCCGGGGAGCGTGCCGGCAGCGGGTCACTCGCATGCGGGGGGCTTCCGACTACCGCAGCGCCCGCATCGAGAGATAGAAGCGCTGGAGTGCGGTGAGGTGACCGACGACGGCAAAGAGGACGAGTAGCCAGCCGACCGGCCCCAGCCCGGCGGCCGTCAGGTCCACGAACGGCGTCACCGCCGTGACGACGGTGACGAGCACGAGCCGGTCAGCCCGCCCCAGGAGCCCGCCGTAGACGCGGTCGAGGTCGACCGCCTGCGCCTGCGTCCCGAGGTAGGAGGTCATCAGCACGCCCGTCACAGCCGCGACGCCGACCCCGTAGCGGTCGATGCCCGCGGCGAGCCCGGCGATGACGACGATGTCGGCGTAGCGGTCCAGCACGTGGTCGAGCAGGTCACCCGCCCGCGAGTCCGTCCCGAGCTCGCGGGCCAGCGCCCCGTCGAGCACGTCCAGCCACCCGTTTATCATCACCAGCAGCGCGCCCACCGGATAGAGGGTGGCGTTCCCGCCAGCGAGCCCGAAGCAGACCCCGGCGGCCGCGGCGGCCGCGAACGCGACGACGCTGACGCCGTCTGGGGTGAGACCGACCCGCTCGGCGGCGGCCACGAAGGGGGCGACCACCCGGTCGGCGACGGAGCGAAAGCGGTCCAGCGTCATAGGTAGTCGACGAAGGAGACCGTGCCCGCACTCGGCTCGCGCTCGCCCGCGACCACCGAGCCGATGGCGGCCGCCACGTCCGCGGGCGACAGGTCGGTGGTGTCGACCTCGTAGACCCGGTCCTCGCCGTGGCGCTCGACTGCCTCCGCGAGCACGACGTCCAGCGCCTCGCTCTCGGCGTTCTCCGCGACGGTCGAGTCAGGCTCGCCCCGCTCGCGGAGCCGGGCCTCGATCTCCCCTGGGTGGCACCGCAGGACGACCACGCGGTCGGCCGCGAAGTGGTGGGCGAGGTGGGACTCGAAGAGCACCTCCTCGCGGTCCGCGAGCCAGTCGGCGACCGCGTCGATATTCGTCACGAGCGTGTCCCGCTGGTCGTCGCGCCCGGTGGTGAACCCCTCCTCCCGGATGACGTCGTTGAGGTGGATCACCTCGAGGTCGACGTCGCCGTCCGCCGCGAGACGCTCGGTTGCTGTGGTCTTGCCCGTACCCGGCGTACCGGTGACGGCGACTCTCACCCGGCAAGCACCTCCGCGAGCACGTCGTTCAGCACGGCGACGGCCTCGCGGGTTTCCTCGCGGGTGCCACAGGAAACCCGGACGCAGTCCGGCAGGCCGAAGCTGGTGCAGTCCCGGATGATGACCCCCTGGCGCTGGCTGGCCTCGGCGACGGCGGCCGCGTCGCCGACCTCCACGAGCACGAAGTTGCCCCCGCTCTCCCAGGTGTGGGCGTCGAGGTGTTCGTGCATGTACTCGCGGGCCCACCGCGTGGTCTCGACGGTCCGCTCGACGTGGTCGTCGTCCTCCAGCGCGGCCAGCCCGGCCCGGCAGGCCACCGAGTTGACCGCGAAGGGGGTGTTGACGAGTTCGTAGGCGTCGGCCCACTCCTCGGGGACGAGCGCGTAGCCCACCCGCAGCCCCGCCAGGCCGTAGGCCTTCGAGAAGGTCCGCAGGACGGCGACGTCCTCGCGGTCCTCGAGCAGCCGGCGGGCGCTGGGTGCCTCGCTGAACTCCCCGTAGGCCTCGTCGACGACGACGAGCGTCTCCTCGTCGGTCCGGTCGGCGACCGCCTCGACGTCCGGCAGGGAGACCTCGCTGCCGGTGGGGTTGTGCGGGGTCGTGAGGTAGACCACGCGGTGGCCGTCGTAGGCCTCCAGGATGGAGTCGGGTGACTGGGCGAAGTCGTCGGCCTTCGAGAGCTCGTAGCTGTCGACCTCGGCGTGGGTGTAGCGGGCGCTCATCGGGTAGTATGCGAAGCCGGGCTCGGGGACGAGCACGCGGTCGCCGGGGTCGATGAACGCGCGGGCAAGCAGGTCGAGCGCGCCGTCGGCGCCGGGGGAGAGCCAGACCTGCGCCGGGCCGAGGTCGAACTCTTCGGCCAGCGCGTCGGTCAGGTCGGTGTGGACGGCCTTGGGGTAGACGTGGAGGTCGGGGGCGGCCTCGCGGACGGCCTCGACGGCGGCGGGGCTGGGGCCGAAGGGGTTCTCGTTGGAGGAGAGTTTGACCAGATCTTCGGGCTCCATGCCCAGGTCCCTGGCCACCTCCTCGATCCCCCTGCCGGCGCTGTAGGCGACGTGAGCGGAGAGGTCCCGCGGTTCCATGCACGGGGAAAGCGGACGGCGGGTCTTAAGAGTGCTCACCTCCGGCGAGTCACCAACCGTTTTGGTCGGCCGGTCGTAGAACCCGGTGGGGCGTGTGGCCTAGCGGACAGGGCGAGGGGTTCCTAACCCCTCGATCGCGGGTTCGAATCCCGCCACGCCCGTCCACTTTTTACTTCGTCGGGTGCGCTCGCTCTGCTCGCGCACCACTCCTCGCAAAAACGTGGGGAAAAACACCTCCGCGCTCACTTCGTTCGCGCGGAGTGAAACGGCGGCCTGCGGCCGCCGTATGCTCGTAGTTCGAATCCCGCCACGCCCGCTTCGCGGTTCCCCGCATCCGCTCGGAATACGCTCGCTGGCGTGGCGTAGTTCGCAAACGCTTCGTGTTTGCTCACTCCCCCGCGCCCGTGCAGGGAGAAGCTGAGCGCAGTGATACCGGCCGCCTTCATCCGGGTCCCACCACGCCACCTCCGGCAGTGAACGGTTTTTGTCCTCAGACCCGCCTGACCAGGTGGTCGCGCACGGCCCGCTGACAGTCCGCACAGACCTCGCCGAGGCGGGCGGCCGTCGCCAGCACGGGGTGGTCGACCGGGAAGTCGGCGTAGAGATACGTGACCAGGCTCCGGTGGTCGATCCCGACCTCCGCGCTCTGGCTGGTGGTCCCCTGGAGGAACGACTGCCGGTCCCGTGCGAGGGCGTCGCACCGCTCCCGGTGCTCGGCCAGGTCCTCGTGGCGGCGCCGGAGCGCCTCGAATCCGAGTTCCGTCAGCGGGGTCTCGTCCCTGTCAGCGACCCAGGCTGTGACAGTGTCGACGGTTTCCTCGGCGGCCTCGAGCACCTCCATCTCCCGCGTCAGCGCCCGCCGCATGACCGCCGTCTCGGCCCGCCGGGAGACGGCGGCGGAGACGACCATCCGCTTGAGTTCCGGCGAGAAGGAGGCGTCGGTCGTCGGTGCGAGCGCGACGGCGATGGAGTCCGAGAGTTCGCTCCCGATGGTCTCGAGCAGGGGCTCGGCGTCGTCGGCGTCGTCGACGCTGTGGGGCCGTACGGTCCCGGCAAAGGCCTCCCGGACGCTCCGGCAGCGGTCGTCCGGCGGCGACCCGCTCGCGGGACGGACGCCCGCGGTCGCCGTGACCTCCGGGGCCGGGGAGGTCGGCTCCGGCGAGAGCGCCTCCACCCGGTCGACGAACGCACCGAGTGCACTGTGTTTCGCGTCGACCGCCTCCCGCTCCGCGTCGGCGCGCGAGCGTGCCCGGGCGACGTGTGTCTCGACCGGCACGCTATACCTCCTGACAGAGGGGGACGCTGGCGAGGCTGGACGGAAGCCGGTCACGGTGGAGTTCGGGGCCGTGGCCCGAATGCGTCCGGGCCGCGTCCCGGCGGTCGCCACGTCCGCCCGCAGGTCTGCGCCCGGCCAGACCGGCTGCGAGCGTCGCGGTGGCGGTCGTCAGTGGAGTGTGCCTGCTCTGTTCCATGTGTGTTTTAGGCTAGCCTAAACACTCATAATTCCATCGGTCGTCGTTGTCTGGAGCCACCGGGTGCCGTCGCCGGCGACACCACCCCGGCCGGTCATTTTTTGCCGGTCGGGGGCGTGAGTGCTCGCCGAATGGTCCCCTCTACACGCCGCACAGCCCTCCGCGTTCTCGGGGCTGCCGGAGCAGCGAGCGTCGCAGGTTGCAGCGCGCTCGACCTCTCCGGTGGTCCGAACGAACGGGTCCCCGAGTCGGTCGGGACGGCGTGGACGCCGCGGGCGGACGCGTGGCAGTTCCCGCGCTCCGACCTCCGAAACAGGGCACAGTTCCAGACACCGTTCCGGACAGCACCGTCAGCCGCGTGGGAGCACTCGACTGAGGTTACCGGGGAGGTGTCCGTCCCGGTCGCGACGCCGGACGTCGTGGTGTCGGCGGAGAGTCGCGACGGAGTGACCCGCCTCCGCGGACACGAGCCGACCGACGGGACCGTTCGGTGGCGCCGGGACGTCGAGGGTCCGGTTTCGTCGGTCGGCGGGCTCGCCGACGGGAGCCTCGTCTTCGGCGCCTCCGGAACCGACGTCGGGGCGCTCGACGTCGCGGACGGGTCTGTCCTGTGGCAACGGTCGCTGTACGAGGAGGTCAGTTCGGACGTCTCTGCGGAGTCGCTCGGGGCCGCGTCGTCGACTCCGGCCGAGTTCGGCGCGACGCCCTGGATGACCCCGGAGGAGGTCTACGTCCAGAGCAGCTACGGGCTCCACGGTCTCGACTCCACCGACGGGAGCGAACAGTGGCGGGTCTCGCTGAGCCCCGATTCCGAGGACGAGGACGCCGGCCCGCTCGGGCTGGCCGGCGGGCTCGCCGTCGCGTCCGAGCGCGTGTGGGCCAGCTACGGCGAGCCCGAACCGGCGCTGTTCGAGGTGTTCGTCGACGACGGTGAGGCGTTCGTCGATACCGTAGAGACGCCAGAGAGCCACGTCCGGCGGCCGGTCGTCACCGGGGACGGGCCGGTCTACTCGGTCGCGCTGTCGGTCGGGTGGGACGGCTCGACCGGCTACGGCGGCCCGCTGGTGTCGGTCTCGGGCAACGGGCGGTTCCCGGACTGGGCGTCGGCGGGCTTTGCGACCCGCGGGCGGGCGACCCGCGCCGGCCCGGTCGCGACCGACGGGAGGCGGTACGTCCTCCCGCAGCTGTTCCGGACCGGCGACGGCCTCGAGTTCGGCCTGATCGCACTGCACACCACGACCGGCGCCGTCGAGTGGACGGCCCGTGAGCCGGTCGAGGCCCCCTTCGCCGACTTCGAGTTCTTCGAGCACACGGCGCTGTGTGACCCCATCGTGGCCGGCGACACGGTCCTGGTCGGGTACGGGGTCAGCCCCGGGTACGACGAGCCCCGGACCGACGGAGTCCTGGCCGGGTACGACGTGACGAGCGGCGAGCGACGGTGGCGGAGGAGTACCGACCTCGTCCCCCAGCACCTCGCCGCAGCGGGAAATCGGCTGTACGTCGCCGGGCGCGGTGGCGTCGGCGGGTTCGCGCGCCCGCACGTCTGACCGACTCGTGGCCGGCAGCCGCGCCGGCGGGATCCCCGCTCAGACAGGATCCCCCGACCCGACCGAAACGTTGTTCGCGGCGGTCTCCGTGGAAGGCCCATGGATACCCGGGAGAAACTCGCCGAACTGGAGGAGTTCGACACACCCTCGGTCTCGAACGTCGTGGCGACGTACCCCGACGACCCGCTCTGTCTGGGGCTGTACAACCCCTGGAGCCAGGACTGGTACACCGACCGGCGGGTCGAGTGCATGTACCCCGACCTGGGACCGCGGGCCGGCTACGCCGTGACCTGCGTCTACGGCATGCCCGACCCGGGTTTCGGGGAACTGACCTTCATCGACGTGGCCGACGCGCTCGAGGCGTCGCCGGACCCGACCGTGCTGGCCCTCGAACAGGACTTCCCCGACGAGGTGGCGGAGGAAGTCGGGCTCACCGGCGGCAACATGACGACCGCGATGCAGTCGCTCGGCTGCGTGGGCTGTGTGACCGACGGGCCGGTGCGGGACATCGAGGAGGTGCGGCCGATGGAGTTCCAGTACCTGGCGACGGGGACCGCCCCGGGCCACGGCGAGATGGCGGTCCACGCGGTGAACGTCCCGGTATCGGTCTCCGGGATGGACGTCGCGCCGGGGGAGATCGTCCACATGGACGGGAACGGCGCGGTGAAGTTCCCGGCCGACCGCCTCGACGACGTCCTGGAGAACGTGCGGGCGCTGGAGGAACGCGAGGAGGCGCTCCAGGAGCGGGTCGCGGACGCGACCAGCGCGGCGGAAGTCCGCGCGGCCTTCGCCGGCGAGGAGTACGGCGAGGACGACGAAAGCGCTGAGGACGGCGAGAGCGGCGAGAGCACGGGCGAGTAGCCCGGCCGACCAGCGACGACCACTCCGCTCGCGCACCTCCGGCCCACCGAATCTGTAAGTGGCCACGGGGAGTCTGTGGGAGGGATGCCCTACCACGTCACCGTCGAACGCGACGTTCGCCACCCGGAGACCGGCGTCGTCCCCGGGCTCGACCGCCTCTTCGAGGACCCCGAGGTCGAACTGTCGTTCCTCGGCCCCGACCGCGGCCCGGAACTCGCCCCCGAGGACCTACGCGGTGCCGACGCGTACGTCTCCTACAGCTACGACCTCACCGCGGACTCGCTCGCTGGCGTCGACTCGCTGGAACTCGTCACGCGGGCCGGCGCCGGCTACGAGAACCTCGACCTCGGCGCGCTGACCGACCGCGGCGTCGTCGCCGCTCACGCCCCGCAGGGGCCGACGGCCTCGGCCGCCCAGGCCACCGTCGCGATGGTTCTCGCCTGTGCCCACAACATCCCGCGCCAGGAGCACCGCCTCAGAACACAGGGGTGGGAGACGGCCCGCGACCAGGGGTTCGAACTCCAGAGCGCAACTGTCGGATTCGTCGGCATGGGACTCATCGGCCGGAAGGTGCTCTCGGACCTGGCGCCGTTCCGGGAGGACGGCCTCGAGGCGACGGTCTACGACCCTTACCTCTCGCCGGAGGAGGTCGACGAACTCGGCCTCGAGCAGGTCGACCTCGACACGCTGCTGGAGACATCCGACATCGTCACACTCCACGTGCCGCTGACGGAGGAAACCCGGGGTATGCTCGGCACGGCCGAGTTCGAGCGGATGCAGGACTCGGCCTATCTGGTCAACACGTCCCGCGGCGGGGTCTACCCGGACGAGGAACTTGCGCGGGCGCTCCGCGAGGGGGAGCTCGCCGGCGCCGCCGTCGACGTCTTCGAGGACGAACCCGGTGTCGAGGGGAACCCGCTGCTCGCCATCGAGGATATCATGGTGACGCCACACGTCGCCGGCGTGACCACGGACTCGCTGCGCCGCATCCACCGGATCATGGCGGAATCGATACACGTCCACAAGAACGGCGACCCGCCGCGCAACGTCCTCAACCCGGACGCCTACGAACAGCAGACGGGCGAGCGGCTCCCGAAGGACAAGGAGACCCCGTCGTTCCGTGGCTGACCGGGACCTTCCGGCGGTGATGGGAATCGGGACGGGGACGAATGAAGCCCTGCGGCGACCGCTCACCGCGAGAAGCCGTCGACCTCCTCCGCGAGCGCGCCGCCCTGGTCCGTGTACCAGTGGTGGAGGATCCGGGTGTCCGTGTTGAGGTTGAAGTCACGGACGCCGAGGTCGAGGTACGCCTCGGCCGCGCCGGGGTGGAGTATCTCGGCGCGGGGGGCGACGCCCATCTCCAGCGCGGTTTCGACGGTCTCCCGTTCCGCTTCCTCGACCTCAGGAGCGTCGAAGGCGCCGGGCTCGCCGATGCTCAGCGAGTAGTCCGCGGGCCCGAACTGGACCATATCGATCCCCTCGACTGCGAGGATCCCCTCGAGGTTCGCGACGGTCTCCTCCTTCTCGACCATGACGGCGACGACGGCCTCCTCGCACCACTCGACGACCTCTTCGGGCGACGCGTAGCCGCCGACGTAGCCGTTCCGCCGGTCCGACCGGATGCCGTTGTCCCCCTCCGGCTCGGGGCGGACGGCCGCGACGGCCTGTCTGGCGTCCTCGACTGAACGAATGTCGGCGAACAGCAGGTTCTGAATGCCGGCAGCCATCGCGCGCTGGGCGACGAATCCCCGGGATTCGGCGTCGATCTTTATCATCATCGACAGGTCCGACAGCTCCGCCGCACGCGCCATGTTCTCCAGGTCGCGCAGGTCGTAGGGGGCGTACTCCGCGAGGAACTCGACGTAGTCGAACTGTTCGGTCTGGCCGATGATTTCGAGCAGCCCCGGCCACTGGGTCTGCATCCGCGTGCCGATGCTCACCTCGCCGCTCTCGAGCCGCTCGCGCAGGTGGTTCACCACAGTAGTGGGAGACCCTCGGGCCTCGGTGAAGACGTTTCCCCCCGGCCGGCTCCCGGGGGTGTTCACGGGTCGCCGAGCCCGGTGAACTCGAACCGTGCGCCGCCGGCCGCGCCCTCGGTCACCCGGACCGACCAGCCGTGGGCGTTCGCGATCTCCCGGACGATGGCGAGGCCGAAGCCCGTCCCTTCTTCGGAGGTGGAGTGTCCCGGGTCGAAGACGCTGTCCCGTTCCTCGGGAGGGATACCCGAGCCGTCGTCCTCGACGTAGAAGCCGCCCTCGAGGTCCCCGACGGTCACCGTCACCGCCTCGCCGCCGTGCTCCACGGTATCCTGGCGAGCCTGCGAGCCAGGGCTCGTCGAGCCGTGCTCGACGGCGTTACGAACCAGGTTCTCGAACAGCTGTCGCAGGCGGCTCTCGTCGGCACTGACCGTCAGGTCGGTCTCGACCCGGAGGGTGCCATCGCCGGTCTCGACGGTGGCCCAGCAGGCCTCGAGCAGGTCGGGGAGTGCGACCGGTTCCCGCTCGCCGGTCGAGGCCCCCTCGCGGGCGAGCGCGAGGAGGTCGTCGATGAGCGTCTGGCTCCGGTCCAGCGCCTCGGCCGCGTCCTCGAGGTGGTCGTTCCCCGTCTCTTCCCGGGCCAGTTCGACCCGACCCTGTGCGACGTTCAGTGGGTTCCGCAGGTCGTGGGAGACGACGCCGGCGAACTCCTCGAGGCGCTCGTTCTGGCGGGTCAGCTCCTGCTCGCGCTCGCGGAGCTGTTCGGTCCGCTCGACCTGTTCGAGTGCAGTGGCGATGCTCCCGGCCAGGATCTCCCCGAGAACCACGTCGCGCTGGTCGAAGCTCTCCGGCGTCGGCGAGCAGGCGATGAGGATACCGTACTCCCCGACGGGGAGGTACAGTTCCCCGCGGACCGGGGAGTCGGGGTTGTAGATGTCGGGGTCCGCGTGGACGTCGTCGACGGCGAGCGGTTCGCCGCGCTGGTAGACCCGCCACGCGATGCTGTCCTCGCCGGAAAAGGCGGGCAGTTCGGCGACCAGGTCCTCGCCCTCGTCGGTCGCGGCGACGGGCACCAGTGCGTCCTCCTCCTCGTCATAGAGGTGGACCCCGTTCGCGTCGAGCCCGAGGACATCGCGAGCGGTTTCGGCCCCGAGCCTCGCAACCTCCTCCCGGGAAGTGGCCGCCATCAGCTCCTGGGCCGTCTCGCTGAGCGCCTCGAGGCGGCGCTCGTACTTCTTGCGGTTGGTGATATCGCGGATCACGCCGACCCGCTCGACGCCGCCATCCCGGGTGATGTTGATCAGGCGGAGTTCGGCGGGGATCGTTCCGCCGTCGGTGACGTTGAAGACGTTCTCGACGACTCCCACGTTGCGCTCGCCGTCGCGCAGTTCCTCGCGGACCTCCCGTGCGAGGGAGACTGTCTCGTCGTCGGCCCACTCCGTGATCGGGTCGCCGACGAGCTCCGAGCGGTCGACGCCCTTCATCGACGCGTAGCTGCTGTTGACGTAGACGATGGTCTCGTCCTCGTCAAGGACGTAGACGGCGTCCTCGAGCTCCTCGAAGATGCTCTCGTAGCGTTCGAGTTCCCGCTCGCGTTCCTTGCGCTGGGCGATGTCGCGGAGGACGCCCGTCGACCCCTGTACGGTGCCGTCCTCTTCGAGGAGAGTGACCCGGGCCTCCGTCGGGATCGTTCCCCCGTCGGCAGTGTGGAGCGTCCCCTCGAACTGGACCACTTCGCGGTCGGTTTCGAGCAGCTCCCGGACCGCCTCCCGGCCCCGGTCGATGTCCGCCTCCCCGAGAACGAGCGAGGCGTGACTTCCGACCAGGTCCTCGCGGCTGTAGCCGGTCCACTCGACCAGCGTCTCGTTGACCGTCGTCAGAACCCCATCGAGGTCCAGCGCGTAGACGGCGTCGCCGGCCGCCTCGAGGAGTGCCTCGGTGCGTTCGAGGTCCCGCCGCGAGTGGTACTGTTCGACCGCGTTCCTGACCCGGTTGGCGAGCACGTCGAACTGGCTCGTCCCGCGGCCCTTCTGGAGGTAGTCGGTCACGCCCGCCGAGACCGCCTCGCTGGCGAGGGCCTCGCTGCCGCGGCCGGTGTAGAGAATAAAGGGGAGTGCCGGGTGGTCCTCGCGGACGGCCTCGAGGAGTTCGAGACCGTTCCGGCCGGGCATCTCGTAGTCCGAGACGACGGCGTCAAAGTCCGCCTCGGCGAGGCGGTCGAGAGCCTCGGCTGCGCCCGTGGCCGCCTCGACGTCGAACTGTCCTTCGTCGCGTTCGAGGACGGTGGAGACGAGGTCCGCGAACTCCGGGTCGTCGTCCACGTGGAGCACGCGGATCGGGTCGCCCATGCTGTCCTGGATATATTAAGCAGTGAAGTAAGGTGTTACTATCGCCGACTCCGGTCACGGGGTAACACTCGCCGCACGGACGGCCCACGTGAACGACCAACACTTACCACCCCGCCCCGCGTCGGGAACGACATGACAGTCGACCTCACCGCCGAGATCGAATCGAACACCGACGACCTGCTGGCGCTCGTCGAGCGCCTGGTCGGGACGCCGACCGTCAGCGGCGACGAGAAGCCCGGCCAGGAGGTCGTCGTCGAGTACCTCGAGTCGATGGGCCTCGAGCCCGACGTCTGGGTTCCCGACGAGGCAGACCTCGAGGGCCACGAGGGCTACGCGCCGACATCGGTCACCGAGGAGGTCGGGTTCGAGGGCCGCCCCAACGTCGCCGTGCGGATCCCTGGCAGCGGCGACGGACCGACGCTGACCGTCGGCGGCCACATCGACGTCGTCGACGTGACAGAGGACGAGTGGACCCGGGACCCCTGGACGCTGACGCGGGAGGGCGAGACGCTGTACGGCCGCGGCGTCGCGGACATGAAAGGCGGGCTGGCCGCCGTGCTCTTTACCGTGAAGACCATCCTCGAGTCAGAGGCCGACCTCGCGGGCGACCTCATCGTCCAGAGCACCATCGAGGAGGAGGCCGGCGGGACCGGCGGTGCGCTCGCGGCCATCGAGCGGGGGTATCTCCCGGACGCGGCGGTCATCGCCGAGCCCTCCGACATCCCCAACATCACCGTCGCCAGCGCCGGCGTGATGTACTTCGAGGTGGAGGTACCGGGAGTGAGCGCCCACGCCGCGCGGGGTCACGAGGGGGTCAACGCCATCGGCAACGCCACGCTGGTCTACGACGCCCTGGAGGAACTGGACCGCGAGCGGAAAGACCGGACCGACTTCGAGCCGGCCTACCGCGCCGACCCCGGGCTGGAGGGACACGAGACCAACATCAACATCGGCCAGATCGAGGCCGGGGACTGGCCCTCGACGCTGCCGAGCCGGGCGACGATGTACGGCCGGGTCGGCTGGCCGCCCGGGGAGAGCCGCGAGGAGGTCCGCGAGCAGATCGAGGCAGCCGTCGCGGGGGTCACCGGCCGCGAGGAGTGGACGGTCGACGCCGATCCGACCGTCGAGTGGTTCGGCTGGCAGGCCGCCCCCCACCGGACGGACAGCGACTCGGAGGTCGCTCAACTGGCGAAGGCGGCTGCCGAGGACGTCACCGGCGAGACCGGCGCCTTCGTCGGCGGCAGCGGCGGCATGGACGAGCGCTTCTACAAGCGGTACTACGACGTTCCGTCCGTGTCGATCGGGCCCGAACCGCGCAGCATCCACGGCGCCGACGAGCACACGACGGTCACCTCCCTGGTCGAGACCGCGCGGACCTACGCCCGGGTGATCCCTGAGTACTGCGGAACTGCGGACTGACGGTTCCGGACCCCTCCGACCCGACTACCGGAACAACCCGAACAGCCGGTAGTCGTGGTCGGGCGTGTACCGCCTGAAGGAGAGGCTGTTGGCCAGCACGGAGACGCTGGAGGCGGCCATCGCCACCGCCGCGAGCACCGGCTGGAGCAGGCCAAGCGAGGCCAGCGGGATCATCGCCGTGTTGTAGCCAAGCGCCCAGAAGAGGTTCTGCTTGATCTTCGAGAGCGTCCCCTCGGAGACGCGGATGGCCTTCAACACGTCCGCGGGGTCGTCGCGCATCAGTGTCACGTCGGCGGCCTCGATGGCGACGTCGGTACCGCTGCCGATGGCCGCACCGACGTAGGCGGCCGCGAGCGCCGGCGCGTCGTTGACGCCGTCGCCGACCATCATCGCCTCGCTGCCGTCGGCCTCGATCTCCTCGACGGCGTCTGCCTTCTCCTCGGGCAGCACTTCCGCCTTGACCTTCTCGGGGTCGATCCCGACCCGCTCGGCGACAGCGCGGGCGGTGCGCTCGTTGTCGCCGGTGATCATCCACACCTCCCGGCCCCGCTCCCGGAGGCTCGCGACCGCGTCCGCGGCGCTCTCCTTGACAGTGTCGGCGTCGGCGACCACGCCCACGACCCGCCCCTCCAGCGCGACCAGCATCGCGGTCTTGCCCTCGCGCTCGAGGCGGTCCATCGCCTCCTCGGCGGGCGCGGTGTCGACCCCCTCGTCAGCGAGGAGCTTGCGGTTGCCCACGAGCACCTCGCCGTGGCTCGTCTCTGCCCGGACGCCGTGGCCGGGGACGTTCTCGAACTCGGTGGGCGCCTCCGGTTCGACGCCGCGCTCGCGGGCGCCCTCAACGACCGCCTCGGCGAGAGGGTGCTCGCTGTTCAGCTCCGCGCTCGCGGCCAGCTCGAGGACGAAGTCCTCGGTTATCTCCCGTTCCAGGAGGCCGCCGTCGGGCGCCGGGTCGTCGGCCGCGCCGGCGGTCGCGCTCGCAGCCGCGTCCGCGTCGTCGCGGACCTCACGGCCGCCGTCGGCCGCGGGGCTCTGGATAGCGACCACGTCGGTCAGCTCCATCTCCCCCTCGGTGAGCGTCCCGGTCTTGTCGAAGACGACGGTGTCGACGTCCCGGACCCGTTCCAGGATGTCACCACCCCGGAAGAGCACGCCGTTGCGCGCGCCGATGGCGGTCCCGACCATCGTCGCCGCCGGCGTCGCAAGCCCCAGCGCGCAGGGACAGGCGATCAGGACGGCGCTGGCGAAGACGACGACCGCGAACTCGAAGACGCCGACCGCCGCGGGCCCGCCGGCCGCCAGCCCCCACAGCGGGAGCGCGCCGACAACGCCCGCGAGCGCCTCGGGGAACAGATACCAGACCAGCCCCCAGACCGCCGCGTTGAGGATCACTGCGGGGACGAAGTACGCGGAGATCCGGTCGGCGACGGTCTGGATCTCGGGCTGGCGGGACTGGGCCTCCCGCACGCGGGCGACGATCTGCTGGATGGCCGTCTCCTCGCCGACCTTCGTCGCCTCGAGTTCGAGGACGCCGTTCTCGTTGACCGTCGAGCCGATCACCTCGTCGCCCTCCCCCTTCTCGACGGGGACGGACTCGCCGGTGACCATCGACTCGTCGACCGCCGAGGAGCCCTCGACGACCACGCCGTCGGTGGGCACCTTCTCGCCGGGCCGGACCTTCAGCCGGTCGCCGACCTCCACCTCCGAGAGCGGGACCTCCTCCTCGGTGCCGTCCTCGCGGACCCGGGTGGCGGTGTCGGCCTCCAGTTGCAAGAGTTCCCGGACCGCGTCTGCGGCCTGGCCCTTCGAGCGCGCCTCCAGATAGTTTCCGAGGGTGATGAACGTGAGGATGAGCGCAGCGGTGTCGAAGTACAGCCCCTCACCGGGGAGCCCGAGCAGGCGGGCGACGCTGTAGAGGTAGGCCGTCGTGGCACCCAGCGCGATGAGCACGTCCATGTTCGCGGTCCGGTTGCGGACCACCGCTTTCCAGGAGTTCTCGTAGAACTCCCGGCCGAGGACGACCTGGACCGGCGTCGCGAGCAGGAAGGCGACCCAGCCGAAGTCGACCCCGAGCCCCGGGATAGTCTCCGGCAGGAGGCCCGGCGCGAACAGGTGAGCCGCCAGCATCGCCAGAAGCGGCGTCGAGAGGGCCGCGCCGAAGAGGGTGAGCCGGCGCTGGCGGCCGGTCTCCGCCTCGCGGGCCGCCTGCCGGCGGTCTTCGCCGCTCGTCTCGCCGTCGGCGCCGTCGCCGCCATCGCTCCCGTCCTCGCGGACGGGCGAGTAGCCGGCGGCCTCGATGGCCGAGTAGACGTCCGCGAGGCTGGCGTCCGCGGGGTTGTACCGGACGCGGGCCTCGTCGGTGGCGAAGTTGACGTCGACCCAGACGACGCCGGGCGTCTCACGCAGACGGTCGTCGATCGTCTCCGCGCAGTTCGCGCACGACATGTCGGTGACGCCGACGGTAACGGTCTCTGCGGCGGCCTCGTAGCCCGACTCCTCGACCGCGTCGTAAATCGCGGCCAGCGAGACCTCGCCGGGGTCGTACTCGACAGTCCCCTCGTCGGTGGCGTAGTTGGCTGTCACCGCCTCGACGCCCGCCAGCCCGCCGACCGTCTCCTCGATGGTCGACGCACAGTTGGCACAGCTCATCCCCCGGAGTTCCAGATGTGCCGTCCTCGTAGTCATCACCCTATCCTACGCCCCCCTCGTTCATCCGGTTTGTCACTCAAAAACCGGAGTTTGGGGCTGCCTTCACTTTCGATTCGAAACTGTATCCGGATTCAGGTTTGGTTTCACGCTCCTTCCCGCAGCCGCTCGTACCGGTCGACGAAGGTATCCCGGCAGTTCTCACAGCAGAAGTGATGGACTTCGTCGTCGAGAGTGACCGACTCGCCCTCACGGGTGACGGTGTTGCCACACTCCTCGCAGGCCGGCGCGAGCTCGGACCCGCCCAGCTGCGGAGTCCAGGACTCGTCGGCCAGCGGGCGCAGGTCGTACTCGCGCACGTCCGCGAGGTCGACCCACCCCGCCACGGCGCCGTCGCTGTCGGTCACGGTGGCGGTACAGACCAGCCGGTCGTCGGCCGTCCGGAAGACGTGTTCGACCGCCTCCACGCCCGCGAGTGTCCGCTGGAGCGCCGGTCCCTGACCCGGGGCTGCCTCGATGGTGACGAGCACCCGGGTCCCACCCTCCAGCAGCTCCCGGTCGATATCGAGCGTGAACTGTCGGACCAGCCCGGTCTCCCGGAGCCGGTCGACCCGGTCGGAGACCGCCGGCGCAGACAGGTCCACCTTCCCGGCGATCTCGCTGTAGGGCCGGCGTGCGTCCGCGAGCAGCAGCCGGAGGATCTCGCGGTCAGTGTCGTCGAGCCCGCGCATGCCGGGTCTCAGGGCCGGGGGAGTGAAAACGGGTTCGGGGCTCCCGTTCGATTACGGTGCAGCGGCGTCCTCGGTCGCGTCGGCGGCCTCGACCCGGATGGTCTCGGCGACGTCCTCCGGCAACGAGGTGGTCTCGCCGTCCGGGAAGCTGACGGTCACCATCCCGATGGGTGCGACCTCCTCGACGGACAGGGTCGTCCCGGGGGTGACCCCCTCGTTCTGGAGGTAGGCGAGGCCCTCGGGGTCGCGGTCCCGGACCCGTTTGACGACGACCCGGTCGCCCTCCTCGAACTCCGCGAGGGTGGCTCCCGTGGTGTCGTCCATCGGGTCCAGGGCGTCGTTCGGGATCGGGTCGCCGTGGGGGTCGACCTCGGGGTCGTCGAGGACCTCGGCCACCCGGCGCTCGAACTCCTCGCTGATGTGGTGTTCCAGCCGGTCGGCCTCGTCGTGGACCTCCGTCCAGTCGTAGCCCAGCCGCTCTGCGAGGTAGGTCTCGATGAGGCGGTGGTGGCGGACGACCTCGAGCGCGACCGTCTCCCCTTCGGTGGTAAGTGTCACGCCCTTGTACTTCTCGCGCTCGACCAGGCCCCGCTCGGCCAGCTTCTCCATCATGCTGGTGGCGGTCGGCGGCGTGACCTCGAGGGTGTCGGCGATCTCCGAGGTCGAGACCGGCTCAGCCCCGCCGCGCTGGAGGTCGTAGATGACCTTCAGGTAGTCCTCCATCTCGGGGCTCAGCATACCCGCACGTAGACGGACCCGGGATAAAAACCCCCGGACAGGCGGGCCGGAACGGCGACGGACGATACGTCGCCGTCAGTCCGTGTCTCCGCGGAGGACGCCCCACCGCGAGAGTAGCCAGAGCAGCCCGTAGCCGGCGACGCCGAGCACGAACACGACGACCGGGATCAGAAACGGGCCGAACGTCTCGACGACCTGACCGGCGACCATCAGTCGTCCCGGTCCCCCATCAGTCGGCCGCGTCGACCTCCTCGATGTCGACGCCTTCCGCGTGGGCCAGCAGGCTACAGACGTCGGCCTCGGCGTCGAAGCAGTCCGGACACTGGGGCTGTCGGTCGATGATGGTGTCGAGGCGCTCGGCGACGGTCTCGTCGATCACTGGCTCGAGCTGGCGGGCCTCCGCCCGGAAGTCCTCGACCTCCAGCACCTCGAGCAGGAACCGCTCGATGATGCAGTAGTTCTGGAGGGCGTCGCGGGCTCGCCTGATCCCCGCCTCGGTCAGGTCAACCCCCTTGTACTTCTCGTGGGCACAGAGCTCCTGTTCCTCGAGTTTGCCGATCATCTCGTTGGCGCTGGCCGGGCTCACGTCCAGCATGTCCGCGACGGCGCCGGTCGAAGCCGGCCCGTCCTCCATCTCCTGGACCAGGTAGATCGCCTTGAGATACTGGTCGGCGCTGTTCATGGGGATCGGCCCTCCATGAGCCGGGTCACTTCCTCGACGCCGTCCTCCTCCTCGCGCTGGATGGCCCGCAGCTCCGAGAGCAACCGCTCGCGGTCGATGGTGAAGGTCGCCTCGGACTGTTCGATGGCCTCGATCAGGTCCGCGTAGAACTTGTAGGCGGTCTCCTCGTTACAGAGCTGGTCGTAGAGCACGCCGTCGAAGTCCTCGCCCGACTCGTAGCGGGCCTCCACAAGCTGTTTGACCTCGTCGAAGGCGACGGTGTCGGCCTCGAGTTCGGCGACCAGCTCGTCGAGCCGGTCGCGGTGGGTCGCCGACTCCGCGGCCGCCTCCCGGAGGAAGGCCCGGACCTCGTCGTCCAGGTCGGCCGTGTCGGCGTGCTTCGCGGCGCGGGCCTCCACGACCTCCTCCAGCACGACGCCGATCTGGAGCAACCGGGCGAGCTGGTGGTCGGAGTCCACCGCCTGGACGCTCATGGACACCCCCCGCTCCCGTGTGTGGCCGGTTCCAGCAGTCTCATGCGCAAGCGTCGGTGGTACGCGAACTTAAGCGGTTCCCTGTGCGGCAGGCTCGGAGAAATCGAATCGAGCAGAAACGGGCTCTACTGCCGGAGCCGCTCTGCGACCCGGCCCTCCAGGTCCTCGCGGAACTCCTCGACCTCGATCTCCTCGAGGACGGGGACGAAAAAGCCCTCGACGAGCATGTTCGTCGCCTGCTGTGGCGGGACCGACCGGGAGGTCATGTAGAACAGGTCCTCCTTGTCGACCTGGCCCACGGTGGCGGAGTGGCTGGCCTCCGTGTCGTGGTTGTTGATGATCAGCTTCGGGGAGGCGTCTGCCTCGCTGTCGTCGGACAGCATGAGGGTGTTCTCGCGCTGGTAGGAGTTGGTGTCCCAGGCCTCCCGGCCGACGTTCTGAACGCCCTCGTAGACCGAGCGGGCGCTGTCGTCGAGCACGCCCCGGGTAACGAGGTCCGCGGTCGTGTGTTCGTTCTCGTGCCAGACCCGGCTCGCCAGGTCGAAGTGCTGGTCGCCGTGCCCGAAGAAGGCGCCGACGATCTTCGACTCGGAGGACTCGCCGACCAGCCGCGTCTCCACGGCCGTCTTGGTCAGCCGGGAGCCGAGGTTCCCCTCGATCCAGTTGACCGTCCCGTATCGGCCGGCGTGACCGCGCTTGACCTGGTAGTTGTAGGTCTCCTCCGAGAGGTCCTGCAGCGTGCCGTACTGGACGCTGGCGTTCTCGCCGGCGGTCGCCTCGACGACCCCGCTGTAGTAGCGCTCGCCCGCCACGTCGTCGCCGGTCGACTGCCGCTCCAGGATCGTCACCGAGGCGTTGTCCTCGGCGACGACCAGCGTGTAATTAAAGAGCGCCCGGGAGTTCATCCGCGTGCGGATGGTGACCTCGTCGGCGACGACGCCTTCGGGAACGTAGACGACGGTCCCCGCCGAAAAGAGCGCCGTCGACAGCGCCGTCAGGTAGTCCCGCTGGGGGTCGACGACCGCGCCGAACTGCTCCTCGATGAGGTCGCCGTGTGCCTCCAGTGCCTCCGTCCAGGCCAGCACGTCGACGCCCTCCGCGTCGACGCGGTCTTTCTCCTGGGCGAACTCCAGCGGGTCGACGAAGGACTCGTAGTCCAGGGCGTCGAGGTTCGTCCAGTCGCGCCCGGGCGTCCGGATGACCTCGGGCATGTCCAGGTCCCCGAGAGCGTCGAGGGCCTCGAGACGCGTCTCCAGCAGCCACTCGGGCTCGCCGAGCTGGTCGCTTATCTCCGTTACCTGCTCCTCTGTGAGGTTTGCGTGTACCTGCGTACTCATGGTTGTGTGGACACTCCGGGGGGAGTTATCCGAGCGAGCCCTCCATCTCGAGTTCGATGAGGCGGTTGAGTTCGACCGCGTACTCGATGGGCAGTTCCTCCGTGATCGGCTCGATGAAGCCGGCGACGATCATCTGCTTTGCGTCGTCGTCGTCCAGCCCGCGTGACTGGAGGTAGAAGACGTCCTCGTCGCCGATCTTGCCGACGGTTGCCTCGTGAGCGACGTCGACGTTCTGCTCCTGGATCTCCATGTACGGCATCGTGTCCGACGTCGAGTCGTTGTCGAACATCAGCGCGTCACACTCCACACTCGTCGAGGAGTCCGTCGCGCCGTCGGCCATGTGGACCAGCCCGCGGTAGTTGGTCCGGCCGCCGTCCTTGGAGATGGACTTGGACTCGATGGTCGACTTCGTGTCGGGCGCGTTGTGGTAGACCTTCGCGCCGGTGTCGATGTCCTGGCCCTCGCCGGCGAAGGCGATGGTGATGTGGTTGTCCGTCGCGCCCGGGCCCTTGAGGACGGTGGAGGGGTACAGCATCGTGGCCTTCGAGCCCATCGAGCCCGAGACCCACTCCATCGTCGCGTCGGCCTCGGCGATGGCCCGCTTCGTGTTGAGGTTGTAGGTGTTCTTCGACCAGTTCTGCACGGTGGAGTACTGGACGTGAGCACCCTCCTTGACGAACACCTCGACGCCGCCGGAGTGGAGGTTGAACTCCGAGTACTTCGGGGCCGAACAGCCCTCGATGTAGTGGACCTCGGAGCCTTCCTCGGCGACGATCAGCGTGTGCTCGAACTGGCCCATCCCGTCTGAGTTCATCCGGAAGTACGCCTGGACGGGCATGTCGACGGTGGTGTCCTCGGGGACGTAGACGAAGGAGCCGCCCGACCAGATGGCGCCGTGCAGCGCCGCGAACTTGTTGTCGCTCGGGGGCACGGCCTTCGTCATGAAGTACTCCCGAACGATCTCCGGGTGCTCCTGGACGGCCTTGTCCATGTCACAGAAGATGACGCCCTTCTCCTCCCAGCGCTCCTGCATGTTCTGGTAGACGATCTCCGACTCGTACTGTGCACCCACACCGGAGAGGGCGTTCTTCTCGGCCTCGGGGATGCCCAGCTTGTCGAAGGTGTCCTGGATCTCCTCGGGGAGGTCGTTCCAGTCGTCTACGCCGCCGCGGGTCTCGATGTCCGGGCGGATGTAGGGGACGATCTGGTCGACGTCGACTTCCGAGAGGTCGGGCGCGGCCGGCCAGTCGTCGGGCATCGGCATCTCCTTGAACTGCTCGAGCGCGCGAAGGCGACGCTCGAGCATCCACTCCGGCTCGTCCTTGTCCTCGGAGATGACCCGGATCGTCTCCTCGGTCAGCCCCTTCTCGGCTTCGAAGGCGGACTTCTCCTCCTTCTTAAACTCGAACCGCTTCTCGGTGTTGGTGTCCTGTAGGTCCTCTGAACTCATGTGTCTGTGTGGGGGTCGTGTGCGTATGTGTCTGTCGCGCAGTCCGTCCGGCTCATGCGGCCTCGACGGCCTCCTCGCGGACCCAGTCGTACCCCTCGTCCTCGAGCTTCTCGGCCAGCTCCGGACCGCCGCTCGTTGCGACCTGCCCGTCGAGCATCACGTGGACGTGGTCGGGCTCGACGTAGTCGAGGATCCGCTGGTAGTGGGTGATCTGGAGGATGCCGGCGCCCTGCTCGTCGCGCAGGGCGTTGATCCCGTTGGAGACGTCCTGGAGCCGGTCGATGTCCAGCCCCGAGTCGATCTCGTCCAGCACCGCGATCTCGGGCTCCAGCACCGCAGCCTGGAGCACCTCGTTCTGTTTCTTCTCGCCGCCGGAGAAGCCGGCGTTCAGATACCGGCTCGCGAAGGACTCGTCCATGTCGAGTTGCTCCATCTTCTCCTGGAGGATCTGCTGGAACTCGGCGACGCCGACGTCGCCCTCGTCGGCGGGGCCCTCCATCGGGGAGGTGTCGTAGCCGGCGGCGTCCTCGTTGGTGGCGTCGGTTTCCTCCTCCTCATCCTCCTCGTCCTCGAACAGCTCCTCGCGCTCCTCGAGTTTGGCGTTGAGCGCCGTCCGGAGGAAGTTCACCATCGTCACGCCCTCGATCTCTGCGGGGTACTGGAATCCGAGGAAGATGCCCAGCGCCGCACGCTCGTTCGGTTCGAGGTCGAGCAGGTTCCACGAGAGCTCGTCTTCGTCGGCCTCGGCCAGCTCCTCGAACTCGTCGCCGTCGAGGTGCAGGCGGACCGCCCCCTCGGTCACCTCGTAGGCGGGGTGGCCGGCGATCACTTTCGCCAGCGTCGACTTCCCGCTGCCGTTGGGGCCCATCAGGGCGTGGATCTCGTTGCTCCCGACTTCCAGCTCGACACCACGGAGGATCGTCTCGCCACCCTCCTCGGCGACTTCCGCGTGCAGATTGTCGATTTCGAGTGTTGCCATGGCTTCTTAGGTCAACCGAAAAGTGGGGAGACTCACCCATAATGCTTTCGGACTTCCGGGACGAAATTTCCGGATGTCAAACTTTGTTTTCGGTTCCCAAAATCGCGAGCACCCCGGCCGTCCCGTCAGGGTTACATGAACGAGCCGAGCCCGGTCTGTTCCTGGCCGGTCTTGACCTCCTCCCAGGAGATGCCCAGAGCCTCGATGATCCGCTCGATCGGCCCCTTGAGCGTCTTGTCGAGCATCTTGTCCCAGTCGACCTCGAACTCCTCGGGGATCTGGTCCGGGTACTCGAAACAGATGACGTCGGGGTCCCGCCGGAAGGCACCGTACACCGGGTCCGTCGAGGGGTCCAGCCCCTCCTCGCGCTCGATGCGCTCCCAGAAATCGGAGTGGACACGGTCGAGGTAGAGGCGTTTGGGCTTGGAGCCGCGCTGGAAGTTCGTCCCCAGCACGGCGTTGGCGTACTTCGCGCCCCGGACCTGCGCGGTGTCGGTGTCGTAGTTGTCCAGCCGCTTGCCGATCCCGCCCGGGATGCCCACGTCGTCGAGGTCGACGTTCCCCGCCCGGAAGTCCTGGATCACGTCGTGGAGGTACGATTTGACCGCCTCCGGGTCCTCGCCCATCACGATCATGTCGATGACCCCCTTCTGGACTTCCTTGGTGATGGGCGCGATGTCCGACCGTTGATATTCGAAGCCCGTGATGTCGATGTCGTCGACGTCTTTGCCCTCCTTCCAGACGATGTGGCCGGCGTACCGCTTCTTCTTCCCCGCCTGGAAGAACCGCCGGTAGAGCTTCTCGAACTCGATCTCGAAGCGGTGGCTCTCGGCGTTCAGCCGCTCGAGGGCGAACTCGTCGTAGGAACTGTTGATCACATCCTCGAGTTCGAACCCCTTTCGGATGGTTGCGGCAATGGTTTCGAGTTCCTCCTCGGCCATCTCAGGATGTTTCTCCCGCATCTCATCGGTAACTTCGACCGGGCCGTCAACGTCCTCGACAGAAATGTCGCCCAACTGTAACATAACGCTGTCGGTGTCACCGTAGACGACTTCGTACCCCTCGTTTGCGACGACTTCGTCGGTGTACTCGATCACCTCACGACCCGTAGCAGTGACAGCAGCACCCATCTCCTTGTCGTAGAGCCGGAACCGGTCCCACCCGAGAACGCCGTAGAGCGACTGGCCGACGAACTGGAATTTGCCGTTTCGGCCGGCCAGAAGCGTGTGGTTGTCCTCGACGGTCACACAGTAAACACCGTCTGCCGCCTTGCTCCGGTCGGCACTCCGGTGCATCCGGAGCGTGTTCTTGCTGTCTTCCGTGACGTAGATCCGCCACGTCCCGCTGTCCCGGTTGTAGTTCGCGGTCAGACCGAGGTGTGCACAGAGCCGGAGGACGTCGTCGCGCAACTGGTCGCTCGCCGTCGTGTACCGCCAGGAGTTCGGCTGGCGGTCCCCGTCACCGTCGATGAGCGTCTCCAGAAACCGGCGCTTCTGGGACCGGCACAAGTCGAACACGAACTCCGGAACACGCTTCTCGTGACTTCCGTCACCACACAGGTCACGGAGCAGGTCACCCACGAGTTTCGAGGTGAACTGGTAGCTCCGGTCGTCGACGTAGTAGTCGAACCCCATGCGGTCGAGCAGCGCACCGATCTCTGCGTGGCTGCCTCCGTCGGCAGCGATGTTCGTTTCGGGGGTGTTCTGTGCAATCTTGACCGTCGTCGCCGAGCCGCGCGTCTTCTCGCCGAACTCCCTCGTCTCGGACGTGTAGACGTTCCCTTCGGTGATGTACCACGCGAGCAGGTCGAGGAAATCGTCGGCATCGAACGTCCGCGGAACCCACTTGCGGCCCGATTCCGCGTGAACGTACGTCCGCTCGGCTATCTCCTCGATGTACGGTCTGTGCTCCTCGAACTCCTCGGGTCCAAACACGTACCCCTCCTCGCCGATATCGTTTTTCAGAACTTTGTCCGGGTAGTACCCCAGCTCCGCAGCGAAGGTATGGCCATGTACAGACGGCCGGACCCAGACCTCGTACTCGCTGGCGTAGTCAGTAAAGTCGACCGCTTCTAGGCGTTCGCCGTCCGGCCCGTCCCAGTCGTGTGGGAGTTCGTAGTTCGTCGTGTCGTCCAACTCCCCCGCTTCGACGAACCGGTACCTGTCCTCGGTGACGCCGTTCGTCTCGTTTTTACGGACGAGCATCCGGTGGTTCGGGGTCACGCTGAAGTCGATCTTGCTGGTCTCGATATCGACCAGTTCCCCGTCGTAGTCGGGGTAGGCGTGGGTCTCGACGACCGGCTTCACCTCCATCTCCATCGTCTCCGGATCAAGCGAGTACACCTCGTCCCCGACGTCGAGAGCCCGGATGTTCCGGACACCCTCTGGCGTCAGGACTTCCGTATCCGGCGTGAAGCAGTTCATGATGACCTTCACCGCCGCCTGCTGCCGGTCGTACTGCTCGTAGGCAGGGTCCTCGGGGTCGTGGTCGTCCCGCAGGGACTTTTTCTCGTCGCGCTCGGCCAGCAGTTCGTCGACCATCTCCCGGATGGCGCCGTCCGGTTCCTTCCGGAAGTGTGTCCCGTTGGGTGCGCGGTATGTCTCGCCGTCGTAGGAGTCGGGGTCGACTTTCGTCTCCGGGCTGGCGTTGGTCGTCACCATGCACATGGGGTACAGCGACTGGCCGACCCACTGGAAGTGGCCATTCCGACCGGCCATGACGACGTGGTTGTCCTCAGCGGTGATGCAGTGAACCGTCCCGTCGTGTTCTTCGACCGTCGCGTTCGTCTCTTTTTTGAACGAACCGCGCTTGCCGATGGAGACGTACCACGTGCCGTCGGACTCCTTCGTGACGGTCGGTTTGTGCCCACAACGCACGGAAATATCGACGATATCGTCCTTGAGCACGTCGCTTTTGGTCCAGAATTTCCGGAGCCCGGAGTCCGTCCGACTGCCGTCTCCGTCAACCACCGTTTCGAGCAGGACCGACAGCAGTTCGCCGTCGAGGTCGAACAGCCAGTCCGGGAGGCGTTTCTCCGCGTATCCGTCGCCGCAGTTATTTTCGAGCCAGTCGACCAGGAGCTGGTTCGAGACGTTGATCCCTCGGTCGTCGGTGCTGTAGTTGATGCCCATCCGGTCGAGCAACGACCGGATCACCTCCCGGCCATCGGGGTCCCTCTGATGCAGCGTCAGTCGCCCGTTGTCGGCATCGGTACTGCCCTCCGTAACGAACCAGCCGAGAAACGCAAGCCAGTTCTCCATCTCGAACGCAAGTGGAGTCTCGCGGTGCTGTCTGTCGTATTTGAGAAACACGTCGTCGGCGTGTTCGTCGATGACCTCGCGGTTGGAACGGTAGACTGACAGGGGAATGAGATACTTTCCGACTTTCTGCTGCAGTCCGGCCGCTTCCGACGTACCGTGTGCGAGGTCCAGCGACTCGGTAACTGACTCGGGCATCCGGTTTCTGAACCGGCGCAAGTCGTCGTCGGAATAGGCGACGACCTGTCCCTCCTCAACCCGGCTGACGAAATCAAATGTCTCCGGACGACGGCCATCCATCGGCTCGTGCTGTGGGAACGCGAAGCGCTCGTACTCCGGAATGTTCCGGTACTCCGCGAACTCGAAGTCGCCGGGTGACTGCTCGTCCCACCCGCGCTGGCTGGAAACGAGGAACCGATGATTCTCGGTGATCTTCAAGTCGTGTGTGTTGCCCGAGAGGTGGTGAAGCTCACCGAATTCGTTCTCGTACTCGTGCGTCTCGGCGACGGGTTTCACCTCGCACTCGAAGGTGTCCGGGTTGAGCGTGTAGACCGGGTCTCCGACCTGGATGTCAGTAATGTCGCGTGGACCCTCCGGAGTCAGCACCTCAGTGTCGCTACTGAAACATTTCAGGTCGAGCACGGTGACGTTCTCGCGCACGCCGGTGATCGGGTCGAAGACCGCGCCGCCCTCGTAGTCCTCGCTGTCCTGTTGCCCTTTCGAGGGGAGGGCGTACTCGTCGTGCAGTTTGTGCAGCACGTACATGTCGACAGCGTCGCCTGGGGTGGTGGCGTCCTCGAGCTTGCAGCCGACGAACTGGCGGACCTCGTTCCAGAAGGCGACGATGTCCTGGTCGCGGTCCAGTTCGACACACAGCTCCACGTCGCGGAGGTTGTACTCCAGCAGCCGCTCGGGCTCCTGCTCCCAGAGGTCGCCGATGTCGCCGGCGTACCGCTCCTTGCCGACGCCGAGTTCGCGCTCACCGACGTCGTCCAGCCGGTAGGAGTCCAGTTCCGTGAACTTCGTGCGCTGGTAGGCATAGAGGAGGTCGAAGACGACCCGACCCTTGACATCGGGGCCCTGCCAGTCGCTCCGCCACACCTCGTCGACCCGGGAGAGGCGGTCGTAGGAGAGGTCGTGGTCCGTGTCGTTCCGGTCGGCCAGGACGTCCAGCCGGTCGATGAGGTAGGGGGCGTCGAAGTCGGTGAAGTTCCACCCCGTCAGGATGTCCGGGTCCGTCCCCTCGATGTAGTTCAGGAAGGAGCCGAGCATCGCCTCCTCCGTCCCGAAGGTGCGGACGTCGGCCTCGAAGTCGCCCTCGATGGGGTCGTACCCCTCGAGTGCCTCCGGCCCGTCGACGCCCTCCGGCGACTGGTAGAGCCAGACGATGTACTCGTCGTCGTAGGAGTCGTGCGAGGTGAGACAGATGATCGGCTCCTCGCCGTCCTCCGGGAACCCCGAGCGGTCGTCGACCTCGATGTCGAAGGTGTTGACCCGGGGTTCGGCGTCGACCTCCACGGGCTCGACCTCCTCGTGGTGGACCCGGAGCCGGTCGCCGTCCTCGCGGCGGGGGACCCGGACGCCGCTGGTGATGTCCTTGTCTATCAGAAACCGGTTGGGAAAGAGGATGTCCGCCTCGTAGTGCTCGAAGTCGTCGCGCATCTGGCCGACGTCCCGCGGCGTCTGGCCGAAGACCTTCACGAGTTTCTCCCCCCGAATGGATTCGTAGGGGTCGCCGTCGTCGTCCTCGTACTCCCACCCGGTGATGCGGTCGTACTGGCGGAGCTCGCCTTCCGTGACGGAGTCGACCGGCGCGTAGAAGTAGGGGCGGAACTCCTCGACCTGGACGTGGACCGGGTCCAGGTCGGCGGTCCGCCCGAAGACGTGCATCACGGGGTACTCGTCGTCGCCGCGGCCCTCGACGGTGTAGTCGACCTGTGCGACCGCGAACTCCACAGTGCCGTCGGCGTCGGGATAGCGGTGCTCGGCGGTGTCGACCAGGTCGGCGTCGGTCCCCCCGTTACCGGCGACAGCCTCGGCCTCGGCGGCCGGCCGCTCGCCGTCCTCCCACGAGGTGAGGTCGGACTGGTCCATCGATACACCCTCTTTGCGTGCCCCGACTAAAATCCCCGCGGTACCCCTCCCGGCGGCCGCCTGTAGCCCGCGGGGCTCGGCAGCTCCGCGAGGACCGAACGGTCTATACCCGCCCGCGGCAAACCCGCGCCCGTGCCGGACGACGAGGGAACCGACGGCGAGGAAGAGGGCTCGCCCGGCGACTGGCAGGCGGTCGAGCAGCGGTACGACGCCGAACCCGACCCCGAGGAGTTCGAGCCCGGCAACCTCGGCCCGGAGATCCCCGAGGCGCCGGACCTGACGGAGGTCGAAGCCAGCTCCGAGGTCCGGTACCGCTTCTGGGCGCTCGTGATGGTGTTCAACGTCGCCCTCCTGGCGGCGAGCGTGGGCGTGATGTTCGTCGCCTTCCAGGGCGAATGGGAGCTCGGCGGACAGCTGACACTCGCCGGCCTCGCGCTCTTCGGGTTCGGCTACTACCGCTACCGGCAGACCAAGGCCGTCCTCGCCGAAAAGGGTGAAGAGGAGCAAGGCGAGAGCGAGGGGAGCGACCGGAACGGCTAACAGCGGCTGGCCGCTACCGCGGGTATGCGGACCGTCGAGGACGACGCCGGCGACCGGTACATCCTTCTGAAGGAGTCGGGCGAGTCGAGTCTCGTCCGGGACCCCGAGTCGGGCGAGCGTCGCCACATCGCCAACGAGGCCCTGGAGCCGGTGGCGGGGGAGTCGCCGCTGTCGACCGCCGCCGGTGCGGTCCCGGCGTCCGTCCGGACGCTTCTGACGGCCGTCCCCGACGAGCGGGCGCTGGGCCTCCTGCTGGAACTCGAGGAGCGTGGCCCCCTCGGCGTTCGCGCGCTGCTGGAGTACGACCTCTGCGAGAGTGACCTCCACGGCCTGCTGGCGGAGTTCCGGGCGGCCGGGCTCGTGACCGAGACGGAGGTCGCCGGCGAGCGGGGGTACGAGACGACCGAACGGGCCAGCGAGGGGCTGGCCCGCCTGCGCTGACCCGGCACGCCCCGGGTGTGTCGGCCGGGCAGGCGAACTGTTGTGCGGGCGGCCGGTCAGTCGCCGGCCTCGGCGAGCAGGTCGGCGTCGACCGATGAGGTGCGCTCGACCGTCGAGCGGTTGGTCCGCGGGTCCGTCCGCACGCGGACGAGGTCGTCGGCAGCCGCCACGAGCTCCTCGTCGTGGCTGACGACCAGGATCTGCTCGACCCCGTGCTCGCGCATCGCCCCCACGAGTTCGACGAGCTGTGAGACGTGCCCCGAATCCAGGAAAACCGTCGGCTCGTCGAGCACCAGCGGCGGCATCGGCGCGGCCCCCTCGATCCCCTCGGCGAGCAGCCGGTAGATGGCACACCGGAGGCTGAGGTTGAACAGCGCGCGCTCGCCGCCGGAGAGCTGGTCGGGGTCGAGCGTCTCGCCGTCCTTCTGGTAGACCGTCAGCTCGTAGTCGGCGTCGAGTTCGATCCGCGAGTAGGTGTCGTTCTCGTAGACCAGCTCGAAGGTCTCGTTGAGCATCCGCTCCAGGGTCTCGACGTTGCGCCGCCGCAACTGCGCGCGCAGCCCGGCGTACATCTCCTCTAGCTGTTCGGCCTCCTCGTACAGCGAGTCCAGCCGCTCGACGGTCGCGGCCAGCTCCTCGCGCCGGTCGCGCAACGAGTCCAGCTCGTCGAGTTCGGCCTCGACGCCACCGACCGCCTCGTTCAGCTCGTCCCGTCGCTCGCGAAGCTCCTCCAGCTTGGGCTCGACCTTCTCGAGGTAGTCCTCTGCCCGTTCCTTCTCCTCGCGGGCCTCGGCGACCCGCTCCTCGTCGAACTCCTCGCGCAGTTCGTCCCGTCGCTCGCGCTTCTCGGCGAGTCGTTCCCGCCGCTCCTCGTTCAGGTCGGCCTTCCCCGCCCGCTGCTCGCGGTAGTCCTCGACGTCTTCCTCGAGGTCGGCGACCCTCTCGGCGGCCTCCGCGAGCCGGTCCAGCCGGTCGACCCGCTCGGTCAGCTCGGCTTTCTCCCCGTTGCACTCGGCGATCGCCTCCTGGCACGCCGTGGCCTGCTCCCGAGCCTCCGCGGCCGCCTCACGCTTCTCCGCGGCGTCCCCCTCCAGGTCGTCGGCCTCCTCGCGCTTGCGCTCGGCCTCGGCGGCCTTCTCCTCCAGCTGTGTTTCCTTCTGGTTGACGAGCTGTTCGGCGTTCTCGCGTTCGGTCTCGAGCCGCTGGAGCTCGCTCGCGCGCTCCTCGAGCCGCTCGGCGCGGTCGCGTTTCTCGGCCAGCTCCGACTCCCGCTCGCGGAGGCTCTCTACCTTCCCCTCGAGCTCCGCCACCCGCTCGCGGCGCTCGTCGATGGCCTCGACGTGGGGCGAGCCCTCGACCGGCTGACCACACTCCGGACACTTCCCGGCCTCGCGGAGCCGCTCGGCCTCCGCGAGCCGCTCCTCGGCGTTCGCGAGCGTCTCCTCTGCCGCCGCACGCTCCTCGCGGACGTCCGAGAGCTCCTCTGCGACGGACTCGCGGAACTCCGCAGCACCGCCGGGGTCGACCGGCGCGTCCTCGAAGGCCTCGCGGTGGGACTGTGCCTCCGCCTCCAGATCCTCGAGTTCCGACCGCTTCTCCGCGAGGAGGTCCTCGCCCTCTTCGACCTCCGCCTCCAGGTCGCCGGCCTCCTCCCGGCGCTGTTCGGCCTCGTCTTCCAGCTCCTCGGCCCGTTCCTCGAGGCTCTCGGCCTCGGTGTCGTGCTGGCGCTTCTCCGCGCTCAGCTCCGTGATACGTTCGGTAATGGCCTCGGCCTCGTCCTCAAGCTCCGCGACCCGCTCGCGGATTTGCTCGGGCTCGACCGCCTCGAGGTCGCTGTCGGCGAGGAGCTCGTCGCGGGTCTCCCGGGCCTCGGCCAGCCGCTCGCGAGTGCTCTCTATCGCCTCGGCCAGCTCTTCGCGCTCCCGCTCGGTGGCCTCGATGCGCTCCTGGAGGGCCTCGACGTCCTCCTCGACCTCGGCCAGTTCCGCCTGGCGCTCGCGGTACTCCTCGAGCACGCTCTCTGCGTCGGCGAGAGTCTCCTTGGCCTGCTCGCGGTTGGTCTCGAAGCGGTCGACCTCCTCGTCGACTTCCGAACGCTCCTCCCTGAGCCCGTTCAGGCGGGCGTGGAGCTTCTCCTCGTCTTTGGCCTCGAGCTGGGACTCGACCTGCGAGAGCGCGCCCTGCTTGTCGTCGCGGACGTGTTTGACCCCCAGGCGGGCCTCGCTGGCGCGCTCGCGGTACTCCTCGAGCTTGCCGAGCTGGAGCAGGTCGTCGAGCATGTCCTGGCGCTCGCCCGGCGAGGCGTTGATCAGCTTGTTCACCTCGCCCTGCCGGACGTACGCGCAGTTGACGAACGCGTCCTGGTCCATCCGGAGTAGTTCGGTCACCCGGGCGCGGACGTCCCGGGCACCCTCGTAGGTGGCGTCGGGCCCCTCCAGGACGCACTCGACGGTCGTGGCCCGCTCGTCACGCACCCGGACCCGCCGCTTGACGTGGTAGCTCCCGCCGGCGTGGGTGAACCACAGCTCGACGGTCGTCTCCTCGGCGCCGATAGTGACGACCTCGTCGAGGGTCCGCTCCAGCGCCTTCGCGCCGTAGAGCGCGAAGAAACAGGCCTCAAGCAGCGAGGACTTGCCGCTGCCATTCAGACCGTGGATGACCGTCACCCCCGCCTCGAGCCGGAGGTCGGCCTCCTCGAAGCACTTGAACCCCTCCAGGCGGACCCGGTCGAACCTCACAGGTAGTCCTCCATGGTGACCTGGCTGTCAGTCCCTTCCTCTCCGGGCTCCGCCTCCGCGCGTCCCGGATCCACGACCTCGGCGTCGGCCTCGGCTCCCTCACTCCCCGCCGAGTTCTCCCCTTGCGCGTCTTCGGCATCCTCCGCTTCCCCGCCCTCGGCGGGCCGGAAGGCGCCGGTCTCGTCGTCCTCGACCAGCTCGCGAACGCGGCGCTCGACCTCGCTTGCGACGTTGGAGTCGGCGACCTTGCTCGCCCGGACGGTCTCGTCGACCTCGCGGGCGGCCGGGCTCAGCCCGAGTTCCCGGACGCGCTCGCGGACCGCCTCGTCGGGGTCGGCGAAACTCACCTCGACGTCGCGCTCGTCGGCGAGCTCCCGGTGGTCGGTCACCCGTGTCGTGAGCGCGCCGGCCTCGGCTGCGGCCTCCTCGACAGTCGCGGGCGTGACCGGCTCTCCCTCCCCCGCTATCGAGACCACGACCACCGCGTCGGTCAGCTCCTCCTGGGTGACCCGCTCGCGGACCCGCTCGACCCCCTCGCCGGGCCCGAGTTCGACGTCGACGAAGACGAAGTCGCGGGTGTCGAGTGCCCGCCGGCGGATGTCGACCCCGTCGGCAGGGGAGTCCGGGGGGTCGTCCTCGAAGACGACGAGGTTGTAGCCGCGGTTCTCCCGCTCGTCCGCGCTCGCGCGCTCGGTCGACCCACAGTAGGTCAGCCACGCGTCGTGTGGGTCCTCGATGCGTCTGGTCTGGGGCGTGTGGTCGTCACCGAGCAGTGCGGCGTCGAACCTGACCGGCGAGCCGGCGAGCACCTCCCGGATGTCCCAGTCGCCGTGCTCGAAGGGCTGGAAGAGGCCGTGGGAGACCAGGGCGGCGTAGTCGCAGCCGTGGGACGAAAAGTCGTAGTCGAGGTCCTCGCGCTCGGCGCGGGCCACGAAGTCCAGCCCGTAGACGGCGACGTCCCCGACCGTCACGGGCTCGTCGCCGAGCCGGGTCGCCAGCCCCAGCGACTCGAAGAGGTCGAGCCACTGGGCGTCCCGCTTGGATTCGTGGTTGCCCACGACGGCGAGAAATGGAATGTCGGCGCCGTCCAGTTCCCGGAGCACCGACAGCGCGCCCATGATGTCGGGCAGGGTCGGGCGCCGGTCGTGGAAGAGGTCGCCGGCGTGGACGACCGCATCGACCTCCTCCTCGACGGCGTCGGCAGCCACCCGCCGGAAGGCGTCGAGAAAGTCCTCCCGCCGCTGGGGGAGGTGGTACTGCTGGTAGCCGAGATGGGTGTCCCCGGTGTGTATCACCCGCGTCATTGGAAGCTCTAGGACACCCCCGGATAAATGGGTTCCCGGACCGAGGTGAAACTGGAGGCCGGGGCCGGGTCCAGCCCCGAATCGACCGGTCAGCCGACAGCCCCGGGTTCAGACGGTCAGTTCGTAGACTCGTTTGCGGGCGTCGGTGAAGGAGAACCGCGAATCGACGGCGCCGACCTCTTCCAGCCGGGTCAGCGCGTACCGGACCGTTCGCGCGGGAAGGAGCGTCTCCCCGGCGAGCGCCTGCTGTGTCGACGGCCCCCCGTACTCCAGTTCCTTCGCCACCAGCTTCGCGCTCGGCGGGAGGTCCCGCACCGCCTCCCACCGGTCCTCTTCGGCCTCGTGTCGAGCGTCGGACGTGCTCATCGTGACCCCCCTATCCAATGCAAACGAATAATATCTTCGATTCTGTTGATTACCACTGAAAATTTGCGGGTGGAGAGAATCCGCGGGGAGGCAGGTGACCCGAACCCTCTTAATGCGCCGGGGCGTAACTAGCGCCGAATGACCGACACCGTGGACGACGTCGAGTGGCCCTACGACGAAGGGGCCTCAAAGCAGGAGAAAATCGAGTCCCTGGAGGAGCGCCTCGAGGTGCTCGAGTCCCAAAACGAGGAGATGCGGGACAAGCTGCTCGACGCCAACGCAGAGAACAACAAGTACCAGCAGAAGCTGGAGCGGCTGACCCACGAGAACAAGAAGCTCAAGCAGTCCCCGCTGTTCGTGGCGACCGTCCAGGAGGTCAACGACGACGGCGTCATCATCAAGCAGCACGGCAACAACCAGGAGGCGCTGACCGAGGTGACCGAGGAGATGCGCGACGACCTCGAGCCGGACTCGCGGGTCGCAGTCAACAACTCCCTCTCTGTGGTCAAGACGCTGGACGACGAAACCGACGTCCGGGCTCGGGTGATGGAGGTCAACGAGTCCCCGCAAGTCACCTACCAGGACATCGGTGGCATCGAGGAGCAGGTCGAGGAGGTCCGCGAGACCGTCGAGATGCCCCTCAAAAACCCCGGCATGTTCGAGGACGTCGGGATCGAGCCGCCGTCGGGTGTGCTCCTGCACGGCCCGCCGGGCACCGGGAAGACGATGCTCGCCAAGGCCGTCGCCAACCAGACCGACGCCACCTTCATCAAGATGGCCGGCTCCGAGCTCGTCCACAAGTTCATCGGCGAGGGTGCCAAGCTCGTCCGGGACCTGTTCGACCTGGCCCGCGAGCGCGAGCCCGCCGTGATCTTCATCGACGAGATCGACGCCATCGCCGCCAAGCGCACCGAGTCCAAGACCTCCGGCGACGCCGAGGTCCAGCGCACCATGATGCAACTCCTCTCGGAGATGGACGGCTTCGAGGAGCGCGGGGAGATCCGCATCATCGCCGCCACGAACCGGTTCGACATGCTCGACCGCGCGATCCTCCGCCCCGGCCGCTTCGACCGCCTCATCGAAGTGCCCAAACCCGACGAGCGCGGCCGCGAGCAGATCTTCCGGATCCACACCCGCGACATGAACATCGACGACGACCTAGACTACGCCAGCCTGGCCGACGTGGCCGACGACGCCTCCGGCGCGGACATCAAGGCCATCTGCACCGAGGCAGGGATGTTCGCCATCCGCGACGAGCGCACCACAGTCCGGATGCAGGACTTCGAGGACGCCTACGAGAAGATCCAGAACGAGGAGACCGACGAGGACGTCTCCCGCACGTTCGCGTAGCTACTTTTTTCCGCCTCGGATGGCCTTCGGCCACCGCGTGGCGGCTTCGCCGTCACGGCACGTAGTTGCGGGCCTGCGGCCCGCAACTCGCTCGGCGCAAAAAACATAAAGCCGGACGCTCGCTGCGCTCGCGTCCGGTACTTGTCTCTGGTCCACTACCGCCCGAGCACCGCAGCCGCGCAGTTTTTGTCCAGTTCGGCCGTCCACTCGCGCATGGACAGACCCGTCGAAGGCGAGACAAGCAGCTACGAGCGAACCTTCACCGTCGATGAGGTCCGGCAGTTCGGGGAGCTGACCGGCGACGACCAGCCCCGGCACACCGAACCCGACGAGAATGGCCGGGTGATGGTCCAGGGGCTCCTGACGGCGACGATGCCGACGAAACTCGGCGGTGACAACGAGGTGCTGGCCCGGCGGATGGACTTCGAGTTCCACCGTCCGGTCTACACCGGCGAGCCGGTCACCTGCGAGTCCCGGACCGAGGCCGTCGTCGAACGCGAGGACCGCTACGACGTCACCTCGGAGGTGGTCTGCAAGAACAGGGACGACAAGACGGTGCTGACCGCGACCATCGAGGGGCTGGTCTGGAAGGAAGACGTCGACGGTCACTGAGCGATTCGGGCCGACCTGTCCACGGGACCCCGGTCACCACTTCTCCAGCGCGGCCCGGTAGTACCGGCCGTTCTCGTCGTCCGACCGCCGGACCGCTGTGACCGTCCAGCCGGTTCCGGCAGCCGCTTCCCGCAGCCTGTCGGGACTGAACAGCCGGAAGTTGAGGACGTCGCCGGTCTCTCCCTCGTACTCGAAGTACATCACCCGGTGGGCGAGTCCGGGTGTCGGGTCGGCCCGGTAGCCGAGCAGGTCGGCGGTGGCCTCGACTGTCGGGTCGTAACAGTCGAGCACGGCCGTCCCGTCGGGTGTCGTGACGAACGCCAGGTCGCCCAGCAGCTCGCGCAGCCCCCGCATCGAGCCTGCCAGCCCGGTCTGGGTTCCGATGGCGAGCACGGACCGGAATCGGTCCCGCTCGAAGGTGCTCCGGAGGTCGAACATGTCGCCGCGGCGCGCGTCCTCGACCCCGCGGTCCCGCATGGTCGCGACGAGGTGGTCGCTCACCTCGACGGCGACCGTCTCGGCGCGCTCCTGGAAGACCAGGGCGTGTCGCCCGGCGCCCGCTCCGAGGTCGAGTAGCGGGCCGTCGAGGTGTGCCTCCAGCCACTCTAGCCCCTCGCCGGCGGGTGCTGTGAAGTAGAACTCCTCGATGGGGTGTTCCAGAACGCGGTCGCCGTCGCGCTGGAGCAGCGGCGCCTCGCGCTCGCCGCGGTGGTGGTCCCGAACCGCCCGGTCGAAGGGGTCGGACATGGCCCCTGCTCCGGCGGCGTCCGTAATAAATCGAATTCAACCGTGGTACCGATATGCGAACAACAGGAGCGTCAGACTTCACTGGATACCGGAAGCGCCAGGCTTCGTCGACACCGGAGCGCAAGGCTCCGTCTGATGGCGGGAGTGCCGATGGTCCCGGGGCGAGCCAAGCGGTCACTCGCAACGAGACCGCGGGGGTCGGGCGGCGGGCGGTTTTTATTATTTACGCCCGAGCGGGGTCCCGCTCGGGCGTACAAAGCAGTGTCACATCCCCATGTCTTCGGCCGCGTCGGGAACCGGCAGGTCGTGTCGGGAGACCCCAAGCAGCTCGGCGGCGTGGTCGAGGGCCATGTCGAACCCGTAGTAGCGCTCGAGTTCGTCGCCGTCGGCGCCCGTCCGGACTTTCAGCATGGCGTAGCCCTCGACGTTTTGAGCGACCGCCGCAGTCCGGCCGTCGCGCTCGAAGGTGAGCAGTCGCTCCGTTCCGGTCTCGCGGTACCGGGCCACGATACCGTTCGCCTCGGCAGTCTCCCCGGGCCCGCTGTCGGTCCCGCCGGCGCCCTCAGCCTCGTCGGCCGTCCCGTCGCTCATATCCGGGTGTCGGGCTGGAGGCAGGCAAACGTACCGGTCCGGAGCCGAAAGCCCCGAGTCGGAGCCGGGCGTGGGTGGGACATGAAATTCCTCCAGAGCGGGCGACGCCGGGACATGTGTGCGCTGCTGGCCGGCGAGGCCCTGCAGGCCCAGGCGCTGAAGTCCAGGCTGGAATCGCACTACGACGAGCGCATCGAGCCCCGTTCCTTCTACGGTGCGCTGGAGACACTGGAGGAGCAAGGGTTCGTCGAGACCCGGGCCGAGGGGATCCACGACGTGTACGCGCTCACGGACGCGGGCGAGCGACGGCTGCGCGAGCACTACGACTGGCTCGGCGAACAGCTGGGCGACGCAGCGACGGACGGGGCCCGGACCGGGTCGGACTCGTCCCGGTAGCCACTCCGCCGAGCGGCGCGAGCCGGCTCGTCTTACCGGGGCGGTCCCACGGTGTAGGAATCCCCGCGCCGTTCTTGTGCCCGTGGTGGGGACCTGTTCGTATGTACGACGACGTACTCGTTCCGACAGACGGCAGCGAGGGGACGGCGGAGACCCTGCGGCACGCGGTCGAACTCGCGGGGAACCACGACGCGACGCTGCACGCGCTCGCGGTCGTCGACGAACGGAAGGCCCGGAGCCTCCCGGAGGAGCGCCGGGACGAGGCCATGGAGACGATGCACCGGCGGGCCGAGCGGGCGGTCGACGAGGTAGCGATGCGTGCCGAGGAGGGCGACGTTCCGGTCCGGACGGCAGTCCGGGAGGGGGCACCCGCCGAGCGGGTCCTCGACTACGCCGAAGACGTCGACGTCATCGTCATCGGGACCCACGGCCGAAGCGACCACGAGCGGTACGTCCGCCTCGGCAGCGTCGCGCAGCGGGTCGTCGAGAACGCCCGCGTGCCGGTCTTCGTCGTCCACATCGACGGTGACACCAGCTGAGCGAGCGGGGCCGCGCGCTCCGAGGCGTCCCGGAGCCGACTGCACCCCAAAAGAACTTTACTCGCAGTCGCCACATCTCAGCCCATGCGACCGTTCGACGACACGCCACTGGCTAGAGACGGAAAGGTGCTCATCCTCGCCTACGACCACGGGCTGGAACACGGCCCCGTCGACTTCGAGGAGGTCCCCGAGAGCGCGAACCCCGAGCGGGTCTTCGAGGTGGCGACCCACGACGCCGTCACCACGCTGGCGGTCCAGAAAGGGGTCGCCGAGGCCTACTACCCCTCCTACGAGGACGACGTGGACCTGCTGGCGAAATTAAATGGCACCTCGAACCTCTGGATGGGCGAGCCGGACTCGGCGGTCAACTGCTCGGTGGAGTACGCCGCCGAAGAGCTCGGCGCGGACGCGGTCGGTTTCACCCTGTATGGCGGCTCGAACAACGAGATCGAGATGGCCGAGGAGTTCCGCGAGGCCCAGGAGACGGCCCGCGAGTACGACCTCCCGGTCGTGATGTGGTCGTACCCCCGCGGCCAGGGGCTGAAAAACGACAAGAAACCCGACACCATCGCCTACGCCGCCCGCCAGGCCCACGAACTCGGCGCCGACGTCGCGAAGGTCAAATATCCCGGCAGCAGAGAGGCCATGGAGCAGGCGGTCCGGATGGCCGGCCGGACCAAAGTGGTGATGTCCGGCGGCTCCAAAACGTCGGACCGGGACTTCTTGGAGAGCGTGAAGGCGGTCATTGACGCCGGCGGCGCGGGGCTGGCGGTCGGCCGGAACGTCTTCCAGCGGGAGAACCCAACCCGCATCCTCGACGCGCTGGAGAAGGTCATCTACGAGGAGAGTTCGGTCGACACCGCCCTGGCGGCCGCCGGGGAGTGAGATGGGCGGCAACGGCGACGGGGACGACCGCACCGCCGACGCCGCCGGAACCGACGACACCGTCGAGGCCGTCGTCGATGTCGTCGCCGACACGGCTGCCGACGTTCGTGGGGCGCTGGCGGAACGGCGCTCCTACGAGGCGGCCGAGAACCCCAGCGGCGACCGCCAGCTCGCCGCCGACGTCTACGCCGACCGGCTGCTGGAGGAGCGGCTGCTCGGTGTCGAGGGCGTCGCCGGCTACGCCAGCGAGGAACGGGAGGGCGTGGTGACCGCCGACGGGGATGGCGGCGGGAGCGGGGGGGTCTACGTCGCCTGTGACCCGCTTGATGGCTCCTCGAACCTCCGCTCGAACAACGGCATGGGGACCATCGTCGGCGTCTACGACGACTCCCTTCCCGCGGGCGGGGACGCGCTTCTGGCCGCGGGCTACGTCCTCTACGGCCCCATCACGACGATGGTCTGGACCGGGGGGGAGACCGTGACGGAGTACCTCCTGGAGGACGGCGACAGGGAGGTGCTCACCGAGGACGTGACCCTCCCGGCGGAGCCGACGGTCTACGGCTTCGGCGGCCGGGCGCCGGACTGGCCGGCGGACTTCGCGGCGTTCGTCGAGGCGGTCGAGGCCGACCGCCTGAAACTCCGCTACGGCGGCGCGATGGTCGCCGACGTGAACCAGGTGCTGACCTACGGCGGCCTGTTCGGCTACCCGATGCTCACCGACGCCCCCGAGGGGAAACTCCGGCTGCAGTTCGAGGGGCACCCGATGGCTGCCGTCCTTGAGGCCGCGGGTGGGGCCTCCTCCGACGGCGGGGAGTCGCTGCTCGCGAAGACGCCCGCTGAACTCCACGAGCGCTCGCCGGTGTTCGTCGGCAGCGAGGGGCTGGTCGGGCGGCTGGAGGCAGCCCTCTCCTGAGACGGTCCGGACCGGCGGCCGTGCGGGAAGTACCCGTCCCCGCGGGGGTAGCCAGCGGTTACGCGCGTGTGCGTCATTTATTTCCCACCTACTCGGGTAGAGTGAGCCATGAGCGAGGAGGTCAACCCGTTCGAGAGTATGCAGGAGCAGATCGACGACGCCGCGGTACACCTCGACATCGACCCGGGTGTGCTCGAACGGCTCAAGAACCCCGAGCGGGTGCTGGAGACGACGCTGTCGGTCGAGATGGACGACGGCGCCATCGAGACGTTCCGGGCGTACCGCTCGCAGTTCAACGGCGACCGCGGCCCCTACAAGGGAGGGATCAGGTACCACCCCGGCGTGAACCGCGACGAGGTGAAGGCGCTGTCGGGGTGGATGGTCTACAAGTGCGCCGCGGTGGACATCCCCTTCGGCGGCGGCAAAGGCGGTATCGCGCTGGACCCGTCCGGGTACTCGGCGGACGAACTCGAGCGGGTCACCCGCGCGTACACGGAGGAACTCCGGCCGCTGATCGGCGAGGACCGCGACATCCCCGCACCGGACGTCAACACCGGCCAGCGGGAGATGAACTGGGTCAAGGACACCTACGAGAGCCTCGAGAACACGACCGAACCGGGCGTCGTCACGGGCAAGGCCGTCGAGAGCGGCGGCAGCGAGGGCCGGGTGGAGGCGACGGGGCGGTCGGTCGCCATCGTCTCCCGCGAGGCGTTCGACTACCGCGGCGGGGACGTCGCCGACGCGACCGTCGCCGTCCAGGGCTACGGCAACGCCGGCTGGGTCGCGGCGGACCTGCTCGAAGACATGGGCGCGACCGTCGTCGCCGTCAGCGACTCCAGCGGCGCCATCCACGACCCCGACGGGCTCGACCCCGTCGCCGTCAAAGACCACAAGCGCGACACCGGCAGCGTGGCCGGCTTCGAGGGCGCCGGGGCCTGGACGAACCGGGACCTGCTCACCGCCGACGTGGACCTGCTCGTGCCCGCCGCGCTCGAGAACGCCATCGACGCCGACATCGCCGCCGACGTCTCCGCCGACATCATCGTCGAGGCCGCCAACGGTCCGCTGACCCCCGACGCCGACGACATCCTCGAAGAGCGGGACGTGCTCGTCGTGCCGGACATCCTCGCCAACGCCGGCGGGGTGACGGTCTCCTATTTCGAGTGGGTTCAAAATCGCCAGCGGTTCCAGTGGACCGAACAGCGGGTCAACGACGAACTCGAACGGGTCGTCACCGAGGCCTTCGACGAACTGGTCGACACCTTCGAGGAGCGCGAACTCGGCACCTTCCGCGAGGCGATGTACGTCGTCGCCCTCCAGCGGGTGCGCCGGGCCGCCGAGCAGTCCGGCGTCTGGCCCTGAGTACCGTTTGCACCGTCGGGTGCGTAACCCGTGACTGCCACACCGACCGCCGGACCGCCTCCCTTTTGCCGCTCTCGCCCCAAGCCCGGGTATGCCAACGTACGAGCGGTCGGTGCGGGTGGAGGCTCCCTTCGCAGAGGTCTGGGATTTCCACTCGACCGAAGAGGGGCTGGTCGCGCTCACGCCGGGGTGGATGAACATCCGGATCGACGCGGTCCGCGGGCCCGACGGCGATCCCGACCCCGACGTGCTGGAGGCGGGGTCGGTGGTGGAGTCGTCGGTCCGACCCTTCGGGGTCGGGCCCCGCCAGGCCTGGGTCTCCGACATCGTCGCCCGCGAGCACGAGGGCGGGTCGGCGTACTTCCGGGACGTAATGAGCGACGGGCCCTTCCGGGAGTGGACCCACACCCACATGTTCTACGCCGACGACGGCGCGACGGTGGTCCGGGACCGCGTGGAGTACGCCCTGCCCTTCGGCGCGCTGGGCGATGCGGTCGGCCCGCTGGCGCGGGTCGGCCTCGAGCCGATGTTCCGGTACCGCCACCGCCGGACGAGGGAACTGCTGGAGGGTTGAGCCGACAGGGCGGGCCGTCCGGGAGTCACCCCAGCTCCTTGTCGAGTTCCCCGCGGAGTGCGATGGCGTCGAAGTCGTGGTCCGGGCGGACGGCGACGAAGGGGAGAAACCGAACGGCCGCGCGCAGCGCGTCGGCGTCGTAGGCGTCGGCGGCCGCCCCGACGGCCGCGCGAGCACCCACCAGCGGCTCCAGAGCCGCGAGCGCGCAGGCGAGGTCGTAGGCCCGCGCGTCCGCGACCGCGTCGGCGCTGACGGTCGTCGCGTCGATGAAGTACAGGTCACCGGCGGCGACCAGGACGTTCTCCGCCCGGAGGTCGCCGTGTGCGAGGCCGTTGTCGTGCAGGGCCGCGAGCGCGGCGAACAGGTCGGGGACGAAGGCGGCCGCCTCCGGCTCCGAGAGCGAGTCGAGCGTGCGGAAGGCCGGCAGGTACTCGAGGACGAGCACGCCGTGGCCCTCGAACTCGAAGGCCTCGAGCGGTTCGGGGGCGTTCACGCCGAGCGCGCGCATCTCCCGCGTGGCCGCGAGTTCGCGCTCGGCCATCTCGAGGGGCGTGGCGACGTGGTCGAAAAACCCCGCCCGGCCGCTGGAGAACGCGCCGAGGTTCCGGCCGACGGTCAACAGCGCGTGGACCAGGGAGTTCTGCCCGGTGATCACCTTCAGGAAGTACCGGTCGTTGACCACGCAGGGCGTCGACAGCCAGTTGTCGGCCTCCAGGGGGCGGACCGACTCCAGGGGCTCGCCGTTGCGCTCGGCGACGGCAGTCCCGAGCCGCGAGAGGGTAGGCTCGGAGACCGAACCCCGGAGGAGTCGGCGGAACACGGCACCCCTTCACACCGAAAGGCTGTAGCCGTTTCGGGCTCCAGAACTGAGAACGCGATGGACGACGAGGACGCTATCGAGGGGCTGACGCGGCTCGGACTGACGACCTACGAGGCGCGGGTGTTCGTCGCCCTCCAGCGGCTGGGCAGCGGGACCGCGAGCGACGTCGCCGACATCTCGGAGGTGCCACGCTCCCAGGTGTACGGCGCGGCCGAGGGGCTGGAGGAGCGGGGGCTGGTCGAGACCCGCCAGTCCACGCCCACGGTGTACCGCCCGGCCGAACCCGACGTGGCGCGGACGCGGCTGCTCGACCAGCTCGCCGAGACCGGCGCGGAGGCCTTCGACTACCTGGAGGGCGTCAAGGGGTCGGCGGGCGACGGGGAGCACAGCGAGGACATCTGGCTGGTTCACGGCACCGAGGCAGTCGTCTCGCGGGCGGCCGAACTCGTCGGCGAGGCCGACGAGCGGGTCGTCTACGGCGTCGACGACCCCGGGATGCTCGACGCGCCCGTCGTGGACGCACTGCGGGAGGCCGCCGAGCGCGGGCTGACTGCAGTCGTCGCGAGCGCCGACGGGGCCGTCCGCGGGGCGGTCGAGCAGCCGGTCGTGACCCACGCCGTCCCCGAGGACCAGGACCCGGACCTGCCGGTCGGACGGGTTCTGCTCGTCGACGACGACACGATCCTGTTGAGCGTCTTCTCGACGGCCGCGGGTGGAAACGGGATCGAGGAGATGGCCTTCTGGAGCGAGGGGTCGACCTTCGCGACCGTCCTCGTCGAACTCACCGGGGGACAGCTGGCGGGCCCGTTCGACGCCGGCCCGGACCCGCGGGACTGAAGCCGGTCGCGGCCGACGCCGGAGTATGGGCACGCCACACGACGACCCGGCCGCACAGGCGGCGGCGGTGACCGAGCGCCTCCACGAGGAGTACCCCGACACCACCATCTCGCTGGAGTTTTCGACCCGGCTGGAGCTTCTGGTCGCGGTCATCCTCTCCGCGCAGTGCACCGACGAGCGAGTCAACAGCGTGACCGACGACCTCTTCGAGAAGTACCCGAGCGTGGAGGACTACGCCGCGGCCGACCAGGAGGAACTCGCCGAGGACCTGAACTCCGTCACCTACTACAACAACAAGGCCGAGTACATCCGGTCGGCCTGCCGGCAGATCCTCGAGGAGCACGACGGGGAGGTGCCCGACACGATGGCCGAGCTGACCGACCTCAAGGGCGTGGGCCGAAAGACCGCGAACGTCGTCCTCCAGCACGGCCACGACGTCGTCGAGGGCGTGGTCGTGGACACGCACGTCCAGCGGCTGACTCGACGGCTCGGGGTCACCGAGGAGGAGCGCCCCGGGGCCATCGAACAGGAGCTGATGGACCTGCTCCCGGAGGCGGAGTGGCAGGAGTTTACCCACCTCTGTATCAGCCACGGCCGGGCGGTCTGCACGGCGCGCAACCCCGACTGCGAGGACTGTGTGCTCGAGGACATCTGTCCGTCCTCGAAGCTGGACGGCGAGGTCGACCTGGCGAGCGGCGAGGCCTGGGCCTGACCGGCCCGGTGGCCGAGCGGACGCCGGATGGCTTAGGGCCCTCGACGACGTAACGGGGGCATGGACACCGCAGACAGCGAGCCCGAGCGGCCGGCGGAACCGGAGGCCGAAGCCGAGACCGAGCGACCGGTCGACCTGGACGACGAGGCGGAGCTCGACGAATTCGTCGGGGCCAACCCGGTCGCGCTCGTCGAGTTCTACACCGAGGGATGTGGCGTGTGTGCGAGCATGGAGCCGGTGCTTGGCAACGTCGCCCGGGCGAGCGGGGCGGCGGTCGGGCTCGTCAACCCGCGGGACGACCCGGTTCTCGTCGACCGGTTCGACGTGCGGAGCGTGCCGACGCTGGTGCTATTCGTGGACGGCGAGCCCGTGGCGCGGCGCTCGGAGGGGTTCGTCGGGGCCGACGACCTGGTCTCCTGGGTCGACAGCGAGGGCGACACGGGCGAGGCCGGCGCATAACGGCACCGTCGGGGTCGGGGTAGAACGGCGCAGGCGAGGCTGGCGTGAGCTGCGGGCCCACCGCCGGGCGCTCAGAACGGCAGCAGGGCGTACCGGGAGAGATACCTGACGACGCCGACGAGGTAGGCGAGCAGCCAGAAGAAGACGTAGCCGAAGACGCCGACCCGGAGTCGGCGGCGCCAGAACTGCATGTTCTCGTCGCCGATCTCGTCGAGCAGGACGTCCTCGTCGTAGTCGTGATAGAGGTCGTGGCGGCGCTTGGCCCGGAAGATGCGGACGATGCCGGTCCCGGCGAACACGAGCATGGCGTAGGCCTGCAACCCGAGGAAGGCATGCACCAGGGCTGTCCCCTGGAACTGCTCGAACAACCGGGGAACCATCCACAGGAGCATCGGGATGGTCGTCAGCGCCAGGCCGGTGACGATGAACTTCAGGTGCGAGGTGAGTACGTCCCAGGTGATGGGGTCGTTGTCGATGACGATCCACGCACCGTACAGAAAGCAGGGAAAGCTCAGCGTCACGGCGACGAAGACGACGGTCGCGATAGCCGCGTCGGAGACCATTCACGGGCGATAGGCGGTGAGACCGCTAAAGGGTGGTGGAACACGCCGGAGCCGTCGGCCGGAGACGCCGGGGCCGGCAGCCGGGGAAAGCGGGGCGTGGCCGGCTCACTCCTCGTCGTCGTCCTCCAGCTTCTCGTCGAGGAACTCGTGGGCGTCTTTGAGTATCTCGCGGGGGCCGTCCTGGGTGACCGTGTTGACGGCCTGTTCGTAGTCGCGCCACTGCATGTCGCGGTGCTCCTCGCTCAGCTCCGCCGACGCCTCGAAGGAGCGGGCGACGAAGAGGTGGACGGTCTTGTGGATGGTGTCACCGCCCGCCTCGAACACGTAGTCGTAGTCCTTGCGGAAGCCGTCGAGCAGCCGGAAGTCCTCGATCCCGGCCTCCTCTTTCACCTCGCGTATGGCGGTCTGCTGGAGCTCCTCCTCCCCCTCGACGCCGCCCTTGGGGAACTCCCAGTCGCCGGGGCGACTCTTCAGCAGGAGGTACTCCCGCCGGCCACGCGTGTCGCGAAAGAGGATGGCTCCCGCGCTCGTGGCCTCTATCATTACCGGTGTGTATTGGGGCCGCCGTTAAGAGGATATCGGAGCGGGTCGGGGGAGGCGAGCGGACGGGCCGTCGGGTGGCCCGCACCGCGCCGGCGCGGCGACGGCGGAAGCGAAGTGGTTTTGAGCCCGCCGCGACCATCCAGTGGTATGCCCTTCGTGACGAAACTGCGGCTCCAGAGCGGGGACCGGGAGACCCTGGAGTCCGTCGTCGGCGACATCAAACGCCGCGCCGAGCGCAAGGGCGCGGAGCTGAAAGGTCCCCACCCCAAGCCCCCGACCGAGCTCCGCGTCCCCCAGCACAAGCGCGTCGAGGGCGGCGGGGAGTTCGACCCCTGGCACTACACCGTCTACACCCGGACCATCGAGATCGTCGGCCACGACGAGTTCGCCCGCTCGGTCGCCGGCCGCGCGTATCCCGACAGCGTCCACCTCGCCGCCGAGGTCGAACAGGTCCGCGGACAGGGTCAGTAAGGCGTCAGCGCGGATAGCCGACGGATAATTAGTCCCCGCCGTCCACGTTCCGGTATGGCAACCGACTCAACGGTTCGTCTCGACGAGGACTGGCTGCGCTCGCTGCGCCGGGAGTTCCACCGGCGCCCGGAACCCGCCTGGCGGGAGTTCTGGACGACCGCCCGGGTCGTCGAGGAACTGGAATCGATGGGCGTCGACGACGTGCTCGTCGGCCCGGAGATCCTCGCCGACGGCGAGCGCTCGGCACTGCCCGACGACGACGTGCTCGCGGAGTGGTACGAGCAGGCCCGCGAGGCCGGCGCCGACCCCGACCTCCTGGAGCGGATGAAGGGAGGATACACCGGCGCGCTCGCCACCGTCGAACGCGGCGAGGGGCCCACCATCGCCCTGCGGGTGGACATCGACGGGCTCCCCCGCGCCGAGTCCGAGAGCGAGGACCACCACCCCGTACAGGAGGGCTTTCGCTCGCTGCACGAGGGCGCGATGCACGCCTGCGGCCACGACGCCCACGCGACCATCGGGCTGGGCGTCCTGAAGGCGGTGATGGACAGCGACTTCCAGGGCACCTTCAAGGTGCTCTTCCAGCCCAGCGAGGAGATGATCGCCGGCGGCAAACCCGTCGCCGAGAGCGGGCTGCTCGACGACGTTGACACTCTCCTGGCTGTCCACGTCGGCCTGGACCACCCGACCGGAGAGGTGGTCGCGGGCGTCGACGGCTTCCTGGCTGTGACGCACATCGACGCCGAGTTCGAGGGCGAACCCGCCCACGCCGGCGGCCAGCCCAACCAGGGGGACAACGCCGTCCAGGCGATGGCCACCGCTGTCCAGAATCTCTACGGCATCGCGCGCCACGAGGACGGCGCCACCCGGGTCAACGCCGGCCACGTCGGCGGCGGAAGCGCGACCAACATCATCCCCGAAGAGGCCTTCATCGAGGGGGAAGTCCGGGGCGAGACCACCGAGCTGATGGAGTACATGCGCGAGCGCTCGCGGGAGGTCATCGAGAGCGCCGCGGAGATGCACAACTGCTCGGTCGAGGTGGAGTTCGACGGCGAGGCACCCAGTGCCACCAGCGACCAGTCCGTCGTCGACCGCGTCAAGGCCGTCGCCGAGCGCTCCGGCCGGGTGAGTAGCGTCCTCGAACGGGACGAGCTCGGCGGCAGCGAGGACGCCACCTACCTGATGCACCGCGTGCAGGAACAGGGCGGCGAGGCGGCCTACGTCTGCATCGGCACCGACCACCCCGGCGGCCACCACACCGCGACCTTCGACGTCGACGAGGACTCGCTGGCTATCGGCGTCGAGGTGCTCACCGAGTCGGTGCTGGACATCGCGAAGGCGAAGTGAGCGCGACTGCCGGCGTCAGAACAGCCCCGGTCAGTACTTCGCGTCCGCGCCGGTGATCTCGTAGACTTCCTCCATCAGCGCGTCGCGGTCGGCCTGCCAGGCGTCGAACCCGTCCGGGGAGTCGGGGTAGTCCTCGTAGTGCGCGAGCAGGCGGTCGGCGACGGACTTCGTCTGGTAGAGGTCGTAGATGGTCCCCCAGTGGCCGACGGACTTCACGGCGGTTTTTGCCTTCAGCCACCAGCCCAGGTCCGTCGACCCGGAGTATAGCGCCTCCGAGAGTTTTCGCACGGGGAGGGCCGCCAGGAGGCCCATCAGGTCGTCGACGTCGTAGGCGGTGGTGAAGATGTTGTAGACGTCGAGCGCGGCGTAGCGGGCGCCGAAGTGGTCCATCACGCGGCTGTTGTACTCCCAGAGGGCGCCCTCGTCGACGGTCCCGTCGTCCAGCGCCTCGATCGCTTCCTCGGCGGCGTAGGTGCCCGCGTATGCCGCGCCGGCGATGCCGCCACCGGTGGTGGGATTGACGTGGCCGGCCGCGTCCCCCACCGCCACGAACCCGGGCGCGACCGCCGAGTCGTAGGGCCGGCGCGTGGGGAGGGCGGCCCCGAGCTTGTCCTCGACCTCCGCGCCCTCGAACTCCGGGCGCCCGCGGAGGTCGGCCTTGAGGTCGTCGACAAGCTGCATCGGCTCCTCGGTCATCTGGAAGCCCAGCCCGGCGTTGATCTCCGTCTCGGTCCGCGGGAAGTACCAGAGGTAGCCCGCGGCGCGCTCGGTCGGCTTGAAGACCAGCGCGTCGGACCACTCGACGGGCTCGTCGACGTGGACGATCTCCCGGTAGGCCGAGCAGAACTGCGAGTAGGTGACGTTGGTGTCGAACGTGGCGCCGGAGAAGTCGGTCTTGTCCTGCAGGATCGAGAGCGCGCCCGCCGCGTCGACCACGAGGTCGACGTCGTACTCGAGCGAGTCGCCCGCCCGGACCGCCCGCAAGCCCTCGACGCGACCCTCTTTCTGGATGACGTCCCGGACGACGGTGTCGTAGTGGAAGTCGGCGCCAGCGTCCTCGGCTCCCCCGATGAGCCGGCGGCCGTACTCCCAGCGGTCGATGACCGCGAGCTCGCCGGGGACGGGGATGTCGACCTCCGTCTCGAGCTGGGGGATCTCGAAGCGCCCGTGGTCGACGCCGGTGTTGGTGAAGGCGGGCTCGATCCGGGATTTGGGGATCGCCTCGGGGAACGTGCTCGCGCCCTTGAGCGCGTCCCCGCAGGCGATGTGGCCCGCCTCCTGCTCGGACTTGCGCTCGGCGACGACGGCGTCGTACCCGGCGCGGGCGAGCGTCGCCGCCGCGTAACACCCCGCGGTCCCCGCCCCGACGACGGCGACATCGTACTCGCCGACCGTAGCTGTCATGTGTCCCTCTGCAGGGTGGAGGTGCAAAACTCTTTACGACCCGGTCGGGGCGACCCCTCTGCTCCGGGCGGCTCCGGTCGCTCCCCGCCCGGTCGACGGGGCAACGACACCCCTTTGCCGCAGCCGGCGGAACGGGGCGTATGGACCGCAAGCGGGAGCTGACGAGCGTCGACATCGCCGCGCTGGTCGGCGAGCTGGGGGCCTACGAGGGGGCCGGCTTCGGCAAGGCCTACCTCTACGAGGACGGCCTGTTGCGGCTGAAGCTGCGCCACTACGAGCGCGGCCGGGTGGAGCTTCTAGTCGACACCGGCGAGACCAAACACGCCCGGGTCGCCAGTCCGGACCGGGTTCCGCCGGCGCCCGAGCGCCCGCCCAACTTCGCGATGATGCTGCGCAACCGGCTGGCCGGCGCGGAACTCGCCGCGGTCGAGCAGTTCGAGTTCGACCGCATCCTCCGGCTGCGCTTCGAGCGCGAGGACGACTCCACGACGGTCGTCGCCGAGCTGTTCGGGGACGGCAACATCGCCGTCCTGGACGGGGCCGGCGAGGTGGTCGACTGTCTCGACACCGTCCGGCTCAAGTCCCGGACCGTCGCGCCCGGCGCGCAGTACGAGTACCCAGACGCCCGCTTCAACCCCCTCTCCGTGGACTTCGAGGGCTTCCGGGCGCGGTTCGAACAGTCCGACACCGATGTCGTTCAGACCATCGCCACCCAGCTGAACTTCGGTGGCACCTGGGCCGAGGAGCTCTGTACCCGCGCCGGCGTCGAGAAGACCCTCCCGATCGATGAGGCCGACGACGAGGTCTACCGGACGCTGTACAGCACGGTCGGAGACCTGGCCGAGCGGCTCCAGGCGGGCGATTTGGACCCGCGGCTCTACCGCGATGACGACCGGGTCGCCGACGTGACGCCGGTGCCGATGGCCGAGTACGAGGCCGAGGACTGGGCGGTCGAGCCCTTCGACCGCTTCACAGAGGCGCTCGACGAGTACTTCCACGCGCTGGCGACCGAGGACGAGCCGGGAGGCGAGGAGGCCGAGAGCGGCGGCCGGGACCGCCCGGACTTCGAGGCCGAGATCGAGAAACAGCAGCGGATCATCGACCAGCAGGAGGGAGCCATCGAGAATTTCGAAGAAGAAGCCCGGGCCCACCGCGAGCGCGCGGAGGCGCTGTACGCCAACTACGACCTCGTCGACGAGTTGCTCACCACGGTCCGGGAGGCCCGCGCCGAGGAGGTCCCCTGGGAGGAGATCGAGGCGCGCTTCGAGGAGGGGAGAGAGCAGGGGATCCCCGCAGCCGAGGCCGTCAGGCAGGTCGACGGCAGCGAGGGGACCGTCACCGTCGCCGTCGGCGACCACGAGGCGACGCTGCGGGTCAAGGACGGCGTCGAGAAGAACGCCGACCGGCTCTACCGGGAGGCCAAGGAGGTCGAGGGGAAAAAGGAGGGCGCCGAGGAGGCCGTCGCGGAGACGCGGGCGGAACTGGAGCGGCTCCGGGAGCGGCGCGAGCAGTGGGAAGCGGGCGAGGCGGGGGAGGCTGGCGACGACGGGGATGGCGGGGACGAAGAAGAGGAGGTCGACTGGCTCTCCCGGGCCTCGATCCCGGTCAGGAGCTCCGAGCAGTGGTACGAGCAGTTCCGGTGGTTCCACACGAGCGACGGCTTTCTCGTGATCGGCGGCCGGGACGCCGACGACAACGAGGCGCTGGTCAAAAAGTACCTCGACGCCGGGGATCTTTTCTTTCACGCTCAGGCCCACGGCGGGCCGGCGACGGTGCTGAAGACGACCGGCCCCAGCGAGCCCGCCGACCCCGATATCGAGGTGCCCGACCGATCGAAGGAGCAGGCCGCCCGGTTTGCCGTCTCCTACTCCTCGGTCTGGAAGGACGGCCGCTTCGCGGGCGACGCCTACATGGTCGGCCCCGACCAGGTGAGCAAGACACCCGAGAGCGGCGAGTACCTCGAGAAGGGCGGGTTCGCGATCCGGGGCGAGCGTACCTACTTCCGGGACGTTCCGGTGGGGGTGGCGGTGGGGATCACCTGCGAGCCGGAGACCCGCGTCATCGGCGGGCCGCCCGAGCCCGTCCGCGAGCGTGCGGAGACCGCGGTCGCGGTCGAGCCCGGCCGGTACGCACAGAACGACATCGCGAAACGGCTCTACCGGGAGTTCCGCGACCGGTTTGCCGACGACGCCTTCGTCAGGAAGGTGGCGAGCCCGGACAGGATCCAGGAGTTCCTGCCGCCGGGCGGAAGCCGCATGGTGGAGTAGGTCTCGAAGGTCATCGCACGCCGACCGCACGGTTGCGGTACGATGTGTGAGTCGTTCCGAGACCGCGAGAGAGTAGAGACGTGGGTCGGTGGCGAGGCGACCCGACGTGCCTGGCGACCGGTGGGTGAGTGCCGGGTGTATCTCTCCCGGCAAGCGGACGTATCGGGCGGACGGCCCTGACTTCCGCGGGAAAACTGTGGGGCGTTTTAAGTCGCCGGCGACGGGGCGTCGCGTCTTCGCTGCCCGGCGATGGCAACGCTGAAGCCCGCCGCGCCCGCGGTCGGAGACATGGAGACCGAAGAGATCGAGACGCTCGCGGTGCTCGGCGCGGGCACCATGGGCCACGGGATCGCGGAAGTCGCAGCGCTGGCCGGGTACGAGGTCTACCTCCGTGACATCGAGGAGGAGCTCGTCGAGGAGGGCTACGACCAGATCGCGTGGAGTCTCGAGAAGCTGGCCGAGAACGGCGCCATCGGCGAGGACGACCACGAGGCCGCACTCGATCGGGTCCACCCGGTCGTCGACCTCGAGACCGCCGTCGAGGACGCCGATGTCGTCATCGAGGCGATCGTCGAAGACATGGACATCAAAAAGCAGGTGTACGGGGAACTCGACGACCTCGCGCCCGAGCGGACGATCTTCGCCTCGAACACGTCCTCGCTGTCGGTCACGGAGCTCTCGGAGACGACCGACCGGGCCGAGCAGTTCTGCGGGATGCACTTCTTCAACCCGCCGGTGCGGATGGAACTGGTCGAGGTCATCCGCGGCGGTCACACCAGCGACGAGACGCTGGAAGCCGTGGAGGGGCTGGCCGAGGATCTCGGGAAGACCCCCGTGCGCGTCCGGAAGGACGAGCCCGGCTTCGTCGTCAACCGCGTGCTCGTTCCGCTGATGAACGAGGCCTGCTGGCTCGTCGGCGAGGGTGAGGCCACCATCGCCGAGGTCGACTCGACCGCGAAGTACGGCCTCAACATCCCGATGGGCGCGTTCGAACTCGGCGACCAGGTCGGCAACGACGTCATCCTGCACGTGCTCCGGTACATGGAGGAGGTGCTGGGGGAGGCCTACGAGCCCGCGCCGATGCTCGTGGAGGTAGTCGAAGAAGAGCGGCTCGGACGCAAGACCGGCGAGGGCTTCTACGACTACGAGGACGGCGGCGTCGACGTGCCGCCCGACGAGGGTCGCGACGACGTCGAGGCGCGCCTGCTCGCGGTCATGGCCAACGAGGTCGGCAAGCTCCTCCAGAAGGAGATCGCACCGGTCGAGGAGGTCGACCGCGCGGTCAAGCTCGGCGGCGGCTTCCCGGACGGCCCGGCCCGGATGGCCGACGACGCGGGCCTCGGCTCGCTCGTCGAGGCCCTCGAAGCGGCCCACGACGAGACCGGCGGCGCCCGCTACGAGGTCTCCGCGGGACTCCAGGCGGCCGCCGCGGAGGGTGGCTTCTACGGCGGAGAGGACGGGAACGATGCGGACGACGCGGCGTTCGAAACCGTCCGCCTCGAGTATCCCAGCGACCGTGTCGCTCGGGTCGTCCTCGACCGGCCACACCAGCTCAACACGGTCACGCCCGAAGTCCTGGAGGAATTCGAGGCCGCACTCGACCGTGTCGAGGCCGACGACGAGGTGCGCGCGCTGGTCGTGGCCGGCGAGGGCGACCGGGCCTTCTCGGCGGGGGCCGACGCCGCCGGGATGGCCGGCGACGCAGACAGCGCCCGCGCCGTCGAACTCTCCCGGAAGGGACAGGAGGCGTGGGGTCGGCTGGAGGAACTCGCCGTCCCCGTCGTGGCGGCGGTCGACGGCTTCGCGCTCGGCGGCGGGATGGAACTGGCGGCGTGTGCGGACGTGCGGGTGGCAAGCGAGCGCTCGACCTTCGGCCAGCCCGAGCGCGACCTGGGCATCCTCCCCGGCTGGGGCGGTACCCAGCGGCTGAGCCCCATCATCGGCGAGGGTCGGGCCCGCGAGATCGTCCTGACCGGCGACCACTACGACCCGGAGACGATGGCCGACTACGGCTTCGTCAACGAGGTCGTCCCCGCCGACGACCTGATGGAGACGGCACTCGACCTGGCCGAGGACCTGGCCGCGGGGCCGCCGCTGGCCCAGGAGTACATCAAGCGCGCGTTCCTCGCGGGCCGGGATGACACCGACGCTGGCCTCGAGGTCGAGGCCCAGGCCTTCGGCCACGTCGTCACCAGCGAGGACTTCCTCGAAGGGGTCTCGAAGATGGGCAGTGACGAAGAGCCCGAGTTCGAGGGGAAGTAGCGACGACCCGACGCGGGCCGGAATAGAGTACCGTCGGTCGGAAAGGCAGGCTTTATGTCCAGCAGCCTCCGACCGTCGAACGCGCTCGGTTGGTGTAGTCCGGCCAATCATTTTGGCCTTTCGAGCCGAAGACCGGGGTTCAAATCCCCGACCGAGCATTCTACACGGGACAAGCCGACAACCGCTGGGTACGGCGAACACGTTCGGCGCAACCGTTGGGGCCGTCTCGCCGGAACCCCCGGATATGGCGACACAGGACCCGGGACGGCTGGTGGAACAGCTCGACGCGCCCGCGGACCGCCCGGTCGAGCGGCTGGACGTCCGCGAGATGGGGCCGCCAGCACCGCTGAAGGAGACACTGGAGACGCTGGTGGAGCTGGACGGGGAGACACTTCTGTTGCAGGTCAACGACCGCGCGCCACAGCACCTCTATCCGAAGCTCGAGGACCGGGGGTACGAGTACGCGACCGGAGAGGGAGATGACGGGGTGCTGACCGCGGTATGGTGTCCGTGACCGAGGACACGCAATCAAACGGAGGGACGGGCGCGGTCGCGAGTCGTTACTCCTTGGGCAGGTCGGCGACGAACTCCTCGTCGCCGCGTTTCTCGACCTCATAGCCCTCGGCGTCGAACGCCTCCACCTCGGCTTTCATCTCGTAGTACAGCGGGCGGGGCTCGTGGTCGTTGACGATGCGCAGCGTCTCGCCCGGAGCCAGGGCCGCGAAGGCGTCGTGGATCTTGCCGTGGCGGCGCGGCGGGGGCACGTCGCGCAGGTCGAGTGTCTCGGCTGGCATACACCGTCGGTACGCGAAGCCACGGTGAGGTCGTTGTCCCGAATACGTTCGCCTCCGGAGCGGGGAACAGGCGAGCGTCACTCGGGGTCGAACTCGCCGCGGCGGAGCCCACGCCGGACCGGCTCGTGTTCGGCGTCGGTCGGCGGCGGCGCGGTCACGAGCGTCGCCTCGAGCCGTCCCCCGGTGGCTCTGACCCCTCTGTTCTCGCCGGCGGGAACGGCGACCACGTCCCCCGGCTCGACCTCGTGCTCGCGGTCGCCGTCGCGGACGACTCCCCCACCCTCGAGGACGGTGATAGCCACGTCGCTGTCGGGAGCGTGGACGGGAATGAACTGTCCGGGCTCGAAGTACCCACAGACGACTTTCTGACGCTTGGTCTCGTGGACAGTCCGCGCGGTGAACTGGTCGCCGTAGCTGCGCTCGGCGTCGAGGCTGGTCGCGACCATACACGAACTGTGCGCCCCGGCCCGGAGTCGGCTGTCCCGGAGATGTTCGGGGGAGGTGACAACCGGGCCGCGCTCGGAGGAGGAGCCGATGGACGGGGGAGACGCGGCGGACCGGGGCGACGCGACGGACCGGGGCGAACAGCTTCGCGCGCTGGCGGCGGACCTGGCGGCGCGCGAGGACGTGGCTGACGCCTGGACGGCCAAGAGCTTCACCGACCGGCTGTTCGTGGTCGAAGCCGGCGCCGGGGAAGACCTGCCCGCAGCGGTCGAAGAGCGGCTCCGCGAGCACGGCCTGCGTGGGTACAACGAGGTCCACGACGTGGGCGCCGAGGGGCCCGCCTTCGCGGGCGACCTGGCGGGCGGGGACCGCTACCGGTTCGTCGATGTAGGGGCTCGCGGGGAGCTGCAGTCGTACGTCGTGGACTGAGCTGTCGGGCCGGAGCGCCGGAAAAAGGAGCGGTCGTTCTACGCCGGTCGGTCGCCGCGGGGTGCGGAGTCCGGTTCGTCGCCGGGTCCCTCGCGGCCGCCCCGGAAGGTGTCGAGTCCCAGCACCCTGTTGAGCGGGCACTTCTGCGTCGTCGCCGTGACGAGGAAGACGGCGCCGACGAGCAGGGCAGCCCAGAGCACCGCGGCTCCGAGAAGCCCCGACGCGACCGTCACGTAGCCGGCGAAGCCGGCCGCCGCGACGATGACGAGCAGCGGGCCGAGGATGAAGCGGGCGATGCGGTCGTAGCCACCGACGTTTCTCTCCATGGTACGTTCACCGACTGGAGAGATGACAGCTGAGAGCATAAACGAGTATGGCGACATGCGTACCGGATTCGTACCCGGGAGAATCTGCACCCGGTCGAACGGCTCCGCCAGCCGTCGGTGCATGGAAAGGGATTTAGCCGGCCTGCGGCAACGGGGCGGTAATGACTCTGGCCGATTCGGACCGGGAGCTCGTCGTCGAGGAACTCGGGCGCGAGCCCACGCCGGCCGAGGCGGCACTCTTCGAGAACCTCTGGAGCGAGCACTGCGCGTACCGCTCCTCGCGGCCGCTGCTGTCGGCCTTTGACTCGGAGGGCGAGGGGGTCGTCGTCGGCCCCGGAGACGACGCCGCCGTCGTCGCCCTCCCGGCGGGAGACGGGGAGAACGGTGACGGGGAGGAGGCTGGAGAGACCTACATCACGATGGGTATCGAGAGCCACAATCACCCCTCCTACGTCGACCCGTTCGACGGCGCGGCGACCGGCGTCGGCGGCATCGTCCGGGACACCCTCTCGATGGGGGCCTACCCCATCGCGCTTGCCGACTCGCTGTACTTCGGCGACTTCGAGGACGAACACGCCCGCTATCTCTTCGAGGGGGTCGTCGAGGGGATCAGCCACTACGGCAACTGCATCGGCGTCCCCACAGTCGCCGGGAGCGTCGCCTTCCACGACGGCTACGAGGGTAACCCGCTGGTGAACGTCGCCTGCATCGGGCTGATCGACGACCCCGAACGCATGGTCACTGCCGAGGCCCAGCAGCCCGGCAACAAACTCGTGCTCGTCGGGAACGCGACCGGCCGGGACGGGCTGGGCGGGGCCTCCTTCGCCAGCGAGGACCTCTCGGAAGACGCCGAGACCGAGGACCGACCCGCGGTCCAGGTCGGCGACCCCTACACCGAGAAGCTGCTCATCGAGGCCAACGAGCAGTTGCTCGACGAGGAGCTGGTCGAGTCTGCCCGGGACCTCGGTGCCGCGGGGCTGGGCGGAGCCTCCAGCGAACTCGTCGCCAAGGGCGGGCTCGGCGCGCGGGTCGACCTCGACGCCGTCCACCAGCGCGAGCCGAACATGAACGCCCTCGAGGTCCTGCTTTCCGAATCCCAGGAGCGGATGCTCTACGAGGTCCGCCCTGAGAACGTCGACCGCGTCCGGGCAATCGCCGAGCGGTACGACCTGGGCGCGTCGGTGGTGGGTGAGGTCACCAGCGGCGACTACGTCTGTACCTTCGCGGGGGAGGACGGCGAGCGGGAGACGGTCGTCGAGGTCGACGCCCACTTCCTCGGCGAGGGCGCGCCGATGAACGACCTGCCGAGCGAGGAGCCGCCGACGCCCGACCGGGACCTGCCCGCGGTCGACCTCGCGGGGGCCCTGGAGGCCGTGGTCGCGAGCCCGAACACCGCCTCCAAGCGGTGGGTCTACCGCCAGTACGACCACGAGGTCGGCGTCCGCACCGCGCGCCGGCCCGGCGACGACGCAGCCATCCTCGCAATCCGAGAGGCCGCGGGAGGGGATGGAGGTGCCGGCGCGACCAGCGGAGGCGACGCCGGTGGCGGTGTCGGGCTTGCCTTCTCGGCGGGTGCCGACCCCAACTGGACCGCCGCGGCGCCCTACGACGGAGCCCGCGGCGTCGCTCTGGAGAACGCGACCAACATCGCGGCGAAGGGGGCGACGCCGCTGGCGGCGGTCGACTGTCTCAACGGCGGCAACCCCGAGAAACCCGAGGTCTACGGCGGCTTCACGGGGATCGTCGACGGGCTCGCGGAGATGTGCGCCGACCTCTCCGTGCCGGTCGTCGGGGGCAACGTCTCCCTCTACAACGACTCGCCGGCCGGCCCGGTCCCGCCGACGCCGACGCTCGCGATGGTCGGGACGAAGGAGGGCTACGCCGCGCCGCCGCTGGACTTGGAGGGTCGGGGCGACCTGCTCGTGGTCGGGGACCGGACGCTCACTGGCGGGGCCGGCGACGCGGGGGACGCGGCGACGAGCGCGGACCCGCGGCTGGGCGGCTCGGAGTACCTCGCCCAGTTCGGCGGGAGCGACCGGTACCCCGTCCTCCCCGAGCGGCCCGCTGAGCTGGTCGAGACGGTAGCCGAGGTGGCGAACCGCGAGACGACGCTGGCCACCCACGACGCCAGTCACGGCGGGCTGGCGGTGACGCTGGCGGAGATGGTCCACGAGGGTGCCGGTGCCGACGCCTCGCTCCCCTCGGCCGGTCACCTCTTCCACGAGCAGCCGGGGCGGGTCGTGGTGGAGACGACCGACCCTGGGGGCGTCCGCGAGGCCTTCGACGGCGTCGCGCCGGTCGCAGACCTCGGGACCGCCGACGGCTCCGGGACGCTGTCGCTCTCGGTCGGCGGGACGGAGCTGTCGGTCGACGCCGCGACCGTGACGGAGTGGCGCGGGACAATCGAGCGGGCACTGGACTGATCACTGGTCGCCGGGGGCGTCGCGGTCGGCGGCCGAGGCCTCCCGGTCGGCTGGCGGGTCCCCGACGGCGGAGAGGGCGGTCACGAGATAGGCGCCGACGCCGACGAGCAGGCCGAGGAGGGCGAGGGCGGTTCCGAGCTCGGTGTTCAGGCCACTGCCGACCGCGACGCCACCGACCGCCAGGAGGATCCCCAGCAGGAGCTCGTCGGTGGGCGCCCGGACGCCGGATCGGGGGGTCATACCCGGGCGTATGCCCGCTGGGCGTATAAAAACGGCTTCCCCGCGACCGCCGGCTGCTGCACGCCGCGGGGATGGGATCGCGGACACTCCCACCCCCGGTTTTATATCCGACGACAGGTACACTCCCCCATGGAGATACCGAGCCTCGTCAGGAACCGCCTCGGTGACGAGGACATCGAGACGGCCGTGAGCCTCGGCGACGAGGACGTGGTCTGTTTCACCCAGTCCCGGACGTTGCTGTACCGCGGCGAGGGGCTGTTGAGCGACGAGGGCGTCGAGGTCTTCTCCCACGACGTCGAGACGCTGGAGGTCTCGGAGGGGCGCCGGAAGACGAAGTTCGTCCTGGGCTACGTCGACGGGACCGACTCCTTTACCGTCCCCGGGAAGCGGCGCGAGGCGGTCCTCGAGCGCCTCCTCGACGGGGTCCTCACCACGGCCGGCGTCATCGAACCGACCGAGTCGATCGCCGGCGTCTTCCGGTTCAGCGAACTCTCGCTGGTGGTCACCGAGGCCCGGCTGGTCAAACACGTCGGGACGCCCGTCTGGGACGAGGACTTCGAGGTGTACCCGTTCGCGGATGTGACGGGACTCTCCTTCGAGGAGGGGAGCGTCGCGACCCAGGTCGTCCTCGCGGTCGGCGGGCGACCCGAGCGCATCAAAGCGCCCAACGACGAGGCGCGGATGGTCCGGGAGACCCTCCAGGAGGCGCTGTTCGCGTACCACGACGTCGACTCCCTGGAGGCGTTGAACGCGGCCGTCGGCGAGGACGAGGACGACGAGGCTGACCGGTCCGGCGGGGACGACATCGGCTTCAGCGACGGCATCTCGCCGCTGGTCGGGGAGGGGTCGGACGCGGGGCTCGACGCCGGGGCCGGGCGGGACGCCGACGCGGGTGGCGGTTCGGAACCGGCCGCGGACGCCGGCGGCCGCTCCGGTGCCGGGCGTAACACGGCCGGTGGACCGGGCGCCGGAACGACCCAGTCCGGCGACGAGGAGCGGACGACGGCGGCCGAGCCGGGCCGGACGCCCGCCGAGAGCGACCGCCCGTCCGGGTCCGACGACGACCCCACGGACGCGACGGTGACACCGACGCCCGACAGCCGTGCGGAGTCGGCGACGGGCGCGAACGCGGAGCCGGGAGCCGGAACCGCGACCGAGGGGACCGTCGACCGGGAGGAGTTCGAGGAACTGAAAGCACAGGTCGACCGCCTGACGCAGGCGGTCAAGCGGCAAAACGAGATCCTCGAAGGGTACCAGGAGACGGTCGACCGCCAGCGCCAGGCCGTCCAGAAGCAGGGCGAGACCGTCGAGCAACTGATCGAGGAACTCCGGCAGGGACGCTGACGGCCCCCGTTCTGTTACTCCCGCCCGGTCGCGTCACTCCCGGCCGGTCACCTTCCTGATACACGAGGAGCCGAAGGGGCCGTGTTCCCCGGCCTCGAACTGGACGAAGTGGCCGGTCGAGATGCTCGCGCCACAGCGCCGGCAGGTGAACTCGCCCTCGCGAGCCACGACGTCGGCCTCGAAGCTGACGTACTCGCCGCTCCGTGGCCGGACGATCCCCTCCTCGCGGTCGATGACCCCGCGGAGCTCGGCGGTGTCGAGGATCTCGCGGGTGAGGTGGGGGTCGGTCGTGACGGTCTCGACCCGGTCGACCGCCTCCGCCAGGTCGAGTTCGGCGTGTTCAAGATGGGCCAGCAGCTCCACCCCGAGCTCGACGGTCTCGTGGTCGGAACGCTCCACGGCGGGGGTTGGCCCGCCCACCACAAAGCGTTTGTCCGGGCCGGCCGGCCGGAAGTGTATGAACCGGGCAGCACGGCGACAGGCGCTGGGGGTCGCGGGGCTCGCAGCGGTCGCCCTGCTGGCTGCCCTGACGCTCTCGCCGCGGGCGCTGGTCGACCGGCTGGCCGGCCTGACCGCCGACCCCGTCGCCTTCGTCGCCGTGCTCGGCGCGGTCTACCTGGCCCGGCCGTTCCTGCTGTGGCCGGTGACGGCGCTTGCGGTCCTGGTCGGCTACCTCTACGGCCCCGCAGTCGGGATTCCGGTGGCACTCGCGGGCACGGGGCTCTCGAACCTCCCGCCCTTTCTCATCGCCCGCCGCGCGGACGCGGAGGCGGGGCTGCTCGCGCCCTTCGGGGCGGCCGGCGACCGGCTGGTCGGGGCCGTCGGGGAGGTCCGCGGCGTGCTCGCGGCCCGGCTGCTCCCGCTGCCCGGCGATGCGGTCTCCTACGGCGCCGGCCTGTCGGGGATCTCGACGGGGAGCTTTCTGGTCGGGACAGTCGTCGGCGAGGTGCCCTGGGCGACCGTCGCCGTCCTGACCGGTGACTCGATGCGCCGCCTCTCGCTGTCGTCGCTCGCGCCCTCCATAGAGCTCGTGGCCGCCGCCGCCGGCCTGTCGCTGCTCGTCCTCGCGGGGCCGGTGTACAGCCACCTCGCCGGGCCGAGCGGGCGCTCTTCGGGCGGTCAGTAGCCCGTCCGCCGGCAGTCAGTAGAACGTGTCCGAACAGTCGAAGACGACGCCGTGGCTGGGGCAGACGTACTTGCAGTGCCGGCGGTACATCGCGCGCCCGCAGGCCGGACACGGGCGTCCGCCCTGGCCGTCCGACGCGTCCGGGCCGCCCTGCCCCTCCCGCTCGCGGTCCGCCGTCCCCGTGCTTGCGTCGTCCATGGGAGGGGTCACGGCGCCCTCGGGCTTGTGCCTTCTGTCCGGCCGAGTTCCCACAGCGCCACCGCCAGCCCGACCATGATGCCCGCCGCGTGGCCGTAGGGCGCCGTCCCGGACAGCGGCGTAAAGCCCGGCAGGAAGTCGTTGGCGAGGTGGTAGCCGACGATGAAGGCCCCCGAGAGCGCGAACACCCAGTCCACCTCCGTCGCCGGCTCGAGGAGCCCGCCGCCGAGGAGCGTGCGCATCGTGACGTAGGCGACCGCGCCGAGCGCGACCCCGCTGGCTCCGAGCGTCCCCAGGCCGGGCGCGCCGGCCGCGTAGCTCGCCACCTGGGCCGCCGTCGAGGCGTAGGCTGCCCCGAGACAGAACAGGAAATACCGCGTCTCGGACAGCGCCGTCTCCGCGAGGGCGCCGTAGACGACGAGGACAGCGAGCGTCGACAGCAGGTGTGGCAGACCACGGTGGGAGAACGGTGCGAGCACCCACCCCGGTGAGGGGTCGGGCCCGGCGACGAAGATGTACGCCCAGCCACCGAGGCCGTAGGCGACGCTAACGAAGGTCTGAACCGCGAAAACCGCGACGACGAGCGCGACGGCCCCGAGTGTCACACGCTTGCCGGCGAGCCAGGCGAGCCCGTCGGCGACCGACGGGCCGGGCTCAGCACTCCGACCAGCCACAGGACTCGCAGGTCTTGCAGCCCTCCGCGTAGTACAGCGACATCGAGCCACACTCCGGACACTCCGGACTCTCGCCGGCGTCGATCAGCGCCTGGTCGTCGCCCATGTCCTCGGCCGCCGCCTCGGTGGCCGGCGCCGTGCCGGCCTCGCTGGCCACGCCCCCGTCGGGCTCGGGGCCGGTCATCGGGCCGGGCTGGGCCGTGTCGGCGTCACCGGGCGCGTCGGCTCCGGTCTCCCCGGCCGTCTCCTCCAGCGTCTGCTGCTGGGGGTAGGCTCGCTCGACGTCGCCCTCCAGATAGCGGCGCATCGCCGTCCCGATGGCGTCGGGGATCGACTGGATCTGTTCGCCCTTGTCCCAGGCGACCTTCGGCGAGCGGATGCCCTGGAGCTCCTCGGCGATCTCCCAGGGGTCGACACCCGCCCGGAGCGCCGTCGAGATGGTCTTCGCGAGCGCCTCGGTGAAGGAGGCCGTGAAGCCCCCGGAGTTGCCGATGTTCGCGAACAGCTCGAAGGGACGGTCGGCCTCGGGGTCCTCGTTGATGTTGACGTAGAGCTTCCCGTAGCCGGTGTCGATGCGCTGGGTCACGCCGTGGAGGACGTCCGGCCGGTCCTGCTTCTGGGCGAACTCCTCGGCGCGGTCGGCCGCGCTCAACAGCTCCTCAACCTGGTCGTCGATGACCGCCTGGACCTCCTCGCTCCCGACGAAGGCCTCGATCCCGCCGAAGACCTCCTCGATCTGCTCGACCAGCGCCTCCGCTGCCTCGCTCTCGTCGGCGAACTCGGTGTTCTTCGCGCGGGTCGTGAGCACCTGCTTCGAGCGGGTCCCGTCGCGGTAGTAGGTGACTCCCTTGCCGCCGTGGTCGTAGATGTACTGGAAGACCTCTTTGGCGTCCTCGACGGTGGAGTCGTTGGGCGCGTTCACCGTCTTCGAGATGGCCGAATCGACGCCCGCCTGGCAGGCGACCTGGACGCCGGCGTGGTCCTTGGCGGAGAGGTCGCCCGTCGTCACGAACAGCTCGCCGACGGCGTCCGGCACCGTCTCCAGGCCGGACACGCCGTCGAAGGCGTTGTCGGCCATCTGTTCCTGGGCCTCCTGTTTGACGGCGTCGACGTCGATCCCGTTCTCCTCGAGCACCCGCAGGAAGTAGTCGTCGAACTCCACGAGCATCTCGTCGCCCTGGACGTCGTCGGAGACGTTCTTGTAGTAGGCGACGTTGTAGATGGGCTCGCAGCCGCCCGTCGTGTTGCCGACCATCGAGGTGGTACCGGTCGGTGCGATGGTCGTCGTGTTGTGGTTCCTGATGGGGTAGCCGTCGGCCCACTCGTCGGCGTCCTCGCCGGTGTGGTGCTCGAACCACTCCGGATACGCGGTGGGGTCGGCGAACTTCGAGCTGTCCCACTCCTCGAAGGAGCCCCGCTCCTCCGCGAGGTCGTGACTGGCCCGCTTGGAGCCGTGGTTGATGTGGACCATCAGCTGGCGGGCGACCTCGTTGGAGGCGTCGCTGCCGTACTTCATGCCGAGCTGGATGTACAGCTGGGCCAGGCCCATGATCCCCAGCCCGATCTTCCGCATCTCCCGGACCTTCTGCTCGATCTCCGGGACCGGGAAGTCGGACATCGTTACCACGTTCTCGAGGAAGCGCGTCCCGAGTTCGACCCGCCTGTCGAACTCCTCCCAGTCGACGGCCTCCTCGAGGAAGGCGCCGACCGCTTCGGCCTCCGTGTCGTAGGCGTCGGCGTGCCGGTCCGACCAGACTCGCCAGTCGGGGGCGTCCTCCGCGGCGAGCGTGGAGAGGTTGATGTGCCCGAGGTTGCAGGCCTCGTACTCCTCCAGCGGCTGCTCGCCACAGGGATTTGTCGCGAGGATGCGGTGGTCGGGATGCTCCTCGACGTCGAAGGAGTGCTGTTTGTTGATCCGCTCGAGGTAGACGACGCCGGGCTCGCCGTTCTCGTGGGCGCCCTCGACGATGCGCTCCCAGACGAGTTCCGCGGGAACGGACAGTTCCTCGCCGACCTCGACGTGCTCGCCGAGGTCGAACATCTCGTACAGTTCCTTGGTCTGGGGGGTGGCGACGTGGGGGTCGCCGGTCCGGGGATTGGTGAAGGTGAACTCCTCGCCCGCCTTGACGGCGTCCATGAAGTCGTCGGTGATGCCGACGGAGATGTTGAAATTCGAGAGGTGTCCCTCGACGGCGTTCCGGAGGTGCTCGGGCACGCGGCCCTCGTCATCGATCAGCTCGCGGGCTTCCTCCAGCGCCTCGGCGAAGGAGTTGTGCGTGAAGTCGTCGGGGTCGTTCAGCCGCAGCGTGTGGGCCAGCGAGACGTCCTTGTTCTTGGCGTGGATGAACTGGATGACGTCCGGGTGAGAGACCCGCATCACGCCCATCTGGGCGCCCCGCCGGGCGCCGCCCTGGGCGATGGTCTCGCACATCTGGTCGTAGGTCCGCATGAACGTGATGGGGCCGGAGGCGATACCTCCAGTCGAACCGACGGGGTCGCCGTAGGGCCGGAGCCGCCAGAAGGCATACCCCATCCCGCCGCCGCTCTGGAAGACCTGGGCGGCCTCCTTTGCGGTCTGGTGGATGTCGTCGATGTCGTCCTCGGGGGAGTCCACGAAACACGCCGAGAGCTGCTGGAGCTCGTCGCCCGCGTTCATCAGCGTCGGCGAGTTCGGCATGAAGGAGAGGTCCTCCATCGCCCCCTGGAACTCCGCGGCCACGGACTCGACGTGCTCGCGGACCTCGGCGGGAAGCTCCGGAACGACCGTCTCGTAGGCGAACTTGTTGACGTTGTACTCCGTCAGGGCCGTCTCGACGTCGTCGTCTGCCGAAACTCCCTTCCCGAAGACTTCCTCGGCGAGCTCGTCCCGCCGCGGGTGGTCGGGCTTGAGCTGACCGGGTGTGACCGTTACCTCCACGCCGCGGTTGTCGGCCTCGAAGACGGCCTCCGCCAGCGCGATGTTCTTCGCGACCCGCTCGAAGAGGTCCTCCTGGTCCTCGACCAGGTCGCCGTTGGCGTCCTTGCGGAGATACCGCGCCGGCAGGATGTTGTGGTAGGCGTTGTCCGTCAGCCGCTCCTCGAGTGTGTTCCCCTCCGTGCGCTTGATCGGTAGCGTCAGCTCGTCGGCGCCGGGCGCGCTCATCCCTGCTCACCTCGTGCGATGCGGCGTCGTGCGTGTGTCCCCTCGTGTTTCATTTGTAGCGAATGTTGGATCGGTCTCCGGGGGGAATAAGGTTTCCCTCCGGTGGTTCTGCCCTTTCGATATCGTTGTCACTATGCTGTTGTGTTTCCCCGATTCGCCCGTCCGACCGGGGTGGGTGCTACGGAGTTCATCAAGTGGTTGGCTCCTCTTAATGGTGACGCGACCGGAGTGAAACTGAAACTGGCCGGGAAGGAATCGGGGACAGCGCGGGGTCCGCAGTGGAACCGGAAGGGGGTTTCGGGTGGAGATCTGGACGGACGGTCGGCCACCTGACTTATACCTCTTCGGCGACCAGTTCGGCTATGTTCTGGGTCCTCCAGTTCGGGCCGCTCGGGTCGCCACCGGCGCTGCTGGTCGCGCTCGTGGTCCTGGCAGCTATCGTCCTCATCGGCCGGGTCGTGCTCGCGGTGGCGTGGCGGCTGGTGCTCATCGCGCTCGCGGTCGCGGTCGCCCTCTGGGTGCTCGCCGGCCTGGGCTTCGAGACCGGCGTGTTCTGAGCGGCGGCCGGTGAGCGGGGACCGGCGCCGGGCGACGGTTCAGACGCCGTCCAGGAAGTTGCGGATCACGTCGTGACCGACCGCCGTCAGCACCGATTCCGGGTGAAACTGGACGGCCTCGATGGGGTGCTCGCGGTGGCGCACACCCATCACCAGCTCCTCGCCGTCGGCCTCGGTCGTCGCCGTCACCTCGAAGGAGTCCGGCACCTCGACGGCGACCAGCGAGTGGTACCGGCCGCCCTGGAAGCCCTGGTCGAGCCCCGCGTAGACGCCCCGCCCGTCGTGGTGGATCGGGACCGCCTTCCCGTGGACCGGTTCGGGCGCGCGCCCGACCTCGCCCCCGTAGGCGTGGACGGCCGCCTCCAGCCCCAGACAGACCCCCAGCGTGGGCACCTCGGGGCTGACCTCCCGCAGAAGGTCGTTCGTGACGCCGACGTCGCGCTCGTTTTTCGGGTGGCCCGGCCCCGGCGAGACGACGATGGCGTCCGGGTCGACCTGCCGGACTTCCTCCAGGCTCGTCGTGTTCCGGCGGACGGTCGTCTCGGCGTGCTCGCTGACGTACTCGACGAGATTGTAGGTGAAGGAGTCGAAGTTGTCGATGAAGAGAACGCGGGGAGTCGTACCCCCGCTCGCACTGGCGCTCTCTGCGCTCATCCGTCCACCTCCGGTTCGGGGCCAGGCTCGGCCCCCTCCCCGGTTCCGGCGTCGGCGTCCTCGCGCTCGATCCGCTCGAGGGCCGCCAGCACGCCGTCCATCTTCTGTTCGGTCTCGTCGAACTCCGCGGCGGGGTCACTGTCGGCGACGATCCCGGCGCCGGCCTGGACGGTGACGCGCTGGCGCTCGCCCTCGTGCTCGCGCTCGTCCTCGTCCAGTGCTTCGACCGTCGCCGACCGGATCACGATCGCGAAGTCGGCGTCGTCCTGCCAGGAGACGTAGCCGACGCCGCCCCCGTAGGGACCCCGCGGTGTGCGCTCGAGGTCGTCGATGATCTCCATCGCCCGGATCTTCGGGGCGCCCGAGAGCGTCCCCGCGGGGAACGAGGCGCGGACGGCGTCGAAGGCGTCACAGTCGGCCGAAAGCGTCCCCGTGACCGTCGACTCGATGTGCTGGACGTGGGAGTACTTGAGCACGTTCATGAACTCCTCGACGCGGACGCTGCCGGCCTCTGCGACCCGGCGGACGTCGTTGCGCGCCAGGTCGACCAGCATCGTGTGCTCGGCCCGTTCCTTGTCGTCGGCGAGCATCTCGCCGGCCAGCCGGCGGTCCTCGACCGGGCTCGTCCCGCGCGGACAGGTTCCCGCGATCGGGTTGGACATCACCTCGTCCCCGCTGACCGAGACCAGCGTCTCCGGGCTCGCGCCCACCACTTGGAGGTCGTCGTAGCCCAGCAGGTACATGTACGGCGAGGGATTGACCGAGCGCAGCGCCTCGTAGAAGCCCAGCGCGTCCACCTCGCCGTAGAGTTCCCGGGTCCGGGAGATGACCCCCTGGTAGATGTCGCCGCTGTAGACGTGTTCCTTCGCGCGCTCGACGGCCGCCTCGTACTCCTCGCGCGGGCCGGCCTCCTCGCGCTCGCGGCGGAAGCCGTCGGTCTCGGGCGCCCGCGCTCCCTCGAGCAGGCCCGCGACCCGGTCGGCCTCGGCCGCCAGCCGGTCGTAGCACGCGCCCGCGTCCTCGCCCTCGCGGAGGACCGGCGTGAACACGAGCTGGACGCTGTCCTCTGCGTGGTCGAAAACGAGCGTCCGGGTCGTGAGGACGAACTGCGCGTCGGGAAAGCGGGAGGTAGGGTGCTCGAGCCCGACCTCGTCGAGCCAGAGGTCGTAGACGGCGTCGTAGGAGAGAAAGCCCACGAGACCGCCCTCGAGGTGCTGGCGGTCGCTGTCCGGGAACCCGCGCAGCGGCAGGTCCGGCAGCGCTCCCCGCAGGCGGTCGACCGTGTCCTCGCCCGCCGGCGAGAGCAGGTCCGCGTAGCGGTCGGCGAGCAGGTCCACCCCCGCCCCGTCCGGGTCGACGGTCACGACCGCCTCGGGGTCGTACCCGACGAAGGAGAAGCGCGCGTGGCGGTCCTCGCGGGCGGGCGCGAACGCACCGTCGGGGTCGCTCGAGGCCACCTTTTCGGCGCTCTCCAGCAGGAAGGCGTACTCGCTCGCGTCGGCGTCGGTCGTCCGGCCGGTCAGCGCGGCGTAGGCCGAAAGCGGCTCCACGTCGGGCAGGCTGGCCGTCGCTCGCACGACCGCCGGGCGCTCGCCGGCCGCCCGGTCGACGAAGGCCTCCCGCGAGCAGTCCATCGCCCCCTCGCCGCTGTCCGCGGCGCCCGTGTCGGTCACGCCGCTCCCCTCCCGGCCGCGCCGACGAAGGCACGCACCGCGTCGTGGTCCTTGACGCCGCCCTCGCGCTCGACGCCCGTGGCAGTGTCGACGGCGAAGGGGTCGACCGTCTCGACGGCCTCCGCGACGTTGCCGGGGGTGAGTCCGCCCGCGAGCACGACCGGGACCTCCAGGTCCGCCACCCGCTCGCGGGTCCGTTCCCAGTCGACGGTCTCGCCGGTGCCGCCGCCACCCTGTTCGTCCGTCGAGTCCACGAGGAGGGCGTCGGCGACCGCGGCGTAGCCCGCGAGGTCGTCGTCGACGTCCACGGCGGCGACGACGTTCGCGTCGACGCGAGCCCGGAGCCCGCCGACCTTCTCCGGGGGGAGTGTGGCGTGGACCTGGAGGGCGTCGGCGGCCACCTCGCGCTGGAGGGAGACGGCGCCCTGGACGCTGTCGGGCATCGTCACGAGGACACTCGTCACGAGCGGCGGGACGCCGGCCACGAGGTCACCGGCCCGCTCGGCCGTCACCTCGCGGGGCGTGTCGACAGGCACGTCGGCAATGACGCCGACCGCGTCGGCCCCTGCCGCGACGACAGCCTCACGGTCGGCCTCGCGGGTCACCCCGCAGATTTTCACGCGGGTCATGCCTCCAGCGCCCGCAGGGCCTCGAGTTTCGCGGCGGCAGCGCCGGAGTCGATGGCCTCCGCCGCGCGGTCGACGCCCGCTTCGAGGGAGCCCGCGGCGCCGGCAACGTAGACCGCGGCGCCGGCGTTCGCGAGGATGATGTCCCGTTTTGCGCCCCGCTCCTCGCCGTCGAGGATCGCCTGCATGTCCGCGGCGTTCTCTTCGGGGGTACCGCCGGCGATGGCCCCGATGGGGTGTTGCTCCAGTCCCAGGTCGGCCGGCGTAAGCGTGTACTCCGAGACAGCTCCGTTGTCGACCTCGGCGACGGTCGTCTCGCCGTGGACGGCGATCTCGTCCAGCCCCGACCCGTGGACGACCATCGCGCGCTCGACGTCCATCCGGCCGAGCGCGCGGGCGAGCACGGGAACGAGCTCCGGGTCGTAGACGCCCACCACCTGTGCGTCCGCGCCGGCGGGATTGGTCAGCGGGCCGAGCACGTTGAAGACGGTGCGCATCCCGAGTTCCTTCCGGGGGCCGATGACCGCCTTCATCGCCGGGTGAAAGACCGGCGCGAGCATGAACCCGACGCCCTCCTGTTCGATGTGGCTCTCGACGGCCGGGGGTTCTGCCTCCACGTTCACGCCGACCTCCTCGAGCACGTCGGCGCTGCCCGAGGAGGAGGAGACCGAGTAGTTGCCGTGCTTGGCGACGGGGACGCCCGCTCCGGCAGCGACCATCGCGCTGGTCGTCGAGACGTTGATCGTGTCGTGGTCGTCGCCCCCGGTCCCGCAGGTGTCGACCAGCGTCTCCCGGTCGGGGTCGATCGTGCGGGCAGCCACGCGCATCCCCTCGGCGAAGCCCGCGATCTCCGTCTCGGTCTCGCCCTTGGAGCGGAGCCCGGCCAGCAGCGCGCCGATCTGTGCCTCCGTCGCCCCCTCGAAGACCGCCGTGGCCGCCTCGCGGGCCTCTGTCTGTGTGAGGTCGTCGCCCTCGGTCACCCGTTCGATGTACTCTTGCATGTGTTGTCACCAGTGTACGTATCCGTGTTATAGTGGACAAATCCGTACATCAACTTAACCCTGTCGCCCGCGGGCCGGGGTCGCGGCGTCCGCGAGTTCGAAACATTCAATTATCCCTGCGGGGAACTGGAGAGTGCACTGAAACAGACCGAGGGTTCGTGGTCTAGGCTGGTTATGACACCTCCTTGACATGGAGGAGGCCGGCAGTTCAAATCTGCCCGAACCCATCCCCTTAAGACGGTTTCTTGGGGCATAGGTGATTCTGACCACCGCTTACCTGTCGGTTTCCGTAGATGGTGGCGGTGAGCCGTCAAGGACGGGTATCGATACCGCAACATTGCCAGCAGATCGTCACCGGCCAAGCACGTCAGGCAGTCGGGAGCGCCTGGAGTCTGCCCTCACTATTCACGACATAGAGAGTTCCCTCTGCGATTGTGGAGAGATAGTGATATCCCTCGGATTCGAGTCGCAGGCGGGGTGTACCGCCGTCTCTGTCGAGTGCGAGGACGTTGTCACCTGCGACATAAACGTGGTTCTCGGTGACGACGGGCTGGGAGTGGATCTGGCCGCCGAGTTCGTGTGACCACCGGGTACTCCCATCACTAGTGCGGAGTGCGTAGACTAATGCTGGTTCCTCGATCCCGACGTAGACTGTCTCTCCTGCAACAGCGACGGACGCGCCTGGCCAATCCTCGAGCTCGGCTCGCCACAGTTCGTCCCCGGAGGCGCGGTCGATCGCGACAGCCGCCCCGTCGAAGCCGTTCACTCCGCCCGCATAGATGGTATCGCCAACGACCACTGGCCCTGCGTTCGTCGCGTCGCTCGCAATGATTTGGCGCCATTGTCTGGTCCCATCGGACGTGTTCCGTGCTGTCAGCCAGCCATCTACCGTCGCCGAATAGATGGTGTCATCGACGACGACTGGCGCCCCTCCGACACCGCCCCGTGTCTTTTGCATCCACTGCTGTGACCCGTCGGCCCGGTTGAGCGCGTACAGCCCGGCGACTCTCCCGTCCGTGGTCGTGCTCAGTGCCCCCACGTAGACGGTGTCACCAGCGACGGCTGGTGCCGCACGCAGCGTGTCCCCCGCGGTACGCCTGAACTGCCACTGTTCGGTGCCCTCGCTGGCGTCAAACGCGTAGACGCGATTCTCATTCGTCACCGCGTACACGACTCCATCGGCGACGGTTGGCGGTGCCTCAAGCCCGCCTTCGACCGTCGCTGTCCACGTTTCCGACCCGTCCGTGTGGTCGAGTGCATACAGCGTATTCCTCGGCCGGTCGGGCTCATTTGCCCCGACGTACAGTGTGTCACCAGCGATGACCGGGTCTGACTCGAAGTATCCGGCAACATCAACTGTCCAGTCCGGCTCGATGCTCTCTATCGGCGGTGTTTGAGTCGCGCCCGAGAGCGCGTTCGTGCAGCCAGCTGAGCCGACTGCAGCGACTGTTCCAGCCGCGAGGAGACAGTCCCGTCGTGAGTACTGCTCGTTGGTCATCCGTTGGTTGTGCTACGGTGCTGGTCAGTGTCTACAAATAACTGGTGCACTTCGAACGCGGCCGCCCGACCACCGGTGCGTTGGAGCCGTCCCCCAGCCTGCCTCGCGAGCCGTGCCGGACGAGCAGTCCCGGCCCCCGGTGAAGACCACGACCGCATTCCTTGCCGGTCGGCGGTGGTGCATGTATGAGGCGCAAGTCATCGAAAACGAGGACACAGGGGACGAAAGAGGAACGGTCAAATTTAGGGAAGGTCCGCTTCCCCCGTCGCTTTCATATATTTTCTTTCGCTGCTGGTGAGTTTTACCACCACTATCCTATCGGTCCTACCCGCGAGCGGAGAAAGTCCAACGGGGTGGCGACGTTTGTTGCACTGCGGGGAGGTGTGACTGGGAAGTGGTAGAAGCTCGGGCGCAGAGCACTATACCGGTACACCGGTCCGCTCATGAGCCACCACCGACCTGTTCCGTCCCAGAGATACTGTCGAGATACGTTCCGGAATTTGTTTATTTAGTTCCTTTTTGTTTTCCCGGCATGGAACGTCGACAGTTCCTGGGCCTTAGCGGGATCGTGGTAACGAGTGCTATGTCAGGGTGTATAGATAGTCTCCCGATCGTCGGCGGCGGTGGGCCAGGCGGTGCGGCCGAGAACTTCATCCAGGCTGCGAACCAGGGCAACGCCGAGGAAGTCCGCTCGCTCGTTCACCCCGAGAGTCCCGTCCGGGGAGAGATCACCGGGTCAGGGCTGGGTATGATGGAAGAGGCGGACGTCAGCGTCGAGGGAACGGAGGTCGTCGAGCAAAACGACGACTCGGCCATCGTCGAGGTCACGGCATCCGTGCGCGGCGAGACTGGCTCCCTCCAACTGGAGATGCGAAAGGACGGGGACCAGTGGAAGGTTTGGGACATGGCCTGAAGGGGAGTCGAACCGTCGGTTGGCACGCGGATATCCGCCGTGACCTCGACGGGATGCTTCCAATCCCGTTCCGTTGCCACTCCTCGAGTTACCCGACGTGGCTCTCCGACGGGACGTACCGAACAAAACGCGCGAGTGGTGCTACCCTGTGCTCCTCGCCTCCGGCTTGCTGGCGATCCGGCCAGCGCGGCGATGTCGGATACGAAGGCAGGTTACGTCTCGTAGGTTGCCGTTGCTTCGAACTCGAACGGGACGGCTGACTCCGCGGCGCTCCCGAAGACCTCGGTGTTGTCAAAGACCAGCTGGTAGACTGCACCTCTCCCGATCTCGCCCCCGCGAGTCGTATCAGACGCGCCGACAGCAACCACGTTGTCGTAGAACCGGGCCTCCCGCCGCTCCCGGTAGACGCCATACGCATCGCCTGCCATCGGAAACACGTCGAGCGAGTGTTCGCCGTCGACAGTCAGGCTGTACGAGAGACTCGGATTCAGCCCGGTCTGAAATTGCCACGAGGCGTATTCCCCGCGCTGTAGCCTCCCCCGTCCCGAGGCGGAGATCGAATTCCGGTCCCGATTTTCCGTCAACTCTTGCCACGGGTCGTCGGCCGGGGAGAACGGCACTGGCGTCTGCGTCGTGATTTCTTTTCCCGCCAGTCCGGACTCGCCATCCAGACAGCCGGACAGACCGGCTCCTACACCCGTCGCGACGACCGCCTGCAGGTACGTTCGACGGTTCATCGACTGCCACCTGCATCTGTTACGGCGCGAACAAGCAGTCCGCGTCCCGCGTTCGAACGACAAAAGGTACGCCTCATTTCTCCTCAGAGCTCACCACGGTACGACCACAGGCCGATGTCGTTTTTGAATCCACGCTCCTCCCACCGCTGGACGTGGCCGTTGAAGATGAGCACGTAGGACCCGCGCTGGATACTGTAGGCATACAGCGTATCGCCGCCACCCTCCGAGACGAGGCCAACCTTGTCGGCCGTGCCGACCTTGAATTCCGCAGTCCCCTCAGTCGGAACCGCGTCGATGAATGAAGAGTACGTCTCTGCGGCTGTGGCGTCGTCCGAGAACTGATACAGGTGCCCTTCCGAGAACCGGTTATCGAAGCGGTCACCTGTGATCTTCGCCGTCCAGAAGAGCTCGTCGACAGCAGCCCCCGTCTCGAAGGGTTGGCGATAGCGACCTGCGCGCGAGCGGAGCGTTTCGATATCATTTAATCCTCCGCTGATCGTCAACCGTTCGTCGCGGCGTGGAAAATACAGATCGGGCCAAGTCACGGTAAAACTCTTTCCTTCAAGATTCCCGAGCACCAAGTACGGCAACCGGAATATGCCGGTGTCCAAGAGGTGGTCATCAAATGAGTCGTTACGAACGTTGCTGTAAATATTGAGTACGGTCCCTGGCGTAGTTTCAGCACCCGAGTCGGTCGTACTCCACCCTGGGTCCGGAATCCCCCTCCAGAATTCGTTCAGCTCTTTCTTGATCGTATCAGTATCTTGGAATTCGATCGCTTCTTTGATAGCTGAAGCAGCCTCAGTTCGTTTCTCGGCATAGAATTCTTTGAAGGGCCGTTCGTAGATACTGATATCCTCGCCAGTAGTGTAGTGCTCGGTCCCAACAGCGCTTAATCTGTCCGCGAGGTTATCGACATCACGAACAAGAGTTTCGACATCCTCGGTCGTGACGTCTGCCGGTGCTGCCCGGAACTCGTCAACCCGTGAAAGGAGGTCATCGGCAAGCTGGTTGAGCACAGCCCGCTGGCGGGGCTGTTCGTCGAAGAACCAAGCCTCCTGGGCGAATATCCGGTCTCCGAGTGTTTCCAGCGCCGGCGTCGGTTCGGGTGTCGGGGTTCGTTCTTCGGTTTCCGTTGCTGTGTCTGTCGGTTCCGCAGTCGGCGTCTCCGTCGGATCTGCTTCCCCCGGGGTGGCAGCGTCGGCCGGGTCGTCGACTGTCGGTGACTCTCCTCCGTCACCTCCGCCGGTCAGCGAACTGCAGCCGGCGGTTGCCACTGCACCACTCGCCACGAGGGCAGAAATGAGAGATCGTCGACTGTATTGGTTTGTCACACACTTGCCGAAAAACCACCAGAGGATAAATGTACTGATTCCCGCACATCTTCGATATCCGAATGATGTGAATATATATTTATATTTTTGGAAACGGAGAGAGTGACTGCCAGTCCGGCCACACCACCCGCTCCGGCGACGGGCCTGCCTGGCTACGGAACGGGCGCGTCCCAGGTTTGCTGGCTCTGAAAACGTGCGACATCCATTTTTATGTCCCCACCGTACGCTCTGCTGGCGGCGAACGTTGCCGCCCTATCCCCCCTGTCCCCACCCCCCGTGACCACCAGCCCCCCTGGTGTCACACGTTTTTGCTGGTCGCGGACCGACCCCCCCTGTACCGAGGCAGACCGATGGTCATCGCCGGGCGACTTCTTCCCGGAGAGGTCACGCCCAAACGAGCCCGTCATCACCGCTCCTCGAACTCGACGCTGATGTCGTCGACGTAGTGGGTCGCGTCGCCTTCCCAGATCACGGCGTGGCCGAGCGCGACGTAGAGCGTGTCGGTGGATAGTTCGGGCGTCGTCCAGACGAACCGGTACTCCCGCCAGCCGTCGGCGAGCCACAGGGGTTCCCGGAGTCCGCCGTAGGGTGTTTCCCCGAGAGCGGTCGTATTCACGCCCGGCTGCGGGAAATCTTCCTCGGCGTCCGGGGGTTGCGGTCCGAGCCGCATCACCGCATCCCGGAGGGTGTTGAACGACTCCGATTCGCTCCAGAACCGGGCCGTGACCGTGACTTCGTAGGCCCTCCCGGGTTCGACGGGGACCGGATGCACCCCCCAGGTCACGCCGTCGTCGTGGTCCCCCTCGTTCCAGATCCGCAGCGAGCGCTCGCCGGACGCCGCCTCGGCCCCGGACACGCCGAACTCCCACTCGAAGTCCTCGAGTTCGACCTCCGGACCGATGGCAGCCCCGCTCTCCCAGTCACCCAGCCCGTCCTCGAAGCCCTCCTCGAAGGCCGGGCCGTCCGCCCCACCGCTACAGCCGGCAACGGCCACGGCGCCGAGTCCCCCAGTTGCCCGAAGAAGTTCCCGACGTAACATCACATCGAGTGACACGACGGCGATTGATAAACGTACGAGCGTCTCGGTGACGTTTGGATTGCCGATACGTGCGGGTCGGAGGCGGAGTGGACCCCGGAGAGGCCGGCTGCGCCGTGACGGCGCGCGGCCGGCCGTCACATCGCCAGCGCCATCTCGACGTCGCCCTGGAAGCTGTCGGTGACCACGAACCCGACGTCGTTGTAGAGGTTCACGGCCGGGCGGTTGTCCCCCTCGACGAGCAGCCAGACATGGTCGACGCCGTGCTCGCGGCCGTGGGTGAGCAACGCCTCGAGGAGTTGCGTTCCGATGCCGGCGCCGTGGTACTCCTGGTGGAGGAAGATAGCGAGTTCGTGGCCGTCGTCGGGCTCCTCGACCAGCACGGCGTGGCCGACGGCCCGGTCGTCGTGCCAGGCGACCGTGCTGTACCCCTCGAGGATCGTCTCGAGCCACTCGCGGACCCGGGGTTCGTCGACCGGCGGGATCCCGAGCGTGCGAAAGGACGGGTCGAAATCGAGGTACATCTCCACCAGCGCCTCGAACTCCGCGTCCACGGGTCCGTGGCCGTAGACGCGGACGTCCACCTCCCGGTTCTCGCCGTCGACGAAGGCGAACGGCGGCGAGCGGAGCATCTCCTCGTGTCCCTGTGGCGGGAAGTGTCCCCCGTACATCCTCGTGGCGACCTCTTCTCCCGCCGGGGTGGTAAGTGTCGGTGTGGCCGTGCGCGTCGCCGGCCCCGGGGGGCCCGACACGGTTCCGGTAGCTATTTTTCCGCCAGCCCGGTGGGGGCTGGCAATGGCTTCGGCACCCACGGTCGAGGGGCTCTTGGAGCGACACGCCGGGGTCCGCCACCGGGAACAGACGCGACCACTCGACCGCGAAGTCTTCGACAGGCTGCAACGGCGCGTCCGGAACGGGCTGGAGTGGGGCGTCGGCGCGGTCGTGACCGACGACGACGGGCGGGTCCTCCTCATCCGGGAGCGCGACCGGTGGTCGGTCCCCGGCGGCGGCGTCGAGCCCGGGGAGAGCCTCCAGGAGGCACTGCGACGCGAGGTGCGCGAGGAGACTGGCGTCCGGGTCTCCGTCGACGAACTGTGTGCGGTGACCGAACAGACTGCCGTTCACGGCAACCGGGAGACCCAGTTCGGGTTCGCCACCTACACTGCGACTCCCGTGACGACCGACGTCGCGACACAGCCCGGCCTCGACGGCGAGGGGATCGAGACCGCCGAGTGGGTCGACCGGTTGCCCGAGAACACGCTGGACCGCGAACTGGTCGCGACGCTTCGGGACGTCTAGCGACGACGGCGAGGTTGACTCCCGACCCCGGCACGGGGTTGTCGCCGAGGGTTCAGATGTACTCCTCCTCGAGGACCCACCCGAGCGCGCGCTTGTAGTAGGTGAACAGCTGTCGGATGTTCTCGTGGCGCATCTGGTCGCTCTCCAGTTCGGCTTTCAGGAACTCGTACTGCTCGCGGATCTCTTCTTCGTCGCGCATGGAGCCTGCTACGCGGGCTGTGGTGATTACTGCCGCGGTCGTGGCGGGAACCGAGTTGCCGGCCGTGTCACGGCCGCGACGTGGACGGCTCGCGGGCCTGGCGTGGCAACCGTTTTCACGCTGGTGGTTCTCGTCTCCGGGGATGAGCGAGCACTGGAAGAACTGGTCCGGAAGCGTCGAGGCCGCGCCCACGGACGTCTACGAGCCGCAATCCGAGGCCGAGCTGGTCGAGGTCGTCGAACGACACGCGCCGGAAGACACCATCCGCGCAGTGGGGGCGGGCCACTCGTTCACACGGCTGGGCGAGACCGACGACATCCTCGTCTCGATGGAGGGGCTGACCGGCGTCGAATCCGTCGACCACGGGGCGGGGGACGCCGGCGAGGGCGGGTACGCGACGGTTCGCGCGGGCACGCGTCTGGAGGAGATGAACGCCGCCCTCGCCGAGGAAGGGCTGGCGATGGAGAACATGGGCGACATTGACCAGCAGCGGCTCGCCGGCGCGCTGGCCACCGGCACGCACGGCACCGGAACGGACTTCGGCGTCCTCGCGACCCAGGTCGCCGAACTCCGGCTGGTGACCGCCGACGGGGAGGTCCTGACCCTCTCGCCCGCCGACGGCGACCGGTTCGGGGCGGGGCAGGTCTCGCTGGGCGCGCTCGGGATCGTCTCCGCGGTGACGCTGGACCTGCTGCCGGCCTACGAGGTGGAGATGGTCAAGCGGGCCGTCGACCTCGAGGTCGCGCTGGAGCAGATCGACGGCCTCCTCGCTCGAAACCGCCACGCGGAGTTCTTCTGGTATCCCGACGAGGACGTCGCCAAGGTGAAGACGATCAACCGGGTCGGGCGGGAACACGGCCCCGACCTCCCGGGTGCGACCGTCGAGGAGACCGAGACCGGGCCGAGCCACGAGGTCTTCCCCTCCGTCCGTGACATCCGGTTCAACGAGATGGAGTACGGTGTCCCCGCAGAGGACGGTCCCGCCGCGATGCGCGAGGTCAGCGACCTGGTCGCCAGCCGCGACGACGTCTCCTTCCCCGTCGAATACCGCTACGTCCGGGGCGATGACATCCTGCTGAGCCCGGCCCACGGCCGCGACACCGTCTTCATCGCCATCCACAAGTACCACAAGAAACCCTACGCCGACTTCTTCGAGCGCGCCGAGGAGATATTCCGCTCCTACGGCGGGCGCCCTCACTGGGGGAAACACCACAACCGAACGGCCGCGGACCTGGCGTCGCTGTACCCCCGCTGGGACGACTTCCAGACGGTCCGGGAGTCACTCGACCCCGACGGCGTCTTTCTCAACGACTACGTCCGGGACCTGTTCGGGAGGTAGCCGTCCGGTCCTCGACGCGGGTCGCTCAGGTGTCCTTGCCTCTGGCCTCGACGTGCCAGACCTCCTCGACGCGCCCGTCCCGAACCGCCGGGAGAGTGTCGTGGAGGTTGGCCACCGCCCAGAGGTTCGGCACGACGAACTCCAGGCGGTCGCCGACCGCGACGTCGGCCTCGCTGACGTCGACGAACCCGTGTTCGGAGGACTTCCGGTAGAAGGAGACGTCGTCGCGTCCGACCGGGACGGGGTCGGGGCCGTCGACGTAGGAGAGGGTCTTCGACCCCGCGTCGACGATGGCGCGGTCCCCGGTCGGCCGCCCGATGACCGTCGTCACCACCGTCGCCCCGCAGTCCGCGCGGTCCACGGCCCCCTGCTCGAGCAGTGCGGCGTCGTTGAAGATGTACCGGCCGGGGTCCAGTTCCGTGACGACGTCCTCGGCGGCCATCAGCGGGGCCGTGGCGGTCGCGCCGCTGGTCACGCGGTCGACCCCGATTCCGGCCCCTTCGAGTGCCTCGACTGTTTCTTCGAGGTCCGCAGCGACGCCCGCGCACAGCTCCTCGAGTTCCGACTCCGAGGACGCGATGTAGGGAACGTGACCGTCGTGGCCGAGGATGCCGTCGAAGGCAAGGCCGGGCTGCTCGCGGACGGCCTCGGCGACGTCGACCGCTGGCTTACCGGGTTCGACACCGAGGCGGCCCAGCCCGACGTCGACCTCGAGGACGACCCCGACCGTCGTGTCGTTGCGCCCGGCGGCGGTCCCCAGCCTCGCGACGTGTTCCGGCTCGTCGGCCAGCACCGCGAAGCGGTCGACGTGGTCGGCCACCCAGCACAGCCGGTCGAGTTTCGGCTCGCTGACGACCGGACAGACCAGCAGCACGTCCTCGATGCCGTACCGGGCCATCACTTCCGCCTCGCTCAGCGTCTGACAGAGCACGCCCCCCTCGAGGGCCTCCTCCTGTCGGCGGGCGACCGCCGGCGTCTTGTGGGCCTTGGTGTGCGAACGGACGGCCACGTCGTGCTCGTCGGCCAGTTCGCGGAAGCGCTTGAGGTTGCGCTCCATGGCGTCCAGGTCGGCGACGACGACCGGCGTCTCCAGATCCTCGACCGGCTGGCCGAGCTCCGGACGCATGTCGGTGAACGTGGGGTTGACCATGCCACTCACTCGCCGGTCGGGCGCTTATAGCTTGGCCCGCACGGCCACGGAGTGGCGGTCTCCGGTCCGGTGTGAACTCTCATGCCCCGAGCCGGTCACACAGCTCCTCGAAGGAGTCGACGGTGAGCGTCGGGCCGGGGCCGAAGGAGGGCCACTCGCCGCCCTCCTCCCGCCGGAGGTGGACACCCTGCATCCCGGCGTTCATCCCGCCCTGGACGTCGACCCAGTGGGCGGTGACGTGGGCGACCCGGCCGGGTGGGGAACCGACCCGGGCGGCGGCGTGTTCGTAGAGCTCGCGGGCGGGTTTGAGCCGCCGGATCTCGTGGGCGCTGACCAGCTCCGCCACGCTGTCCGCGATGCCCGCAGACTCCGCGAGCGCCTCGAGCATCTCGGGGTTGCCGTTCGAGCAGACCGAGGGGCGGTAGCCGGCCTCCGCGAGCCGCCTGATCCCCTCCGCGACCCCCTCGACCGGGTCGAGGTCGTGATACACCATGGTGAGCTCGTGCAGTCGGTCGTCGTCGAGGTCGACGCCCTCCGCCAGCAGCGCGTCGCGCAGCCCCAGCCGGTGCAGCTCGAAGTAGGTCTCGTACCGGTCGAGGTCGTTCGCGACCAGCGAGTAGGTCAACGCGTTCGAGCGCCACCGGCGCGCGACGGTCTCGGGCTCCTCGACCAGGTCCTCCAGCACCCGCGAAGCGGAGGTCGTGTCCACGAGCGTGCCGAAGGAGTCGAACATCACCGTCTCCACGCGGTCGGCGTCGAAGCTGTCTGCCATGCCGGGACGAGGCGGGCGGGCTACATAGACCCCGGGGCCACGACGGCGGCCCGCCCACCGGCCGGACCGGGCCCGGGGCAGCTCACCGGCCTGACCGGGCCCCGGCCGAGGCGGGCCGCCCCCGACATAAAAACACGCCGTGTGACGGCATGTCGCGGATGTGGCACTCACCCTACACACTGATACGACCCGCGTCGTACTGAGAGTATGAGCGAACGTAGCTTCGAACCACGACACTCGGTCTGTCCGTACTGTGGGGTCGGCTGTGGTATCGAGTACGCCGGCGACGGGCGCGCGACGGGCTGGAAGGCGCCGGTGAACACCCGCGGGGAGATCTGCCCGAAGGGCGCGGCCGCGTGGGAGGTCGTCGACCACGACGACCGCCTGCGGCGGCCGCTGGTCCGCGAGAGCGGGACGCTCGTGACGGCTCCCTGGGGCGAGGCGCTCGGCCGCGTCGAGACGGCGATGCGCGACATCGTCGACGAGCACGGCGCCGACGCGCTGGCCTTCTTCGCCTCCTCGAACTGCACCAACGAGGAGAACTACCTCTTCCAGAAGCTCGCCCGCGTCCTCGGGACCAACAACGTCGACAACTGCGCGCGACTCTGTCACTCCTCGACGGTCGCCGCCATGTCCGCCCGCTTCGGCGTCGGCGCGATGACCAACACCCTGGAGGACCTGACGGAGGCGGACTGTTATCTCGTCACCGGCGCCAACCCCGCCGAACAACACCCGATCATCTTCCGGTCGTACCTGCTGCCGGCGGTCAGGGAGGGGACGGACCTGATACACGTCGACCCCCGGTCGAACGACACGACCGACGCCGCGGACCTGCACCTCCCCGTCCGCCCGGGCTACGACATCCCCCTGCTGAACGCCATGTGCAAGGTCGTCCTCGAGGAGGGCCTCGTCGACGGGGCGTTCGTCGACGAGCGGACCGAGGGGGTCGACGCGCTCCGGGACCACCTCGCGGACGTGGACGTGGACGCGAACGCCGAGATGGCAGGGGTCGACCCTGCGGACCTCCGGGAGGCCGCCCGCACGTTCGCCACGGCCGACCGGGCGGCGGCGTTCACGGGCATGGGCATGAGCCAGCACCACTGCGGGACCGACAACGTCCACGCGCTGCTGAATCTCGTGTTGCTGACGGGCAACGTCGGCCGGCCGGGCACCGGCGTCAACCCGCTGCGCGGGCAGAACAACGTCCAGGGCGCCGGCGACGTGGGAGCCTTACCCTCGGTGCTCCCGGGCTACGAGCCGGTCACCGACGCCGACGCCCGCCGACGGGTCGCGGACGCCTGGGGCGTCGAGCCGCCCGCCGAGCCCGGCCTCACGGAGGTCGAGCTGACCCACCGCTTCGGCGAGGAGATACGGGGCGCGTTCGTCTTCGGCGAGAACCCCGCGGTGACCGAGCCCAACGCCTCCGAGGTCGCCAGGGCCTTCGCGGACCTGGACTTCCTCGTCGTGCTCGACCTCTTCGAGACCGAGACCGCCGAACTCGCCGACGTCGTCCTCCCGGGCAGCGCCTGGGCCGAGAAGTCGGGGACGGTAACCAACACCGACCGCCGCGTGATGCGGATGCGCGCCAACGCCGAGCCACCGGGCGAGGCCCGCCGGGACCTCGAGGTCCTCCGGACGGTCGCGGCACGCGTCACCGACCGGCCGGAGGCGTTCCGGTACGACGGCCCGGAGGCAGTCTTCGAGGAGCTGACGGGCGTGAGCCCGCTGTACGCGGGGTTGAGCTACGAGTCCATCGGCGACGGCTACGGCCGGTGGCCGTTCCCCGAGGGCGCGGAGTCGGGGACGGACGTCCTCCACGAGGAGGAGTTCGCGGCCGGGGAGCCGACCGCGCCGCTCGTCCCGGTCGACCACGTCCCGCCGGCCGACGACCTGGCGGACGGCGACCTCGTGCTCACGACCGGCCGCGTGCTCCAGCACTTCAACAGCGGGGCGCTGACCCGCCGCTCCGGGACGCTCGTGCGCATGCGTGGCGAGGACGTCCTGCAGATCCACCCCGACGACGCCGCCGCGCGTGGGGTCGCCGACGGCGACGAGGTCCGGGTCGCAAACGACCGCGGGTCGGTCACCGTCGAGGCCGAGGTGACCCCCGGCATCCGCGAGGGAACCGTCTTCATGACCTTCCACTACGCGGACCCGCTGGTGAACACGCTGACCGGCGACGCGCTCGACCCGGAGGCGAAGATCCCCGAGTACAAACACAGCGCCGTCCGGGTCGAGCCCGTCGAGTGAGCACCGCCGCGACCGGCCGAGCGGTTCCGGGCCAGCGCGAACCGCGGGGCCGGCCCGGACCCCGACCTCTAAGGCGCGGGGGGCGGTACCCCAGGGGAGATGCCACTGACGAACGCCACAGCCGAGCAGCTCCCCCTCTCCGACGTCACGGTCGTCGACCTCACGCAGGTGATCGCCGGCCCCTTCGCCACGATGCTTCTGGGCGACCTCGGGGCCGAGGTCGTGAAGATCGAGGCCATCGGCCGGGGCGACCGCGCCCGGGAGTTCAGCCCCTACCCCGAGTACTTCGACACCATCAACCGGAACAAACACAGCGTCGCACTCGACCTCAAATCCGAGGAGGGCCAGGAGGTCGCTCGCACGCTGCTGGAGGACGCTGACGTCTTCGTCGAGAGCATGAAACCCGGCCGGGTCGAGAACTTCGGCCTGTCCTACGAGGATGTCCGCGAAATCAACCCGGAGGTCGTCTACTGCTCGATCAGTGGCTTCGGCCGGGACAGCCCCTACGAGGACGTCCCCGCCTGGGACATGGTGGTCCAGGCGATGAGCGGGATCATGTCGATCACCGGGACCGAGGAGACGCCGCCGCTGTGGTCCGGGCTGCCCAGCGGCGACCTCGCGGCGGCGACCTACACCGTCCAGAGCGTTCTCGCCGCCCTGTACGCCCGCGAGACCGGACAGATCGAGGGGGAGTGGGTCGAGGTGCCGATGTTCGACGCCGCCATCTCCTGGCTCTGTGCCCGGGCGGGCTACACCTGGGGCACCGGCGAGCCCTTCCCCCGTTTCGGCACCTACCACCCCTCCGCGGCCCCCTTCGGCGTCTTCGAGGCCGCCGACGGCTCGCTCGTCATCGCGGCGAGCACGGACAGCCTCTGGGAGGCACTCTGTGCGGAACTGGGTCGCGAGGACCTGCTGACCGACGAGCGCTTCGACCACCGGGACAGGCGCGTCGAGCACACCGACCAGCTCGGCGACGAGCTCGAGGAGTCCCTCGCCGAGGCGACGGTCGAGGAGTGGGTCGGACGCCTCCACGACGCTGGCGTCCCGGCGGGCCCGATCCACGACACGGAGTCGGTCTGGGAGGACGACCACGTCACCCAGCGGGGGCTGAAGGTGACCGCCGAACGCGACGAGCGCCAGGACGCCCAGGTGATCGACCACCCGATCCACTTCCGGAACCTGGCGACGAGCCTCCGGGTCCCGCCACAGGAGTTGGGTGAGAGCACCGACGACGTGCTCGCTGCCCACGGCTACTCCGACGAGGAGGTCGAACGACTCCGCGAGCAGGGCGTCGTCGACTGAGGCGTCGCCTGGCGGGGACTTACTCCCCGCGGAGGTCCCGCAGGACCTCCTCGGCGTGACCCTCCGGGTCCGCGAGCGCGGGGTCGTAGACGCCCGCGACCTCCCCGCCGGCGACGGTGAAGGTCACCCGGTCGGTGTACCCCTCGCTGGTGTCGACGCCGAAGGCCTCTGCTACGTCGCCGTCGGGGTCCGCGAGCAGGTCGAAGGTGACCCCCTCCTCCTCGGCGAAGTCCGCGTGGGTCTCGACGTCGTCCATCGAGACGCCGTAGACCGTGATGCCGGCCTCCTGGAACTCCGGGAGGGTATCCTGGAAGTCGTTTGCCTCGATGGTGCAGCCGCCGGTGAAGTCCTTCGGGTAGAAGTAGACGACCGTCGGCTCCTCGAAGTCCGGCGAGACCGTCTCGCCGTGCTGGTTCTGTGCGCTGACTGCCGGTGCCGGATCGCCAGGCTCGAGCATACCATCCGTTCACAGCCCAGCACGGTATGGGTTTGGGTGTCGACAGTCACGCTCGCGCGGCCGGTCGGCCGCCGGTCAGGCTGGCTTACCCGCGGCCGTCCGCCACCTGGCGAGGAGCCAGTAGAGGGCCAGCCCCAGTACCGCTTCGAGGGGACCGACGAGCACGGCGCCGACGAGGAACAGAGCATAGACGAGCAGACCGAGCTGGTCTTCGGTGGAGGGCTCGACGTTCATCGTATCTAACGTGTCACTGAGTGAGTTGTTAATCGTTACGATGACGGGTCGGGGAGAGGGCGGGGCCGACGCGCCACAGTTGCCCGGCCGGTGGCGCGGCGACGTGCCCTGCTACCAGTCCCGGGCGAAGTCGGCGCCGAACATCTCGGCGGAGGACGGCGGCGGGTTCGACCCCTCGACGAGCGCGTACTGGTCGAAGTCCTCGACGCCAACGCTCGCGAGCAGTTCCTCGTCGTAGAAGGAGTGGCCGTCGACCTCGGCGGGGTCGCGGTCGAGCAGGACGGAGGCGGCGTCGGTGTAGACCTGCGGGCTCCGCCAGTCCTCCTCTGAGCCCATCCCGAAGTAGCGGGTCGCGCGGGTCTCGATGGCGGTGACCGGCCACAGCGTCGACGCGGCGACGTCCTCCTCCTCGCCGGACAGCGAGAGGGTCATGAAGGCCATCCCCATCTTCGAGAAAGCGTAGGGCGCCATCCCGGGGACGCGGTCGACCTCCAGGGGCGGCGCGTTCGTGATGACGCGCCCGCCACCGTCCCGCAGCGCCGGCAGGGCCGCCTGTGTCATCGCGTATGTCCCGCGGACGTTGACCTCCATCAGCAGGTCGAACCGGTTCATCGGGAGCTCGCCGATCTCCCCCATCTGGATCGCCGAGGCGTTGTTGATGAGGATGTCGAGCCGGCCGAACTCGTCGAGGGTCTCGTCGACGACGCGCTGACAGTTGTCGGGGTCGCGCACGTCCAGCTGGACCGCAAGCGCCTCGGAGCCGCGCTCGCGGACCGCGTCGGCGGTCTTGTGGATCGTTCCCTCGAGGTCGGAATCGCTGTCGTCGACGGTCTTGCCCGTCGAGACGATGTCGGCGCCGTACTCGGCGAGTTGGAGCGCGAGCGCGCGCCCGATGCCGCGTGTCGATCCCGTGATGACTGCCACCTGTCCCGAGAGGTCGGGGGCTGGTACTGCCATGCAGTACTGGTCGGACCCCACGGGCAAAAAGGTGCCCTCACCGAATGCCGGGCGGTGGCGCGGACTCGCGGTGGTACGCACCTCTCACGCGAACGGTACGTAACACTAATCCGGGCCGGCCGTAACCGTACCTGTAATGCGAGATACACGACAGGCCAGGACCGTCTCCGGCCACCGTCGACGCCGGCCGTCGGCCGGGGCGGTGGGCCGACAGTGACCCGGATTCTCGCCGGGATGCGACCGGAACAGCCAACAGCGCGCCGGTCACAGCCGGAGGCATGGGGCGCGTAACCGACCTCGCGCCGGCCGGGCTCGTCCCGGCGGCCTGGCTGGTCACTGCCGGCGCCCACCAGGGCGCGGTGAGCGAGCGGACGCTCCTGATCGCGCTGGTCGTGATGGACGTGCTGCTCGTGGCCTTCATCGTGGCCGGCGCCGCCGAGATGACCGGGCCGGTGCTGCGCATCTGGCGGCTGGTCCTGTTTGCCGGCCTGCCGCTCACTCTCGCGGGGACCGTCGGCCTCTGGCTCTCGCCCCCGAACGAGGCGCTGCTGGGTGTGTCGCTGTACGGGTGGATGCTGCTCCCCGGGGCCGCGTACCTCCAGACCGGCAACCTCGTGACCGACGCGCCGTTCCGGCAGGTGTACTTCCTCGCGGGCGTACTCTCGCTCGCGGGCGCCGTCGTGTACGCGGCCGCGGCCGCGAACGGGATGGGGGTCGGTCCGGAGTGGGTCATCGGGGGGCTCGCGGGCGTCGGGGTCGGCCAGAGCGTCGGCATGGTGACCGCGGCAGCCCAGAACAGTTAGACCCGCTCTCCCGCCTCCGGTCCCGACTCGTCCGCTCGCCCGGCACCCGCGGGACCGCGCAGCTTCCGGAGACTCTCGTGGGTGCCGACGACCATCGCCGGCACCAGGACCATGAAGATGTGCTCCTCGAGTGGGACCCCGAGCAGTTCGACGCCGGTCCGCAGCGGGATCTCGAAGACGCCGACGGTCAGCGTGTACCAGTCCCACGCGAGCGCGAAGGGGTACAGCACCAGGACGGTCCGGGCGGCCGCCCGCCACGCGCCGGCGTACGCGAGCAGGGCGAGCGCGACGGTCCCCCACATGAGCTCGGTGGCCAGGTAGGTGTACTCGCCGAAGACGGTGATATCGGGCAGCACACTACCCGAGAGGGGCTGGCGGGAGAAAAGCGTGTACGCCGGGCCGGGGCGGGTGTGGGTTTCGGGGACTGCCCGGGGATGGGAGCGAGAACCAACTTTGATTACCGCGCGCGTCGAACCTCCGGAGAGAGGGACCCCACGATGGATATTGCCGATATCGCGACCAGCGAGTACGTTGCCGTCGAAACGGACGAACGACTGGGGAAGGTCAGGTCGATCTTCGAGCGCGAGAACCCGAAGGGGCTCGTCGTCACCGAGGACGGCGAGTACGCCGGGGTGCTCGCCCAGCGCCAGCTCGTCCAGTCCCGGGTCGACGACGACGCCAAGGTCGAACGCCTGATGCAGTCCGCCCCCAAGGTCGACCGGACGGCCGACGTCCGGAAGGTCGCCCGCGTGCTCGTCGAGGGAAAGACCAAGATCGCCCCCGTCTTCGAGGCCGACCGCTTGTGGGGGATCGTCTCGGAAGACGACATCCTCGAGGCAGTTCTGGAGAACCTCGACGCGCTGACTGTCGGGGAGATCGCTACCGACGACGTCGTCACGATCGACGAGGACACCCACATCGGCCGCGTGATCAACCTCCTCCGGGAGAACGACGTCTCCCGGCTCCCCGTTCTGGACGAGGACGGCCACCTCTCGGGGATGGTCACCACCCACGACATCGTCGAAGTGGTCGTCCGGGACATGGACAAGACGACGCGCGGGGACCGCTCGGGCGGCAACGACCGGGTACTCGACATCCCCGTCTACGACATCATGTCCAGTCCCGTGGCCACGACGACGGGCGAGGAGTCGGTGCGCGCGGCCGTCCAGCGGATGCTCGACAGCGACTACGCGGGGCTCGTGGTCACGCCCGAGGACGACGACCGCGTCGTCGACGGTATCATCACCAAAACCGACGTGCTCCGGGCGCTGACCTACACCGAGGAGGAGCACATGGACGTCCAGATCACCAACATCCGGCTGCTGGAGACGCTGACCCGCGAGCAGGTCCGCCAGCAGATCGAGGGCGTCGCCGACAAGTACGGCCAGATGCAGGTCCAGCACGCTCACGTCCGGTTTCACGAACACAAGGAGACCCACCGCGGCACGCCGCTGATCCAGGCCCAGATCCGGCTGCGGACCAACAAGGGCCAGGCCGCCGGCTCCGGCGAGGGTTACGGCGCGGACAACGCCTTCCGGGTCGCGCTCGACAAGCTCGAACGGAACGTCCTCGAACTGAAGGGCGTGCGCGCCGACGAGGAGTACCGCGGCCAGCTGCTGCGGAAGCTCGGTGAACTATAACCTCCCACTTTTTACTGCGTCGGGTGCGCTCCCTACGGTCGCGCACCACTCCTTGTAAAAACGTGGGGAAAAACACCTTCACGCTCACTCGCTTGCGCTCGTTCGCGTGAAGTGAACCGCGCTCGCTGCGCTCGCGCGGATGCTGGACGACAGCATCTGTGCTGGCGACGCCATCCCAGAAAACCGCTTCCGTCCGTATTTCGGAGAGCTTCCTACAGTCCCGTCTTGTTTCGATCAGCAAATGCCGTCCGCTCAGTACGTCCGCGTATCCGTCACCCGACTCCAACCAGTAGGCGACTATCTCAGTCGTTCAATATAGACAAAGGATTACTGGGTCGAAATAGAATCTTTCCAGTCGCTATGGGGTGGAGCGTGGGTAATACAGACTAATCGTCAACCCCAGTCATGATACTTAGGGTTGCGTCATCGGAAATCGTCAGTCGAAAGAGTTCTTCTGCGACCTCTGAGCCGTCTGGGCCTGCTGAATACAGGCCAAGCCAGGTGGCAGCCATCCCGCCACCGTTTAAGTGACATTCGACGTAATAGGCACCTGGCTCCGTGAACAAATCCTCCTCGATACGTTCTTGATATGGTCCGATGTCAAACTCGTGCGTCCGTTTCCACTCCGGAGTCACCTCGGGCGTTGGGGGAGGATAGTCACGAGAAACACGGTCGGGATTGTCACTCGTTTTTGAAACTATGACGCTCACCGTGTGGGCCGTTTCGTCTTCGTTATTTATCACTAGATCACCTGACTCTGGACCACCGGGAAAAAACAGCCTGCCAGCGTACTACTGACAGTAACAGCCAATAGACCGAGTAATTCACGCCGCTCTTTCACGTCAGAAGCTAGCAAGCAGCGTGGAATATGTTTTGTGGCGTAAGCGGGCTGAATTGAGCGGTGTATTCGGTCCAACCTCGGTGAAATCGATGTCTCACCCGTACGGCATACACGCTCTATGGCGAGCATCCGCGCGAGCGCAGCGAGCGCGGTTCGCTTCACGCGAACGAGCGCAAGCGAGTGAGCGTGAAGGTGTTTTTCCCCACGTTTTTACAAGGAGCGGTGCGCGACCGAAGGGAGCGCACCCGACGCAGTAAAAAGTGGTCTACTGGAAGCCGATCCGCCCGCCGCGGGTCCGGGGTTCGGGGCCGGTGCCGCCGCGGAATTCCTCCTCGATCTGCTCGTAGTACTCCCGGATGTCGTCGGTCAGCGTCGGCCGGACGTTCTCCAGGGCCTTCCGGAAGTGACGCATGTCGACATCCGCCGCGTCGTCGTCCTCGCGCAGCGCCTCGATGGCCGCCTCGCGGGCGATCGACTCCAGGTCCGACCCGACGTAGCCCTCGGTGCGCTCGGCGAGTTCGCGCAGGCTGACGTCCGGGGCCAGCGGCGTGTCGTCGGTGTGGATCTTGAGGATCTGCTCGCGGCCCTCGGTGTCGGGCTCGCCGATCATCACGAGGCGGTCGAACCGTCCCGAGCGGATCAGCGCCGGGTCGATCATGTCCGGCCGGTTGGTGGCGCCGATCACCATCACGTCCTCCATCTCCTCCAGGCCGTCCATCTCGGTCAGGAGCTGGTTGACCACCCGCTCGGAGACGTTCGACCCCGTCTCGCCGCCCCGGCCGGGCGCAAGCGAGTCGAGTTCGTCGAAGAAGATGACTGTGGGGGAGACCTGCCGGGCCTTCCGGAAGGTCTGCCGGATCGCCTTCTCCGATTCGCCGACCCACTTGGAGAGCAGCTGTGGCCCCCGCACGGAGATGAAGTTGGCGTCGGTCTCGTTGGCGACGGCCTTCGCCATCAGCGTCTTGCCGGTGCCGGGCGGGCCGTAGAGCAGGACGCCTGCCGGCGGCTCGACGCCGAGGCGCTCGAACTTCTCGGGGGAGGTCATCGGCCACTCGACGGACTCCTGGACGTTCGCCTTGGCGTCCTCGAGGCCGCCGACATCGTCCCAGGAGACTTTCGGTAGCTCGACGAGCACCTCCCGCATGGCGCTCGGGCTCACCTCGTTGAGCGCCCCGCGGAAGTCGTCGCGTTTGATGATCATCCGGTCGATCAGGCTCGGCGGGATGTCCTCCTCGTCGAGGTCGATCTCCGGGAGATAGCGGCGCAGGGCCTTCATCGCGGCTTCCTTGGTCAGGCTCTCGATGTCCGCGCCGACGAAGCCGTGGGTGTCCTCCGCGAGTTCGGGCAGCGAGACGTCGTCAGAGAGCGGCATCCCTCGGGTGTGGATCTGGAGGATCTCCTCGCGACCCGTCTCGTCGGGGACGCCGATCTCGATCTCGCGGTCGAACCGGCCGGGCCGCCGGAGCGCGGGGTCGACGCTGTCGACGCGGTTGGTGGCGCCGATGACCACGACCTGGCCCCGGGATTCGAGGCCGTCCATCATCGTCAGCAGCTGGGCGACGACGCGCCGCTCGACCTCGCCGGTGACGTCCTCGCGTTTGGGGGCGATGGAGTCGAGCTCGTCGATGAAGATGATCGAGGGCGACTCCTCGGTAGCGTCCTCGAAGATTTCCCGTAACTGCTGCTCGGACTCGCCGTAGTACTTGGAGATGATCTCGGGGCCGGCGATAGAGAAGAAACTGGCGGAGGTCTCGTTGGCGACGGCCTTCGCGAGCAGCGTCTTGCCGGTGCCGGGCGGGCCGTGCAGGAGCACCCCCTGCGGTGGCTCGATGCCGAGTTTCTTGAAGATCTGGGGATGCTTCATCGGGAGTTCGACCATCTCCCGGACGCGCTGGATCTCGTTTTGGAGGCCGCCGATGTCCTCGTAGGTGATCCCGCCGCCGGTCTTCTCGAACCCGGAGATGGGCTCCTCCCGGAGTTCGACCTCGGTGTCCTCGGTGATTAGCACCACCCCTTCGGGTTCCGTCTCGACCGCGATCAGCGGGATCGCCTGGCCGGGCGAGCGCATGAACGGGTGGTTCGTGCTCGACATCACGGGGACGATGTCGCGCTCGACGACCGGCCGCTTGAGGATCTGGCGTTTGACCATCCCCGCGGCGTCCGAGCCGAACTGCACGCTCGCCTCCTCGGGTGGCGCGAGCACGAGCGTGTCGGCTTTCTCGGCCTCGGCTTTCCGGATCTCGACGCGCTCGCCGATCCCCACGTCGGCGTTCTGTCGGGTGAACCCGTCGATGCGCACAGTATCGGTGTTCCAGTCCTGCCGGTCGGCCCGCCAGACCTTCGCGGCGGTCCGGTCGGCCCCCTCGATCTCGATGATGTCCCCCGGCGAGAGCTTGAGATGCAGGAGGGTGTCGGGGTCGAGCCGGGCGATGCCGCGCCCCGAGTCGTTGGGATACGCCTTTGCCACCTCTAGTTGGACTTCATTCATTGTGGTCTGGGATGTGTTGACAGTCGGCCCTGGCGGGAGATATGCCTTTTGTTACCGGCGGTCCCGAGGGGGACCAGAACCGGGCCGTCGAATAGATTGATAATCCCGTCGGCGCAACGGTGAGGTATGGTCTTTCTGGTCCCGTACGACGGCTCCGCGAGTTCGGAGGCAGCGCTCGCCCGCGCGGTCGAACACGGCGCCGCGCTCGGCGAGGAGGTGGTCGCGGTGAGTTTCGTCCCGACCGGCGACACCTACGCCCAGCGCCGCCGGTGGATCGAGCCCGACGAGGACTTCGCCGTCGAGACCGCGAGCGCTGACCTCAGACGGAAGATCGAGGAGGCGACCGACGACGCGGAGCGGCAGTTCACCGAGCCCGGCGCGGAGTCGCCGGGCGACGGGGTCTCCAGCCAGGTCCGGCAGACGGCCGTCGACGTCGACGCCAGCGTCGTCTTCGTCGGCACCGGACGCCCCGAGGACGGGGACGGGGCCGGCGCGGAAGACCGCATGACCACCCCCTTCGGCTCGGTCGATACCGACGCCCCATACGACCTCCACCTGGTGCGGCGAAAGCGGGCCTGAGCCCGGTCCGGCGCGTCACGGCGTCAGTCCAGCGTGTACCGGTCGAACCGGCGGACTGCGTACCGGTACGACAGCGCCGGTGTGACGACGAGGACGACGAGCAGCACCGCCGCAGCCAGGGAGAGCGTCTCGGCGTCGACGCCGAGCCCGAACGGTAACACGAACGTCAGCAGCGCCGCTCCGAGCCCACGTGCGCCCTCGTCGGAGACGACGACTGCGGCGGCGACAGTCGCGACCAGGTGGACCGAGAACAGCGCGAAAGCCAGCGTGCTGGGGACGACGGTCTTCATCGACCGGGTGATGTTGACCGCCCGAAAGCGGGGGAACGCGGTCCCGATCCCCACCGAGAGGACGGTCGCCACGGCGATCAGAAGCGGCGTCGCGGCGACCAGAAGCACCGTCCTCGTCGTGGGCAGCGGGCTGAGGAGGGCGACGGCGGCAGTGAGGACGGTCCCGAACGGGACCGCGACGACCAGGCTCGCGACCACGTGTGCGCGGACGAACTGCCGGCCGTCGACCCGGCTCAGAAGCGTCGCCGGAAGCCCCGCGCCCTGGTCGCCCAGCGGGTTCAGCGTGAAGACGACGCCGGCCGCCCACGCGACGAACAGGACCGTCCCGTACGGGAGATAGCCCGGGATCCGGCCGGTCTGGAAGATGTCGGCGAAGACGCCGACCGCGAAGAAGAGCGGGTAGACGACGTACAGCAGCTTCAGCGGCGCACGCGCCGCGCGCCGCCAGGCCAGGAGGACGAGCGCGGCGGTCGGCCGGCCGAAGGCCGCAGCCAGCCGGCGCTGGAACGCGACGCCGGTGGTTCCGACCGCTCCGGACTCCTGCTTGCTTGCTGACTCCTCCTCGCTCTCGCCGGCGAGCACCGGGTCCGAGAACCAGTGGGCTGTGGCCACCCGCGTCCCGGCGGCGGCGCCGGCGGCTCCGACGACGGCCACGACGGCGACGGTCCCCGCGGCCAGCAGCGGGCTGGGCGCGAGCAGGCCCGTCCCGGCGAGCATCAGGTCGGCGGGCCAGCCGGTCGGCGAGGCCTGCATGGGCTCGAACAGCGCGACGACGGTCGCGTTCAGCGAGCCGGTGACCACGAAGGCGAAGTAGACTAGGAAGGCGACGGCTATCAGCACGCCCTTGTTGCGGGCGACGAAGGCGATCCGGCTCAGCAGGTGTTTCAGCCCCAGGCCGACCGGGAAGCCGACGGCGACGACCGTGGCCCCGACGGCCGCGACCCCGAGCGGGACCGTCACCGCAGCCAGCGCCGACCCGGTGCCCAGCGCCAGCCCGACGCCTATCCCGACGGCCGGCCCACCGAGCCAGAGCAGGACGTAGACGTACTCCGCGAGCAACAGCCCCAGGAAGGCCTCGCCGGTCGGGACGACCGTCAGCACGCCCTCGGCGTTGGTGAGCGTGCCGCGCTGGCCGACCGCCCGCAGGGCCACGACGGCCGCGCCGATGAGCCCGAAGACCGCGACGATCCCCCGCAGCGCCGCCGTCGCCGAGAAGGGGCCGACGGCGACGTCACCGGGCCCGACTGCGCCCCCGGCCCGGTAGGCGAGGTAGCCGCCGCCGAGGGTCGCAGCCCCCGCGAGCACGACGAAGACGAGAAGCGAGGCGAGCCGACCCAGCCCCCCGCTCGTGTCGGTGTGTTTCCGGACCATCCGGGTGACGTCGACCCGCGCTATCCGGAGGACGTGAGCGAGGCCGCTCATCGGGGCTCCGGGTCCGGGCCCGTGGCCTCGACCTCGTCGGCGTGGTCGGCGGTCACCGAGAGGAAGACGTCCTCCAGGCTCGTCCCCTCGCCGCGCTCGGCCTGCCGCTTGAGGTCGTCGGGGGCACCCTCGGCGACCAGCCGCCCCTCGTTGAGCACGCCGACGCTGTCGGCGAGTTCGTCGACCACAGAGAGGATGTGCGTCGAGAGGAAGACGGTGGTCTCGCCGCCCGCGAGTTCGGCGACCAGGTCCTTGACCGTCCGGGCCGCCCGGGGGTCGAGCCCGGAGGTCGGCTCGTCCAGGAAGAGGACGCCGGGCTCGTGGATGACCGTCGCGATCAGCCCGACCTTCTTGCGCATCCCCGTCGAGTACCCCTCCTGGCGGCGGTCGGCCGCCCCGACGAGGTCGAACCGCTCCAGATACCGCGCGATGCGCTCGTCGGCCACGTCGGCGGGCAGGTCGTGCAGCGCGGCGACGTGGCGCAGCTGCTCCCGGCCGGTCAGCTCGTCGAACAGCGGCGGCTCCTCCGGCAGGTAGCCGATCTCCCGGATCAGGTCGCTCCGGTCGGCGACGTCGACGCCGACGACCCGCGCCGAGCCCGAAGTCGGGCGCGTCAGGCTCGTCAGTATCCGCATCGTCGTCGTCTTGCCCGACCCGTTCGGGCCGAGAAAGCCGTACACCGCCCCCTGCGGCACGGAGAGGTCGAGGTCCTCGACCGCGGTCACGTCGCCGTACCGCTTCGTCAGGCCGGTCGTCTCGATGGCGAGTGAGGGCGTCTCGGAGGGGGACCGCTCCCGGACGTCAGCGTCTGCGTCCATGTGACATCCGTTTCACACGACGGTGCTTCAAGATACCGGAGAGGGTCGCCGGCGGCGGTCTCCGGCCGGGGCAGGCCGGCAAGGTTCTTGTCCCGGCCGTCCCTCCGCTCGACCATGCGAACGCTCGCCTTCGACGGCCGGATGGGCGCCAGCGGGGACATGCTCCTTGGGGCGCTGCTCGCCGCCGGGGCCGACCGCGACGCGCTGGCCCCCGTCGAGGACGCGATCGACGTCCGCTACCGGACCCGCCAGGTCACGAAAGCGGGGGTCGGCGCCACCGCCGTCGACGTGTTGCTGACCGACGAGGCCAGCGACGGGGATGGCAGCCACGACGACCAGCCCCGCGACCACGGACACAACCACGACCACAGCCAGGAGGGCCACGACCACGGCGACCACACACACGCGGAGGGACACGGCCCGACGCGAACCTACCCCGAGGTGGTGGGGGCCGTCGAGGGGATGGACCTCCCGGCGGACGTCGAGGCGCGAGCGCTGGCGGTATTCGAGCGGCTGGGCGAGGCGGAGGCCGCGGTCCACGGCACCGACCTCCAGGGGACACACTTCCACGAGGTCGGGGCCGACGACGCCATCGCGGACATCGTCGGGGTTGCGCTGCTGCTCGCGGACCTGGAGGTCGACCGGGTGGTGACGACCCCGCTGGCCACAGGCGGCGGCGAGGCGGAGACGGGCCACGGCACCTACCCGGTCCCGGTGCCAGCCGTCGTCGAACTCGCCGAGGGTGCGGCGTGGTCGCTGCGGGGCGGGCCCGTGGAGGCGGAGTTGCTCACGCCGACCGGGGCAGCCATCCTCGCCGAGGTCGCCAGGGGTGTGGCGTCGCTGCCGTCGATGCGGGTCGAGGAGTCGGGGTACGGCGCGGGCGGCTACGACTTCCACGACCGGCCGAACGTCCTCCGCGCCGTGGTCGGTCAGACCGAGCGACTTCGCCGGGACCCCATCACGGTGCTCGAGACCAACCTCGACGACGCCGCTCCGGAGGTACTCGGCGGGCTCCAGGAGACCCTCGCCGAGGCCGGCGCCCGGGACGTCTCGGTGGTCCCACTCACGATGAAGAAGTCGCGGCCGGGCCACCTGGTGAAGGTCGTCGTCAAACCGGAGGACGCCGAGCGGGTCGCGCGCCGGCTGGCCGAGGAGACCGGCACCCTCGGTGTGCGCGAACACGGCGCCGGCCACCGCTTCGTCGCCGACCGCGAGGTCGTGACGGCGACCCTCGCAGTCGGCGGAGAGCGCCACGAGGTCGGCGTCAAGGTGGCGAGCGTCGGCGGCGGGGCCGGCGGAGGAATCGACGCGACCGACGGCGGTGCGGTCTTCGACGTCAGCGCGGAGTACGACGACGCGCTCGCGGTCGCCCGGGAGGCCGGCCTGCCAGTCCGGGAGGTGCTGCGGCGCGCAGAAGCCGCGGTCAGGGAGGGGTACGCCGACCGCCTGGTCCACGTCGTCGAGGGCGACGACTACGAGGCCCACACCGCGGACGGGGCGTACCGCCCCCCGTCGCTCTCCGAGGAGGGGTTCGTCCACTGTTCGACCCCCGAACAGGTGCTCGCGGTCGCACAGAGTCACTACCCCGACGCGGAGAACCCCCGGCTTCTGGTCGTAGACCCCGGCGCTGTCGACGCCGAGATCCGGTACGAGGAAGGACCGCTCGGGGGATTCGCGCACGTCTACGGCTCGCTGAACACAGACGCCGTCGTCGACATCGTCGAGTTCCCCCGCGAGGACGGGCGCTATGTCCTTCCTCGGCGGTTGCGGGGTGTCTGAGCGCCTCAGGATGCGTTCGTGTCGTCGGCGTGTTCGGCAAGCGCCTCCTCGATAGAGAGGTCGCCGGCCGCCACCCGCCGGGCGAGGTCGGCGTCGATGGCGCGGTTCTCCTCGCTTTGCTCCCGGGAGCGGTCCTGGATCCGCGTGAGTTCCCCGGCCGTGGGCTCGACCTCGCGGCCCCCGATGCGTTCGCCCTCGCGGCGGGCGATGTTGACCGCGGCGAGCACGTCCCCCATCCCGCGGGCGCCGGTCCCGAGGTAGGGAGTGGTTCCGGACTCGTCGACCAGCTCGACGGGGACCTCGGACAGGTCCTCGAGTAGCCGCGCACCCACCAGCCGTGCGCCGTCGCCGACGCGCACGAGCGGGTCGACGGCGTCGGCCACCTCCTCGCGGACGACATCGGCCACCCGCTCGGCGGGGACCTGGAAGGCGGCAGTGACGGTGTCACCCTCCAGCACCGCGACCCCGGGGCGGTCGCCGGGGTCGACCCCCACGACCGTCCGCCCCTCTCCGTCCCGGAGGGTGGCCGCGACGGCGTCGACGGCCGCCCGGGGGTCCCCGGGCTCGGCCTCGACGACCGCCACGTCGGCCTCCCCCGGGACCGCCCCCTCGTCGTCGACCCCGCGGACCAGCGCTGTCGTTCCCTCGGGGAGGTCCTCGCCGGGCTCGACGGTGGTGAAGTCGACGCCGCGCTCCCGCAGCGCGGTCACCACCTCGTGGTAGAGTTCGAAATCCGCCGTCGCGACGACGATCACACCCGCGGTAGGCGAGCCGGCCACTTAGCGGATCCGGGCCACGCGGGGGGCGGGGGAGTGAACGCCGGCGAGACGCGGCCTTTTATGCGAAGGTGGCCCAAGCCCGGAGTGTGACAGAGCCCATCCCGACCGGCTGCGACGCCATCGACGGACTCCTCGGCGGGGGGTTCGAACGCGGCGCCGTCACGCAGGTGTACGGCCCGCCGGCCGCCGGCAAGACCAACGTCGTCCTCTCGGCGGCCATGGAGGCCGCGGACGCCGGTGCCTCGACGCTGTTTATCGACACCGAGGGGCTGTCGGTCGACCGGATGGAGCAACTCGCCGCGGCCCACGCCGGCCAGGGCCGGAGCGTCGACGACCTCGCGGGCCGGCTGGTCGTCAGCGAGGCGCTGTCCTTTGAGGAGCAGGAGGAGGCAGTCCGGGACGCCACGGACGTCGCCGGGGAGGTCGACCTCGTGGTGCTCGACAGCGCCACCGGCTTCTACCGGCTGGAACGTACCGAGCAGGAGGAAGGGGAGGCACTGCGCGCGGTCGCCCGGCAGGTCACCCATCTGCTCTCGCTGGCCCGGCGACACGACCTCGCCGTCGCCTTCACCAACCAGGTCTTCACCGACCCCGACTCGGATGCGGCGCGCGCGCTGGGCGGGCACACGCTCGACCACTGGTCGGCGGTCATCCTGCGACTGGACCGCTTTCGCGGGGGGAACCGCCGGGCGACTCTGGAGAAACACCACAGCCGCGAGGCCGGCGCCCAGGCGGGGTTCAAGATCACCGGCGAGGGGCTCGTCGAGGCCGACCACCCGTAGCCGTAGCCCCCCGGCGGGCCTCCGACCGGGACGGTCAGTACAGCAGGTCGTCGTCGTTCTCGACCATGTACAGCGTCCGTGCGGCGATGTTGACCGCGTGGTCGCCGACCCGCTCGAGGTCGCGGATCGTGAGCAGGAGCCGGTGGACGTCCCGCATCAGGCGCTCGACTTCCTCGTCGCTGTCGGCGTCCTCGCGCTCGATGAGGTCGCGGGCGACCGCCTCGGAGGCGCGCTCGCAGAGCTCGTCAACCCGGTCGTCGTAGTCGGCGATCTCGTAACAGACATCCGGGTCTTCCTCGGCGTAGGCCTCCATGGATCGCTCGACCATCCGGGTGACCTCCTCGCCGATCTCCTGGACGTCGACGTCCGGGTAGACGTCCCGTTCGGCGTCGAGGGTGTAGTCGCCGAGGTTGGTCGCGAGGTCGGCGATCCGCTCGAGGTCGGTGATGATCTTGAACGAGGCGGCGATGAAGCGCAGGTCGCCGGCGACCGGCTGCTGGAGCGCGAGCAGGTCGATACACTCCCCCTCGAGGTCGAGATAGAGCGCGTTCACTTCGTCGTCGCCCTCGATGACCTCCCAGGCGAGCTCCTCGTCTTTGGCCTGGAGCGCGTCCAGCCCCATCCGCAGGCGCTCGAGGACGACCTCGCTCATGTAGAGGACGTCCTCGCGCAGGCCCGCGAGACGCTCCTGGTATCCTTCCCGTGGCATGGACCCATCTCGCCGCTGACAACACATAACCGTTCGTATGACGCGCGTCCGGCGCCGGCCCGAACGTGTGCGTACTCGGGTCGCGGGTTGCCGAGACGGACTGTAACCTATATATCCGGGAGTCTCGTGGTCACGTCCCGGGCTGTTCCGGCCTGGAGTCGGCCGGTCATCCCGCTCCGAACCCCGCAACGTCCCCTCCGGATGACCCGGGAACTGCGACCACGGAAGGCGGCTGCCGGTTGCCGCGCGGCGCAGGCGGGGGTGCTCGCAGCACAGAATACGTTACTCTTGACTGATATATATAGATTTGCAGAAGTTTATTATCCCCCTGGGTCGAACGGTGGCGTATGGAGACACGCAAGGTGCAGGTCACGGGTGGGTCGACGTACACCGTCTCCCTGCCGAAGGAGTGGGCGACGGCAAACGACGTCGAGGCCGGCAGCGTCGTGGAGTTTCACTCCGAGGAGGACCTCCTGTTGCTCTCGCCGCGTCGGGAGGAGGAGCGCACGGAGGGGACGCTCGACATCACCGGGCTGGAGGACGAGCACGAGCTCACGCGCGCGGTGATGACGATGTACGTCAGCGGCTTCGACGTCATCAGGCTGGAGACCACGCGGATCACCGCCGCCCAGCGCCGGATCATCCGCGAGGCCACGCAGGGGCTCGTGGGGCTGGAGGTGATCGAGGAGACGTCCGAACGGGTAGTGTTGCGGGACCTGCTGGACTCCTCGGAGCTGTCGGTACACAACGCGATCACGCGGATGCGGCTGGTCTCGCTGACGATGCTCGAGGACGCCGTCGAGGCGCTCATCGAGCACGACGACGACCTCGCACAGGACGTGATGGAGCGGGACGACGACGTGGACCGGCTGTGGTATATGGTCTCGCGGGTGTTCCGGACCGTCCTCCGCAACCCGACCGCGGCGACCGAGATCGGCTTTCCCCGCGACACCTGCTTCGACTTCCAGTCCAGCGCCCGCCAGCTCGAGCGGATCGCCGACCACGCCACCAAGATCGCCGACCTCGCCCTCGAACTCGAGGAGGTGCCCGACAGCGCCGTCGGCCCGCTCCGGGCGCTCCGCGAGGAGGCGGCGACGGTCCCCGAGATGGCGATGGACGCCCTGCTGACCGACGACCCCGAGGAGGCGACCGAGCTGGCCACCTCGGCCCGGGCCCGGATCGACGACGTCGACGGGAAGGCCCGCGAGGTCGACAAGGAGATCCGCGAGCTCGACCCCGGGACGGCGCAGGGGCTGGGGCTGGTCGTCGACTCGCTGTCCCGGACCGCCGACTACGGCGGTAACATCGCCGAGAACGCGCTGCAGAAGGCCGCCCCGGACCCCTAACTCCAGTACTCGTCGACCAGCGCCGCGGCGGCGTCGGCGGTTTTCCGGTAGACGCGGTCGCCGTCGGGCGTGCGCACCGCGAACGCGTAGGTCCCGCTGTCGGGGCGGTACCACCGGTCGGGGTGTGCGAGTAACGCCTCCGGCAACGTCTCGTCGGGGTCGTCGTCCCCGGCTGTCACACCGGGGTCGCGTCGGCCGGCCCCGCCGCCGACCCCCGGCCTCGCGGCGTCGGCCCGGGACCGGTCGGGACCGTCACCGATGTCGAGCCCACTCCCCGGGAGGTCGAACGCACAGGGGATCCCTCGGGTCACCTGGTCGCTGCTAGCCGCGGCTTCGGCCTCAGACATGAGGACGGTCTGTGTGTCGACCACCCGGCCGTCCCCGGGAGTGCGCTGGGTGTACGAGCCGTCGGGGTGCATCTCCCAGGCCCGGCGGTTGTCCGCCAGCGCGAGGTCCAACACGAACCGTAGCTGTTCGCGGAGCCTGGGGTCCTCGACGGGTGTGACGGCCTCGATGCGCCTGTCGAGGTTGCGGGTCATCCAGTCCGCCGACCCGGTGTAGTACCCCGGGTCGGCGTCGGCCCGCGTCCCTTCTTCGTCGACGGCCGTCGCGTTCTCGAAGTAGAATATCCGGGAGTGCTCGAGAAACCGCCCGACGATGCTGTAGACGTCGACGGTCTCACTGACTCCCTCGACGCCGGGGCGGAGTCGGCAGATGTCCCGGACGACGAGGTCGATGTCGACCCCGGCCATCGCGGCCTCGTACAGTTCCCTGATGATCGCTGGGTCTTCGAGGCTGTTGACCTTGACCACCATCCGGGCGCGTTCGCCCTCGCGAGCGTGTGCGGCCTCGTTGCGAATGAGGTCGGTAAACCGCCCGCGCATCGTGACGGGCGCGACCAGTAGCTTCCGGAACTGGTCTTCGAGCGTCGGGCCGGTGAAGGAGTTGAACAGCTTCACCAGGTCGTGGCCGATATCCTGGTCGGCGGTCAGGAGCCCGAGGTCGACGTACCCCTTGGCAGTCTCGGAGTGGTAGTTCCCGGTGCCGACGTGTGAGTACAGCTGGACCCCCTCGGGCTCCTCGCGGACCACGAGCGCCGTCTTGGTGTGAGTCTTCAGGCCGACGGTCCCGTAGGCAACGTGGATACCGTGTTCCTCCAGGGTTCGCACCCACTCGAGGTTGTTCTGTTCGTCGAACCGCGCTTTGAGTTCGACCATCACCGCCACCTGCTTCCCGTTCTCGGCGGCGTCGATCAGGCTCTGGATCACCTGCGAATCGCTTGCTGTCCGGTAGATCGCAGCCTTGATCGCGAGCACGTCGGGGTCGTTAGCGGCCTCGTCGAGGAACCGCTGGACCGTGTCGGTGAAGGAGTGGTAGGGGTGGTGCAACAGGATGTCGTCGTCCTTGATTTCGGCGAAGATGTCGTGCTCGCGGTCCTCGCCGAATTCGTCGTAGCCGTGCCAGCCGGCTGGCAGGCGGGAGTGGGGCTGTGGCGTCCAGGGGTCGGGTTTCAGCTCCGGATACTCGAGGTCGACGAGCGTCTCGAAATCCCGGAAATCAAGCGGCGCCGGGAGCTCGAACACCTCCCGCTCGTCGAGGTCGAGTTGGTCGACGAGCGTCCGGCGGACCTGCCGGGGAGCGCCGGCCTCCAGTTCTAGGCGGACGACTGTGGCGAACCGCCGCTCCTCCAGGACTTCCTCGACCATCTCGATGAGGTCCTCCGCGACCTCCTCGTCGCGCCGAACCTCGGCGTTTCGCGTCAGTCGAAACAGCGCGGTGTCCACCACTTCGGTGCCCGGAAAGAGCAGGTCCAGATTCGCCCGGATCACCTCCTCGACCCGGACGTACCGGTCCTCCTCCTCCGCGCCGACCGGGACGAACCGCGGGCGGTTGGGCGGGACCTTCACCCGGTTGAACGTGGGACTCTCCTCGCCGCGACCCCGCGTCAGCACGGCAAGCGAGAGGCTCCGATTCGAGATGAACGGGAACGGGTGTGCGGGGTCGAACGACAGCGGCGTCAGCGTCGGCAGAACGGAGCTCTCGAAGAGCTCCCGGAGTTCGGTCCGCTCCCCGACCGGGAGGTCGTCGTAGTCGACGACCGCGATCCCGGCGTCCGCCAGTGCCGGCCGGACGTGCTCCTGATACCGCGAGGCCTGCCGTTCGAGCAGTGGGCGGGCAGTCTCGAGGACCTGGTGCCACTGCTGTTCGGGGGTGCGTCCGTCAGCCGTCCGCTCAGTGATTCCAGCGTCGATCTGCTGTTTCAGTCCGCCGACCCGCTTCATGAAGAACTCGTCGAGATTACGGGTGACGATCGCCAGAAACCTGAGTTGCTCGAGCAGCGGGGTGCGGTCGTCCAGCGCCTCGTGAAGGACCCGCCGCTGGAAGGCCAGCTCGCTCAGCTCGCGGTTCAGGTAGTACGCGGGGTCCGCGAGGTCGACGTCGTGGGAGTCGTCGGTGTCAGGCGACATCTACGCCGTCCGGCCCGCCTGCTGCGGGCTGACGATGTTCCCCTCGTCACGGTGGAGGTGGGTGGCTGGAGGGTCGACAGAAACGAACCGCTCGCGCCGGTAGTCGTAGGCGGTGAGCTGCCCGCCGTAAACACAGCCCGTGTCCAGCCCCACGGCGTACGGGGATTCGAAGGGTTCGTCGAGAACGGTGTGGCCGAAGAACACCCGCGGTCGGTCCCCTCTGTCCTCGAACCAGTAGGGTCGCTCGTAGCCGTCACCCGCCAGCGAGCGCATGTTCAGCAGGTCCTGCTGGTCGTGGGCGCGGAGCGGTTTGCGGTGGTCGACACCCCCGTGGACGACCAGCGCGTCGTCCCACGAGACGGCGACCGGGAGCGACTCCATGAACGCGATGTCTTCGGCCCCGTGGTCGGGGTGGCTCTTGCGGCCGCTGACCAGGTGCTGTTCGTTGTTCCCCCGAACGCTGATGACGTTCTCCTGGACCCGCACGACGTCGAGAACACCGCCGCTGTCCGGCCCCTTCCGGACGAGGTCTCCGACGGCCACGAGGAGGTCGTCGGGCCCGAGCGACAGCCGCTCCAGAAGCACCTCGAACGTCCGCCGGCAGCCGTGGATGTCGCCCACCACGTAGATGTCGTCGTATTCGTCGGCGTCGATGCGACAGTGTTCGACGGGGAGCGCGTCGTCGAGGGAGTGGTTCGCCATGTGTGGATCCTGACGGCGATGTTCCCCCTCGAACCGCGGCGGTAAATACCCTTTATATGTTACGGGTAAACCCCTATATACGGCTACGTTCGGCTACTCCACCAGGACGGCGTTGACCTGGCCGTCCTGGCCGGGCCGGGAGGTGACGCGGGCCCGCCCCGCGTCCGTCTCGATGACCGCGCCCTTGGTGAGGATGTTCCGGCGGGCGTAGTTGGGGTTCGCGGGGTTCTCGGCGACGCTCTCGATGGTCGCGGCGACGGTGCCGTCGTCGGTGGCGACCGTCGCGGTGTCGGTCTGCATGGCGCGGACCTTCTCGGTCCCGCCGCGGGCCTCGACGGTCTTCAGCCGGCGCTCGCCGACGGTCGTCTCCGTGGGCTCCGAGCCGAGCTGGTGTTTCTTGCGGTCGCTACTCCGCCGGCGCCGGCCGCCGGTCCGCGTGCGCGTCGAGCGTGCGTGGTCTTTCATACCCGCAGGGAGTACCAGGGCGTACTTCAACCCCTCGTCTCGCCGCGGCCCCGGGACGCCGCTCGGGTGGCCGTCCGGCCCTCGACAGCTTTAGGGGCCGTCGGGTCGGCCCTTGTGGCGATGAGTCTCCGGCGGACCGTGGCCGCACCGTTCCGCCAGCGCGGCGTCGACGAGCTGCGCGAGAGCGAGTTCGTCGTCGCGCTGTCGCTGGACCGGGACTGGTTCTCTCCCGACCAGGCACAGCGGCTGGTCGACGCCGCCGTCACGGAGGGGCTGCTCGAGCGCGCCGACGAGACTGTCGCCGTCACCTTCGACCCGGCGGGGGTGACGGTGCCCGATGGATTCGTCCCCGACGAGTCCGTCGTCCAGCAGCGCTCGGTCTTCGAGCGGGCCCTCGGGGCCGTCGTCGACGCGGGCGTCGAGAAACAGGAGGCCGTCGCCGGGATCAACCGGCTCCAGGCCGAGCTGGACGTCGCCGTCGAGGCCGCCGCGCTGCTGTACGCCAGCCGTCAGGGCGTCGACGTCGACGGGCTGGTCGACCGCGCCCGGGAGGAGCTGTGATGGTCGAGGACCGAGTCACCGACGGCAAGCGGATCGCCCAGCTGCTGGCCTCCGAGTTGACGGGGCTGGAGACCGGCCCGCTCGGGGCCGTCGCCGTGACCGACGCCGACCCCGAAGCCGAACCCAGTTCCGGGGGGACCGTCGCGTACCGCGTGACGGTCGAGGGGGAGGCCGTCGGGGCGGTCGTGATGTATCCCGGGCGGGTCGTCGTCGACCTCGGCGTCGAGGAGTCGGAGACCGGCGGGAAGCTCGCCGTCGAGAGCGGCGCGGCGGTCAAGCGAGCGGTCGACGCCGTCCGCGAGCAGCTCAGAGGCGCTGCTGACGGCTGAGCACGTCCCGGACGCCCTCGACCAGCGACTCGCGGACCACGGTGTCGTCGGCCGCCGGGTCGGGGTCGTCGTCCTCACTGCCCAGCACCTGAACCGCGAGCATCCCCGCGCGCTTGGCGCCGCGGACATCGGCGGTCGGGTTATCGCCGACGTAGACGGTCTCCTCCGGCGGGACGCCGAGCCGGTCGGACAGCGCGGCGAAGGCCCGCAGGTCGGGCTTGCCGGCCGGGAGTTCGCCGGTCACGACGACGGCGTCGAACAGGTCGGTCCAGCCGAGCCGCTCGAGCTTGCTCCGCTGGGCGCGGCTGGGGCCGTCTGTCAGCAGCCCGACGCAGTACCGCTCGCGGAGCTCCGCGAGCAGGTCCGGGACGCCGGGGACGGGGACGAGCGCGTCGTTGACCGCATCGCGGTAGGCCCGGCTGACGGGCTCGGCGTCGCCGTTGTCCAGAATGGCGTCGAAGATGGGCGCGCGGGTCTCGGTGGCCAGGTCGGCGCCGTGGGCGTCGAGGTACTCCCCGCGGTCGATCCCGCGTACTCCGGCGGCGTCGGTGGCCTCGTCGAGCAGCGTCTGGCGGTCGCGTTCGGTGACGACCAGCGTGTCGTCGAGGTCGAAGGCCACCGCGTGGATCGCCATCGAGTGCCCCTTGACGGGCCCGAGACATGAGTGTTGGTGACCGTCCCGGGCACCGACGGTGCTCTCCCCGCCCGGATCCGACAGTTTTCAGTCCCGCCGCTCGTGGTCGGGGTATGGACACCGACGTACCGTTCTTCGAGCGTCTGCGCGAGCGCATCGACCGGGTCGACAGCGTCGTCTCCGTGGGGCTGGACCCCGACCCGGACCGGCTCCCCGCCGCCGTGGAAGACGCCGACCTGCCACGCTGGGCGTTCAACCGCCGCGTCATCGACGCGACCCACGAGCACGCCGCCTGCTTCAAGCCCAACGCCGCCTTCTACGAGGACCCCGACGGCTGGCGCGCGCTCGAGGAGACCGTCGCCTACGCCCACGGGAAGGGCGTGCCCGTGTTGCTGGACGCCAAGCGCGGGGACATCGGCAACACCGCACGGAAGTACGCCTCCATCCTCGATACCGTCGACGCCATCACCGTCAACCCCTACCTGGGACGGGACGCCCTGGAGCCCTTTCTCGCCCGCGAAAAGAAAGGGGTGTTCGTGCTCTGTCGGACCTCCAACGCGGGCGGCGCGGACCTGCAGGACCTCGAACTCGCCTCGGGCGACCAGGTCTACGAGAAGGTGGCCGGGCTGGCGGACCTGTGGAACCGCAACGACAACGTCGGCCTCGTGGTCGGCGCGACCGCCCCCGAGGAACTGGAGGCGGTCCGCGGGCTGGTGCCCGACCTGCCCTTCCTGGTGCCTGGCGTCGGCGCCCAGGGCGGGGACGCGGAGGCGGCCGTGGAGTACGGACTGGTCGACGGGGTCGGGCTGGTCAACTCCTCGCGCGGCATTATTTTCGCCGGCGAGGACGCCCGCGGCGCGGACGCCTACTTCGGCGCGGCCGGCGAGGCCGCGAAGCGGCTGAAACAGCGGCTCAATCACTATAAATAAACGTTGTGCCGAAATGCGAACTCGGCGACACTGGTCCAGCCTCTTTGCTGCCGGGTGTCCTTCTGGCAGGTATGGCCGAACCAGCAACGGCGACGCGCAGCCGGTCCGTGTCCGGCCGGGTGTTCGGCGTCGTCACGGACGGGGGGACCTACCGGCACATCGCGTACCTCCTGTTGCGGTTCCCCTTGGGGGTCGCGTACTTCACGGCGTTCGTGACCGGGGTCGCCCTCGGGGTGGCGCTGGTCCCGCTCGCGGTCGGCGTACCGATACTCGCGGCCGTGCTCGGGCTGGCCGACCACGTCGCACTCGTCGAGGCGGCGCTGCTCCGGCGGTTGCTCGGTCGCGAGGCGACCTGGGAACCGGCCGACCTGAGCAAACTCCCGGTCTGGCCGTATTTCAAGACCGTCGGCACCGACCCTCGGTGCTATCTCCTGGTCGCCTTTTTCCTGGCGACGTTCTTCGTCGGGACGTTCGCGTTCGTCGCCGTCACGGTCGCGTTCACGGTGGCGCTCGCCTATCTCCTCGCTCCGCTGTTGTTCTGGCTCCCCGGCGTCACCTACGGCGGGGCCGGGACGGTAGGGGACGTGGCCGTGGACCTGGGTCCGGTTGACCTGACTGTCACCGCCGACGCCGTCGGGTTCGTCGCGGTCGACACTCTCCCAGAGGCACTGGTTGCATCCCTGTTCGGAGCGGTGCTCGGGCTCGTCGCGCTACACGTATTCAACGCCGCCGGCCGCGTTCACGGGGCGGTCACCCAGACGCTGCTCACTCGCTAAAACTGGTAGGTGTCGACGCCGTCGGGCATGTCCTCCTCCGAGGGGACGTTCGTCGGCCGGTCCCCGACTTCGGCGGCGCACTCGACACAGAGACCAAGGTCTTCCTCGAAGTGGCGCTCACAGACCAGCTGGCCACAGCGCTGGCAGGCCCCCTCGACGTCGGCGCTCGCGCAGATCTCACAGGGGCTCGAGACGCTCATACTGGAGTTACCGCACCCAGCGGTTTGAACCCTCGGCCGCGATGCCTGGTGGTGTTTGCTTTAGCGGGATGGGGATTCAGTCCTGCAAGAAAGCCCCGAGACGTTGCGGTCGAGGGGCTCTCGCGGTTCCCTGCAGTCACCGTTCGAGCGGGCCGAGGTCTCCATTCGGTCGGCCTCGCACTCGCTGTGCTCCTCGGTCGCTTCGCTCCCTGCGGTGCTTGCGTCGTCCGTCTTCCCGCAACGTCTCGCCCCTTCCAGTCCCACCCACAGCCACACTCCTCCCCAGCCGACTGCGGTGCTTGCTCACTGCGTTCGCTGCGCTCCTCATCCCTCGCACGGCGACTGTCGCGCGAAGATACGCGCGACAGCGCGCGCCAGGTCCTGTAGATCCCGTGGGTGGCCCCACCTCCCCGAACACCACCCCGCAGCCGGGAGGCTTACGGGCTCGCCGCCCCAAGCACAGGTGTGCACCGTTCGCGGCTCGTCACCGGCCTCGCCGGCGCGTTCGCCCTGATGACCGTCGTCCTCGCGGTCGGCGGACTCGCCGGGAGTCTCATCCTCCTGCCGGTCGCGGCCCTGTTCGCGGCGATGACCTACGTCCTCTGGTCCCACGCCACCGGGCGGCTGATGGGGCGGCTCTACCGGAGCGTCGAGAACCAGGCCCGGACCGCGGGTGCCGCGGGGGGCGGCCGGCAGCGCGCCCGTCGCGAGCGACAGCGGGGCGGCAGCGACCGGGGTGGGTTCGGCGCGGGCCCGCGCGAGGAGTGGACCGCTCCCCGCGAGGGTCGGAGTGTTACCGAGGAGGCCCGCCGGCGCGCGCGCCAGCAGGCCCGGGCCCGGCAGGGGCGCGCGGCCGACAGGGGGCGCGGGCAGCGCCGGCAACGGCGCGCCAGCAGGCCGGGAGAGACGAGCGGGCCGACCGCCCGGGAGGCCTACGAGACGCTGGGGGTCGAGCCGGGCGCCGACGAATCGGCGGTCAAGCGGGCCTACCGCGAGCGGATCAAGGATGTCCACCCCGACGCCGCCGACGGCGACGCCGAGGAGTTCAAGCGGGTCCAGGCTGCCTACGACCGGTTGACCGAGTAGTCCAGATAGTCGAGGATACCGACGATGTCCCGCGGGAGCGTCGGCGTCCCCCACTCCGGGGCCAGCCGCTCTATCATCGCCCCGAGGTCGCCGCCGGTAGCCTCGTGTGCCCCCCGCACGGCCTCGACCCACTCCGGGAGGACCTGTTCCGCTCGCTCGAGGTCCGCGGCGGCATCCCCGCCGGGGCCGAAATGCGAGAACAGGACCCGGTCGGGGTCGAGATCCTGCATCCTCCTGACGGTCTCCAGGGTGTCCTCGAGGTCGAAACTCGGCGGCGGCGTGGTGGGCATCACGCGACCTTCGTAGTAGGCCCCGACCGCATCGGCCGCGAACAGGGTGCCACTGTCGGGCTCGAGGGCGGTGTAGTGGTGGGGGGCGTGGCCGGGTGCGTCGTACAGCGCGAGCGTGCGGTCCCCCAGGTCGAGGTGCTCTCCGCCCGCGACCGTCCGGCACCGGTCGGGGTCGACGGGGTCGGGGTCGCCGAAGGGCTTCTCCTCGCCGACGGCGGCCTCGACGCTCTCGACGAGGCGCGCGAGGCTGTCGGGTTCGGTGAGGTACCGGTGGCCCCGCTCGTGGACGACGACCGTCGCATTCGGGCAGCGCTCGGCGAGCACCGCCGCCCCGCCGGCGTGGTCGAGGTGGAGGTGGCTCACGAGGATGTAGGCGACCTCCTCGGGGTCGATCCCCACCACGGCCATCGCGTCCAGCAGGCGGTCGACGGTGTTGGCGGGGCCGGCGTCCAGCAGGGCCGGACGGTCAGCGTCGAGCAGGTAGGTGGCCATTCCGCCCTCGATACCGTCGAGCAGGTGGTCGACGAGATAGATGTCCGGGCACCGCTCGACGTCGACCGGTGGAACGTCCATACCCGAGGGTGGGAGCCGGGCGGCATGTGCGTTTTCCTCGACGCCGGCCAGCGCAGTACAGGCCGCGGGGTTGATGATTCCCGGGCCGGAACGAGGGGATGATGCCGGACGGAGACGACAGCCGCGTCGGGCGTGTGGGTCGGGACGGGAACGTGTCGCCGCTGGTGGTGGATATCGACGGAACGCTCACCGACGACCGCCGCCGGGTGGACCCGCGGGTGGTCCCTGTCCTCCGGGAGTGGGCCGCACCGGTGGTCATCGCCACCGGGAAGTCGATGCCCTATCCCGTCGCTCTCTGTGAATTTTTGGGGATCGACACGCTGGTGGTCGCGGAGAACGGCGGGGTCGTCCTGACCGGCCGGGCCGGGGACCTCCAGATCCGCGGCGACCGCGCGGCCGCCGAGGCGGTCCTTGCGGAGTACCGCGACCGGGGATACGACCTCGGGTGGGGGGCTGCGGACCTGGTCAACCGCTGGCGCGAGACCGAACTCGCCGTCAGCCGGGACCAGCCTCTCGGGCCGCTCGAGGAGGTCGCCGGCGACCACGGGCTTGTCGTCCTCGACACGGGATTTGCTTACCACGTCACCTCACCGGACGTAGACAAGGGAACCGGCCTCGCGGCGGTCGCGGAAGCGCTGGGCCACGATACCAGTGACTTCGCCGCCGTCGGGGATTCGGAGAACGACGCGCCGATACTCTCCGCGGCCGGCCGGAGCGCGGCCGTCGCGAACGCCGACGCGACGGCGCGGGCAGCCGCAGACCACGTCACAGCGGCGGCGTACGCCGACGGCTTCCTGGAAGCAGCCGGCTGGGTCGCCGACGGGTCCGAGGATTGAAGTACCGAACCGGGACCAGCGACCCCGTGACCTGACAGCCGGCGCGTCGTGGCCAGCGGTCGTGCGACACACCACGGCGCGAGGGGAGCGTGTCGCCAGTTCGCAACGACCGACTCAGCTACGGATAGAGCCACGAATCCGGGGAAAGCTTTTGCGTGGCGGTCCGCTATCGGTCCTCATGAGCCCCGACCGGGCCGCCCTCGAGCGGACCGTCGAGCGCGGCGAACGCGAGGGTGGAAGCGTCGAATTCAAAGAGCGGCTCACGAAGGAACTGCACGCGAGCGAGGGGCGATTCGAGAGTCTCGCGGCGCAGCTTCGCCACCGCGTGCTGTCGGGCGACGGCGAGGCGACGTACGTGGTCGGCGTCACCGACGATGGTGGAATAACGGGCATCCCCCGGGAGGACTTTTCCGAGTCGATGGACGTGCTCTCCCTGCTCGCAGAGGAAGCCGGCGCACACATCGAGGAGGTCCAGACCTGGGGCGTCGGGAACGGGTCGGCCAGCGCGACGAACGGCGACGGGACCGGGAGCGCCGCGGGGCCGGAGGACGGCGGGATCGTCGGCCTCGCAACCATCCGCGAGGGGACCGCGATCGAGGACGACGAGCACGTCGTCGTCGGGACGGCCGGCCACGTCGACCACGGCAAGTCGACGCTCGTCGGTTCGTTGGTGACCGGACAGGCCGATGACGGGGAGGGAGGGACCCGCTCGTTTCTGGATGTCCAGCCCCACGAGATCGAGCGAGGGTTGTCGGCCGACCTCTCCTACGGCGTCTACGGCTTCGACAGCGAGGGCCCGGTCCGAATGGACAACCCCCACCGGAAGGGCGACCGCGCCCGGGTCGTCCAGCAGGCCGACCGGCTCGTGTCGTTCGTGGATACTGTAGGTCACGAACCCTGGCTGCGGACGACCATCCGCGGACTGGTCGGGCAGAAACTCGACTACGGACTGTTGACTGTGGCGGCCGACGACGGTCCGACCGACACGACCCGCGAGCACCTGGGGATCCTGCTGGCGACAGACCTGCCGACGATGGTCGCCATCACCAAGGCGGATCTGGTGGACGACGAGCGACTTGTTGAGGTCGAGCGGGAGGTCGAGCGCCTGCTCCGGGAAGTCGAGAAGACGCCACTGCGCGTCGAACGACACGGCGTCGAGTCGGCTATCGAGGAGATCAGCGAAACCGTCGTGCCAGTCGTCACGACAAGCGCCGTCACCGGGCGGGGCCTGGAGGTTCTCGACGAAATGTTCGCCCGGCTCCCGAAGACGGCCGGGTCGGGCGTCGACGAGCAGTTCCGGATGTACGTCGACCGGACATACAACGTCACCGGCGTCGGGGCCGTCGCCTCCGGCACGATCAAGTCCGGCGAGGTCGCCGCCGGTGACGAACTCCTGCTCGGACCGATGCAGGACGGCAGTTTCCGGGAGGTCGAGGCCCGGAGCATCGAGATGCACTACCACCGTGTCGACCAGGCCAGCGCCGGCCGGATCGTCGGCATCGCGCTCAAGGGCGTCCGCGAGGAGGAGATCGAGCGCGGGATGACCCTCTTGCCGCGCGAGGCCGACCCCGAGCCAAGCCGGGAGTTCGAGGCGGAGGTGATGGTGCTCAACCACCCGACCCGGATCGGCGCCGGCTACGAGCCGGTGGTTCACATCGAGACGGTCAGCGAAGCCGCGGCGCTGTACCCCGAGAACGACCAGCTTCTGCCCGGGGACACCGGACGGGCTCGCGTCCGGTTCAAGTTCCGTCCGTATCTCGTCGAAGAGGGGCAGCGCTTCGTCTTCCGTGAAGGACAGTCGAAGGGTGTTGGAACCGTCACGGACCTGCATCCCGGAGAGTAATGGCCACGGAGGGGCGGCCGGTTACGCGAAGGTGGCCCGGAGGACTTTCGACTCCGCCTTTCTGAGGTGTTCGGCCGCGGTGCTGGGCGCGCAGCCGAGCCGGTCGGCGACCGCCTCGTGGTCGGCCTCGCGAGGCACCTCGTAGTACCCGAGGTCGAGCGCAGCCTCGACCGCCTCGCGCTGGCGGTCGCTGAGGCGGCTCTCGGCTGCCGCGCCGATGGCCGACAGGCCGCCGATCTCCTCGACGGTCAGTTCGACAGGCGAATAGTCGGCCACCAGCGTCTCCTGGAGCGCCTCCGACGGGCCGAAGGCAGACAGGGTCACCGTTCCGTCCTCGTGGTAGACGATGGGTGGAACGACGGCCACGCCACCCCGGGCGATAGCTCCGAAGAACTCACGGAGTGACTCCGTCATGGCGTCCCAGACGTACGCGTAAAACGCGTCGTCGCCGGCGGGTTCGAGTGTGTAGTCGATGACTTCGTCGACGCCGGAGACGGCTGCCTCGAACGCCTCGAGGTCCCCCTCGACGTAGTGGAGGATCCCGAGTTCGTCGTCCGCGGTGTTCCACTGCATGGCCGTCGCGCGCTCGACGAACTCCGCGTTGGCCACGATGTCGTACATCGGATGGACCTCCGTCTCGCGCCCGTCGGCGGTCAGCGTCACCCGGACGTGCTTCATGCCGGTGTCGGGCCGGCCGCCGGACTTAAACCCCCCCGGGCGACTCCGGCAGTGTCGACTCGGCCACCCGGACCGAACCGACTCGTATGGGAGTCACGCTACTGACCGGTGCGACCGGAACACTCGGGAGTGCACTGCGACCACGCCTGTCAGCGGCCGGCCACGAAGTGCGCGCCGCCAGCCGCTCGCCACCCGACGACGGCGGAACCGCCGAGTGGGTCGAGGTCGACCTCGCGACCGGGGCCGGCCTCGACGCCGCCCTCGACGACGTCGACGTGGTCGTCCACGCCGCCACCGCGCCCCGGGGAGACACCGAGGCGGTCGACGTCGACGGGACCCGGCGGCTCCTGACTGCCGCGACGGAGGAGGCGGTCGAGAACGTCGTCCACCCCTCCATCGTCGGTATCGACGACATCCCGTACAGCTACTACGAGCACAAACTGACGGCCGAGCGACTCGTCGCAGACAGCGACGTCCCGTCGACCGTTCTCCGGGCGACGCAGTTTCACCCGTTCGTCCACGACCTGCTGGGGGCCGTGGCGCGGCTCCCGGTGTGGCCCCTCCCGACGCGGTTCGAGAACCAGCCGGTCGACGTGGGCGAGGTCGCCGACGCCGTCGCCGAGTACGCGACGGTCGAGGCGGCCGGCCGGGTCCCCGATGTCGGCGGTCCGGAGGTCGAGTCGGTCGGCGAACTCGCGAAGACGTACCGCGAGGTCCTGGGGGTTCGGCGGCCGGTCCTCCGCCTGCCGCTCCCCGGGTCGACGGCCGCGGCGTTCCGTGCCGGCCACGCCACCTGCCCGGACCGGGCCGTCGGGACGGTAACCTGGGAAGAGTGGCTCCGGAAGCACCGGGCCGGCGCCGGGTAGAGGCCGGCCCGAGTTGGTGACGTCCGGGGGGCCGCCGGGCCTCACCAGGGCTCGTCGACGAGCGCGTGCAGCGAGCTCACGCGGCCGTGTGGCTCCGGCTCGGGGTCCGCAACCCCGTCGCGGTCGAACCACACCGACCGAACGCCCGCCCGGTTCGCGCCCGCGACGTCGGCCTCCAGGGAGTTACCGACGTAGACGCTCCGTTCGGGAGCCACGCCGAGTGACTCCAGCGCCGCCTGGAAGGGCTCGACAGCCGGTTTGGCAGCCGTCTCGTAGCCGGCGTGGACGACCGTCTCGAACCGGTCGTCGAGGCCCACGGCAGCGAGCTTCCGCCCCTGCATCCCCGGCCCGCCGTTCGTGACCGCGGCGAGGCTGTACCGGGAGTCGAGCGCGTTGAGCGCCCTGTGCGCGCCCGGGAGGGGGTCGACCCTGGTGTGGTCGCGCTCGGCCGCGTAGGCCCGCGCGACCGCCCGGCCGACCTCCGGGTCCCGACCCTCCTCGCGGGCGATGTCGGCGAAACACCGCTTCCGGAGGTCCTGCACGTCCTCGCTCTCCTCGGCGAACTCGCCGTAACGCGCCTCGTAGTCGGCAGCGTCGAAGAAGGGGTCGACGCCGGCCGCCTCGAAAGCCAGCGGCAGCAGGTCGCCGGGCGTTCGCTCGTACTCGACGAGCGTGCCGTCGATGTCGAACAGGACTGCCTCGACCGGAGCGTCGGTCATCGGGGTCACGTACCCGACTGAGAGGAATAAGTCACGCGATCACCCGGCGGGCCGGTATCCGTCGTCCGCTCGCTCGAGGTGGCCGAGGGCCACGCCCCACTCGAGCAGCCGCCGGACCCGCCCGTGCCACTCGGCCTCCCAGTCGGGGTCGCGGTCCCGCTCCCACCTCGGGACGCGGTCGCGGACCGCCGCGAATGCCGTCGCGGCGTCGAGCGGCTCGTCGGCGGCATCGAGCACCTCGAGCAGTTCCCGCGCGCCGAAGACGCCGTCCTCGAAGGCCGCCGCGAGCGCCTCACCGTCTGGCGGGTCGCGCACCCGGTAGTAGCCGCGGTCGGTCTCGTCGACCAGGCCGAGCGCCTGGCAGAACGTCAGCCACTCGCGTGCCTCCTCCCGGGAGGGGACGCCAGTCCGGTCGCGGATCCGGGTACAGCAGTCCTCGACGCTGCCGGGGACCAGCGGGACTGCCTCGCTGACCGCGTGGAGCAGGTCCTCGTCGACCGGCCCGGGGACCACCTTGTAGCGCATCAGTAGAAGCTCTCGGCGAGCACGTCGGGGCGAGTCTCGCCGACGACGTGGGTCTCCCCGCCGAGGACGTCGAGCGTCACCTGCGCGGGGCCGAAGAAGTCGACGGGCAGGTCGGCCAGCTCCCAGTCGACGTCCTCGAAAACGTCCGCGCAGGGCTGCCCGTACTCCCCACCAGCCGTCGAGGCGACCGCCTCGGGGTCTTCGACCGGGTCCTCGAGGTGGAGGTGGACCTGCCCGCCGTAGACGAGTGCGTCGGTCGTCCGGGCCATCGCCGCCTCCTCCCCGTCGGCGACCGGCGCGACCGGCGCCCGCCCGGTCGCCGAGAGCACGCTCGCGGGGTCGTAGCCGGACTCCGCCAGCCGGAGGGTCGCGAGCTCAGCGGCGCGGGAGGCGGCGACGACGCTGCCCGTGACAGAGGCTGTGGCGTAAGCGGGGAGAAACACCGCCGACTCGGGGACCCCGGCCCGCTCGGCAACGGCGCTGGCGACCTCCTCGCCGGGGAGCTGGTCGGTCTCGACCGCCAGCACGGCGAAGTCGGCGTCCTCCCGGTAGCCCACGCGACCGAAGATGTCCTCCTCGGCGACGAGCGCGCGGGCGGGCCCGCTGCCCAGCCCCTCGAAGTCGCCGACGCTGAGTTCCCAGCCGGCCTTACCGGCACAGAGCAGGCCCAGCGCCGGGTGGTCGGTCGAGAGTTCGACGTGGGTCAGCGGGGCGCCCCCGACGGTCTCGACGCCGGTCTGGACGGTCGCCAGCCCGGCGGTCTGGACCTCCGCGAGCAACAGTCCGGCCTCCACGGCACCCGGCCGCTCGACCCCGAAATCCAGTACCGCGGCGTCGCCGGTGAGGCCGTGGACCCCGATAGTGAGTTCCTCGGCGAAGTCGATGGCCTCGTCGACGAGTTCGGTGGCCATCCGGTTGAGCGTCTCCATGGGCCGGCTTGGCCGGCCACCGTTAAGAACGCGTGGACTCCTGCCGGTTCCCGACCGTCCGGTCACCGCCACGGGACCACGAGCGGACGGACCGAAGGCGAGTAGCAGAAAGTGTCAGTCGTCGGCCGGGGTGGCACCGGCGGTCCCGGCACCGCTCCCCGCGCTTTCGACGACCGACTCGTTGTCGGCGACCCAGCGCAACAGCAGGAACGCGAAGACGTACTTCGCGAGGATGTCGAGCGCGGAGTACCCCCAGGAGGTGAGCCCGGCCGACTCCACGAGCGCCAGCCCCTCGATGCCGACCGCCCAGACGATCGGGTAGCCCAGCCAGAGGACGACCGTCAGCGCCCGCAGCGTCGAGAAGATCTCGCTGGTTCCGGCGGCCTCCGCGCTCACGGGCCACTTGAACACCAGCGCGTACAGCACGACGGCGAAGAACACACAGCTGACGGCGTAGAACACCCACCGCATCAGAAGCGAGGAGGTAGTCAGCGCCGCCGCCAGGCCGGTCAGACACATCCCGATGTCGGCGGCGACGACGGCCAGCAGGTCGGCGCGGTCGACGTCGGCCAGCCACCCGAGCGCCGCCAGGATCAGCGGCGTCGAGAACGCCCACGTGAGATAGCGCCCCCACTGGCTGACCGCCTCGTCGAGCGGGTGTCCGGCGGGCATCTCGAGGACGCCGATGGTCACCCCCGAGAGCAGTCCGAGGTAACTCGAGATCGATACCAGCGGGATGAACAGCGTCACGACCCAGATCATCCTGGCGCGGTCCCCCCGGACGTTCCGGCCCATATAGGCGAACAGCAGCGCCGCCAGCCCGGCCAGGGCGACGTTGACCCACAGCGACGAACTCAACAGCTGGTCGCCCTGTATCAGGTCTGCCTGGAGCGGGACCAGTGCCGGTAGCGCACCCTCTCCGCCGAGTACTGCTTCGAACATGACCGAATTTAAGTAAGGATTGACGATACATTAAAATGACCCCTGCTGAACAACGAAACGGGATCCGCTGGGGCGGGCGCGGTGTCCGCCCCGGAGGGCCCGAGTCAGGAGGTTCTACAGCACGTCGAGCACAGCGACGGAGAGGTAGAGCTGCCCGAGTCCGGCGGCGACCATCACGGTACCGGCGACGGGCTTGACGTACTGCGAGAGCCGGCCGGCGGAGCGCCAGGAGCCGACGCCCGCTCCCGTCAGGAGGGTGATGCCCGCGAGCGGGGCGGTGACGCCCGCCGCGTACGCGCCCAGGACTGCGACGCCCGCGGGTGCGGGGAGCGTCGCCGCCTGGCCGACCACCCCCAGAAAGAGCGGGACGACACAGCCGGCCGCGGCGAGTGCATAGGCCGCGCCGAAGACGCCGAACCCGGCGACCGAGTCCGGACGCCGGGAGAGCGGCACCCGCACCTCGGGGACCCGGTCCGTGGCGACCAGTGCCCCGAAGACGACCAATCCGAGGCCGACGAGCGGTTCGAACGCCGGCAACACGCCGGTCAGCGCCCGCCCGAAGACGAAGGCGAGCCCCGAGACGGCGGCGAGCGTCGCCAGCGCGCCGGCCGCGGCCGCCCCGGCGGCCGCGACCCCGGGGACGCCGTTCTGTTGCAGGGCGTAGCCCACGTAACCCGGCAACAGCGGGAACGCACACGGGGCGAAAAACGTCGTCAGGCCGGCGCTGAGGGCGAAGGCCAGGACGCCGGCGCCCGGAACTGCTCCGGTCATGCCTCCAGGTGACGGTCGAGCCGGTCGCCGAGAGTGTCGGCATCGACGAGCCCGGCGTGCTCCCAGCGGACCGTCCCGGACCGGTCCACGACCGCGAGGTAGGGCAGGCCGTCGGCGCCCAGCGCGGCCATGAGGGCGCTCTCGGGGTCGAGTCCCACCGTCCAGTTGCCGTCGTGGCGCTGCCACCACTCCCTGATGTCGGCCCGGGTGAGCGTCCCGCCGACGCGCTCGTTGGTCACGGAGACGAAGGCCGCACGGTCGCCGTACTCGCGGTGGACCGCGCCGAGCGCATCCATCTGTTCCCTGCAGGGCGCACACCAGGTCGCGAACAGGTCAACGACGGTCACCGGCTGCCCGCGGACTGGCAGGCCGAGCTGGCCGGCCTCCGACCCGGCGGCGTCGACCGTCTCGACGCGGACCGAGAGCCCGTCGGAGCCGCCCGGGAGCCCCTGGCTGACCGCAAGCAGGCTCCCGCCGGTCAGCCCGAGCCCGGCGAGTGCGGTGAGGAGTCGCCGCCGGTTCATCCGTTCCTTACCGTCTCCAGGTCCGCGATCATCGTCTCGGGGTCGGGCTGTTTCTCCCGGTAAGCGCGCTCGACGTACCCGTCGGCGTTCACGAGCAGCGTCAGCGCGGCGTGTGCGAACATGTACACCTCCATCTCCTCGGGATGGGTCCGCTCGAAGGAGACGCCGAACTGCTCCGCGACGACCTCCTCGGCCCGCCCTCTCGATGCCGGCCGGAGGAACCGCCAGTTACCCGCGGCGAGGTCGACGTTCATCTCCTCGCCGTAGGTCCGGAGGCGGTCGGCGTCGTCGCGCTCGGGGTCGAAGGTGGTCGGATGAAACGCCACCTCGTCGCCGTATCCCTCGTTCAGCGCGTGCGTCTGGACGTTCCGGAGCGCCGAGATGAGCACCGGACAGACGCTGTTGCAGTGGCTGTAGAAGAACGTCAGCAGCTGCGGGCGGTCGACGGACCGGAGAGCGACCTCACGGTCCGCCAGCGGCGCCGGGAGCGTGACGTCGGGGAGCCGCTCGCCCCAGGCCGGGTACGGCAGGTCGCTGCTGTCGAACTCCCGGTCCGGCTCCGGGAGCACCACGTCGGGGTTACCGGCGCCGCTGGCCGAGCAGCCCGCCAGCCCCGCCGCGCCGAGCGTTGCAGCCACCTGGAGGTATGTGCGTCGCCTCATCTACGACTCGAGCTTTGGAATTTCCACACAAGAGTCGTCTGGTGTGATCCTCGAATCCGGGAACTGCGGTCGGTTTCGGCCGGGGCCAGGGAGTGGCGGTCGGTTGCGGCCGGCGCCCGAGAGGGGCAGTCGGCTGGGACCGGGCGCCGGCGGCCGCTCGCCCGCGGTCGCGGCGGCGGGCGTAGTACGCGTCTAGAACGCCAAAACCGGGTCGCATAAATCCGTCGTCGAGTTCAGCCGTCCGGGAAGGAGTGACGAGTATTTCAGTAGACAGTGCCAACAGTAGCCAACGATGTGCGACCACTCTCATCACGCTCACGGGCACTCACACGTCCCCTCGCACGGGGGCGGAGAGGGGCCGGAGCGGGGACGCCGGGTCGGGGACGTCACGCGCCGTCGGGTACTGGGAGGGGTGGGTGCGGCAGCCGCCGCGAGCGTCGCCGGCTGCCTCGGGGGCGGCGGCGAGGGGGACACACCCGAGCCGGTCACGCTGACGACCGAAGACCAGTGTGAGGTCTGCGGGATGGTGATCCCGAACCACCCCGGGCCGAGCACGGAGATATTCTACCGGGACGAGCAGCCGTCTGGCCACGACAACCCCGCTCGGTTCGACAGCACGTGGGAGGCGTTCCAGTACGACTTCGAGCGCCAGGACCGTGGCTGGGAGCGCACGGCGTTTTACGTCACGGACTACTCGAGCGTGGACTACACGCTCACCCAGGACGGCGACTCGACGCTGATCAGTACCCACCCCGAGGCCGACGCCTTCGTCGACGCGACCGAGGTGACCTTCGTCGCCAACTCCGAGGTGAAGGGGGCCATGGGCCGTGACCTCATCGGGTTCTCGGCCGAGGCCGACGCCGACTCGTTCAGCGACGAGCACGGCGGGACGCTGCTCTCGTTCGGGGACGTCACCAGGGAGACGGTCGCCGGGCTGGGCATGAACTGAGATGGTGGGCCGGGTCAGGGTCGCGTGGGTCGGGCTGGGGCTCGCGGTCGTGCTCCTCCTCGCCGGGACGGGCTTTCTGGTCAGCCCGGACGCCGGCCAGTCGTTCTCGCCGGTCGCCTTCGACGACACCCTGACGACCGGGATGACCGGCGTCGACGTCCGCCAGGCCGAGTCGCGGGGCTGGTCGGTCCCCCGGGCCCAGGCCTTCTACGCCCAGTACGAGTACGTCGTCGGCTACTACGGGATGGAGGCGCTGGTCGAGGAGGTCGGAACGGGCGGAGGCGGGACCTACGGCCGCCCGCTGGCGGTGTTCGTGACAGACTACTCCGGGACCGCACCCGAGCTGACCGACGCCGGCTACGTCACGCTTCAGAACGACGTCAGGCGCGGATGGGTCCGGGCGTCCGAGGCGCACTTCGTCGTGGACAGCGAGGCCCGGACGCCGGCCGGACCGGCCGTCCTCCCCTTCGGCGACCGGGCCGACGCGACCGCCTTCACCGACCGGTACGGCGGGACGGTCGTCGGCTGGGCGGCGGTCAAGAGCCGGTCCGGGACGGAGCGCGCGCGCGGCGCGGTCTTGCGCGAGCGGATCGGCGAACAGCACGCGTGGGCGAACCGGACCGTCGCGGACGCCAGCGAGCTTCGCGACCGTCCGGTCTCAGTGGTCGTCGGGGAGGGGGACGCCCCGACGCTCGAGGCGGCACTGGAGCAGGCGGAGGCGAACGAGACGGTCCGCCTCCCGCCGGGGACCTACGACGGCCCGGTGACGGTCACCAAACCGGTCACGCTCGCGGGCGCCGGGAACGCGACAGTCATCGACGGGAACGGGACCGGGAGCGTCCTGACGGTCCGCTCGCCGCGGGTCGCGGTCACCGACCTGCGCGTGACCGGCGTCGGCGACCGTGACCTCGGGAACGCCTCCGACGACGACGACGGCTCCGAGTGGGACCGGCGCGTGCGCCTGGTCTACGGCGAGGGTGACGCCGGGATCCGGATGGCCGACGCCCGCGGCTCGCTCGTGGCCGACGTCACCGTCGACACCCCCGCCAACGGTATCGTGTTGCTCAACAGCTCGGGGGCCGCCGTCACGAACGTGACTGTCCGCGGGGCCGAGGACTGGGGCGACGGCTTCATGGGCGTGCTGGCGATGTACTCCCGCGCGGTCGTCCAGGACTCTGCCTTCCGCGGCGGTCGCGACGGGGTCTACACCCACTACTCCGACGGGCTCGTGGTCCGGGACAACACCATGCGCGGGATGCGGTACGGGGTCCACGAGATGTACACGCGGGACACGCTGGTCGCCAACAACTCCGTCCGTGAGACACAGGTGGGGGTCGTCGTGATGACGCGGCCGCAGGGGAACCTGGTCGTCGGCAACGACGTCCGGGACTCGGGACGGGGGGTCTCCGTCGACGGGAGCACCTCCCTCGTGGCCTGGAACGTGGTCGCTGACAACGGGCTGGGGATCTCGGTCGGTGCCGACCGCTCGCTGGTGACCCACAACACCGTCGTCCGGAACGACGTCGGGGTACGCGACGGGACGCTGTTGCCCACCAACGACATCGCCGAGAACGATATCCTCGCGAACGGCCGACCGGTCGAGGTCGCGCCGGGGAGCCGCGACACCTGGGCCGTCGGCGGTCGCGGCAACTACTGGGGCCCGATCCCGGGCCGCGACCGGGACGGTGACGGGGTGATCGACCGGCCCTACCGGCCGACCGACACCGTCGACAGCGCCGCGAACCGGTCGGCCGGGGCCGCAACGTTGGCCGACTCGCCGGCGGTCACGGTAATGCGGGGGTTCCAGCGCGCCGTCCCCGGGCTGCGCGCGGAGGGGGCCATCGACCCCGCCCCGCTGAGCCGGCCCGTCAGACCCGACGTCCTCGACCGGCTCGGCGTGGAGACGGGGGTGACGAGCCGTGACGGATGAGCAGGACCCCGCCGAGGGACCGGTCATCGACGTCGAGGGGCTGGGCCACGCCTACGGCGACCTCACGGTGCTCGAGGAGATCTCCTTCGCCCTGGCGCCGGGGACGGTCGCCTGTCTCATCGGGCCGAACGGCTCCGGCAAGAGCACGCTCATGCGGTTGCTCGGCGGGCTGATCGAGCCGACAGACGGCAGCGTCGAGGTCGACGCCAGGGGCGACCGGCCGGTCGGCTACCTCGCACAGACCCCCGCGTTCCGCCCGCAGTTCACCGTCGCCGAGACGGTCGCCTTCTACGGCTCGCTGGTCGAGACCGACGTCGACGTGGACGCGACGCTGGAGCGGGTGGGGCTGACGCCGGTTGCCGACCGACCCGTCGACGCCCTCTCGGGCGGGATGACCCGCCTGCTCGGGCTGGCACTGACCACCGTGGGCGACCCCGGCGTGCTCCTGCTGGACGAGCCCGCGAGCGGGCTGGACCCGATGATGACCGCCTACATCACCGGCGTCATCGGGGACGTCGCCGACACCGGCGACGCGGTCGTGCTCGCGACGCACAACCTGACCGCCGCCGAGCGCGTCGCGGACGTGGTGCTGGTGCTCGACCGAGGGACGCTCGTCGCGGCCGACCCGCCCGGAGAGCTCCTGGCGGAGACCGGGACGGACTCGCTCGCGGACGCCCTCGAGACGCTCGTCGGCGCGGAGATGCCGACAGTCTACGCCGGCAGACAGCGGGGTGAGGAGGAGTGAGCCCCGCCCGGACGCGAACGGCCCGGACGATGGCCGTCGCCCAGCGGGAGTTCCAGACCGTCCTCCGGAGCCGAACGGTGGCCGCCCTCGCCGTCGGCTACGTGGGGCTCGTGGTCGGGCTCACGCTGCTCTCGGCGCCGGGTGGCTACCTGCCGGCCGTGCTTGACCTGCTGTTGCCCCACGAGGTCCTGCTCCCGGTGCTGGGGTTCGCGCTCGGCTACCGCGCGGTGCTCGGCGACCACGACCGCGGTGAGATAGAGGCCATCCGGACCTTCCCCGTCTCGGCCGGCGAGTACGTCCTCGGGGTGTATCTCGGGCGGCTGGTCCCCCTGCTCGGCGTCGTCCTCCTCTCGCTCGTCGGCGTCGGCGTCGCGGTGACCACCGCGGGCGGCGGCGAGACGGTCTCCGTCATCGCGGTCCACAACACCGTCGACACGCCGGTCACGTTCCTGCGCTTTGTCGTCGTCACGGCCGTCTTCGCGGCAGTCGTGCTCGCGCTGGCGGTGCTGGTCTCGACGGTCGCGCGCTCGACGCGTGCCGGTCTGGCGCTCGCCACCGGCCTGGTGCTCGCGCTGGTCGTCGGTTTCGACAGCAGTTTCGTCGCCGCACTCTCGGGAGGGCTGGTCTCGCCGGCGGACCTGACCGCGCTGCTCGCGCTGAGTCCGAACGCCGCCTACAGGAGCCTGGTGTTCTCGCTCGCCGTCGCGCCGACCGGCGCGAGCGAACTCCCCGTCGCCGCGGCCACGCTCCCGGCGGCACTCGGGCTCGTCGCCTGGTTCGGCGTCTCGCTGGCTGCCGCCAGGGCCGTCGTCTTCCGCCCCTGAGCGGCGCTCTACCGGCCGGGGGGCGTTTGCGGTCCCGTCCGGAACCGCACGCCGGCCGCGGTCAGGCCGGGTCGCTGCGCGCTTCCCGGCCGAGTTCCGCCTCGACGTCCTCGACTTTCTCCCGCGCGCGCTGGTCGACGGTCCGCTTGTCGTCGACCTTCAGGAAGGTGCTCACCCGGTCGGCGTCGACGGCCTTGTGTGCCGCGGCCACGGCCGCGAGGAGGGTGTCGATGTCCTCGGCCTCGATGACGGTCCCCATCGGGTTCGTCTCGTAGGAGACGTCGAAACCCTCGAGCGCCGCGACGGCGTCGGCGACGTCGCCCGCCATGCTCCCCTCGCGAACCGGTGCGACCGACAGCATCGCGATCACTGTCATGGCCGGGGGTAGGGTCGGGGGTCGCCTAAGTCCCGGGGAGGTGACGCCGCCGGTATTCGGAACGCTTTTGTCTCCCTTGCTCCCAGTTTGGGACAGGCGCTGGTGGTGTAGTGGTATCACAGGACCCTGCCACGGTCCTAACCCGAGTTCAAATCTCGGCCAGCGCACTTCTCTCCATCGCGAGCGGCGGCCGAACCGCCGCGTGCCTGCCCGCTTATCAGTGCCCGGGCCGTAGCGGGGGCATGAGCGAGACAGAGACCACGGCCGAGGTGACGGTATACTCGGACTACGTCTGCCCTTTCTGCTATCTCGGGCGCCAGTCCCTGGAACAGTACGAGGAGACCCGCGAGGCCCCTCTCAGGATCGACTGGCACCCCTTCGGCCTCCGGGCGGGCAAGCGCAACGAGGACGGCACCATCGACCACGAGGCCGACGACGGCAAGGACGAGGCCTACTACGAGCAGGCCCGGGAGAACGTCCGCCGGCTACAGGAGCAGTACGACGTCGAGATGGTCGAGGAACTCCGGACCGACGTGGACTCGCTGAACGCCCAGCTGGTCTCCTACCGGGTCAGGGAGACCGAGGCCTACGGCACCTGGCTGGCCTTCGACGAGGCGGTCTTCGATGCCCTCTGGAAAGAGGGACAGGACATCGGCGACCCCGAAGTGCTCGAGAATATCGCTGCCGATATCGGCATCGACCCCGGCGTCGTCGAGGGAGCGCTTGAGGACGACACCCTCCGGGAGGAACTGGAGGCCGAGTTCGACCGGGCCAAACAGCAGGGGGTCACGGGCGTGCCGACCTTCGTCTGCGACGGTACGGCCGCGCGGGGTGCGGTCCCGCCCGAGCACCTCCAGCGGCTCGTCGAAGGGACCGGAGGGTAGCGCGAACGGGAGACCGGCGGGAGCCGGCGGAGCGACCCTGCGCTCAGCCTGACGTGAGCCGGTAGACGCCGCCGCGCTCGCCCGTTCCGAGGACGTACATCTCGCCCTCGGGACCGCGGGCGATGGAGAGGACCCGCTCGACCGTGTCGTCGCCGGCGACCGGCAGGACGCCGCTGGTCCAGCCGTCGGCCGGGTCCGCGACGAACAGCCGGCCGTTGGCCCGGTAGTCGCCGAAGACGAAGTGCCCGTCCAGCCCCGGCACCGTCGAGCCGCGGTAGACGTTGCCGACGATGACCGAGATGCCGCTGACGGCGGCGCCGGAGTGAGGGTATTCGAGCACCGGCTCGCGCAGCGGCTCGCCGTCGCGGACGCGCTCGGGCGTGCTGTCGGGACACTCGCCCGCGCCGAAGCAGTGCCGTCCTTCCCGGACGTTCCAGCCGTAGTTCCCGCCACGCTCGACGCGGTCGATCTCCTCGTAGCGGTTCTGGCCCACGTCGCCGGCGTACAGCGCCTCGCCGTCGACCGAGAGCCGCCAGGGGTTTCGGAACCCCCAGGCGTACTGTTCGTCGAGTCCCTCCCGCCCGACCAGGGGGTTGTCGTCGGGGACGGCGTACCCCTTGCCGTCCTCCCGCCCGTCGACGTCGAGCCGGAGGACGCTCCCCAGGAGGTTCTCGGTGACGTCCTGGCCGTTGCCGCCGGGGACGGTGCTGTACCAGTCCTCGACGTGCCCCTCTCCCTGGTCGCCGCCGGCCCCGCCGTCGCCGACCCCGACGTAGAGATACCCCTCCGGGCCGAAGACGACGCTGCCGGCGTTGTGGTTGGCCTGTGGCTCGGGGACCTCGAGGACGGTTCGCTCGGAGTCCGGGACGGCCGTCCGGCCGTCTTCGCTCACCCGGAACTCCGCGAGGACGAAGGTGTGGCTGTAGCCGTCGGGCGTCCCACTCCGGGGCGGCGAGGAGTAGCGGACGAACAGCCGGCGGTTCTCCGCGAAGTCGGGGTGAAGCGCCAGCCCGAGCAGTCCCTGCTCGAACCCCGTGACGACCGTCTCCCGGAGGTCGAGCAGCGGTTCGGAGCGGAGCCCGTCGGTCCCGTGGACGCGAACGACCCCCTGCTGTTCGGCGATGTAGCGGCGGTCGGCGTCGGGGGCGAAGGCGATGTCGAGCGGCGCGCGCAACCCCTCGGCGACGGGGTCGAGAGCGACAGCGTCGGGGACTCCGTCGAGAGGTGTGCCGGACCCACCGCCGTTACCGTCCCCCGGGCGGTCGCCGTCGTTTCCGTTCCCGGACGGCGCGCCCTGGCTGCAGCCGGCCAGCCCCGCCGCGCCGCCGGCGAGGGTTGCGAGGAGCGTTCGGCGTCGCATGAGCCCGGTAGGGGCCAGACCCACAAAAGCGCGGGCCTCCGGGCTGGCGCTCCGGACCCTCGGGCCCGAATCGGCGGCCACAGACCTATGTGCGCGCCACCCGTGCCCTCGGGAGTGCACGAGTACGACCTCGAGCGGTACCTGACCGTCCGGCGGGCCTACGGCGCGACGCTGGGGCCGGACGGGACGCTCGCCTTCCTGATGGACACGACCGGGACCGGCCAGGTGTGGACGCTGGAGGAGCCCGGCGGCTGGCCCACCCAGCGGACCTTCTACGACGAGCCCGTCTCCTTCGCCAGCTACTCGCCGACCCGGCCGGAGCTCGTCTTCGGCATGGACGAGGGGGGCAACGAACGGATGCAACTGTACCGGCTAGACGAGGGCGGCACCATCGCAGAGCTGACCGGGCTGCCCGACGCGAAACACCGGTGGGGCGGCTGGAGCCACGGCGGCGACCGCTTCGCGTTCGCTTCCAATCGCCGCGACGAGTCGGTCTTCGACATCTACACCCAGGGCCGCGAGGAACGCGGCGACGACGCCGACCTGGTCTTCGAGGGCGACGGCTGGCTCACCGTCGGCGGCTGGGCGCCCGCCGACGACCGGCTTGTCCTCACTGAGGCTCACTCCAGTTTCGACCAGGACGTTTACGTGCTGGACATCGGGACCGGTGAGCGGACCCACCTCACGCCCCACGAGGGCGACGTGCGCTACGGCAGCGTCGAGTGGGGGCCGGACGGCGGGCTCTACACCGTCACCGACGAGGGCAGCGACACGCTGTATCTCGCCCGGCTGGACCCGGAGACGGGCGACCTGGAGCCGGTCCGCGAGGGCGGGGAGTGGAACATCGACGGCGTGGCCGTCGACGACGAGCACGGCCTGCTCGTGTACTCCCGCAACGTCGACGGCTACACCGAACTCACGCTGGCGGACGTCGAGGGCACCGACCTCACGGAGTACCCGCTCCCGGACCTGCCCGGCGACGTCGCCGGGGGCGTGAGTTTCGGCCCCGCGGGCGACCGCCTGGCGCTGTCGGCGTCGGGCCGCGCGCTCAACACCAACGTCTTCGTCGTCCCCGTCCCGGGGCTGCGCGAGGGCGGGGGCGCGCGCCAGTGGACTCGCGCGGGGACCGCGGGGATCCCCCGCGAGACCTTCGTCGAGCCCGCCCTCGTCAGGTACGAGACCTTCGACGGCCGGGAGGTCCCCGCCCTCTACTCGGTCCCCGAGGGCGTCGAGCGCGGCGAGCCCGACGACGCGCCGGTCGTCGTCGACATCCACGGCGGCCCGGAGAGCCAGCGCCGTCCCTCCTTCACCGGCCTCACCCAGTATTTCCTCTCGCGTGGCTACGCGGTCTTCGAGCCCAACGTCCGCGGCTCGACGGGCTACGGGAAAGCGTACACCCACCTCGACGACGTGGAGAAGCGGATGGACGCCGTGCGGGACATCGACGCGGCGGTCGACTGGCTGGTCGCACAGCCCGAGCTCGACGCCGACCGCGTGGTCGCGAAGGGCGGCTCCTACGGCGGGTTCATGGTGCTCGCGGCGCTGACGGAGTACCCCGACCGCTGGGCCGCGGGCGTCGACGCGGTCGGCATCGCCAACTTCGTCACGTTCCTCGAGAACACCGGCCCCTGGCGCCGGGAGCTCCGGGAGGCCGAGTACGGCTCGCTGGCCGAGGACCGCGAGCTCCTGGAGGAGATCAGCCCCATCAACAGAGTCGAGAACATCGAGGCGCCGCTCTTCGTCCTCCACGGCGCCAACGACCCGCGGGTCCCGGTCGGTGAGGCCGAGCAGATCGTGGAGGAGGTCCGCGAGCGGGGCGTCCCCGTCGAGAAACTCGTATTCGAGGACGAGGGACACGGCATCGCCAAACTGGAGAACCAGGTCGAGGCCTACACCCGGGTCGTCGACTTCCTCGACGAGCACGTCTGAGCCGGTCGCGCGGTATCGCGGCCCCGACGGTCGTCGGCCGCCGGCAGACTATTGTCGCTCGCGGGGCTGGCTCCCCTGTGGAGTACGTCGCCGACACGCTCCGGAATCCGTTCGGAATGGACCCACCCTGCGAGCACTCGGTCCCGGGCTACGGCGATACGCGGGCACACTTCCACGTCGTCGGCGACCACCCCGGCGTACACGGCGGCCTCGAGGCCCGGGTCCCGTTCACGGGTCGCCCCTGGTCGCCGTCGTTTTTCGACGCGCTCTCGCGGGGCGGGCTCGTCGACGGCGTCGACCCCGACAGTGGCGAGGTTCGGGTCCGGCGTACCTTCCTCTCCTACCTGCACACGTGTGCACCCGGGAGCATGACGGGCGGGGCCGACGCACCCACAGAGGGGGACGCGGCCGGCTCGCCGACGGAGAGCGATTACGCCGCCCTGGAGCCGTACTTCGACGCCGAACTCCGGGCGGTGACGGCCCACGTCCTGCTCCCCGTCGGCGAACGGGCGACCCGGCACGTCTTCGAGGCGTACACCAGCCGCTCGCGCGAGGCGGAGGTCGACATGGAGGCGCTGCACGCGACCGAGACCAAGGGGTCGGGGTGGCTCGTTGTTCCAGTCCTGGAGCCGACAGATTGGAACGACGCCCACGCCGACGCGCTCGCGGACGCCCTGGTGGCGCTCCGCGAGTCGGATTATCGCCAGACCTCCGACCTCGGGCGCTTTCACCCGGGCGACGAGCCCTACTTCGTGCGGTAGCCAGGGTGGCCGCGATCGGAGTTCAGTCGTCTCCTGCTCGCCGGCGACTGCGGCTCGGACACGCGGAACAGTCCTCGCCGCCTACTCGCCGCCGAGAATTACCCGCTCGGTCATCTTCGCCGGGTCGAGCACCTCTTCGGCTTCCTCGGCAGTGAGATAGCCCTCCTCGACGACGACTTCCTTGATCGTCTTGCCCTCGTCCATCGCTTGCTTCGCCACCTTCGAGGCCTTGTCGTAGCCGATGGCGGGGTTGAGCGCCGTGGCGAGGGCCATCGACTGCTCGACGCGCTCGGCGCAGTGTTCGCGGTTCGCTTCGAGCTTGGCGACGAACTTCTCGGCGAAGACCTCGCTACCGTTCGCGAGGAGCTTGGCGGACTGCAGGAAGTTGTGGGCGATGACCGGCTTGTAGAGGTTCAGGTCGATCTGGCCCTCGGCGGCGCCCGCAGAGATGGCGGCGTCGTTGCCGACCACCTGCTTGTGAACCTGGTTGACCGCCTCCGCCACCACGGGGTTGATCTTTCCGGGCATGATCGAGGAACCGGGCTGGTTCTCGGGCTGCTCGACCTCGCCGAGACCGTTGCGCGGGCCCGACGCGAGCAGCCGGAGGTCGTTGGCTATCTTGTTGAGACTGCCAGCGACGGTGCGGAGCGCGCCGTGGGCCTCGCTCATGGCGTCGTGGGCGGCCTGGGCCTCGAAGTGGTTGTCGGCCTCGCGGAACTCGACGCCGGTCTCCTCGCTGATGTACTCGGCGGCGAGTTCCGGGAAGTCGGGGTGGGTGTTCAGCCCCGTCCCGACTGCGGTGCCCCCGAGCGCGAGCTCGCGGAGGTGTGACCGGACGGCGTCGAGGCGCTCGACCCCCTTCTCGACCTGGGCGCGGTAGCCCGAGAACTCCTGGCCCAGCCGGATGGGGGTGGCGTCCTGGAGGTGGGTGCGGCCGGTCTTGACCACGTCGTCGAACTCCTCTTCCTTTGCCTGGAGCGCGTCGCGAAGCGTCTCCAGGGCGGGCCGGAGGTCCTTCTCGACTGCCTCGGCGCTGGCGACGTGCATGGCCGTCGGGACCACGTCGTTACTCGACTGGCCGTAGTTGACGTGGTCGTTGGGGTGGATCTCCCGGGAACCGATTTCGCCGCCGGCGAGTTCGGTCGCGCGGTTGGCGATCACCTCGTTCGCGTTCATGTTCGAGGAGGTCCCCGACCCGGTCTGGAAGACGTCGACTGGGAACTGGTCGTCGTGCTCGCCGTCGATGACCTCGTCCGCGGCCGCGACGATGTGCTCGGCTGTCTCCTCGTCGAGCAGCCCGAGCTCCCGGTTGGCCTGGGTCGCGCCCTTCTTGACGACGCCGAGCGCGCGGATAAATCGGCGCCCGAAGGTGACGTCGCTGATGGGGAAGTTCCCGAGCGCGCGCTGGGTCTGGGCGCCCCAGTAGGCGTCCGCCGGCACCTGCATCTCCCCGAGGCTGTCCCGCTCTGTCCGGTACTCGCTGTCCTCGCTCATGGGAGAGGAGTCGCCCGCCGGCGCGTAAAAGCCTCCGGTACGGCGCCGGGTGTCCGCGGGGACCCCCTCCGCTAATCCAGGGCCGCCTGTGGTTTGATGTGGGCCCCGGACGAACCTGGGGGTATGGCCGACCGGAACCCGATCGCCGCCGCGTTCGAACTCCAGCGGCGCACGCTCGAACGGAGCCAGCAGGCCCTCGAACAGTCGGTCGAACTCCAGAAGCGGCTCAACGAGGCGATGGTGGAGGGGATGGACAGCGGGACCGACGCGAGCGCGCGGAGCGCCGAGATGACCCACGAAGCCATCGAGCGCTACCTCGAGGCCATCGAGTCGACGGTCCCCGGCTCGGAAGCGGGCGTCGAGCAGGTCCGCGAGGCGATGGACCAGCAGTTCGAGGCCGCCGAGCAGGCCCGCTCGGAGGCCGCCGACCTCGCCGAGGAGGGGCTCGAGGGGTACGACGACCTCTCGGCGGCGTATCTCGACTCCGTCTCCCAGCAACTCGACGTGCTCGTCGAGGCCCACGAGGAGATGGAGACGCGGGCCGAGGAGTTCCTCGACCGCACCGAGGAGCAGCTCGAGGAGATGCAGGCGGACGCGAGCGGTCAGCTCCAGGACCAGATCGACCAGCTCCGCGAGCAGACCGAACAGCTTCGCGAGCGGCTCTCCTAGCTCCAGCGGTCCAGGCCGGTCTGGACGAGCGCCTCCTCGATGCGCTCGAAACCGCGCTCGACCTCGCCGGCGTCGACCTCCCAGGTCTCCGTGACGTACCGGCGCGCGGCGTCGAAGTCCGGGTCGACGTCGGTGTCCACCTCGACGTCGGTCACCGCGGGGTCGAGAAAGAGGTCACGGATGCGGTCGGCCCCCTCGACGTGGTAGCCCTCGCGCTCGAAGACCGCCCAGAGGTCGCCGTGTTCGCGGACGAGGTCGACTGCCGTCTTCGGCCCCACACCCGAGATGCCCTCGTTGAAGTCGGTTCCACAGAGGATGGCGACGTCGACCAGTTGCTCCCAGGTCAGTTCCAGGTCCGCGAGGGTGGCCTCGAAGTCCATCAGCTCGGGGTCGCCCGAACTCGTGAGCTGGCGCAGGGTCAGCGGCGCGCCGAAGAGGAGGGTGTCGTAGTCCTCGCTGCCGGCGTAATCGGCCCCGCCGTGGCGGGCCATGTGGGCGGCCTGGGCCTCCCCCTCGGCGGGCGCGTCGACGACCGGCACGTCCAGCCGCTCCAGCAGCCCCCGGGTCGTCTCGACGATGGTGTCGGTGAGCCGCTGTGTCCGCGAGTCGAGGCGGGCGATGGCCACCTCGTCGCCGGTTTCGCGGGCCTCCGCCAGGTCTTCCTCGTAGCGCTCGCGCTGGGCGCGGCGGCGCTCGACCTCGTCGCTTTTGAGGTCTGTGACGGCGCCGTCGAAGACGAACACTGGCGTGAGGTCGTGTTCGAAGAACTTCGGGAGCCCCTGGACCACCCCGATGAGGTTTGCCACCTCCTCACCCTCTGCCGTGGTGTAGGCGCGGCTGTCGGTGAATTTGACGGTGGTGGTGAGGTACCGGTAGAGCCAGTTGTGGGCGTCCACGGCGACCACGCCCGAGAGGTCGTCGAACGACACCTCCTCGATGACCGCCAGGTCACGAAGGTCCGCGTTTCCCATCGCCCCTCCGTAGGGGCGAGACCGGCTTGAATCCCCCGACCGGCGCGACCGCGACGCAACGTTGATGCCGGCTGCGCCCGAGGCCCCGGGCATGAGCGGCGCAGTCAGTCGGTTTCGACAACCCGAGTACACCGGCGAGAACCGGTGTCTCCCCTGTACTGTCGTGAACGTTCTCATCGCCATCGCCCTCGGCGGGGCCGTCGCCGCGGCCGGTGTCGCGACCAGCAACGCCGGCATCGGGCTCGCGGCGGGCGCCATCCTGGTCGGGCTCTCGCTTGCGGCCATCTACCTCCGTGGCTATCTCGTCCCCGGGACGCCGACGCTGACCAAGCGGTACTTCCCGCCGTGGCTGCTGGCGCTGTTCGGGAAAGAGCCGGCCGGCGAGTTCGCGGGGGTGGCCGGGGCCGACAGTGAGGAGACGGCCCCGGACGCCGAGAACCTCGACCCCGAGGCTGTCCTCATGGATGTCGGCGCGCTGGAGGAGTGTGCCGACAGCGACGACCTCTGTCTCACAGAGTCGTTCCGGAGGGCGTGGAACGCCGGGGTCGAGCAGGCCCGCGACGCCGACCGCGGGGCACTGCGCGACGCCCTCGGGGTTCCCGGCGGGGCCGAAACCGAGGAGTTCGGCGACGCCTTCCGGCTGGTCGTCGACGGGAAGGAGGCGGGCCGGTGGGAGTCGCGGGCGGCCTTCCTCGCCGACCTCGGGGCCGCCCACGCCCTCGAACAGCGGTACGGCGGGTGGAGCGACCTCCCGGTGCGAGCCCGCGGGCAACTGCTCAACGGCCTCCGGCTGTTCGTCGACACCTGCCCGGCCTGTTCGGGCACTCCCGAGTTCGGCACCGAGACCGTCGAGTCCTGCTGTTCGACCCGCGAGGTCGCGGCGGTGGCCTGCCCGGACTGTGGCGCCCGGCTGTTCGAGACGCCCGTCTGACTGGAAGCCCTAGATGGTCTCGGGCGGCGTGTCGTCGGTCCGGGCGACAAAGTCGGCCTGGTCGGTCGGGAGGTCCCGCTCAGCAAAGACGTCCAGCCCCTCCCGGTAGCGCGCCGGCGAGCGGTCCTCCGGGGGGTAGGTCATGAGGAGTTCCGCCATCCCGGTCTCCTCGCCGGTGAACGCGAAGCCGGCGCGGTAGCAGGCCTCGTAGGCGTAGGGATTGTTGACGGCGATCCCGACGCGCTCGTAGCCGTGCTCGCGGGCGCGGTCGGCCGCGAAGGCCAGCAGCCGCGGTCCGACCCCCTCGGCGCGGCGGTCGACCCGGACCGAGACGTACCGGAAGCGCAGCGTGTCCGCGTCGGTACGGTCCTCGTTGAAGGCGACGGCGGCGACCACCTCGCCGTCCTCGCGTGCGACGGCCTTGGCCGTCCGCCCGGTGTTGAACTTCCCGCCGTAGATGAACCGCTCGTGGTCCAGCGCCAGCGCCTCGCCCTCTGGCGGCCAGTTCCGGACGGCCAGTTCCATACCGCCACTGGGGCCTCGGCGAGTAAGGGATTTGTGTCGCCCGCGCGTACGCGAGCCGTGGACGACACCTCCACTGTCACCCGGGGAGACCGCTCGACTGTCACCCGGGACGTCTCCACCTTCGACCGGCTCGCGCGGCTGTACGACCTGGCGATGCCCCCGACCAGGGAGACGCCGCTGGTCGAGGGGCTGGCCCGCGCCGAGCGCCCCGTCTACCGCGCGCTGGACCTCGGCGGCGGCACCGGGCGCGGGGCGTCGGCCATCCGCCCGGAGACGGTCGTCGTCGACGCCGCACCGGGGATGCTCCGGCGGGCGCGGTCGAAGGGCCACGCGGCGGTCGCCGGCGACGCGACGCGGCTGCCGGTCGCCGACGCCTCCGTCGACGCCGCCCTCGTCGTCGACGCGCTCCACCACATGCCCGACCACCCCGCAGTGGTCGCGGAGCTGTACCGGGTGCTTCGCCCGGGTGGCGTGGTCGTCGTCCGCGAGTTCGACCCGACGACGCTCCGCGGCCGGGCGCTCGTCGCCGCCGAGCGCGCCTGGGGGTTCGACTCCACCTTCCACGCGCCTGCCGCCCTCGTCGACCTGCTGGCGGCGGGGGGGTTCGAGGCGACGGTCCTCGACGGCGGGTTCGGCTACACGGTCGTCGGCGTGGCGGGAAGCGGGAGCGTGGCGGGAAGCGGGAGACACAAGTCCGGGCGCGCCTGAGCGGTGGGTATGAGCACGAGCACGTACCTCCGGACGCGGGTGGACCCCTCTGCCTCCACCGCCGGCCTCCTCGTCGGGGACGTCCTCGCGCTGGGTGCCTTCGTCTTCATCGGCCAGCAGTTCGGCCACAGCATGCAGCCGCTGGCGAACCCGCTCGCCTATCTGGAGGCGCTTTTCCCCTTCGTACTCGCCTGGGTCGCCGTCGCCGTCCTCGGGGGGCTGTACACCGACGACGCGCTCGCCTCGTTCCGACGGGGGCTGGGGTGGGCGCTGCCGGCCTGGCTGGTCGCACTGCCGGTCGCACACGGCCTGCGGATCCTGGTCAGCGGCAGCACCGCCGTCGCGTTCGTCGTCATCTCGGCGGTCGTCGGGGGTGCATTCCTGCTCGGCTGGCGGGCGCTGGCGGTGTTCGTCTCGAAACCGCCCGCAACGTGACGGTCAGCGACGGTCCTCGACAGTCACCGTCACGGAGGACTGGAGCCAGGCCCGGTGGTTCTCGCGGTCGTAGATGACGACCTCCTCGTCGCCGACCTCGAGTTCGCCGTACCGGCTGGTCCCGCCGTCCGCACCCGCCCGCTCGGTGTCGTCGCCCGTGTCGGGAGTCATCGCTGGAGGCGTGCGGGGGCCGTCCCGCGTCCGTGGCAGGGATACACACACCCCACGTAAGAAGCTTTCTGGCCGGCTCTCGGGACTGATACTGGGCCGCGGCCGCGCCGGCTACCCGCCCGGACCGGCCCGGACAGTCTCTCCGAAGGTCTATACCGCCCGCCCCTATAGGGCGGCCATGCCCGAGGTACGCGTTCTGGGAAGCGACGATGTGGCCGGGCTCGCGTCGTACGCCGACTACGTGGACGCCGTCAGGGAGGGGTACCGCCAGGTCGGCGAGGGTGCGCCCGCGAAGCCCCGGACGAGCCTTACAAGCGCCGACCCGCCGGGTTTTCTGACCGCGTACATGGCGATCCTGCCCGAGACCGGGGCGATGGGCACCTACACCTACGCCGCCGGCTTCGGGGCCGAGGACGCCCACTTCCTGCTTCCGCTGTTCGACGCCGACAGCGGCGAACCCCTGGCGCTGTTCGACGGCGCGAGCATGAACCCCTACAAGACCGGCGCAGCCGGCGCCGTGGGCGTGGACGCACTGGCCCGCGAAGACGCCGCGGAGCTGGCGGTCATCGGCAGCGGCTCGCAGGCCCGCGCACAGGTGGCCGCGACCGCGACCGTCCGGGACCTCGACCGCGTGCGGGTCTACTCGCCGACCCCCGAGAGCAGAGCGTCCTTCGCCGCGGAGTTCGACGACCGGCTGCGGACGGCGGCGGTCTCGGCGGTCGACTCGCCGGCAGCCGCCGTCGCCGATGCGGACATCGTCATCACGGCCACGCGGGCCACCGAACCGGTCTTCGACGGCGATGACCTGGCGGAGGGCGCCCACGTCACGGCCATGGGCCAGTACAGCCCCGACGCCCGCGAGGTCGACGGCACGACCGTCGCCCGGGCGAAGTACGTTCCCGACCTGCGGGCGCGGGCGGACCTCGAGACCGGCGACGCAGGTGCCTACATCCAGGCGGTCCGGGAGGGGGCCGTCGACGCGGACCACCTCCACGCCGAACTCGGCGAAGTGGTCGCCGGAACCGAGCCGGGTCGCACCAGCAGCACGGAGGTAACGCTGTTCGACAGCGGCGGTACCGGCATCGAGACGGTCGCCGCCGCGGGGATGCTCTACGAGCGGGCCCGCGAGCAGGACCTGGGAGAGACGATCTCGGTCACGCCTGCGAGCGAGGCGTTCTGAGCGGGAGCAAGAGCGCCGCGACGACGGGCACGCTACAGCAGCCCCTCGAGACCCAGCGCCTGCGTCAGCGACAGCCCGCTGGCCAGCGCGCCGACCAGATAGCCCGCGATCGCGCCGCCATTTAGAAGCGGGAGGCCGGCGTGGGCCCGGCCCGCCAGCACCATCCGCAGGAGGACGACCAGCCCGAGAAAGGTCCCCGCCATCGCCGTCGCCGCCGGCAGCGTCAGCGCGAGGCCGGGGACCGGGAGGGCGGGCACATCGGTGAGAAAGAAGCCCGCACTCGCCACGAGCACCGCCGGGATCACCGCGTCGCCGAGCCCGATGAACAGCGCGTCCCGGCCGTAGTCGGCCTCGGCGTCGCTACCGTCGGCGGTGTCGGGGCCGCCCTCGTCGGCGTCGGCGCCTTCGTCCCCGACCGCCCCGCCTTCTCCCCCGTCGGCGGCCGCCGGGTCAGTCTGTTCGTCGGCCTCTTCGGCTTCCGGGTCCGGAAGGTCGGCGTCGAGAAAGGAGTAAGAGAGCGTCAGCGGCACGACGAGGACGACCGGGATCCGCAGGTCCATCACGCCGGAGGCGAGCGTCAGCATGTGCTCGGTCCCGTAGACGCTGATGGCGTCGTAGACCGCGAGCACCGTCAGCAGGACCAGCGCGGGGAGGATGCCGAAGTTGATCCCGAAGAGTCCGGCCGCACCGACCCCCATCACGACGCCCGCGGCGTCGACCACGTACCACTCCGGATAGACGTACAGCGCGGCCCCGAGCCCGACTGCGAGGGCGACCGCGAGGACGTTGACCGGGAAGCCGCCGACGGGGACGTAGACGCCGGGGACGACCACCCGGAAGACGTACCACGCGATGTAGACCCCAGAGAAGATGACGAGGCCCCGGAGGACCCACTCCAGACCGAGTTTGATGACCGCGAGCATGCCCGCCGTCGCGACGAGGATCAGCGCGATGTAGACGATGCTGTTGGTCGGGTCGCCGGTGTTCTCGACGAACTGGTTGCCGCCGGCCTTCAGGGGGTCGACCAGCGCCAGCGCGCCGAGCTGGACACACAGGAAGATGGCGGCGATCCCGCCACAGGCAGCAAGCACTCGCGCCCGGCCGTTCATACTCCCCACGGCGGCGGGAACGGTGTTGAGGGTTTCGTCATCGGCGCGTGCGACCCGCTTCGCTGTCCGGGTTCATCGCGCGTAGACGGCCTCGCCGACCAGCCGTGCCACCGGCCCGGCCGCGGGCGCGACCGCGAGGTAGGGGCGCTCGACGGGGCCGAACACCGCCACCACCTCGCCGACCTCCGCCAGCGACTCGTCGACGAGGGTCGTACCCTCGCCGGGGAACTCCTCGCCGGGCGCGCGCACGACCGCGAGCCCCTGGGCGGCCCGGACGACCTCGCCGGCCCGTCGCATGCTCACGCGCGGATCGCTCCCAGGTAGGCGGCGACGGCACCGAGGAGGTCGCTCTTGCTCGCGTCGTCCGCGTCCTTCACGAGGACCCGCCCGCGGGGCTCGTACTCCCGGGAGTAGGTCTTGTCGCGTTCGATGACCGCGTCGTAGCCCACCTGGCCGACCGCCTCGGCGATCTCGTCGACCGTCGGCCCGGGGACCGCAAGGTCCTCCGGGACGCGCCGTCCCTCCGAGCGGCTCAGGTCGGCATCGAGGTACGCCGGCCAGATGACGTTCTCGACCATATCCTCCCTTTTTCCCCCCGCCTGAAACCGCTGTCTCTTCGGCCGCCGGTCGCCCGGCCGTTCCGGCTAAGTGTGCGGACGACCTCGGGTCGTGTGTGCCCGACGACGGTCCCGACGGCGACGGTCCGGCCGAACCCCCGACAGAGCCCGAGACGACACCGACAGTGAGCTGTTCGCGGTGTGGGGAGAGCTGGGAGCTGAGCTACGAACTCGACGAGCTCCAGGTCGGTAACCGCGCCCTCGAGCGGTTCGCGCTCGACCACCGCCGCCACACCGGTCACTTCCCCGACGACGTCACGCCGTGGCTGGTCGACTGCCGGCAGTGCCCCGACGAGGACGCCTTCCTCTCGGCAGCGCCCGCCCGGCGGTGGGCCGAGACCCACGCCCGCCACACCCGCCACGAGGTGCGCGTCGAGCCGCCCGAGGGCGAGCCGGAGCTGGTCGGCAGGGAGTAGGCTTACCACCCGGACGCGACGCGGAGTGTGACGCGGCTGCTCAGCCGTCGCTTCTGGAGGTCGTCACGTAGACGCTCGGCTTGCGCAGGAGGTACTCCTGGATGAACGCGGTGACGTAGACGGCGGTCTGGAAGATGAGATACGGCCCCAGCGTCAGTGCCGCCAGGTACTCCGCGGGGTTGTGCGAGAGGCCGTCCCGGTAGTCCTGCAGGGCGATGAGCCCGAAGACGGCACCGGGCGCGAGGAAGGGCAGCGTCCAAAGCGTGCTGTCCGAGAGGGGGACGTAGGTGGGCGCGCTGATGCTGGTCAGCGCCGACAGGATCCCCATCGGGAAGGCGAGCACGAGAAGCGCGGGGACGACGGCGTACATCATCGTGTAGATGCCGTCGAGGCGCTGGCGGGGGGATAGCGTCGACGTGCTCGGCACCCGCGAGAGGTAACGATTCGTCACCTGCATCCACCCGCGGGCCCACCGCTTGCGCTGGCTCCACCACGCATCGAGCGTCGCGGGGTTCTCCTCGTAGGTGATGACCGTCGGGTCGACGTGCAGGTCCTTCCCGGCCTCGTGGATCTTCGAGGACATGTCGATGTCCTCGACCATGATCTGCTCGTCGAAGAGGCCGATCTCCTCGAACAGTTCCGCCCGGAAAAAGGCCTGCCCGCCGCCGAAGAAGGTGTAGCCGTCGTACAGCTCGCGGGCGGCGATCTCGCCTTTCTCGGCGATGTGGCGCTCGACGGTGGCGTGGAGGGCGATCACCGAGTCCGTCGGGTTCCGCCCGTAACACCGACCCTTGACACACCAGGTGTCCTCGTCGTCGAGGAACCACGCGACCGCGCGCCTGACGGCACGCGGTTCGAACTCGTGGTCGGCGTCGATGCTGGCGATGACGTCCCCGGTGACGTACTGCAGCGCGTAGTTCGTCGCCTTGGCCTTGCCCCCGCCGGGCTCGTCGCGCTCGATGGCCCTCGTGATGTCGTCCTCGGCGGCCAGCCGCTCGGCGAGCTCGCAGGTCCCGTCGACGGAGGCCGCCTCGTAACAGAGAATTACCTCCAGCTTCTCTTTGGGATACTCGAGGTTCCGGCAGGCCTCGATGGTGTCTCTGAGCACCGGCGCCTCGTTGTACGCGGGGATGACGACGCTGACGTCGGGGAGGTCGGCGTCGTCGGGGAGTTCCGGCCTGTCGACGCGGGCGAAGGTGAGCACCGAGGAGACGACGGTCCGGGTGACCAGCCCGAACAGCGCCAGCAGCATGACCGTGTTCAGCAGCCGGCCGTAGGGCTGGGAGACGAACACCGGCGCGACGACCACCGCACAGATACCCACCGTGACCAGGAAGTAGAAAAGCACCTTCCGGTAGGAGAAGGAGGTTTCGTCAACCGTCTTTACGTCCATGGCCGACCCCACGATTGCGCGTCATATCAAGGTTGTCAAGTGTCTGTCGGCTGCTCCCGCTCCGGACCGAGACACCGGCGGACGACGACACCCGACGGCCGCCGCGCGGTCGGACCTATTCGAAGTGTTGTTCCCACTCCTCGGCAGTCATCGACTCCCCGGAGACACCGTCGGGTCCCTGGGCTGCCAACAGGACAGCGGCGTCGTCCATCACGTCCGGCTGGAGGATCTGCTGGCGCTCTTCCTGCGGGAGGTGAGCCCAGATATCGGTGTTGACTCGCCCGCCCGGGTCAAGCGCGTTGGCGTTGACGCCCCGACCCTCGCCCTCGAGTGCGGTCACGCGGGTAAACCCCTCCAGTCCCCACTTGGAGGCGACGTAACAGCCCGCGCCGGCGATGGCGTTGCGACCCAGCCCGGAGGAGATGTTGACGACGTTTCCCCGCCCCCGGTCGTACATGTGCGGGAGGACCTCGCGGGTGAACAGGAACACTCCCTTGAGGTTCACTTCCAGAACGGTGTCGTACTCCTCCTCGGTGACGTCCTGAATGAACTTCCGGTCGTCCTGCATCCCGAGGATGCTCACGCCGGCGTTGTTCACGAGCGTGTCCACCCGGCCGAACGCGTCGACGGTCCCCTCCACGACCCGCTCAACGTCGTCGGCGTCGCGGGCGTCCGCGGGGACGACCAGCGACTCGGTCGGGAGGTCCGCGGCGACCTCTTCCATCCGGTCCTCGTCGCGTGCGGTGAGCACGACGCGGGCGCCCTCCGCCGAGAAGCGCTCGACCATCGACTTCCCGAGCCCGCGGCTCGCGCCCGTCACGATGATGACCTCGTCGTCGAGTGTCATACGCTCCCTGCGCCCCCCGGCGTCTTCAAGCCACCGCGGGCCGTCGGCCGGATGTCGTCTGCCACCCGTTGCGCCGGCACCGTCACCCCCGGGTGTTTTGACAGCTCTCGCCGTCGGTCCACGCATGTCGCTTCCCGAAGGCGTCCACCACCTCACACAGACCGTCGAACGGGGCGAGCGAACCGTCACCATCCACCCGGCCGCCGTCGAGACGCCGACCGGCGTCGTCCTCATCGATGTCGGCTACGCCGGCGAACTCGACCAGCTCGAGGACGGCCTGGCCGATGCGGGCCTGAGCCTGGGCGACGTCCGCGCCGCGCTGGTCACACACCAGGACGGCGACCACGCGGGCGCGCTCGCGGAACTGGTTGCCCGCACCGGCGCGGTCGTCTACGCCCACCAGCGGTGTGCGCCCTACGTCGACGGCCGCGAACACCCCATCAAGAGCCCCGAGGGTCAGCGCTACGAGCCCGTCAATGTGGACGTCGAACTCGTCGACGGCGTCCGGTTCCGGACCGCGGCCGGCCCGATGGACGTCGTCTTCACGCCCGGGCACGCGCCGGGTCACGTCTCGCTGCACTTCCCGGACTCGGGGACGCTGCTGGCGGCCGACGCCCTGACCGCCGACGCGTCGGGGCTCCAGGGGCCGAGCGAGGAGTTCACCCTGGAGATGGACGAGGCACTCGATTCGGCGGAGCGACTCACCGACCGCGACATTCAGGGAGTCCTCTGCTATCACGGCGGCTACGTCGAGGCCGACGGCGAGCGGGTCCGTGAGGTCGTCGCATCGATGCGGTAGGAGGGGCACCGCAGTCTCCGGCGGGACCGCCGCGATAATCGCCAGTCTACGCCGGACAGCGCTATCTCAGACCACCCGCATCCACTCCCGGAGGTCGTCGACGAACAGTTCCGGCACTTCCATCGCGGCGAAGTGGCCGCCCTCCTCGAACTCCGCCCAGTGGACGATGTCGTAGACGCGGTCGGCCCACGGCCGCGGGGTCTTGTATATCTCGACGGGGTACCGGGCGTGCCCGGTCGGCACGTCGACGCTCGAGGGAAGCGCCTCCTCGGTGTCGGTCTCGTAGTACAGGCGGGTGGATGCGTTGATCGTCTCGGTCACCCAGTAGGTGGTGAGGTTGTCGAGCAGCCGGTCGCGGTCGAAGGCCTCCAGCCCGCCGTCCGCCCACGTCTGGAACTTCTCGAGGATCCACCCCGCGAGTCCCGCCGGCGAGTCCGTGAGTCCGTAGGCCAGGGTCTGTGGCTTGGTCGACTGGATCTCCTGGTAGCCCGTCTCTGCGCCCTGGAACGACCGGACCTCCCGGACCGTCTCGCGGCCCTCCTCGTCGAGCAGGCTCATCGGGTCCTCGACGCCCAGCGCGGAGGGCTGGACCGACAGCATGTTCGTGTGGATGGCCTCGACGCGGTCGGGATAGCTGGCGCCGAGGTTGACGGTGATGAGCGAGCCCCAGTCGCCGCCCTGGGCGAGGAAGTCCTCGTAGCCCAGGCGGGCCATCAGTTCCGCGAAGGCGTCGGCGATCCGCGGGATGTCCCAGCCGCGGTCGGTCGTCGGCCCCGAAAAGCCGTAGCCCGGCAGCGAGGGCGCGACCACGTCGACGGCTTCCTCAGGGTCGCCGCCGTGGGCCGCAGGGTCGGTCAGCGGCTCCAGAACGTCGTGGAACTCCACGACCGACCCCGGCCAGCCGTGGCTGAGCAGGAGCGGCCGGGAGCCCGGCTCCGGGGACTCGACGTGGTAGAAGTGGATCCGCTGGCCGTCGACCGTCGTCGTGTACTGGTCGAAGCGGTTCATCCGGCGCTCGTAGCCCGCGAAGTCGTACTCCGTCCGCCAGTACTCGCACATCTCGCGGAGCGTCTCCCGCTCCATCCCGTAGTCCCAGCCGGCGTCGGGGAGCTGGTCGGGCCACCGGGTGCGCTCCAGCCGCTCGCGCAGGTCCGCGACCGTCCCTTCCTCGACGTCCACCTCGAAGGGTTCGACGTCCGCGCTCATGACCGCCTCCCGGCCGGCGGCGTTTCCCTGTGACTGTGTTCTCCCGGAGTCGTGGCGTCCATACCCCACCGGACGTGCGTGGCTCACTAATAGCTCCGCCACGCGCGGCCCAGTGACCGGATGTTGACACAATCCTTTTCGCGCGTCTCTGCGAGGTGGGTGTCATGGCAGACCATTACCGGTCGGCGGTCGACATCGCGGCGGATGTGAACGCAGGCAAGGCTGACCCCGTCGAGGTCGTCGACGCCGCCGTCGAGCGCATCGAGGAGCGAAACGACGTGACAAACGCATTCGTGACCGTCATCGCCGAAGAGGCCCGCGAACAGGCCCGCGAGGTCCGCGAGCGCGTCGAGGCCGGTGAGGACCTCCCGCTGGCGGGCGTCCCGCTGGGGATCAAGGACCTCGGCGACACCAAGGAGGGTGTTGTCCACACGAGAGGGCTGGCTCCGCTGGCAGACGACGTCGCCGACGAGACGGCGCTGACGGTCCGGCGGCTGGAGGAGGCCGGGGCGGTCCCGGTCGGCACAACGAACACGCCGGCGCTCGGCCACACGGTCCGGACGGTCAACGACGTGGTCGGGCCGACGGGGACGCCCTTCGACCCCGAACGCAACGCCGGCGGCTCCTCGGGCGGGTCCGCGGCCGCGCTCGCGGACGGGCTGGTCGCGCTCGCCACCGGCTCGGACGTCGGCGGCTCGCTCAGAAATCCCGCCGCGTGCTGTAACGTCGTCTCGGTCAAGCCGACCCACGGGCTCGTCCCCAACGGCAGCGACCTGAACGGCTTTCACGGCCACACCCCCGTCTCCGTCCGGGGGCCGATGGCCCGCGACACGCGGAGTTTGGGCCGGATGCTCGACGTGATGGCCGGCGTCGACCCCATCGACCCCTTCAGCGTCCCCGCGACCGACGACTACGAGGGAGCGGCCGAGTCCCGCGACCCGGCCGACCTCGAGATCGCGTACTCGCCGGGACTGGATCTGTTCCCGGTCGCCCCCGAGACCCGCGACGCCATCGAGTCCACCCTCGGTGACCTAGAGAGCGCGGGCGCGACCGTCGAGGAGGTCGAGCTTGACACGCCGGACCGGCACACCGTCAACGAGACCTACATGACGACGGTCACGGCCTACTTCGCGGAGACCGTCGAGGAGCTGAACCGCGACCTGGGCTACGACCTGCTGGAGGAACACGAAGGGGAGGTCCCCGACCAGCTCCGGGAGATCGTCGAGGTGGGCGAGAGCCACGACATCACGGCGTACACGAACAGCAACTTCCCGCGGACCGACCTCTACCGGGCCGTCCAGGAGGTCGTGGGAGACTACGACGCCCTGGTCTGTCCGACGGTGGCGACGCCGCCGCTGACCCACGACGAGCCGTTCCCGCCGGAGATCGACGGCGTCGAAACTGAAGGGATGCCCACCGACTGGGCGATGGCCTGGGTTTTCAATCTGACCGGTCACCCCGTGGTGAACGTCCCCGCCGACCTCGCAGACGGGCTCCCGGTCGGGATGCAGGTCGTCGGGCCGACGTTCTCGGAGGCGGACCTGCTGGGGGTCGCGGCCACGGTCGAGGAGGTCAGCCCCTGGGGCTACCCCGGCGCGTAGCCCGCCGACCGCCGAGCCGCGACTGGGTCGGTCTCAGTCAGACCGGGTTGATCGAGTGTTTCTTCGGCGGCCAGTCGTCGCCCGACCGGTCGCGGGAGCGCTCGAGAGCGGTGACGAGCCGGTCGCGGGTCTCGCCGGGCTCGACGACGGCGTCGACCCCGAGCCGCTCGGCCGCCCGGACCGCGTTCGTCCGCTCGGTGAACTCCTCGATCAGCTCCCGCCGTCTGGCTTCGGGGTCGTCGGCGGCCTCCAGCTCCCGGCGGTAGGCGATGTCGACGGCCCCCTCGATCCCCATCGCGGCGATCTCGGCACTGGGCCAGACCACGGTCAGGTCGTTGTCAGTCGACCGGCCGCCGCCCATCGCCACGTAGCCGAAGCCGTAGCCCCGCCGGAGGACGACGTTCAGCCGCGGCACCGTCGCGCGGTTGAGTTCGAAGGGGAGCTTGGCGGCGTGGCGGGCGACCCCCTCCCGCTCGGAGTCGGGGCCCGGGAGGACGCCGGGCACGTCGACCAGCGTGACGATGGGCAGGCCGAAGGCGTCACAGATGCTCGCGAAGTGGGCGGCCTTGTCGGACATCCCGGTGTCGACGGTGCCGGCCTTGATCCGGGGGTTGTTGGCGATCACGCCGACGGGTCGCCCTTCGAGGCGGGCGAAGCCGGTGACGACGTTGCGGGCGTAGCGGGGTTTCTTCTCGAAGAATGCGTCCCGGTCGACGATCCCCTCGATGACCTCGTAGACGTCGAAGCCCTTCGAGGTGTCCGCGGGGATGACCTCCGCGAGCCGCTCGGTCCGCTCCGTCGCGGGGGGCTCCCACCCATCGGTCGCCGGCGGGTCCTCCTGGGCGTTGCCCGGCAGATAGGAGAGATAGCGCTTGATGGCATCGAGGCACGCCTCGTCGTCCTCGCAGGCCAGGTCGGCCATCCCGGTCTCGGCGGTCTGGAAGTCCGCCCCGCCCAGTTCCTCCTTCGAGAGGTCGACCCCCAGCGCGGCATCGACGAGCGCGGGGCCGGCGACGCCCATCGTGGCCGTCCCCTCGACGATCGGGACGAAGTCGCAGTAGGCGGCGAAGTTGGTCCCCGCGGCGAAGCCAGGGCCCATGATCGCGGCGACGGTCGGCACCCACCCCGACATGGTCTCCTGGGTGTTGGCGAAGCCGCCGTCCCCGGAGGCGAAGGGCCCGGCGTCCAGCCCCTCCTGGATCCGGTGGCCGCCGCCGTCGTGCAACATCACGAACGGGAGCCCGCGCTCGATGGCCAGGTCGGCCACGCGGGCCATCTTCTGGCCGCCGGTGTGGCCGATCGAGCCGCCCTTGACGGTGAAGTCGGTCGCCATCACCGCGACCGGCCGGCCGTCGACATCGCCGATGCCCGTGATGATCCCGTCCGCGGGGGCGTCCTCCCGCTCCCAGTCGTACACCTCCGGAGTTGTCGGATGCGGGGCACCGAGCCGGCCGACCTCCTCGAAGCTGCCCGCGTCACAGAGGTAGTCGACCCGCTCGCGGGCGGTCAGCTTGCCCAGGTCGTGCTGGTACTCGACGGCCTCGGGCCGGCCCTCGTCGCCGACCGCCTTCTTGGCTTCGCGGACCCGCTCGACCAGCCGGTCCATCTCCCTGTCCTCGCGTTTCATCGACTCGCCTCCCGCTCCAGTGCTGTCATGGCCCCACCCTCGGGCCGACCGGGCATAAAGACCGGCCGACGGTGGCGGATAGTGCTTCGAGATGGACCCGGGAGAACTCCAGTCCCCTCGGAGACCCGGACCGACTGTGTGGCGCGCGCTGTCGCGCGGTCCATCGCGCGACAGCCGCCGTGCGAGGGATGAGCACCGCAGCGAAGCGAGGAGCGCAGTCGGCTGGGGAGGTGTGTGGCTCCGGGTGGGACTGGAGGGGGCCGCGTTCTCGACGAAGCCCGGTGACGCAAGCACCGCAGTGTAACGAGGAGCGCAGCGAGCCGCGCGAGTCGAGAACGCGGGGGCTTTCTAGCACTCGTACCGGGTATTACGAACCGAAGCACTTCCTCCAGCGTCGTCGAACGGGTTTTGAGCGCACAGACCCACGTCCACACGTGCAGCAAGTCACACTCAGCGAGGCCTTCGAGGGCTTCGACGAGCAGTGGGCGCCCCGGGTCGCGGCCGAACTCAACGGCCAGGCCGTCAAGCTCGCCAAGGTCGAGGGGGAGTTCGTCTGGCACAGCCACGAGGACGCCGACGAACTCTTCCTCGTCGTCTCGGGCGAACTCGACATCGAGTTCCGCGACCGCGAGCCCGCCACGCTCGGAGAGGGCGACCTGCTCGTGGTCCCCGCCGGCGTCGAACACCGCCCGGTCGCCGACGAGGAGGCCGAGATCCTCCTGTTCGAGCCCGCGGAGACGCGCAACACCGGCGATGTCGAGACCGAGCGCACCCGGACGGACCTCGACCACCTGAACTGATCACGCCCGCTCGCGGACCTCGTAGTGGGTCGCCCCGTCCTCGTAGCGCGCGAGAAGTTCCTCGGCTTCGGGCGGGACGTGGGCTTGCTCGTAGTCCTCGCCGGCGAAGGCCTCGACGGCGTCCCAGGAGTCGAAGTGGATCTGCGTGAGGAATTCGACGTCTTCGTCGCGCTCGCGGCGCAACAGCTCCGCGCCCGCGTAGCCCTCGCCGACCTCATCAGCGAAGCGAGGGAAGAGTTCTTCCCGGAGGAGGGTCTCGTAGTCGTCGGCGTCGTCGGGGTCTGTCCAGCCGTGCCACAGCCGCGCGATCATGGCCGGGGGTTGTGACTCCGGGGTGAAGGTGGTTGGGTCACAGGCTTCGGTAGTGCGTCGGGCGTAGTCACGTACCGCTGGAAAGCCCCCGGCGTCGGGGGGGGGGGGGCGCCCCCCCCCCCCCCCCCCCCCCCCGCCCCCCCGGCCGCGCGGCGCAACCCACACGCAGCGC